>JAACWH010000116.1 GCA_009991425.1 Leptospira sp.
AGTTGTTTGGATTTGGCTAATGCGTCGATCTTCTTATTCTTATCATCGATGGTTTTCTTGAGTTTTTCCTTCTCGGTTTCTGCATATTCTGCAATAGCTTTAGTATTCTTAAGCTCACGTTCTAGATCTTTGATTCTTTTCTTTGAAGAAGATTCTAGTTGCTCCATACGTTCTGCAATAAAATCTTCCGCAGATACTTCTGTTCCATCAGAAAGTTTAAGGGTTTCACCTTCTAGTTGTTTGTTCCTTGTCTCCCTTACTGCTTGTAAGAACTTCTTTGGAGAAGCTTCCATGAGTTCTTTGATTCTGCTACCTGATCCATAGTCTTCCAGAGCAGAAACTAATTCTTTTGTTCGATTTGCTGAGATACCACATTCTTCTAAAGCATACTCTTGAAAATCTTGATAGCCTAGTTCTGTGTATAGTCTTGTTTGTTTCATAGCAAGCAAGGCTATTGCTGTCTGAAAGATTCCCATGCGAATTTGAGCCGTGTAAGACTCTGCTAATTGCTTTCTTTGTTCTGGCGTAAATCCTTCAATGCTTGCAGGAATTCCAGAAATCTCTAAGGTTTCGGCTTGTGTCCTCGGTAAGCTATCATCGGGACCAAGCGCCTCTACTTCTACTGACTCAGGAATGTCTCCCATATCCTCTCTTAATTCATCCAATGCTGATTCTACTGGTTTTCCCATCTTATTCTCCTTTTAATGGTGTAATAACTTTACCAAAAGTGTCGATTTGTGCTTTTTCGCCTTCATTTGCTAGGCGATCCTTATTTCTCTTCCAAATATCTCGAATTTCAGAGATGGACATTCCATACTCAGTTTCTAAGATCTGGATTAGGTGGGCTGTATTTCGTTTGCCCCGAATTACAGATGATAAATCTTGCTGGTGAACTCCATATGCCTTAGCTACTGCCGAAATGGTATTTTTCCCTTCCTTGATTTTAGCCTTTGCTATAAATTCTTTGGGAATTTTTCTTCCCCTGGGAAATCTGCTGTAATTAGAAGATTTCCTAATTACAGCATTGTCCAAAACTTGGTTAGTTTCCATAGATTTATGGATTGTATTCATGTAGTACATCCTAACATTGTTCCCGAACAGGTGCTATTGTGGAAAAATTGGAAAAAATCAATAAACTGATGAATGTATTCGAGAGCTATTTGTCTGAAAGACCCTATTCTCAAGGCAGCCATCCAGGACTTCTTGTTAATAATTGGGATGGGAACATTGATCTTATGGTTCTCGAGTGGTGGGATGAATTCAAATGTCATCTCTTTATCGAAACCAATGGCTTGTATCTTAGGGAATCGAACAGTGGTTTTATTTGGCACGAAATGTTTAATGGAAACTTTGAGCATGGAAGTCTGTTTCTCGTTTACTTCTCCGATGGGAAGGTTCGTGGATTTTCCAAAATAGGAACGAGTGAATTGACTCATTTTATTTACAAGCTTCATCGGATACCTCATCATGAATTGTCCGGATTGGTTGTTGCTTCGGTTGAATGATCTTTCCAGGCTGAATTAGGCGGTAGCTGTCATTTTCAAGGCACTCTACTTTTTGATATGTATATTCTCCACCAAGGTAGATTCGTTGATTGTTAATGTTAATGCATCCGTATGCATCGATTGTTCTAGTTTCCATAGATCCTCCTGAATTTTTCCCTTTGGAATTGGGAGTTGGCGAGTGCAAGCTGAACTTTTGGGGCAAGTGTAACTCTGGATAGGCTCTTTCCCATGGGAAGAGTGGGTGTTTCTTCTTGGATGAAGCCTATCGATTCTAGGGTTTTGATTGCGTTGCCGAGGAGCTGCTTGCCTGTATAGCTCACCAATTCCTTGATTGTATAGCTTCTGCCATTGAATAGGATGCGAAGAATGTCCAACATCGCGAGGTGACGGTCTAGGGAAGCTGTGTGTTCCTTGGATGTCTTAGGATCAAGATAGTAGATTCCATCTGATCCAATGATTAGCTTTGCCGATTCTAGGATTCTTAAAGCTCGGTAAACAGTTGCCTCTGGGCGTTTTGCGATTTTAGCAATATGGCTCGGTCTGAGTGGTAGATCAGAATGATCCAAAAATATGCGAAGGATTTTAAGAAGTGTCATCTGCTTCGCACCTTGTTGATTACAGGAATCAGTTTGTTGAATCTCTTCTGGAGGCATTTACGACAAAGGTCGAATTGGAAGAGTTGCGTAAATTTTCCTTGGCATCCCGAACAGATAAAAAACTCCACTGTAGCCAATTCATCAGCTACAGTGGTAAGGGACGGTGACGACTCCAACAGCTGATCTGTTGATTCGTCTTCCAAGGAGTAATAATTGATGCTAGAAATATTCATGCGAACCTCTCAAATCCCTTGCGGTTGTCAGAAACAATTGATTCGTATTTCCCTTTGGGCTCATTGATCAGGGGAATGTTTGTCTTTGGAACAATGTGTCGAATTATATAGTCTAGAAGTTCTTTGCTATTGAGCTTAGAGATTAATCCAGATGGAACTTGGTTCCAACACTGCTCAAATGATTTGCGCAATCCACTGGATTTGTATTTCTGCTCAGCTACAAGAGTTGAAACAAATTGCTGTTCCACTCGTTCTTGTTTGGTTGTATTAGCCATTGGTCACCACCTTGAATTCGTCTTGCTTCTGCTTGCCGATTGCCCACTCCTGGAATTTTTCTTCGAGTAAGTAGTCTCCCATGAATAATTCTAGAAGAGATAAACGAGTTAGGAT
>JAACWH010000065.1 GCA_009991425.1 Leptospira sp.
CCACCTTCTTTGATCGCAAGAATCAATTCAGGAGTCATTTTTGCGATTCCCATTTTGGTTACACAAAAATCTATTTTATCCAGAGTTGGTTTTGATTTCGCAAGTTCACTCATTTGAACATTGGAACCTCCCCTGGTAATACAATTATTTAGTAAACTAAGAGCTGCTAGTAAGAAAATTTTTTCGAATCATTTATTTTTTCCTTCTAATTTATACGCTTGAACGAGTTTGAATCCATTGAAATTAGGATTGTTTAGTATGAATCTTATTGAGTCGATTTCAAAATCGGATTTGTATGTTTCTAATTTCATAACCATATAATTACCGTATCTTGCTTGGGTTCCAAAAAAATTTCCAAGATAAACAGCTTGGCCTGGTTCAATCTTAAACTTTCTCTCATGTTCTGGATGTATTGAAACAAACTCTATAGGAGATTTTTGGGTAATTGACAACTCAAAGTCGTTGATAGCCTTCGTTGCAAATTGGTATTCACCTGGAGGAACCAATATCCTACTATACAGTTTTTGAAAGTTATTTTATAGAATTATTTTTAAATTTCGAATTCTATTTGCAGAGTAGAAAAATTAAAAAAACTTTAATAAACAGAACTAATTGAATTGTTTGCGTAATATATCTTAATCACTCCATTTTGTTTTTCATGTATTCGGAAATAATTTATCTTTCTCAGATTCGCTAGGGTATCTGGAGATAAGAACTACAATAAGAATCACAGCTAGATATAGATTTTTCATATCTCCTGTCAAATAATGGAATACTAAATTTGCCATAGAGCTTCCCTCTAGAATTGCCCATTGAATAATCTTGATTGTTTGGTATTGTGAACCCGTATCGTTAGAAGTTGAACTTGAATTATTTTTGTTTAAAAAATATGGAATAAAAATTCCTAATGAAATTCCACATATAGCTAGAACCAATCCAAATAACCCATAAGATTCATTGGGAAATATTTCTCTTTTGCTAAGCATAGTTAATTGAAGAATTATAAATAATATAGGACCCATAACTAAACCAAAGAAAATGATTTTGATATTGTTTGATTGGCTCATTGAAATAATCCTCATGAATTAGATTGAAATCTATCATATTTCAAAGTATGATAAAAATTTGACACTTAAAAACCCAAAATAAGCCTACTATTTTTTGTTAAAATTACAAAGAATTAAAATATTTAAACTTATTTTGGTTCATGTTCCTAAATTTATAGAAATTCAATTGCAATTGAATTAAGTTTTGAACCTAGTTTATTTTCCACTCCAAGTTGTTCCTCCATCAGCCGAAACAAGGATTGTATCTTTCCCAACAGCAACAAATTTTCCATTTCCAAAAGCTATTGATTTCAGATCAACACTTGTTCCTGAACTTATTGCTGACCAAGTAATTCCATCATTACTAGAAAGTATAGTTCCAAATTTGCCTACAGCTATGAACTTGTTTTGACCATAAGTAATTCCATTTAGTCCTATTGTAGTTGGAAGTCCTGAATTACCTAAAAGCCATACACTTCCATCATTGGAATAATATACCTTACCAGCCAAACTTACTGTAACAAAACGTATTCCATTATAAGCTATCGCAGACAAATTACTTGAAGACGCTAAACCTGTCACACCACCAGAAGAAAAACTTAAATTCGCTGCAACGAATGTACCTATGATTACAGTACCTGTGAATGTAGTTGAATTATTACCAACTAAAACTATTCGAGTGGAGTTCGAAGCAGAATCTGAATAAAACACGTTATTTCCAACACTGCCTCCCAATGAAAAAGTGGAACCATTCGTAGAGAGAGATGTAAAACCCTTTCCAAATACAACTAGCGTTGATGCAAAGTTACCTATACCTATCAGTTCATTGGTTTGAGAAAAAGTCGAAGAAATATCAGTCCAATTCTCACCATCATCTGAATTGAAATGAACAGTATTTCCAATTATTGTGAATTTATTATTAATAAACCCAATATCAAAAAGTTGTTGATTTGTCCCTAGACTCTTCTTGTTCCAAGTTTCTCCATCTGTAGATGAATAAACTTGCCCACCTGATCCAACACCATAGAATTTATTGTTCAGAAAACGCATTTTATTGAACACAATATCTTTTCGATTTAAGATATTTTGCAGTAGCAATAGTTGCAAGGCAGGATCTGTTTTTTCTTTTTTCTTAGCGCAGCCTATACTTTGTAAGACAATAGCTAAGGTAAGTATTATAAGTATTTTTTTCATATTTTACTCCTAATTAATTTAAAACCAGGATAAATTTTACCATCGATTGGAAGGCTAGTCGACTTAAACTATAGAATGATTCGTTGAAATTGTAATATATTTTCTAACTCTTATTCACATAATTCCAACTCTTGAATTATCTATATTAACATTAAGAATTTATTAATAAATTATTCTATCAAAGGTCTCAAGTTATAACTTTAGTCGATTATTTTTTTGTTATATGATATATTAAATTAAATGGAGAGAAGTTTATGGATTTTGAAAATACGATCTTTCATCCGCATTGGTATTTTGACCTATTGGAATATCAAAGAAGGGTGGTTCTATTGTCAAAGATTCGAACTTTGATAATTACAGTAATCCCTTACATATTCATTAATGTTATTACTTTAACTTTATTAAATAAAATTTAGATCCAACAGAAGAAATCTTCCCGTCTTCAAACTAAGAGTGAGATTATTTATTTTAAAATAAATTTTTTATTTTTCATTCGATGATCGTTGTTCCCGTATTTTTTCTTCAACGTTTTGGAATATTTGAATATAATTTTTCTAAACTCAATCCACTTCAATTCATTATTGAATTAATACTAGTAATCCTTGTTTATCATATTTTTTTTATTGGACTAATCGCTTTATGCATTCACCTTATAATTTCCGTATCGTACATTCCGTTCATCATAGGAGTGTAAACCCAACTGTAATAACAGCATAAAACTTCCATCCGCTTGAAAGTGTAATTAATTCATCGTATATTGCTTTTCTTCTTATGATTGAAGGATTACTTAATGTAGGATTTTACTTTATTACATTTATAGTTTTTACGATGATTAATTCTCTATGGAATTTTTATATACATTCTAAATTGGAATTTATACCTCGTTCTATTGTACAACCAACACCTTTAGAATTTATTGTAACAAGCACCCACCACAACCTTCATCACAGTAAGAATTCTGGAAATTACGGTTTATACCTAACCATCTAGAAAAGAGTCTTTGGAACTTTAAGAGCTATTTAGGTATCCATAAGCGAGCAAAACATAAAAGACAGAATTTTCCGAAATGCTATTCCAAAAAAACTATACTCATACTTGAGAGTAGTGAATGAAGCTATAAAGTGAACCTAAGTAGATTATCTGAAATAAGTTTTTGAATCCAAAAGAATTTTCAACTTTAATGAATAATTAAATAAGGAAGTCCTGTTGGTGTTCCAGTAGATCGCTGGCTTGAGACTAATACTCTTCCCGACTTTGGATCAATCCGAGTAGTTGTTCGAACTCCAATTCCCGTTAATGAAACTATGCTAGATAAATTTAGACTTGGGGTATTACAACCTGTACCATCTAACGCACAACGAAACAAAAGTAAGTTACTTGGAGCCGTATTATCTCCAGCATAAATGAGAACTTTCTGGTTTATTAAGTCTAAGGTTGCACTAGGATAGGTTCCTTGGCCATTAGTCCCAAGTGGAGTATAAGTGGAATTTGATCCATCTAAATCGCAACGAAAAAATCCAACTCTAGCATTAAAGCCGTTTGTAATCACGATCAATTTGGAATTTATATAATCGATTAATACAGTAGGTGCTGTACCAGAGCCAGATCCTGATCCTGAACTTATATCAATTGATGATACATTCGTACCGTCAAGATTAGAAATATAAAGTCTAGGAGCACCATTTGTAGGAAAGCTAGGTATCACCGTATACAATTTATTATTGTCTGGATTGATGACAGCACCTGCTCTTTCATTGGTAGCTGGCATATATTGATTTGAACCGGAGAGATCAATACTTTGGCAAACAGTTCCTAAATTGTCGCATCGAAAAAGATTCAATCCCACAGATGCATTTCTAGTTAATGTTAATAATTCTCCGTTTAAAGGATTTATTATTAGAAATGGTTCAAATCCTGAATTAGATCCTTGCCCAACAGAAATATCTTGGTAGGTACAATTTCCTCCATCTATTGGACAGAGGAAAAGGGCAGGTTCAGAAGATGATCCTTGATTCGTTGAAGATATGAATATTTTCTCAGATTGAAAATCGATAATTGAATGTGGAGTAACTTGATCGCCAACACTAGCTATGCCCGTAGAAACATTTTGAAAAGAACAATTTGTACCATCCGAATTGCAATTAAAAAGAGAAGGAATTTTTCCTCCCGGTGTATTGCCATTCTGTGTACTTACATGAATTTTATTTAGGTATGGATTTATATTCAACACTCCATATAAACCTGAATCAATTCCTTGACTGGCTGAAATATTTAATGCAGATGCAGAAGAAGAAGTTCCAAATGGAACTGGATTTGTGAAAGCGGGATAAGAGTGTTTATGAGTGACTTGATTGCCATCACTCAAAGTCGCATACAACTGAAAATAATACAAAGTAGATGTATCCAAACCATCTAATAGTATCCAAGGTTCTGTTGTCTCTGGGCTGGAGGAATCTGAAAGACTTACAGTTTCTGAAGTTGAGTAATACAATTTGTAGGAAGTCGCATCTGGAACCTTATGCCATTGAAAAAAAGCTTTCGTACCATTCGCGTATCCGTATAGACTTCTCGTTAGGATTGGTTCGGTGGCAAGACTGGAATTCTGCAATCTAGAGAGCAGAAGAAGTTGTGATAACAAACCATCTGGATCAAGGTCTGAAACAGTAAACATTATACAATTCATTTGAAACAAACTTAGAAATAGAATGAATTGGGAACATTTTGCTTTAATTTTCAACATTTTTATTACTCGAAGTAAAATAATCATTATATCATGTTATACTGTAATAAATATATTATGATATAATGAATTAATTTGGAAAGGACTTTTTAGTAGTTTTAATAATAAATTACTTAGTATAAACGTTTTCCAAAAAAGATTCCTTTGAAAATCAAAAGTTGAAGAAAGTAAAATAATATCTTAATACTTTTTTTTAAATTTTTTATACAAAATATTAGTTTAATATCAAATTAATTTTCACCAAAAGTCACTTCCAACATGTCTATATTACAAGAATTATGAAAGACATCAGCTCTCGCAAAAGCTTCCTCAAGAAGACAGCTCTCGCTCTAGGTGGAATTGTATTGGGTGGTGTTTTTTTACGAAATATTTTCTTTCCTAAATCTAATTCTGACCAAAGTAATTTATTCAATAAGGACAAATCATCTATGATAGCTAATGGCATACTCTCGACTGAAAAACTCGGCTTCCAATGGCCCACTGCAGATCCCTTCCTTTTCTGTGTTCACCATGAAGATTTCTATCCCAAAGGAAATTCTAATTCAGGTCCAGAAGCTTCACTTTCAGGACGAGATATAGGACAAGATTTCACTCCCAAAGATGGTTGGAGAATGTATCATGGGCAAAAGGTTCCAGGATTTCCAGGTCACCCACACCGTGGCTTCGAGACTGTAACTGTCGTGGAACGAGGATTAGTTGATCATGCCGATTCCCAAGGTGCCGCGGGCAGATATGGTGGCGGTGATGTGCAATGGATGACGGCAGGTGCGGGCATTCAACATTCGGAAATGTTTCCACTTCTTTCTAAAGACAAGGAAAATACTTTAGAGTTATTTCAAATCTGGATGAATCTCCCTGCACGCAGTAAATTTGTGGAACCTCATTTCAAAATGCTTTGGTCAGAACAAATTCCTGTCCTCGATGTAAAGGATTCCAACAATAATAATACCAAAGTGAAAATAATCGCAGGCTCCTACAACGGAACGAATTCAATACAACCAACACCCAATTCCTGGGCAGCAGATCCTGCAAATGAAGTGAATATTTGGATTCTACAACTAGACCCTAATGCAGAATTTACGATACCTGCTATGAGTGCTGGTCTGAATCGAAATCTTTATTATTTCCGAGGAAAAGGACTCTCTGCAAATGGTCTTGAAATCCCAGAGTACAACCGAGCAATACTAGAATCTGACAAAGACATTCATCTTGTGAATGGAGAGGAAGAAGGAAAAATTTTATTTCTACAAGGCAAACCCATTTCAGAACCCATAGCTCAGTATGGACCCTTTGTTATGAATACCCAAGCTGAAATCCAACAAGCATTCAATGACTACCAAAGAACACAGTTTGGTGGATGGCCATGGCAGACTTATGAACCAGTCCATGAAGGTAAAGGTAGATTCGCCAAATTTGCAAATGGAAAAGAAGAGCTACCGAGTTAGAGAATCAACAGTTTAATTGCTTGAACTAAGAAAAAATGGAATTTAGAATCATCTATTCAATACTGAATTCATATAGTTTTAATTTATATGAAAAATGAAACTCAATGAATAAATGCAAAAGGGAGACCATTTACTGGTGTTATATTATTATGTGAGGCAATAATTGTTTTACCAGATACTGGATCAAGAGCAGAGGAAGGAGTAATACCAGCTATATCAATTGTTGTAGTATAAAGGCTTGATAAGTTAGTATGAGTACAATTTGTAACATCTAAATCACATCTAAATAAGCTAAGTCCACTTGTATTAGCGTTTTGTGTATGAATTAACATTTTATTATTTATTGGATCAAGAATTGCAGAAGGGCTATTTCCTGAATTTCCACCCAAACCAGCAAGGCTACTGATATCATAATGTACACAATTCAAACCGGATAAATCACATCGATATAAACTCAAAGTTCCAAAAGCACTAGCATTTTGTGTGAAAGTTAGAATCTTAGAATTAATATGGTCTATTGTTATGAAAGGAGCAGTTGCAGTATTCGCTACCTGTCCAGCAGAAATATCAGTAAATGTACAAGCAGAACCATCTATTTCACATCGAAATAGATAAGCAGTGTTCAGAGCTGTTGCACTTGGACTATTGTTCCTTACTGCGATTAATAATTTAGCATCATAAGGATCTATGGTAGCATGTGCATCGTAGCCAGTTTCTGCACCCTGTCCGAAGGAAGATAAATTAGTAAACTTACAGTTAGCTCCATCATTATCGCAATTGAACATGCTTAGAGTATTTACTGAGGCTGTTCTATTCCTTGTAATTGTTATGCTATTGCCTGTATATGGATCCAACACACCGAAGGGTGTTGCCCCACTTAAATTTGCCTGACCAACAGATACATCTTGGTAGGAACATGTCGTTTCTTCGAAATTGCAATGAAATTGAACAGGCTTTTCACCAAGTGTAAAACTATTCGCTGACTGTATAAATTTATTATTCTCAAAGTCTAAAACAATATTAGGGACTAGGAAATCATTTCCAGATGTAGAATTGCCATTGGATAGATTACGATAAACAGGATTTGATCCATCTGAATTAGCCGAATAGTTGGAAGGCGCCCTTGCTCCAGGAGTATTTGTAAACTGAGCTGCAACATAGAACATATTGCGATAAGGATTTACTCTTATGTCTGTGTTTATACCAGAATCTGCTCCATTTCCAAGAGATATATTAACTGCTGTAACTGTAGAAGCTGTACCTAAAGGTGTTGGGTTTGTAAATGCTGGATAAGCAGTCTTTTGAGTATGCCTTCGACCGTTACTCATTTGGGCAACCATTCTAAAATAATACATAGTTGACGGTTCTAAGCCCTCAATAAGTATCCAGGGATTAGTAGTTTCTGGACTGGATGCATTCCCTACTGTTACATTGTTAGATTTTGAGTAATAAACTTTATAGGAATTTGCATTTGGAACCTTGTTCCAACTAAAGAATGCCTTAGTTCCATTGGCATATCAACTTAGGCTTCTAGTTAAAATTGGTTCGTCAATTAAATTAGATTTATTGATAAGGCAAAGTAAAAGTAATTTTGACAAACTACTATTGGGATCTAGATCCGATTCTTTAAAAGGAATACAGCCACTGAAAATACAGATAACAGAGATAATTGTGATTCTTTGGAGCAGTGTAATCATAAATTTTAATAGAAAGAAATAATTTGTTGTTATACTTTACATAAAGCAATTAATCTGTCTATCCTAA
>JAACWH010000117.1 GCA_009991425.1 Leptospira sp.
GCATCAGCAGAAGCCACAGGATAATCTTCAAGTAAAGGCTTAAGATCTTCTCCTTTTGGAAGTGTAAGAGGGTGTAATTCTGCAAACTTTGTAAGCTCTGACTTCAGGTTCTGTCTTAACTTAGTGTTTAGCATAGAGGTGATTACTTGTAGCCGTCTCTTAAGGAAATACGCAGTTTTATAGGGTAAATTAAGCTTCCGTGATATCTCAGTGGAGGTGACTACCTTAGGATACTGTAAGATAGCATCATGAAGGATATAGCTGAAGTAACCTAGAGGCAGTTGAAACTTGTGTAGTGGTGTGTTCGCAGTTATTGAGACCTGTTTATGGCAACTACTACAACGAGCTACTGTAGGTCTGCTCTTCACTCGAAAGAATACTAGATTAGGTTTCTTACAGTTACACTCCTTGTTGAACAGGCTCTTAATAATTGAGAGAGTCAATAGTGCATAGTGTTTCTCTACTTGTTCGTTCTCTAGAGGGTGGGTAGGAAGATCTTTATATGGTCTCTCATTACCTTTACTTTGAAAGCTAAACCTGCTGTTATTATCACCTGAGGTGTTTTCATCACTGTGGCTTTTATATTCACGTGAAGCAGAAGAACTACTCTGGGTTTTTGCTTTTACCTTAGCTGTCTTTGTTTTCTGGGTGTCACTAGTGGTGGATGAACCCACTGTTTTTTTCTTAACAGCAGGTGATATCTTAAGCTCAGGTGGTAGTTGCACGCCGTCTGAAGTAAGGAATTCGGAAGTCTTTACGGCAGGTCGTTTCTTAACCTTATGTGTAGATTCTTTCTTCTGAGACTTACCTAGAGAAGTAGCTGAGGTTGATTTAAGACCTGCTGTGTTACTCTTTACCTGAGGTGAAGTATTACCCTTAGGTGACTTGCTCTTAAGGATACGTGACTTTTTCTTACATGAAGTGATGTCTTTAACGGGGGGTGACGTGGAGACGATATGTGAGGGGGGTTTTTGTTCAGGACGAGCAGATTTAGAAGAAGAGCTGTGAAGAGAGGAAGGTTTGTGGGAGGAGGGGATAAAAGCCTTGTTGGTTTGGTGCTTGATATTAGCTTTAGTGTATAATTGACTGAAGGCTGGTTTTTTTGTGTTTTTATCTACTCTCATGTGAATTGTACAATACATACGTTAAGTATTTTGGCTAGTAAAAAATACCTTAGCCTCTAACTTTTTTATCTAACTCTAGTTTACTATCTATAAAGATTCAGTTATTCTCTTTCGTTTTTGCTTAAAAAAAACTTAGAATCGTATTTTTTTTTGTTTACAAAATCACCAATCTTATAATATTACTACCCCCCTTTTTTTAAAAAGGGAGGTAAGGAAGTGCCTATGATTAAAAATAATAAAAATTCAACATCCCTTGATATTTACTTCAATGAAATAGAATCAGGAACAGGACTATACTATTTTTTAAGATTCTTAAGATGTATCTTTTCACCCGAAGCAGATTTGTTTCATAGTATACTGAAGCTTTCGTATCCGCTCAATTAACCCATCTCAAATAATCTAGGCATTTTGTCCAAAGTTACCTGATCCATAAGATTTCGAATATACTCAGTGGGTTCCAAT
>JAACWH010000118.1 GCA_009991425.1 Leptospira sp.
CAGGGGACTTGTGAAAGCTAAAAATAAAGGCAATATAGAAATGTATTTTGTAAATTCTATTCAACCGGAACTCAGCTTAAATGGAAATGGCGAAGTTCCTAATAAAGACTTTTTGGAAAAGATGGGTAGGTTGTAAGTCTGATTAGATATGTTTAAAGCTTATACTTCTTTTTTAAAAAGAGTATTTTAATGAAATTTCGATAGCCTTCAATTCCTTGAAGACTTTCTTTTGATCCAATCTTGAGATATGCTTTCAATCGATAGGCACGAGTTTGTTTTTCTTCAATTTATAACTAAAATGTTTAATTTCTTTTTTCTGTTCCGTTGTGCAGTTGTTATCACTAATATCAATACTATCATAATACAAAACTATCGAACCACATTCACCGTCGTTACCTTCAAAGCTTAACAAATTTACAAATTCAGATCCATTGAATGTATAAAGAACTTGAGATGTTGAGCTTCGTAACTCATTAGTAAGAAGAATTTCATCAATTCCATCACCATTGACATCTTTGAAATCGAAACCTTTATTTTCATTACGTAGTAACGGTACGAATTTATTTCCTTCCTTTCGCAGTAAAACTTGGTATTCTTCCTGATGGTAGTAGCTATTGGAGTTTTGATAAACAGTATTGTAGTTGAATGTTGCTTGGATCAGTGCTTTTCTTCCAAATAATTTTTCATTAACATAGATGGTTGAATAATCTAAATAGCTGTCATAAGAAGTTGTTAGATAAGAGTCTATTGCAATGAGCAATTCTTTGGCAGCTACTCCTCTATCTTTCAAAACCATACGAAAATTATCATAATACATATCTGTGAATGTGGGATAAGTTTTGAGATGATCCGAGGAAACATACCCACTGTAAACAATATTTGAATTCTCACTGCATTCAAAATAATCACAATTTTTAGATTCTTTGATAAGATGGAAGTATACTTTTCCTTCCTTAGTTACAAGCTTATTGTTATAGTATGAGTATTCTCCCTTAGATGGAAAGCTTCCACCTACATCTACTTTACTTAATTTTCCATCTTCGTATGCATAAACTTTTGTCAGATCGGCTTTCAAAATTGCCCAACCTGGCTGGTACAATTCTATCGAATCAGCATTTTTTAAAATTTCAGGAGATTCACCTCGCATAACGTAGGCAGTAAATACAAATCCTAATTGGTTGGATGCTGTTTTCACTTTTGCCCAGGTTCCATCTAGATTGGCAATTTTTACTTTTGAGTTGGAATCTAATAAGAGTTCGACAATTTCTCGGGTTTTTAATTTGCCAATCACTTTGCCTTGTTGGCTGGGTGCATCTCGAAGTAGTAGGGAAGTTGCTGTGACTAAACCATATCTATTGTTTGACACTGGAGAGAAGGAAGAGATATTCTTTCGAATGAGTTCCTCTTCTTGGGAGATGTATCCGACTTTTTCATTGATGTAAACTCTTTGCCAGAGTAGTTTCAGTTTGGAATCATTGTCGGGAATATTCTTTCCAATGATATCGTAAATTTGATTCGGATTCAGATTC
>JAACWH010000051.1 GCA_009991425.1 Leptospira sp.
AACTTCATTGTGAAAAAAGAAATCCAATCTAGTATAAGGTAATACTTTTCCACGAAGATTAAAGTAATTCCCTGATGTATCTTGTTTTTCATTTTCCATCTTAAACTCTACGCATTCCCTTACAAGATCTAGAGGAATAACATAGAGATCTTTGCCGGCCGAAACCAAAAAACCATCAATGATAGCGAGCGTAAGAGGAAGACGAATCGTAAATTTTGTACCTTCACCTTCTTTACTAAACAGCTGAATTGATCCTCGCAGTGATTCAATATTTTTTTGAACCACATCAAGTCCAACTCCACGTCCAGATATATTTGTTACATGTTCAGCCGTTGAAAAACCTGGATGAAAAAGCAGTCTATGGATATCATCAACTGTAGGTTCACTATCTGGAGAAAGTATACCTTTCTCTATGGCCTTTTTCATTACCTTTTCAGTATTTATTCCTCGTCCATCATCTGAAATTTCAATTACAATTGAACCTGTATCATGAAATGCATTGAGATATAAATTCCCTGTTTCATCTTTGGAATGTTCTGATCTTTCTAGGATTGTTTCTAATCCATGATCAACAGCATTTCGAATTAAATGAACCATAGGATCTGAAAGTTTTTCTACAACAGATTTATCTAGTTCAGTTTCTGCACCATGAATATGAAGATTTACTTTTTTATTAAGTTCACTACCTAAATCGCGTACTATGCGATGGTATTTATTGAAACTTTCCCCTATAGGCACCATTCGAAGCTTTAGAGAAATTTCTCTAATTTCATTGATGAGTCTAGATACTGAATGAAGAGATTCAGTTACTGTAGAATCTTCGAGATTTTGCAAGACCATACTTAGGTTAGCCTCAGAGACAACAAGTTCACCAACTTTATTTATTAAATGATCAATCTTATTAGAATCAACTCTTAGTGATGAACTTATATTAGCTTTTTGAGCATCTATCTTAGTATCATTTTTTGTATTTTCAATTTCTTTGTTTAAAAACTGTTTTGACGATTTAGTTTTAATTCCAGAAAGCTTACTCTGAAAAAATTCCAATAATTCAATCAATTCATTTTGTGAAAGAGTTTTCATTTCAGCAAAAATATTTGATATGAGAATTTCATCTTCGGAAAGACTTTGAATGTGATTTGCTACTGCTTCAATGGTTGATTTAGGTGGAAGTATCAATATTTGAGAATCGTATTCTAAAAATTCAAAAACTTTTTTAATTTCATCTAGACCTTTATTAGAATTTACTCTAATCTCAAATCCAACAAAACAATTTTCGGGGTTCCATTCTTTCCAATCAGGAATACTTGTAGTAATAGTTTTGATAAATTCTATAATACCGACTTGATTGAGATATTTAATAAAAGAGTAGGGATCTAAGGCATTTATAAATGCCTGTTTGCTTGGACGAAGGGAAACATGGTAATCTTGACTTTGAATCCTAGAAACTTCATTCTCATCTTCTTCATCATGAATCGAATCTTCATTCGATGATTTATTAATATCTTCTGAAGATGAGGATTCAGCACTTAGTAAAAATGGTTTTAATTTACTAAGAATAACTTCTCCTTCTTCAATTTTACTTTCTGTTAACTCAGTTGAATCAGTATAAATTTTGACTATTGTTAATAAATAATCTTTAGAAATTAATAAATTCTCAATTATTTCTTTGTTTGCCTGAACCTTTCCTTCTCTCATACTATCTAAAAGATTCTCTAAAACATGGGAAAATTTAACTATCCAATCAAATCCAAACATTCCCGCTGAGCCTTTAATTGTATGAACAGCTCGGAAAATCCCATTTAATGCTTCTGTATCATCTGGTTTACTTTCCAAAGATAATAATAAATCTTCCATATTTGTTAGAAGTTCATCTGATTCTTGGACAAAGGCTATAATAATCTCATCAAGTTTCAATTAGTAATATCCTTTTTTTCTTCCGTATTTGAATGCATATTTGCCTTGGTCATCTTTTTTTAACCTAATTTGATCCCCAAAATATGCTAATAGACCGTACAATTCTATTATTGATATAACAGCATCACTGTGATTAATTAAAATAATATTAAAGCCTTTCTCATTAAAATGTTTTTTTAATGAAATAAGAACCTGAATCCCAGAAGTATCAATTCGTGTAACCTTCGATAGATCAATAGTCAAGTCACTTTTTAATATTTCTTGATTGGCGTCAATTTTTATCTTGAATTCAGAAGCAGAATAAATCGTAAATTCGCCTTGGAGACTTAAGACGTTTTTGTTATCGATTTTTCCAAAAATTATTTCCATCTATTATCCTATCAACTTTTGGATTGTTTGCAAAAGTTCTTCAGGTGAAAATGGTTTTGTTAACCATGCTCTCGCACCAGCTTCCAGTCCTTGCTTTTTCTTTTCTTCTTGGGATTCAGTAGTAAGCATAACGATAGGAGTGAATTTTAAATTTGGATCTTCTTTTATAACTTTAATAAAAGTTAGTCCATTCATGTTCGGCATATTCATGTCCGATACAATAAGATCAACTTTCGTATCTTTTAATTTTTCAATAGCATCTTTGCCATCTACTGCTTCGATTAATTCGAATTCAGCATTTTTTAAATGAACGGATACAATTTTTCGAAAAACTGCAGAATCATCTATAATCAATATCTTTTTAGCCATTTGTTACCTCATTGTACCGGAAGAAAAATTTCTGACAAAACACATAAGGTCATTGTCTTTGTAGTATGATCTTTAGCATTATGAATAAAAAATAATCCATTATGCTTTCCTAAAATATGATCTACTATTGTTAAACCAAGACCCAATCCAAATCTTTCGATTTTATTCACTGATTCCACTGGAGGATGAATTCTATAAAAAGGTTGTATAACATACTTTTCCTTGGATTCATCAATTCCTCCATAAGAATCATTTTTAACTTCATTTTTTACAGATATTATCAAGTATCCGTTATTTATGTGAGCAAATATATCTATACTGCTATTCTCATTGCAATATTTAAATGCATTAATTACCAACTCTTCAATCGCCATTCCGATTTTATCAATATCGACGTTTACATTGCAAGATGTTGACAGTTTAGGAAAATTTATTTTTATATTTTTACTTTTTAGATAAGAATTTATTTCCTTAGTAAATTCAGGAATTTTACCTACTAAAGTTGATCCTTCTGTTTTAGTCATGATAATATCTGAGTCAAGAAGTTCAGATACATAACCAAGACTCTTAAGCATATTCTTTGTGATTTCACTATTTTCGAACAAAAGATCTAGGATTTCGCTATCAATATTTTGGGTTCCATCAGGATTCTTAGAAGCAGTTGCCTGAATCATATCAACAATTGAAGTCATTGCTCCAAAACCTGATCCTTGGGATAAGGATGTTTTTAAATTCTCTATAGAATTTTTTTCATGAGAATCGCTTCCGCTTTTGCGAATGGATTCTTTATAATTCAACCATTCTAATTGAGATCTTAACTTATGGCTTTCCATCTTCTGAATATGCTTTTCAATATCTCTAAGATACTTGTATTCTAAGGCCTTAGATATGATTCTGGAAAAAAATTCAGGATCAATTGGTTTAATAATATAATCATAAACTCCCAGCTTCATAATATCAATTACAGTCTCTGTATTGTCTAAAGCTGTTTGGACTAGGATAATAGCCTCAGGATCCTTAACCTTCAAAGCCTTTATAAATGCATTTCCATCCATAACTGGCATCATTAAATCAACTATAAATACAGAAAACTTTTCGGAATCAGCCTTTTCCAATCCAATCTGTCCATTTTCAGCTACTTTTGATTCAATTTTAAGTTGGTTGAGAATGCCTTGGAGTAGGGCTCTATTTTCTTCTCTATCTTCAACTATTAATACAGGCTCTTTAGGCCTTCTATTCTTATCTATTTCTTGCATATTGAATATTATAAGTCCTTGTATATGGGAAGAAAAATTGACATTGTAGTCCCATGCTCAACTTTCGATTCTACTTCAATTTTTCCATTCATGGATTCAATAAGTTTCTTACAGATTGAAAGTCCAAGACCTGTACCCTGTGATTCCATTGTTTTGCCTTTTTCTAATTGAGTAAATTTTTCAAATATTATAGGAATTTCATCTTCTTTCATTCCGATTCCGTGATCTATTATCTTTAAGACGATAAAATCTGTATTATTAATTACAATTTGTTCAAGGATTAGATTAATTTTTGTTTTAGGATAAGAAAACTTAATGGCATTAGATAATATATTTAAAACTATTTGCCGAGTCCTCTTTTCATCTCCTATAATATATAGGTGATTTGCATTACTATTTAGAATCAATGTAATATTTTTCTTATTTGCTTGTGGTTCCATACTCTCCATACATATTTTTACTGTGGTTACAAAATCTAACTTTGATAAGATTAATTCAGATTTACCAGCTTCAATTTTTGATAAATCAAGTAATTCATTAATAAGTTTTAACAGATGTATACCTGAATTATGTATGTAGTCAAGATATTTTTGTTGATCAGGGAAATTTTCATTTGGTTGGATCAATCTAGAGAATCCAAGTATAGAATTTAGCGGAGTTCTAAGTTCATGAGTCATATTTGCTAAAAAATCTGATTTTGCTTTATTGGCAGCTTCAGCTTTTAATTTAGCGTCCATTAAATCTGCAGTTCTTTCCTCTACAAGAACTTGTAATCTGTCTCTATGCTTTTGAATTTCTTCTAAGTAATTCTTTCTTTCCAAGAAAACTGCAATTAAGTTAGAAGCAGTCCTCATTAGAAGAATATCATCATCAGAAAGATAGCGATTGCGTTCTTCTATAGCTATTCCTATGAAGATAGGTTCCTGGGACTTTAAATTACTTTTTAAAGCGAAAAATATGATAGAATTATAATTTCTATCTTGTAAAAATAATTTTTCCTCTTCAGAGCCTCTAGATGTATCTGATATAACCGAAATTTCATTATTCAAATTTAGTAACCATGAATTAGGAATTTTAATGGTTTTTAAATTTCTGTCTTCCTCTCGTCTTGATTCTATTTTATAAATGGATAGATCACTAGTTTCTTTTTCTTGGGATGCTATGAAAATTGTTGTAACCTCTGAAAAGATCATTAGCTGTTCGATAGCTAAATTTAAGACATCATCGCTGGGATTGGGATATAAAAGAATTTGAGAAATCGCAGCTAGTCCAATTTCATATTTGAGTCGCTTATTAATTTCTCTTTCAATCTTTAATTTTTCTGTGACATCTCGCTGGGTTGATACGTAATGAGTTATTTTTTGATTGGAATCCCTAATTGGTGAAATATTCCATTCTACGTTATATTCCGTTTTATCTTTTTTATAATTAATAGTTTCTCCATAAAATGGTTTTCCTTCTGAAATAGATTTTTTCAAATTTTTTAACATTTCAAAATCTGTATTCATTCCTTGGAAAATTCTAGGAGAGTTACCTATTAATTCTTCTTTGGAGTAGTTAGTCATTTTTTCAAAAGATCCATTGACATATACAATGTGAGGGCCAGGGGAATTTAAGTTACCATCCGTAATCAATATGCTTTCTTTACTTTGTTGGAATGCTTGTTCAAACATTGCATTTTCTTCTTTATATTTAACTCTTTCAAAATAATTCGAGATTAACCTAGAAATTTGAAAGATATGAGTTTCTTGAATATTAAAATATATATTTTCTGATTTATAATGAATTATAACCAAACCAATTATTTGATTCTTGACTAGTATGGGTATAAGGTATTGATTGCCATCTTCAAAAATTAGTTTACTCTTCAAATACGACATTTTATTTTCAAAAAGACTAATAAACTGCTTAAAGTCTGAAGATGTTTTAAAAATCACAGTATCCAATAATTCTTTATTGATAATATTTAAATTTGAATAAAATTTTGGGAAAAGAAATTCAGGAGCTATTCCATCATGGTCAATAAATTTTTCATGAAAATCATAAACTAAAATTGCATCAGCTTTAAACCCTTTCATGAATGAATATATAAAAAAAGGGATGTCTTTTATAGGATCAGTTAAAGGGTTGGATGTTATTTGAAAAATTTTATTTAATGTTTTGGAAAAGGTTGAATCTATCTTTCTTTTATTTTTCTTAATGTATTCCTTGGTTGAATCATTTAAATATAAAATAATAGTTAAGGATTTATCTTCTATATTTTTATAGTAATTTAAATTTATTTGATAATATAGTAAGTCACCATTGAAATCTTCCAGCCATAAATAAAATTGTAATTTTTGATTTTTTAAAGTAGATAAAATTTTGTTGGCAATACTATTTGGAATTTTCACTTCTTGGAAAAATTCATCTATTTTAATGTTTTTTACATTTTTAGTTATTTTGAATTTTTCTTGAAATTGCTGATTTATATCTAGAATATGTAATGGAGCATTTATATTTTGTTTAAGCAAAACTATGGGTCGACTCGAGGATTGAAATAATTCATAAAATAAAAATGATATATTTTGATTAGAATCCTTGCTATTATCCTCACCCTCAGAATTACTCATGCATTTATTTGAATCAAATTTTTAGGCAATTTAAAATTCATTGAGTCTTCTCTTGACCCAGGGAATAGACTGATATTCAAATTTGGATAATAATCATTTAATTTTTTACAAATTTCATCCACCAAAACCTGGGGACTAGAAGCACCTGCAGTAATACCTAAGGTTTCAATTTCTTGGTCTTCTATCATTGCTTTAATATCTATATCCTCGGATGCACTGATTCGAAAGGATTTAGGTTTTGTTTTCTGTGCTAATTGCAAAAGCCTCAATGAATTTGAACTATTGTTAGCTCCTATAACTAGCATGGCATCTACTTCTTGAATCATTTGCGCTACTGCTTCTTGTCTTTCTGTAGTAGCATAGCATATATCATCCTTAGCTGGATGTTCTACAAAGGGAAATACTTCTGAAATCTTATCAACTATTTTCTTAGTATCAGAAACTGAAAGCGTTGTCTGCATGAGATAGGTTAGAGGTCTAGACGAGTCTATTTTTCCTTTAAGTGCTTCTACATCTTTTTCGGATTCAACCAGGAACATTGGGGCTTCTCCCATGGTTCCTATAGCTTCGTCGTGACCTTCATGACCAATATAAATGAATTGGTGAGAGTCCTTCATATTTCTAGCTTTTCTATGAACACGAGTTACCAGCGGACAGGTTGCATCTCCAATTTTGAGGTTTCTTTCTTTTGCTTCTTGAACAACAGCTGGGGAAACTCCATGAGCACTAAAAACTACAGTTGAACCTTCTGGTGCTTCTGATAGTTCTTCAATAAAAATAATTCCACGCTTTTGCATATCTTCAACAACTCTTCTATTGTGAACAATTTCTTTGCGAACATAGACTTTTTCATGAGTCGTTTCTTGGACCTTATCTACAAATGAAATAGCGTATTTAACGCCGGCACAAAAACCTCTAGGGTTAGCTAAATAAACTTGTTTAAGCAATGGAAAACCTCAAGTAAACATTAAAATGAATTTATTCAGAGTCAACTGCATTTTCACCCAAGAGACATAGTGGCAAATCGGGGATAGAAGTATTTATTCTATTTAATAATAAAAAAGTATATTATTGAAATTTCAATACCAGTCGATTCTTCAAATGAAGCAGCCACGGAAGGCAACAATGTTTCAGAATTTCTATCAAACGGATTCAAGGAGGAAACCGGATGGTAATTAACCATAATATAAGCGCTATCTTCGCTCATAGAACATTAAAGCATAATGATGCAATGTTGAGTAAAGATATTGAGAAACTCTCTTCTGGTATGAGAATTAATAGAGCAGGGGATGATGCCTCTGGTCTTGCAGTGTCTGAAAAGATGAGAACTCAAGTTTCGGGATTAAGACGAGCTGAAATGAACACTGCTGATGGTATGTCGATGATTCAGACTACTGAAGGTTATCTTCAGGAAACTCATGAAATCGTACAGAGAATTCGTGTTCTGGCTGTCCAATCTGCTAACGGTATTTATACCGAAGAAGATAGACAACAGATTCAAGTGGAAGTTTCTCAGTTGATTGATGAGATCGATAGAATTGCATCTCAAGCTGAATTTAACAAAATGAAGCTTCTGACTGGTGCATTTGGCAGATTGAATCCAACAGCTAGTATGTGGTTCCATATGGGTGCAAATATGCACCAGAGAGAAAGAGTATTTATTCAAACAATGAATACACAAGCTCTAGGACTTAGAAATCCTACAGTTTTAACTTTCATCTCTCTTTCTACAGCTGGAAAATCTAACTCGGTCATTGGTCTTGCTGACGATGCCTTGAGAGTTATATCTAAGCAGAGAGCAGACCTTGGAGCTTACTACAACCGTTTAGAGCACGCAGCTAAAGGACTACTCAATGCATATGAGAACATCCAAGCAGCAGAATCTAGAATTAGAGATACGGATATGGCTGAGCAAATGACTAGCTTTACCAGATACCAAATCCTAACTCAAGCAGCGAACTCTATGCTTGCTCAGGCAAATGTAAAGAACCAGATGGTTATGAGATTATTGCAATAACCTATCGCCGTACAACTCTGAACCCGAAGCTCGAAAGATCTTCGGGTTTTTTTTAGCAAAATATAATATGAGTCTTCAATAGAGTATCAATATATAACCTTCAACGACAATTTTTCTCTTAAGTGATAGGATATAATCATTCAAAGGAGAATTCAATGTATAAAAATTTAGCTGAAATATTTTTAGCTTCGAGGGAAAAGTTTGGTTCCTTACCTGCATTTGCCTATAGAAGAAATTCTAAAAATTTCCAAACTATATCTTATAAAGATTTAATTGATCAAGCAGAGTATTTAGCTCTAGCTTTACTAGATTTAGGAGTTAATCCTAAAGATCATATAGGTATAATTGCAGACAATCGATTAGAATGGATAATAGCTGATATAGCGATTCTAATGAATGGAGCAGCTGACATTCCTCGTGGAACTGATGTCACAGATGGGGATATAAATTATATTATTCCGCATGCTGACATTGAAGTCTTATTTATTGAAAATAACTTTGTTCTAGAGAAAATAAACAAAAATATAAATAATCTGCCTAAATTAAAAACTATAATTTTTATGGATGGGAATATACAATCTGCATCAAAAACTTCTCATATGGCAGATTTAATTGAAAAAGGTAAAAATCTTAAAAAACAATTACTACCAAAACTTTATGAGCGAATTAATAATATTTCCTCAGATGATTTATTTACATTAATTTATACTAGTGGCACAACAGGGGCACCAAAAGGAGTTATGCTTACACATGGAAATATAACTTCTCAGATAGAATATCTACCATTTCATATTGAACAAAAGGAACGAATTTTATCTATACTGCCTATTTGGCATATATTTGAAAGAGTCTTTGAGATGATTGCCATTTCATCTGGTTGTTGTACATATTATTCGAATATTAGAAATCTTAAAGAGGATCTAAGTACAGTTCAACCAACTTTTATGGCTTCAGCTCCAAGACTTTGGGAAAGTATCTACCAAGGAATAATTGCCAATGTAGAAAAATCTCCCCTTATAAATAAATTCCTTTTCCATCTTGCGTATACAGTATCTAAATCTTATAATTCTGCCTTACGATTTTTAAAATTTAGGGAACTAGATTTAATCGGTAGGAATCCTATACTTTCATTTTGTAAGGCTTTGTATTGTTTCGTAATTTTAATTTTACTAACCTTGCCTAATGCTATTTTGGATGTTCTAGTTTTGAGTAAAATCAGGAAAGCTACAGGTGGCAAATTAAGAGGTTCCGTTTCTGGAGGAGGAGCCTTGCCTTTACATATAGACGAATTTTTTAATAACATTGGAATTCCTGTGCTAGAAGGCTATGGTTTAACTGAAACTTGTCCAGTTATAGCTGTGCGAACATTTGATTCTTTAATTATTGGAACAGTAGGAAGAGTATATAAAAATACGGAAATACGTTTAATAGACATTAATAATGGAAATTGTATATATCCTGGAAAAAATGGGCTAGGTCGAAAAGGAGAATTGCATATACGAGGTCCCCAAGTTATGAAGGGTTATTATAAAAATCAAGAAGCTACTAATAAAGTTTATAAAGATGGTTGGTTTAACACGGGAGATTTAGCTATTCTAACTTACAACAATTGTATAAAGATAGTAGGAAGATCAAAGGAAACAATAGTTTTGTTAAGCGGAGAAAATGTAGAACCAGTTCCTATAGAGAATATGCTTTTACAATCAGAGTTCATAGATCAAGCTATATTAATTGGTCAAGATAGAAAATTCTTATCTGCATTGATAATTGTTAATACTTCATCATTTAAAGAATATGGATCTTCTTTAGAATCAATGAATTCAAACCCTGAAGTCCTAAAAATTATTCAAAAAGAAATCAAAAAATTGATTAGCACAGAGCAAGGATTCAAATCCTTTGAGAAGGTTGTTGATTTTAGATTACTTCCAAAAGCTTTTGAAGTAGGGGATGAACTAACAGCGAAACTCTCCATGAAACGTCATATAATAACAGAAAAATATGATCCTTTAATTACTGATATTTATAATATATAAATAATCTACCTTGAACCCTTGCAAAATGAATTTGTAAAAATAAATTAACTTCTAAACTAAGAATATTGAATACAATTCATTTTGCTTTTTTAATCTGTAATTACGTAAAGAGATAAATCTGAAAGCAAATTCGGTAAAAATTTGATTTGTTCTTTTTTCCGAAAAAAAGCTGAGTTTATAATTTGAATTTTCTCAAATTCGCAGAAATTTTTAAAATCTAGATTGGATAGAAAATGCAAATTTGGAGTATCATACCAATGATAAGGCATAAGAGATGTCACAGGAGTTTGTCCATCCTTTAGGATAGTCAACCGAATTCTCCAATGACCAAAGTTCGGAAATGCGATGATTACCTTTTTCCCAATACGAAGTGTTTCTCGAATGATATCTCCCGGGTGTAAAGTTTGTTGGATAGTTTGATTTAGTATTACATAATCAAAACTTTTTGAAATATGATGAGAAAGTCCTTCATCAATATCACCATGGTGAACATATAAGCCTTTTTCTACACAGGAAATTATACAATTTTCATCTCGTTCTATCCCCTGGCATTTAACTCCATTAGATCTAAGTAATTCTAATAATTCACCTGTTCCACAACCTAAGTCGAGTACACGCTCACCTGATAAAATTAAATTTTGAATAAAATTAAAATCGGGACGTTCTAAAGTAATCTGATTTATTGCCATTGATCTCTTCCAGAATAATTTAAAAAGCCTCTAAGTATCTTAGTTTGTTCATCAGATGGCAGTAAAAATGAATCATGACCTTGTTCGGTCTTTAACTCGCAATAAGCAACTGGTATAGCATTTACTTCCAAGGCTTTTACTATTTCTCTGGATTGATATGGAGGATAGAGCCAATCAGAAGAATATGCTAAAATTAAGAATCTAGATTGAACATTAGCCATTGCTTGAGTAAGCTCCTTTCCTAAACCTAAAGAAAAATGATCTAAAGCTTTAGTAACATAGATATAGGAATTTGCATCAAATCTATCTACAAAACTTTCTCCTTGGTAAATAAGATATGAACCAACTGCAAAGTCAGTATTTTTAATATTTCCTCTAGGAGGTTGTCTACCAAATTTCTCACGCATAACAGCATCACTCAAATAGGTAACGTGACCAACCATACGTGCGATAGAAAGTCCTTTTCTCGGTTTTGCATCTTGGCTATATTCACCATTATTCCAATTGGGATCAGCAATTATAGCCTGACGACCAACCTCATTAAATGCAATCTGTTGAGCAGAATGTTCAGAAGTGGAAGCCATAATAATACAATTTATAACTCTATTGGGAAAGTCCACCGACCATTGCAAGGCTTGCATTCCTCCCATTGATCCACCGCAAACAGCAAATAATGTATTTATATTAAAATAATCAACTAACAAAGACTGTGCTTTAACCATATCTTTAATGGAAACGAATGGGAAGGTAGACTTATATGGCTTATTCGTTGAAGGATTAATACTAAGAGGCCCAGAAGAACCCATACACCCTCCAATAACATTAGAAGAGATGATGAAGTATTTATCTGTATCTAATGCCTTTCCTGGACCTATGTAATAATCCCACCAGCCAGGCCTTTTATCACCTTCATGAAAACCTGCAGCATGTGCATCTCCAGATAAAGCGTGGCAGACGAGAATTGCATTATCTTTCTTTGCATTTAAATTCCCATAGGTTTCATAAGCCAATTCTATAGATTGGATAACCTCTTCATTCTCTAATGTGAGGCTACCCAAATTTACAGTTTTAGTATCAACAATTCCTAATGATTTAGGAGATAGGGAAGACATTGATTAAATAGTTTTTAATCCTTCCTCCAAGTCCAGAATAATATCATCAATGTGTTCTAATCCAACAGAAAGACGAACAAATCCAGGACTAACTCCCGCGCTGTTTTGCTCTTCTGCAGTTAATTGTTGGTGGGTTGTGGATGCAGGATGGATAGCAAGAGATTTAGCATCTCCAATATTTGCAAGTAGGGAAAATAATTCCAAACTATCAATAAATTTCTTAGCTTTTTCTATTCCACCTTTAATTTCAAATCCAACTATTGCACCATATAATCCTCTGTGGTGGTATTTTTTCGCAATATCAAAATTTTTATTTGAAGGAAGACCAGGGTAATTTACCCATTCCACTTTTGGATGTTTAGAAAGAAATTCTGCTACCTTTAGAGCATTAGTAGAATGTTTCTCCATTCTTAAAGGTAAGGTTTCAACTCCTTGGATAATCTGCCATGCGTTAAATGGTGATATAGCAGGACCTAAATCTCTTAAACCTTGCACTCTAGCTTTTAATATGAAAGCTATATTTACTCCACCAAATGGTTCAAAATTTCCAAATACATCCCAATACTTTAAACCATGGTAAGATGGATCTGGTTCGGTAAAATTTTTAAATTTACCATTTCCCCAATTAAAAGTTCCTGCATCGATTATAATTCCACCAATTGAAGTTCCATGACCACCTAGAAATTTAGTTAAAGAATGGATTACTATATCTGCACCGTGTTTGATAGGGTTAACTAAATAAGGCGAAGGCATAGTATTATCAACCATTAGAGGAACACCTGATTCATGAGCAACTTTTGCAACTGCTTCAATATCAATAGTATCTAATTTAGGATTGCCAAGTGTTTCAATATAAAAAGCTCTAGTTTTATCATTCACTGCTTTTCTGAAATTTTCGGGATCTTTAGGATCAACAAAATGAACCTTGATGCCTAATTTGGGCAATGTATAATGGAAAAGATTGTAAGTTCCACCATAAAGGGAAGAAGAGGAAACTACTTCTTGACCAGCTTCAACAATATTTAAAATGGCTAAAGTCTCTGCTGACTGACCAGAAGCAGTAGCAAGTGCTGCCACTCCACCTTCTAATGCCGCTACTCTTTTTTCTAGTACATCAGTAGTAGGATTCATTAAACGGGTATAAATATTACCGAATTCTTGAAGACCAAATAGCCGTGCGGCATGGTCTGTATCCTTAAAAACATAAGAAGTAGTTTGGTAAAGGGGTACTGCTCTTGAAGTAGTTGTTGGATCTGGTTCTTGTCCACCATGAAGGGCGATTGTTTCAATCTTATAATTTCTAGCCATCTGAAGCCTCTCTTTTTCGCAAAAATTTGCTAATTTCTTACCAATATGAAAATATTCTGCCAAAAGTCAACGAAGATTCACTAAAACGAATTATTATTCTGTTTTTTTGGAAATACTTTCTTTTCTATAAAATTAAATTAATTTATTCAAAAACCTTATTATAAATCAATATTGACTTATCATTATTCGATATTTAAAGGGATGAGCTGTTTTCTCAGAAGATTATCTATATTTTTATTCATAACTTTTACGAGCGGAATCTACTCAGAAAGCTGGATTCCCACAGCTCAAGCTACAAGAAAACAGACATCACTCTCAGTAGATTATGGAGCGGCCTCAAATAATGATGATACTTACTTTCATCTTTCTCCTAATTTTACTTATAAAATGAATGATGAATTTGGAGTATCGCTCTCACTTCCACTTAACGGTTTAGTTTATGATAAACAACCCTTACAGGAAAATTCCAAATCTGGAAACTTGCGAAGCTACGATTACAATGAAAATTCAGACTACTTTAGAGTTTTAAACTATGTTTGGTATGGACAATATGAACGAGAAGCACCAGGGAAGGTAACCTATTCTTTTTATACGGGTGATATTCGAGATGGTCGAATTGGACATGGAACAGTAGTAAATCAATATTATAATAATATTCGTTACGATACCTACAATGCAGGAGTGGTCGCTGACTTTAATTCAGATTATGTAGGTGCACAGTATTTCTCTAATTCTTTATATACTCGTGATGTAAATGCTATAAGAGTTTACATTAAACCCTTAGCGATTGGCAGAAAATTAGTTCAATTTTACCATTGGTACCAAGAAAACTATTACGAAGATGATGAGTATGAATACGTTGATGACGATGAATACATTGGTATGATGCAAGCTAGGGGTAATGTTCTAGATGAGGCAGGTAGGAAATCCGTCATAGAAGAAGTAGGTTCAAAGAAAAAAAGAAAAAAGAGACCTAAATTACCAAGACCTGTATCCAAATATAGTAAAATGGAAATAGAAGAATGGGACGAGTGGTACAATAGACTGACTATTGGTATAACTCGTGCTTATGATAGCAATAGTCCGCTTCAATACAGTTACTCTCAGACAGGAGTTCCAAATCGTAAAGAAAACACAGACAGTCCAATTGTGAATGAATCAGGAAAAGTCTCTGTAGAAGGCTATGATATCGAATACCGACTGCTAAACATGAAATATTGGGAACTAACTCCCTATATGGACGTAAATACAATTAAAGAACTTAAAAATTCTGGTGGAACCCATTATGGACTCATGGCTAGAATTGGTGGAAAAGATATCAACCTTATCATAAAACCAGAGTTAAGGCAGATGAGTAAGAATTATCTTCCTATGTATTTTGATACTTTTTATGAGGTAGAACGATTTCATGGGACATTGTCTTCAGAAGATCCTATGATCAGTAAATTAGAAACTGCAAAAAACCTTCCTAATACGGGAAGTATTTCTGGTTACTACAATACATTACTTCTCCATTTTTATTCCTATAGCTTTGAAGCATCATATGAGGATTATTCAGGTCCAAATAATTCTAGAATTTTTCTTGCATCTTACATTCCTCTTGGCAGTAACTTAACACTCTCCTTTTATTATACTAAGAAAGGTTTTGATGGATCAGGCGATGCGTTTAAGGTAGACAATGGCAGTCTTGGAGCAGCTGAGTTATCTCTTCCAATTGGCCCGATTCAAATTCGCCTACAAAATATGAGAAGATGGACTTTTACAGAAAATGAAACAGGCTTTAGATCCTTCGACGAACAAAGATTATTACTTTCTTCCTCCTTTTCCTTGTAGAATTCCTAAGATATTTGCAATAGCATACTCAGTTCTTAATACAGTATTTCCCAAAGAAAACACTCTGCAATACTTTTCTAATAGAATTAAATCTTCCTCTGTATTCCCCGATTCTGATCCTAAATAAATATCAATTTTAAAATTCTGATTTATTCTTTCCTGGTAAGATAAATCCATGTTATAAAAAGAATCTGGGAACTTAGGGTCTAATGCAAATTTTAATGATGATATATTTTTTTCAATAAACTGCTTTAAATTCAAAGGTAAAATTTTAATTTCAGGAACCAGGTATGAACCTGACTGTTCCATCCCATTCTTAAGTTCCTTCCAGATACCTACATCCTTATAAGTGGGTGAGGTGAGAAATTCTTTATTATGAGATTGTGGTAAAAGAAAAACAACTTGGGAAACTCCATAACAACCTATAAGATGTAGGATCTTTTTACCAGTTTGTGGACGGGGTAATGGTAGTATAAGACGTGTAGCAGCTAACATTTTTTCCTCTTGGGGTCTGTCTTCGCTTGTTAACTTGGTATGGAACTCTGTCGTTAATGGGTTCTCAACTAAAACTCTGTCATCAGAAATTTGTATTATTTTAGTTATAGTTTTTTTAATATTAGGTATGATAACTTTTATCGTTTCTCCTGCTTTTTTACGTAGTATATTTTTAACATGATTGGATTTAATACTATCTAATAGGTATTGAGATGAACCATTTTTTTCAAATTCTTCTAAGATTATCCAATTCATTCTTCTATTTTGATAAAGGATCATCGATTTGAAATTAAAAAATATTATAGAGGATAGTATTTGGGAGAAGAGGAGAACAGTCAGAAGTCTTGATTTAGCTGAGAAAAATCTCTCCCATATTCCAGAAGATCTGCAAGAATTTGAGAATTTAGAGGAAATCTATCTCCAGCACAATAACTTAACTCATCTACCATCTTGGATTCTAAATCTTCCTCTACTAAAGGATATAGATCTCAGGGGTAATTATTTTATTGAAGTTCCCGCTAACCTTTTAGATTTAAGGAAGTTAGAATATTTAAATTTAGAGAAAAATCTCATAGCTGAAATTCCAAACTATCTTTCTCAATTTCAGTCATTAAATTATTTAGATTTATCAATGAACCGATTACAAAATATAGGTGATGGGATACGAAATTGCGATAATTTAAGATATTTAATTTTAGATAAAAATCGAATTAAAACAATTTCCACTTATATAGGAACATGTCAAAATCTAACAAATTTATATTTAGATGATAATTCCATAGAATTCCTACCTGAAGAAATAGGAGATTGTATATTCATTACAGATTTTTACATTAAAAATAATTTACTAAGCACACTACCAAAATCCTTGAACAAATGGGTTGATTTACAATATATCGATTTAGATAAGAATATGCTTAAATCACTACCTGAAGGTATTGAAAATTGGAAAAATATACAAGATATCTATTTAGCCTATAATAAAATTCAATATTTTCCAAATGGTTTTTGGAATTTATCTACTCTTAAAGAATTAATACTAACAAAGAATCCGCTCAACCCTCAACAAATTGAAAAGTTAAGAGAACTTTTCCCAAGTACTAAGATATACTTTTAAATGCTTGTACCAGGGGAAGGGAAAGGCTTAGGTATGTTTTTTTCTTTTTCCTCTTCATCTGGTAAAAGATTGGGTTTAGGATTCAAAGGAATATTTAATTGATCAGATTCTGTTTCAGGAGTTGCAATATCATATTCCAAACTACAGGTTCTTAGAATATAAATTCCAAGTATGGAAAATAATAGAAACGGTATAATCTGTTTTATTGTTACATTCGGAATGCTAAAAGAGGATAAAGGGAAGGTAGAATTTTTCTCAATATGACCAATCTGAAATAATTTTGAAGAATCAGGATCAATCTCAAACCTAAAATTACAATTAGGACATTTAACAGTAAGAATCCCCCGATCAAGGGGGAATCTTAAATCTACATTGCAGCTAGGACAGGGGCGTATATAATTCACGCCTAAGGTCTAATATTTTAAAGAATTTTTCAAAGCTTCTACGTTCTTTTTGTAATGTTTGTTTCCATCACGATCATTATAATCAAAGATTTTCGTAAATAGCTTATCAAAATAATCTAAATGTTTCATGTAAAAATCTCTTTTGAAATTATTTCTAATAGGATGAGATTTCGTATTTTCTACATTCGCGAGAAGATACTTTCCAACACCTTTTTCCATAGGGGATTCAGGAGTTCCGTACAAAGGGTAATCGTCATGTTGGTAGAATAATTCATATTTATCATTGTGTTCAGGTTGAGTATTCGGCCCTTGATCTATGATTTCTGACATCAATTTGTCTTCAACAGGGAAGTTGTAAGAATAAATTCTAGAACGAATGCTTTTGATATTTCTTGGAGCTTCTTTTCTAGGATCTGGATCACCATTATTCGCTCCGTCAAAGAAAAGGATCATAAGCTTATTTTTTGGTCCAAGATTTCTTTCTGCTTTTCCATCTTCCGACTTAATAAAATCGTAAACTTCTAAGTGGAGACAATTGTTATCTTGTGCTTCTTGATCAGATGCTAGTTCACATTTTAAGCCATCTGCCGAGGCTTTTCCTTTGTAGAGGACAGTTTTATGAGGCAGGGTTCTAACTTTCATTTTGAAAAGAACTGTATGCTTAGTTAGTTTTTCATTTAATTTAAAAATGTTATTATCTAACTTCTTTTCTGTTTCAATAATTGCTTCACTTTCTTGGGATTTATCTATCCCAGCAGATTGATTTCCTGCAGGTTGGGTTCCTTGTGCAACGAGTCCGCTTACAATCAAAAGGAATGGTAATAGTGTTTTTAGTTTCATGTCTAATTTTTCCTGTCTTCCAGCTATTTATAGAATATTTTTTCAACGTTGTTTTCGTAAACAAATATCCTCGTTTCTATTATCGGTATTGATAGTTTAGAATTTATACTTCCAGGTAAAAGAATTTAAATTAATTTTATTTTATTTCTTCTATGATTTTAAGATATTCTTCCGCGCTTGGAGCTGAAATCGGAAGATTTTTCTCTATGAGCATAGTTACATGTCGTCTTTCTACAGTATCGCAAAAATCTTTTAATTTTCTTCCAGAATATCCTTCTAATTTTTCAGCAATATTTCGTCTAAGCCCATCATCTAGATGCATAGCGTATCCTGATAAGATAGCAGCTCGTTCATTTGTATTTGGTAAAGGAAAATAGATGGATTTATCGAAACGAGAAACAAGAGCGGAATCAAGGTCTACTTTACGATTCGTAGCACCCATGGTTATAGAATTAGGTTTACCTTCAAAACCGTCCAATTTTCGAAGCAATACAGATAACATAGTTTTCGTAGCTTCAAATAAACCATCTTCTCTTTTACCAGCAAGTGAATCGATTTCATCTAGGAATACTAAAACATTATCCATAGCCTTAGCTGCATCAAAGACCAATGCAAGATTTTGAGCGCTTTCCCCAAAATATTTACTCATAATCAATTCTATAGGAACATTGATTAGTGGAATTCCGAGAGCACAGGCTACAGCTTTTGCCATAGTTGTCTTTCCAACACCAGGCTCACCTTCGAATAATACAGCACGAGGTCTGTTGCTTGTGGGAAATTTACGAGTAAGATTGGAAATATTTAAAAAGGCATCTGGATTTTTTAGAGGGAGAATGAGAGATTCATAAATTTCCTGTTTTACCTTATCATATCCAAATATCTGATCAAAACCAATAAAATTCCCTTTTGTTTTTTCTATATGAGGGTCATAAACTTCAATTCCTATATTTTTTAGAATTTCCCTTGGATCAATTATTTGCTGAGAGTTTGAAACTTCATTGGTTAAACGAAATAGTTCTATTGCTGTTAAAAGTTCAGCTTCTACAAAACTTCCTCTTTTGGTGATTTCTATTTCGGGTATATTTTTTAAAATTGAGAAACGAAATTTAGCATTATCTAATATACTTTTTGTATCATAAAGGTTAGAATGCAAAGCCTGTAAACAATAGTATCCATTGGATAAAGTATGTAATTTAATGTTTTCAATATGATTTTTAACTACCTCAAAACAATCTAGAATAGTATTTTTGTTTAGTGTTTTTGCATTAAATTTAATTCTGGATTCGTTCTTCTCGTAAGTCATTTCAGGAAGCTTACTAATCCCAGAAGTCACAGTTTTAAATATTGATAATTCTTTATTTAAGATTGATTTCGCTGTTAAAAAGTCGATTTCTTTGGTTAGGGATTTCTCCATTTTTAATTCATAACCCTCACAATCAAAATATCGACACTCTCCCTGTTTTCATCGTTTTCTTTTCCTCTTACACAGAATTTTTACTTGTGGACTTTCTTGAAGCAGTCGAAACTTAGCATATGGGTGAAGGTTCATTATCACAAGATGACATAGATGCACTACTTGGTAGTGGTACTGGAGATAGTTCTGGAGCTTCTGATGCATTAGCAGATTTAGATGCTTTAGTAGGTGGTACAGGTGCAGCAAGTTCCTCTGATTCAGGAGATGATGGTCCCTCCTTCGCTGATATTGCAGCGGCTCTTGGTCCATCCTCAACACCCACACCCTCTCCGGCAAAACAATCATCCAGAACACAGTCTTCTGGTGGAAATACGGCTAATCTTAATTTACTACTCGATGTAACCCTTTCTTTGACTGTTGAGCTAGGAAGAACAAATATGTATATAAAAGATGTTCTCCAACTTTCCGAAGGGAACATTGTTGAATTAGACAAAAATGTTGGAGAAGAACTGGACGTTTTAGCTAATGGAAAACCAGTAGGTAGAGGCAAATTGATTGTTATTGATGATTATTATGGTGTACAAATTACTCAAATTTTAGATCCATCCGAAAGATTATAGCTTGATTTATTATCATTCAGAATCTTTTTATCTACTATGAAAAAGATTTCTCTTATTTTTTCCCTTTTATTTATTTCATTTCTATTTACTTTGAATTGCGGCGACGCTGACAGGAACCTTCCTGCTGGTGCTCCCGTTTCTATTGTTGGTGTTGATACTTCAGGAAATGGCCAAAAAGATGCTTTTGGTTATATGCTTCGCTCCAAAGGAAATACAAGAATCGTATACCAAGAATTGGATAAAAATGGGGACAGAATGTCCGATGAATTCATCTGGGTCGGATCAACTTCACGTAGACCTAAAGAAGGTAAGCTTCAAGAAGCAGTAAAAGTTTATGAGGAATCTGATGAAAACAATGATGGAACGATAGATACAATTCGATGGTTCTTACCAAATGAATACATTTCTATGATTCTGAAAGATACTGACAATGATGGATATTTTGAAACTACCGAGTATTTTAATTACCAAAAGAAACCAGTTAGAACGGAAATTGATACAAATGAAGATGGATTAGCTGATATTTTTATTTGGTCATCTAGAGCAGAAATTGATACTGATTTTGATAAGACTCCTGATTTAATTGTATATGGTAATTCTAAGTTAGAATTGGAAGAAAAAGCGGTAAATCGTAAAGATACAAAACCTTTAAACAAAACAACTTCTTATTTTATTAATCCAAAACTAATACCCTTTGAAGAAAGATCAATAATAGGATCAGGTTTATTTGTTGAATAGATAAGACTCTTCATCTTTTTGCAATTTAAAATACAAATTGTTAATTGCAGCTATAATAAAAAAAAGCCAACTGAAAAAATCTTTAAGGATTTTGAGTTGGCTTTTTAATTATATAATTCTTAGGAATTAAATTATCGGTTAAGAGTTTCTTTTGATTCCTAGTAAATTGTCTAAGGTTGCAGTAAAATTAGTTAAATCGACAGGAAGAACAATTTCCGTATTGTCTCTAGCTAATTTTTGCAACTGATTGATAAGTCCTTGAGATACTTGGAGTTTCATGGCTTCGATTCCACCACTCGCAGTAATAGCTTCAGCAACTTTTTCAATCCCTTTAGCAGTTGCAACCGCTAGAGATTCAATTTCAGTAGCCTTTCCTTCTGCCTCATTGATTCTCTTTTGCTTTTCACCCTCAGATCTATTGATTAACTCCTCTTTGAGTCCTTGGGATCTGTTGATTCGTGATTCTCTATCTCCCCAAGATAAAGAGATTTGAGCTTCTTTATTAATCTGAGCTCGTTTTTCCTTTTCCATAGAATCCATTACTGATTGAGGAGGGGAAATATTTACTATTTCATATCGATTGATACGAACACCCCAGCTTTCTGATACATCATCGATTGCATCTACAATTTTCTTATTTATGGAAGCTCTTTCTTCAAAAGTTTTATCTAGATCCATAGTGCCTATTATTGCTCTCATGGTTGTTTGAGCCAATTGGATAGCGGCATATCTATAGTCTTCAATTCCATAGCTTGCCTTAACTGGATCGACCAAAACCATATAGAGAACACCATCCACTTTAACCATTACATTATCTTTAGTTATGCATGTCTGTGGATGAACGTCTATCGCTTGTTCTTTAAGAGTATGGTAATAGGCATCTCTTTCGACAAATGGGGTTAAGATATGAAAACCTGCTTTGAGGCTTTTCGTAAATTTTCCAAAACGCTCTACTATGATTACTTCTTGTGCGGAAACAATTCTTACAGATCTATACAATTTATAAAATAGATAGAGAAAGAAGGGAATCCAGAATATTAAAGTTATTTCTTCCATATTTTTATCCTTTTTTCTTAGGTTCGGTTGTTGGATTCGATGAATCACCTGGGAAGGTAGAAGTTACTTTTGAAATCCCTTCGAATACACCTTTAATATTTGCTAAAGATTCTGGAAGAATAGTAGTTTTTGATTTAGCAAAAATTCCTCCAAGTCCAGTCAAATATTCCTGAGTAATCTGAAGTTGAACTGCTTGGCGACCACCAGATTTTGAGATCGATTCCGCGATAGCTTTTAAGCCTTTTGCGGAAGCGGTTGCTACCAATTCAATCTCTAATGCTTTTCCCTCGGCCTCATTCACTAATTTTGCCTTATCCCCTTCCGAAAGATTGATTGCTTCTTGTCTTTCACCCATAGAACGATTGATTCGCGCTTCTCTTTCTCCTTCAGAGGTAATGATTTCCGCACGTCTTTCTCTTTCGGCCTTCATCTGATTTTCCATTTCTAAGATAATAGTCTTAGGAGGTTGGATGTTTCGAATTTCATATCGATTCACTTTTATTCCCCATGGATCTGTTGCTTCATCAATTTGTCTAACAACACTCAGGTTAATCTTGTCGCGTTCTGAAAAAGTCTCATTTAACATAAGCTTTCCTATTTCAGATCTTAAAGTAGTTTGTGCCAATTGTTCTGTAGCTAAGAAAAAATTATCAATCCCATAAGACGCTTTATAAGCATCTACAACTTTTAAGTAGAGAATACCATCTACTTCTACCTGAACATTGTCTTTGGTTGTACAAACCTGTGGTCGGACATCAATGGCAACTTCTTTTAATACTTGTTTGTATTTAATTTGATCAATCAGAGGAACTAAGAAGTGGAATCCAGCTTCTAAGGTTCCTCTGTATGCTCCCAACCTTTCACGAATATAAGCATATTCTTGGGGCACGACTATAAAAGTCTTAACGATAAAGAAAATCACCACGATAAAGAAAATCGTGAACATGAACATATAGCTCTCCTGTCATAGCATGTAAATCTTGTTTAAATTATTGAATTGAGCGAGAAAGAAAAGAAGTTTTTTATTATCTTTTTAAAATTAAGGATAAATTCTTTCTACAATATAGGTTAAGTTGTCTCTGCTTATGATTCTTACTTTTTCACCTTGGGGAATTCTTTCTGTAGTTGAGTATGCATCCCAATCAGTTCCATGAAAACGAACTCTCCCACCTTTTTGGTTGACAAGGATATCCTCTGTAACAGCAACAATTTGGTTTACATAATCATCTTTTATCATTCGATCCTGAGAAACTTCTGAGGGAAATAGCTTTTTGAGAAATGCTGATCCAAATACTATTGAAAAAATTGAAATTAAACTAAATATGAGAAATTGGAATACAGTGCTAAGCGGAATCCATAGAATAAGCAAACCCGTCACAGTCATACTAAAACCTACAAAAAATATAAACATTCCAGGAACAATAAACTCTAAGACCATAGCGAGTATACCAAATCCGATCCAAATCCAAGGGTAATCTTGTGGGCTGAGTCCATCCATGAATGTAATTAGTTTGCTTTCAGTTTCTCTTGCAACTAAAAAATGAAATTGCCAATTCTAAGCAAAAATGATAGATTGAATTTGATGAAAAAATTTGTAATTTTCCTATTTATTATAATTATTTGGGGATTGGCATCCTACTTAACAAGGTGGAGCGCCTCTAGCGTTCCACCTCAAGTTTCTAATTCTGAGTTAGTCTTTCCTGAGAACATCAATAAAATATTTCAAAAATCTTGCATAGATTGTCATACACCATATACCAAAATTCCTCTATATGGTCACATTTTTCCCGTTACACTTTATCTTCAAGATCATGTTAAAGAAGGACAAGACGAATTAAATTTAGCTAAATGGAATGAATACAAACTAAAGCGACAACTTAAAAAAGCTGAAGAAATATTCGAAGAAGTAAATGAGGGGGAAATGCCTCCCACTTCCTACTTAATCCTTCACCCAGATTCTAAATTGAATGTAGAAGAAATTGAAGAATTAAAACTTTGGTCTGAAAATTTTATTAGCACTCATGAGTAAAACTAAACCAAACTCAGAATCCAATACAAAACTTTGGGGTGGAAGATTCAAAGAACTAACAGCTGATATCATGAATCGAATAGGGGAATCCATTAGCTTTGATAAGGAACTTTATTCCCAGGACATACGTGGTAGTCTTGCCCATGCACAAATGCTTTGCAAGATTGGAATCCTTTCAAACAAAGAACTAACTTCTATCGAAAAAGGATTACAGAAGATCCAAATTGAAATAGAGACGGGTAAATTTGAATATAAAATGGAATTAGAAGACATCCATATGCATATTGAATCTAGACTCACTCAATTGATAGGAGAAGCTGGAAAGAAATTGCATACTGCTAGATCCAGAAATGACCAGGTCTCCCAAGATGTGAGACTTTATATCTTAGACCAAATCTCTTTAATTGAAAATGAACTGATTTTATTATTGGAACAGCTACTTTTAAAGGCAAGAACCTCTATTGATGTATTATTTCCTGGTTATACTCATTTACAGATAGCTCAACCAATTCGAGCTTCGCACTATTTTATGGCTCACTTTTGGGCATTCCTACGCGACCTTGAGTTATTCCAATATGTAAAAGAAACAACAGATCTTCTTGTTTTAGGTTCAGGAGCTATGGCTGGAGTGAATTACAATAGTGATCGCGAATTCTTAAGGAAAGAATTGAAGCTTTCCCGAATTAGTGAGAATTCTATGGACGCTGTTTCGCAAAGAGACCATATTATCCAATATCTTTTCGCAATAAGCCAATGTATGACCCATGCTTCCAGAGTCTGCGAAGAATTTATTATTTATTCCAGTACGGAATTCAATTATATTGGTCTACCCGATAGATTGACCTCGGGCTCATCAATTATGCCTCAAAAGAAAAATCCAGATGTTGCCGAATTGATACGTGGAAAGTCAGCTATGGTTTTTGGAAACCTAATGTCATTGCTTTCACTTGTTAAAGGAACCCCGATGGCATACAACAGAGACTTTCAAGAAGATAAAATCCCTATGTTCCAATCCAGTAAACACATCTTACTTTCTTTGGAAGGCTTGAGAGAAATGGTTTCTGGATTAGAGATTAAATCTAGTTCGATTGAAGAAAATTTAAAGAAAGGTTTCTCAACCGCAACCGATTTGGCGGACTGGTTGGTAAGTTTTAAAAAGATTCCTTTTCGGGAAGCACATGAAATCGTAGGTAACCTTGTTTCCTTTTGCACGGAGAATAAACTAGACCTTTTCAATGTATCTTTGGAAGACAGAAGCAGAATTTCAATCCACCTAACAGATTCTTCCTATTTGGATTCCATATCCCTCTATAAATCTGCTGACAAAAAAAATGTTGCAGGCGGAACCGCAAGAAAGCGACAACTGGAACAGTTTGCACAGGCTGAGAAAAGATTAAAATTCTATCGAAATAAACGAAACTCTAAATTAAAAAAGAAACCTATATCTAAAGGACAAACCAAATAATGAAAAAAAACAAAATCACATTTACTCTTGGAACAATTTTACTTTTAAATTCTACACTTGCTTGCAATGAAAATAAAATTATGGAATTGCAATATAAGCCTATTCCTTATAAGGCAACTGAGGTTACTGTTAAACGCGCTGATTCCAGTAATATAGCTCTTCCAGCGGAGCCTGGAATCTATTCAATTATGCAGACAAGTAAAGGCAATTTAGTTCTAAGACTTTTTGATAAGGAAGCATCTAAAACAGTTCAAAACTTTATTGATTTAGCCCAAGGACAAAAAGAATTTTTCACTGAGAAAGGAAAAGAAACAAAACCTTTCTATGATGGTTTAAAATTTCATAGAGTCATAGAAGGTTTTATGGCCCAAGGCGGTTGTCCTAGAGGAGATGGGACAGGTGGTCCTGGTTATAAATTTGAAGATGAAATCAATGCTAAGTCTTTAGGATTAGATAAGGTAAAAATTAAAGATTATCCTGCATTACAAAGTCAGTACCAAAGAATGATTTTCGAAACTTTGGGAATTCAATCTAAAGAGCAATTTGATGAAAGAAGATCTGAAATCGAAGCCGCTTATGAGAAGGGACAAGACCTAAGTCTATTAGAAGTATTATACAGAATTGGTTATCGATACAATGAAAAAGTAACCAGCCATAAGGCTGTGAAAGGATCTCTCGCAATGGCAAATGCTGGTCCAAATACAAATGGATCTCAATTCTTTATCAACCAAGTAGATACACCTCATTTGGACGGATTGCACACAGTTTTTGGAGAGTTGGTTGCAGGGGAAGATGTCTTAAACTCTATCATTGCAGAAGGGAATTCCAACACAGTTATTAAAAAAGTTTTAGTGATCGATAAAAGGAATTAAAAATATTTCTTTATGAATTTATCAGAAGGAATAGAAAAAATTCGGCAATTTACTTCGGCAGCTTCTATGGCGCCTGCCTTAGCTTTTTTAGAAAGTCTATCGAACCAAGCTCAAAATAAAACCTTCCTAGATGAAGTGGGTTCAGCCCAAAAATACCCTGATGTTTTTCTGGATGTTTTGTTTTTCTTGAATTTTATTCTTCGAAAACGACTGGAAGTCAATGGTAGTTATGAAAAGTGTTTGGAAAAATACCAGACTCTCAATCAAATTTCCTCAAAAAGACGCACGGTAGGTGAAGAAGCAAAGATCAAAGAAACTTTAACTGATTTTATACTTAGAGTAGAGAAACTTTTTGAGCAAAATGATATTACCGATGAAGGAGTTTTTAAGGAATTATCTCGATTTATCGAAGAAAACAATATTGCTAATCTAACTGAGAATGAATTAACCACAGTTCAAATGACTAGTAAGGCCACAGCATTGCTTGAACCACATTTTGATAAATTGCGAGAAGTTTACTTTGGATATGAAAAACTCACAGATCCCTTAAAACGCTTAATTAGTATTGCAGATTTGATTTTGGAAGAATCAAAACGTATGGCAGGGTAAAAAAAGTTTACAGCATATTTCTGTTCTACCGAAAATAAGAATGAGATGAAAAAATTACTATGTCTAATTACCTTTTGTATTCTATTTTCTACCTCTTATTATGCTTTTCCTGATAGGGACGCCCGAGGATCTTATACAGAAAACTTTACTCATCTTCAAATAAAAGCTACATTGCATACAACATCTGTATCCTACCGTGAAGGTTCAGACATTCCTTTAGAATTCAAAATTTTCAATCATGGAAAAGAAGTTGTTCGAATTTTTCCATCTACAAGCGGCTTGGAAACTTTTCAATTTCAAATTAAAGATAATGAAGACAGACTAATTGAAGAAATTATTCCCCATGAGGCGAAGCCTTGGGATCCTCGCTACCAAAAGGACTTTCGCCAAGATGGCAGGAATCATGTGGAAAATTTAGCTTCCAATGTTTCTAAAGAGATTATCCTACATCCTGGAGAATCTTTTTCCTATAGGGTTCTTTTAAATGAAAAATACCGATTAACAGCTGGAAGAAAGTATCACATCACAGGATACTTCTACCCGAATATTACTGAATCAAATAAAAATTTACTTTTATCTGGAAATGAATCCGAAGGGAAAAATGTTTTTCTTAGAACTGATAATTCAATAACTTTTTATCTTGAAAAAAGAAGAGAAGATCAAATTCCTTCTGGGATATCTGAACCATTCGGTAATTCCCACGGAGTTTCACCTGAAGAAACAGTATTTCTTTTCCTTGGTGCGGAAATGAAAAAGAACTGGGGAAATTATTTTAAATGGATCGAATTCTCTGATTATATCCTTGCTTATGATAGTTTTTCTGGTGAATATATTAATGCATCATCGAGAGATAGAGAATCCATAATTGAAGAATTTAAGAGGTTTTTGATTTCTTTTCCTTCTGGAAAATTAAAATCTTTTAAAGTAGTTGGTGTAGATAATTTAAATTCTAATGAAGCAAAAGTACGTGTTTTTGCTGAAAGATCGGAAGAAAGAATTCCAACACGATATGAATATGAGTATACTTTAAAAAAAGCAATGAATGATAATTCTTCTCTTTGGAGAATTCATGGTGTAGTTGCAAGGGTAAGAAAATGACCGAGATACTATCGCAAGACGAAATTGATGCTCTTCTCTCCGCTATTTCCAGCGGTGAAGTAAGTGAGGAAGAATATTCTTCCGTAGGTGAACAGAAAAAAGTAAAAATCTACGATTTCAAAAGACCTGATAAATTTTCTAAAGACCAAATTCGTACACTTCAAATGATGCATGAAACTTTTGCACGTTTAGCAACCACAGGACTTTCTGCTCAGCTTCGAGCCTTAGTACAAGTCCATGTTGCATCGGTGGATCAGTTAACCTATGAAGAATTCATTCGTTCTATTCCCAATCCGACTACTTTGGGAGTAATTAATATGGATCCACTCAAAGGATCTGCTATCCTTGAAATCGATCCATCTATTTCTTTTACAATCATCGATCGTTTGTTTGGTGGAAAAGGAGAATCAGCTAAGATAACTAGAGAACTTTCTGATATTGAAATGAACGTAATGGAAGGCATTATAGTTCGTATTTTAGGTAATCTCAGAGAATCTTGGTCTACTGTAATTGATCTTCGTCCAAGATTGGGTGCAATCGAAACCAACCCTCAATTTGCTCAGGTAGTTCCTCCCAATGACATGGTGGTATTAATTACTCTAGAGACTAAAGTGGGGGAAGTGGAAGGGATGACCAACCTATGTATTCCTTACATTACTATTGAACCTATCATCAATAAATTATCTGCCCAGTATTGGTATTCTTCTATTCGTAGAGGTGAATCAGATGAAAATAAGGTAGTCATCCAAGAACGTTTGGATGGTGTAAAGGTTCCCTTAATTACAGAAGTTGGTTCTGTAGATATTTCCATGAATGATCTTCTTAGCCTAACAGTTGGCGATGTTGTAAAACTAGAAAATACACCCACTAAATCAGAATTAAATGTTAGAGTTGGCGATAGAACAAAATTTAAAGCAACACCAGGTAAAGTAGGCAATAGATTAGCTATCCAAATAGGTGAATTTGTGGAAGAAATACCAGATGAGCTACTTGGATCGACTAGATCAGAACAGGAATACTAAAATAAATTTCAAATAACTAAGGGATGAATTTTAGAAAATTACCTCATAAAATTATTTTACTCTACATCCTTGGTCATTTTTCAGAAAATTGGATCTTTACGAGAAAGTTATTATTAACAATAATTTCTTTCTTTTTCCTTACACAAGCCTCCTTATTTGCTAAAGAAAAACTAAATTCTACTTATAAAACTTCTACTCTAACTCAGAAGCAACATACATTAAATACTAAATCAGCTAATAGAAAATTAATCATTCTTTCTATTGATGGATTTCCTGCCTATTACTTAGATCATCCAGAAGTTATGGAAAAACTTCCCAACCTTAGTAATCTTTTTAGTAAATCTATGGGTGGAAGGATTCATACTATCAATCCAAGTGTAACTTATGCATCCCATACTTCTATGATAACAGGGCAGGATCCAGGGATTCATGGAATTGAGGGAAACACTCCAATTGATCCCTTTGACCAAGAAGATGGTGCCTGGCTTTGGTACTATGATGATATCAAAGTAGATTCACTTATCGATATAGCAAAAAGAGAGAAAGCTAGTATAGCGAATGTTTACTGGCCAGTCACTGTTGGTGCTCCGATTCAATGGAATATTCCGCAGTTCTGGAGAGAAAAATCTAAATCTGATCTTAAAATTCTTCGCTCTCTTTCCACAGCCAAACTGCATAGAGAAATGGAAAAAAAAATTGGTCAACCAGTTCTGGAAACAACCAAGGATGATACTAAGATTAGAACAGGGATTGAAATTTTTTTAAAATACAAACCCGATCTTAGTTTTATCTATTCAACCGATGTGGATACCTACCACCATGCGAAAGGACCATTTTCGGAACAGGCTCTTGAAAAATTAAGACTAACTGATACTTATGTGGGAGAGTTAATCCAAAAATCCAAATTATACCAAAGGAATGACCTTGCCCTAATAATTATTAGTGATCATGGATTTACCTCAGCAAATTCCATTTGCAGGCCAAATAAAATCTTATATGAAATGAACCATATCAAACCAAAAGAAAAAGTTTGGAATTACTATATTAAATCTGTTGGTGGATTTGCATTTCTTGTAGCTAACAAGAATCCTAATTCTTTAGAAGAAAACGATTCTAATTCACAAATCAGTAAGAACCCAGAAAATAAGGGACTTTTAGAACTACTAATTAATTTGAATACTGGACTTCAAGAAAATTGCAAGGGAGTGAGGATGATTTCTTCTGGCAGTGAATTCGATTTCTATAGGGAAAAGTCTTTTCCTGATGCCTTAGCTATATTTCTATCAGACGAATCCACTCATATAAGCACTTCTTGGAGTAGCGATTTCTATACAGAAGTAAAAAATCCAATTTATACTCATGGATTCCCAGCATACAGAAAAGATATGGATACGATTGGATTTTTCTATGCTAATAGATCAAATCACACAGCGGTCGATAAATTTAAAAGCAATAAGTCGAAAAAGACAAAGTTAAAGTTCACATCCGTGAAGGATGTATTTCAATTAAGTTGTAATTGGATGAGATGGAATTGTAGTTCTAAGTTGAAAGTGGAAGATTAATTTTTCCAGTGAATGCATTCACCAGGACATTCATCCATTTCTTTCTGAACTGACTTAATTTCTTCTTCAGGAATTTCAGCATTATTGATGTTATCCCCATTCATATGCGTTTCTGAAACATCATCCGCATCCATTTGAAAGTATTTGGGCATATTATCAGCACACATATTGCAAGAAGTGCAATTGTCTTTATCTACATAAGCAATTTTGGACATTATATACCTCCACAAGTCTATTTTGACAGTAATTCAAAAGTTCATGCTCTGTCAATGATTTCAAGTAATAGAATCTTCATCCTTAGATGTGAGCTTTAGTATAAGAATAGTTAGAGTGAATAATAGAGTAATCGTATTTGCAAGGATAATGGGTAAATCTGATTTCATAAAACCATATACCAACCAAAGAAACACACCCAAGGTTAAAACAATATACATATTCCTGGAGACATCTCTTGTTTTTTTTGTAAGGACTACCAATAGAACCTGAGGCAAAAAAGAAACTGTTGTTAGGAATGCGGCAAAGTAGCCTACAAAAGATTCCATCTAAGCTTTGTATTCCCGAGTTACTATCGTTTTGATTCCACCTCTTGGATTGAAATCACCTCTCACTTTCAAATAAAATGGATGGCAAGCCTGTACTAAATCTTCTAATAGTTTGTTAACAACATTTTCATGAAAGATACCAACATTACGAAAAGAGAGAACATACTCTTTTAGACTTTTTAATTCGATGCAAGAAATGTTTGGTTTATAAGATATTTCTAAAATCCCAAAATCAGGTAAACCAGTCTTAGGACAGATCGCTGTAAATTCGGGAATTGTAAAATCGATTTGAAAGTCTTTTCCAGGGTAGACGTTGGAAAACACTTCAATTTTGGGCATTTGAAGTTCTGGAATATGGGTTTGTTTTCCTTCATAGGTAGATGGATTTTTTTCACTCATTGCTTTACCCCTAGAATTCCAATAATAATTTGGCAAGCAACGTGGAAAGTGATAAAAAGATAGCCGTAATCGATTTTGGTGGACAGTATTCTCATCTAATAGCATCGAGAGTGCGAAGGTTAGGAGCCTATACAGAAATTCTCAGCAATGAGGAAAGTATGAAAAAATATGCCTCCTATTCAGGTATAATTTTATCAGGTGGGCCTTCCTCTGTTTATGAGAAAGATTCTCCGCAAATTCCAGAAGGCATCTTCCAATTAAGAATTCCTATTTTAGGTATCTGCTATGGTCACCAATTAACAATGAAACTTATGGGTGGAAAAGTAGAATCTACTGGTGACTCAGAATACGGACCTGCAACTATTGAAATTCCCAATTCATCCGATTCACAGCTCTCTCATGGACTCGCAAAACAAGAAAAAGTTTGGATGAGTCACGGAGATGAAGTAGTAAGTATACCGGAAGGCTTCCTGAAGCTAGGTTCAACTGATTCTTGTAAATTTGCTATGGTTTCCAATGAATCTAAGAAAATCTATGGAATCCAATTCCATCCAGAAGTAACACATACGAGTCATGGAAATATTTTACTTAGCAATTTTATCCAAATTTGTGGATGCAAAGATTCTTGGAATCTGCAAGAATTCATTCAAAAAGAAATAGAAATCATTCGTAAGCAGGTCGGAGAGAAAGGAAAAGTCTTCATGCTAGTCTCTGGCGGAGTGGATTCTACTGTTGCCTATTTAATGCTTGCTAAATCTTTAGGAGCCGACCGAGTTAGAGGTCTACTTGTGGATACAGGCTTCATGAGAAAAAATGAAGTATCTGATCTGCGTGAAAATCTTCATAAACTAGGAATTGATCTTTGGATAAGAGACGAGTCTAAGTATTTTTATGATGCATTGGTTGGCAAATCGGATCCAGAAGAGAAAAGATTGATTGTTGGAAATCTTTTTTTGGAAGCACAAGCCAGAGCCGTAGATGAATTGAAGCTAGATCCAAAAGAATGGATTTTAGGACAAGGAACCATATATCCCGATACTATTGAGAGCGGCGGCACGAAGCATTCTCATAAGATAAAAACCCACCATAACCGTGTTCCCGCCATTCAAAAGATGTTAGACGAAGGAAAAATCATTGAACCTTTGAAAGATCTATACAAAGATGAGGTTCGTGAACTGGGAAACTTTTTGGGACTAGATCCCATTTGGACAGATCGCCATCCTTTTCCAGGTCCTGGTCTTGTGGTACGAATGATAGCAACTCATAGAGCGATCGATCCTCAGATTGAAATAAAGATCCTATCTCACTACCAAAAGGTAATCAATAATTTTTCATGTAGAGTTTTACCATTCCCTTCCGTAGGAGTGCAGGGCGACCAAAGATCTTATGCTAACTGTCTTCTTATCAATCAATTCACTGATGATTGGACAATGCTAGATAAAATTGCTACTTCAATTACAAATCGATTTAAGGAAATCAATCGTGTAGTTCTTCTTTCTGAAGAATCTAATTCATCCTCATTCCCCAAGAGTTTTAAGTTTACAGAACTACGAATGAGCCAAGAGCATTCTGATCTTTTACGAGAAGCAGATTTCATTACAAATCAATTCATCTTTGAATATAAAATCGCTAAGGAAATCTGGCAGATGCCCGTCGTTTTAGTTCCCTGTGGTCGAGAAGAGGGGAAATTTTCCATTATTCTACGACCAGTGGAAAGCAACGAAGCAATGACAGCCAACTTCTATGCGATGAATTGGAATCTTCTTCATAAGCTCTGTAAAGAGATCAGAAAAATTCCAAGAATCTCTGATGTATTTTTTGATTTAACCAATAAACCTCCCGGTACAATTGAGTGGGAGTGATTGTTTATAAACTTTTGACTATTTATATTGACTCATTCGTGTCGTAAAAAATCCTACCATTATGTCATGGCGTCGTGGCCAAGTGGCTAAGGCATGGCTCTGCAAAAGCTTGATCCCGGGTTCGAATCCCGGCGACGCCTAGCAAGAAATACGCCTGGATGGTGGAACTGGTAGACACACAGGACTTAAAATCCTGTGAGAGTAATCTCGTGCGGGTTCGATTCCCGCTCCAGGTAGATATTATATCTACGATAAATTTTTAATAAACAACAAAGTTAATAATTTAATAACAAATCGAATCGAACGACCAATCACCAATCCGATTGTAGCGACCCTAGGGAGCGTAAGCAATCGGACTGAGGGCAGGAAACCCGAAGCGGTGATTGGGATGGGCGAAGCTCCGAAGTCAGGATGATTTCGGAGTGTGAGTGATTCCCGCTCCAGGTAGATTTTATAGCTACAAACTTTTTATTTCTTACTGCAGTTTTGATTCAATGAGAAACTAGGTTCAACTTTCAGAAAATTTCTTTTCATAAAATGTATTCGAAAATCACGAAACCTAACATTTCCTGGAAAACTATCTGATTCGAGAACATTGGTATTGGGAATCTTAATCCATTTCGTTTCCTTGTCGATTTCTAAATCCAATCTAGAAAGTAAGATTGCATTATGTGCTTTGTATTCTTTGTCCTGATCGAATGTATCTCGATCTAATACCTCGATTTCTATATTTATATTGCTTACACTTGATTCTTCACTTGCTAAAGTCGGCCATTCTACTTTTATCCAAAAAGGTTTCTTCCGAATGTGGATATTCTCCCCGTAAATGTGAGTTAGGCAGCCTTCCAATTCATAACTCATTTTATTGTCTTCTTGTAATACTTTTCTCTTTTGAATAAAAATATTTTCAGAGTCTATTGAATTTCGATACAAATAAATACCTAAGCTTAAAAATGAAACACCTATGACAAGAATAAATGGTAATGTTTTCTTGATGTTTGTCGAAACAGAAGTATTCAATCTTGGAGTAATCTTTGTATCAAATTTCTCTCTAAAAAGAAGTCCCACAAAGGCATAAAATGGAAGCGCGACTTCATCATCCAACATATAACACTGGAAGATTCCTGATATAAAAATTACTATTGCTCCCCAAGCAAGACTAGATTGAGAATTCTCTATTGATTCAAACCATTTTTGAAAGATCAGTCCCCAGAAGAAAAGCCAGGCAATCCCTGATACAATTCCTCCTGCTATCCAGAATTGTAGGAAATCATTATGAGCATGTCCTTTGGGAGTTATGTATAGCTCATAAAGTAGCCAGGGTTTTTCAAGTAGGGTCTTATGAATGATTTCATTTTGTACTTTTGTAAACTGGCCATTCCCAATTCCAAATAGCCAATTTTCTTCCAGTGTTTTAAATGAATTTCTATATATAAAGTATCTTTGGTTCTCAGTAGTTCTAGATTCAGTCAAATCTCGAATGCTTCTTTGTAATAACCAATTTTTATCCCAGAAGTAAGTAATGAGTGTGAATGCTAGTAAGAGAAATACAAGTAAATAACTTAATATAGAAAGAATACGAAGCCTTGAGAAAAAATGTAAAATGTTTTTTTGTTTGTTTTGATAAAGACTGTATATACTTTTATAAAATCCAAATAAAAATAAGATAAACAAGATGGATATCCAAATGGATCGAGATTGATTCCAAATTAGAATCCAAATTGAGCAGAGTGAAATCCCTAAAATTATAGAAAGATAAATTATTTTTTTCCATAAAACCTGGAAGGTTAAAATTGATTTAATGCTGGGTAATAAGAAGGAAAAGAATACAGATACAGATAGAATTCCGTAGATCCCACCAAAAGTAAGATGAGTATTCATGAGTCCGATAGGAAGATATGTAAATCTGCCTAAGAACTCTCCAGCAAAATGTTGTAACCTTTCTCCTTCAGGATACAGAAATCCCAGACTGATGAAACGTCCCAAGCGATAGGGTGTAAACAAAGAGATTATTCCAGAAACTAAGCAAAGTAAAAAAGATACTAAAATAATTCTCTTTAATAGATCAGAGTCTTTCTGTGATTTATTGTGATAGATCCCTAGAGGAATTGCAAAAATCATCCAAACATCATGTAACTCAGATTGGCTACTCCAAAAAGACTGTATAGAATTGCTTCCTGCTGACCATTGAA
>JAACWH010000052.1 GCA_009991425.1 Leptospira sp.
CAAATTTTTGCAGAATCATTTTCAGGAACTAAATTTTCTTCTACAGCGTTTACTAATACTAGATTCTTTCTTTGGAAAATTGCACAATTACTGAAAAATATAAACAGCATAACTAGAATTATATTTAAAATAATTTTTCTTGCTTTTTTTGATTGAAAGAAAAGATTCATATATCAAAAATCGAGTAGCCTAGCCACGTGAAAGCTAGCGTAACAGGAGTTAGGATAAGTTTAGGTATAAAAAGAAAACTTTGTCTTATTACTCCGCCTTGGGGTTTGAACCAAATTATTTCATATGTTTTAACTAAGGACTTGGGTATTACTGAAATAGGATGCAGAATAAGTGCATCGGTTAATAGGGAAACAGCTCCTATGGGAATAAAAATTGGAGAAAGAAGAACTTCTTGGTAAGTTTCCTTTGGTTCCACCAATTCATCAAATTGATTTGTTAAAACTCTATTCGAATTTCGCATGAAAGCGCAACTAAAACTCATCAAAATCAATGAATAACATAAAAAGGTATTTAACTTCTTGAAAATGAACACTGAGATAAACTTGAAATTTTTTCTAAGGCTAAGTCAAACGAAATTTTCAAAGTAAATGTAAATCTTTAATCATTGATTATCTGATTATTTCTTGCTAAATAGCGAAACTTGAAAAACATTATTTGTATGAAGATAATAAATTCTTTTTCTTTAAGTTCCATATTTATAATTCTAATAGCTTTTATCCAACTACAAAACTGTAAAGAGGTAAATGAAAATGCTAAGACTACCGAAATTTATCTAGAATCATTAAACTACGCGCGCGACAAAAATGTTAAATTACTTTTAGTTTTTGGAGCAGATTGGTGTAAAGATTGCCATTCGCTTAAAGATAGATTTAGAAATAATCAAAAAATTTCCACGATCTTAAGTTCAAATTTTGTAGTATTCAATGTCGATGTAGGTAAATTTGATAAGAACTTAGAATTTGCCAAAAATTTTGGTAGCCCACAAGATAATGGAATTCCCTCTCTCGTTATTATAGATCCTGCACAGAATGATAAAATTTTAGGTAGCACCAAAGGTGGGGAGTTTTCCAATGCTAGTAATATGGATGATGATTCTATAGAAAATTACCTAACAAGCTTTATTAAATAATAGAATCAAAGTGATATTTTGGAACTCAATTATAATTATTCGATATAATTTTTGATTTTAATGAATCTCAAAGGAAATATTTTTATAACTATTTCTTAAATTATCACAAATTTATTCAGATTAAAAGATTCTATTTAAATATTGTCTGCATTAAAATTCAGTCTTAAATCAACTATTTTCTTTCTTAGTGTCAAAAAAAATCTGGATCAAAAATAGACTCCTGCAATCATGTAGGCAAGATGTACAATAACTTGGTTTTGACTCCAACAAGAGCAGTTCAACTCTATATTGATAACAAGAAATCCGAAACTACAGTTTCCTCTGAGGTATATTCTGTTATTAAGACCTACCGTAAATGGCGAGAGAATGAATTGATTGGTTTATTGAATGCATCAGGTTACTATCCTGAGATTTTTTATGAAGAAGGTATGGAGCAGACGATTAATCAGCTTCTTGCTAATTTCAAATCCAAGCATGTCCCTCATAAGTTCACAACTTAAGCCTAATGCCTTCTAAAATTATCTACCAAGAAACGAGTCCTTACGGATCTTTTACTGCCTTCTTAGAGGAAGACGAAAGAACGACCTATCTTTATCTACAATGTGAGAACAATCCTGAATGGGGAATCAAATCTCTATGGATTCGCAATCATATCCCTGCTCCGAAGGAAAGAAACCCTGATGACTTTGGCCTAGGAATGGCTCCTGTTTTAATTCAATCTGAATTAATGCAATCAGAAGGTATGCCTTCTATTAATCCTGAAGAAGTTCATTTCATATGGTTAGAAGAAGGAGATGGATTATTTCTTTTTCTTGGTGATGATATGGAAGCCTTTCTACCACCTTGGTCAGGTCTGCAAAAGTTTCATGGTTATGCAAGAGCAACTCGGGAGGATGCAATCACTGCAAGTCCTATGGGTGATGCAAAGCATGGTGTTATTTATGATCGTATGATGGAAGCTAGAAAGTATTGGGAAGGTAGATCAATTCCAGAATCTTGGAATAAGATTCAATCCCTTAGAATGGAATACTTAGAATCAAAATTTGGTAAACATATAAAATACTGGTCAGCTGATGGAGGAAAATATCCTCAATTAGGAATTGCCTGCTTCCAATCCGAAAAGACGAATCATCTTAAAGTTTTTTCAACGATAGGCATGAGTGCTCAAAACCAACCTAGCATAGAGTTATATCATAAAGAATTTCAGAAATTTACAAGAATAGAATTGATCTTATTTTTCCAAGTGCCTGAGCATTCCGATCGATCGGAAGAATGGATTCAACATCTCTTAGGGGAAATGGTAAAATTTCCATGGAATACAGGGAACTGGTTTGGACATGGTCATACTCTAGGAATGAATAGGAGAGATCCTGATCAACTTTATTTGACTTTCACTACAACATTACTTAGAAACCTTTCACAACCGCTAGAATATGGTTTACCAGATAATAATTTCCAACTTGATGGCTTAGTTTCTGAAAATGGAGAAAAAGTTAACTTTCTTGCGCTCATTCCATTGACTGAAGAAGAAAAGCTAGTATGCCAAACGGAAAGTTCTAAGAAAATTTTTGAAAAATTAGATGAGAAGTCTTTATCATGGATTCATAATCCTGAAAGAGAATCTTTAATATGAGGTGAGGTTTGTTGGTTTAATAAATATTTGACAAAAATATCAACATACATTCTGCTCTAACGAACAACATTTTTCGAGAAAATCAGTTGTCTCGCAATCCTTCTCTTAATTTTGAAATGAATCATTTTTTTTACAATACGATATTTCAACTTAGAAGCAAGGAAGAGATGCTTCTTTATGATCGAGTAATCGAATTTTCTTTAGAGGATGAAGAATTAGTTAAAAATTTTTTAAGAAAAGAATTTGAAACTGAATCATTAAATTATCCTTTTAATTCATTAATTTACAATGCAGAAGCTGCTCTTTGGGCAGCAAAAATAATTTACACTTCCTGTCAGTTGTTATTGTATAGAGAGCATCAAAATGAGGAATTGCCTGAATTGCTTCCCGATTTTCCTTTTAAAAAAAATGTGGATTCGATACTCTCTGCTGACTTATGTTTACGTTTCTTACCACAGATAATCTTAGAAGCAAAAAGTATAGATGAGTCAGATTATTTAGTTCCTATACTTGAGAAAATTATACATGAATGGCATTATTCAGGAATAGGGATCGATACTAACTTAGAATCTATTAAACTTGAAATGATTTTTTCCAATTCCTGCTTAGAACAATTGTACATAGATCGTGTAATTGATAGGAAGGATTTAGGAAGAGCCCAAATCCCTGAATTAAAGAATAAAATAAAATCAAGCTTAGGAAATCACTTATCTTATTTCTGGAAGGAATTAAAAGAAGAATAAAATCAAATGGAAACATTAAATAAACTTAACACTGTTTTAAAATTCGTAAAAGAATCATTTATTGGTAAAGATGAAATTGTTGATTTACTAGGAATTTCTCTAGTCGCGGGGGAAAATACATTTCTTTTGGGACCGCCTGGAACAGCAAAAAGTGCAATTGTACGCTTACTTTCCCAATCCATTGAAGATGGGAAGAACTTTGAATATCTTTTGACTCGATTTACCGAACCAAACGAAATTTTTGGACCATTTGATATTCGAAAACTAAAAGAAGGAGAATTGGTAACGAATACAGATGGAATGTTACCTGAAGCCTCTTTGATTTTTCTCGATGAAATTTTCAATGCAAATAGTGCGATTCTAAATAGCTTATTAATGGCTCTCAATGAAAAAATCTTTCGAAGAGGTAAAGAAACGAAAAAATTACCTGCACTCATTTTCATCGGTGCAAGCAATGTGTTGCCTGAAGAAGACTCATTGAATGCATTACTGGACCGATTTTTAATCCGAGCTAAATGCGATTACGTAGATCCAGATAGTTTACAAGATTTACTAATAGCTGGCTGGAATTTAGAAAATAATCAAATTATCGATAGACCAACTATCGCTTCTGAAGAAATCCAAATTTTACAATTTCATTGTAGAAAAGTAAATTTATCTAATATTAGAAAAGACTATATCGATATAGTTCATACATTACGAAATACAGGAATCAAAGTTTCTGATAGAAGGGCTGTTAAACTACAAAATTTAATAGCTGCGAGTGCTTTGATCTCAGGTAGGAACGCAGCAATCAAGACAGATTTATGGGTTCTAAAATATATATGGGATACTGAAGATCAAATTGAAATACTAGAAAGTATAATCAATAATATCATTGAAAAGGATATTGAGGAGAAATCACATCCCCAAGCACTTATGAACAAAGCTCCAGATCCAGAAGATGTTATGAAAGAAGTAAAGTTTTTAGCAGAAAAATGGCAAACTGAATCTTTAAGTTTTGAAGAGCAAAATGCAATTAAAGATAAATTACGTTATGTGCAGAACCGCTGCGCATGGATTAAAAATATAGATCAAAGAACATACATCGAATCGGAAATAGAAAGCTTATGGCAGAAAATATTGAAGACAATTTAGTTTACTTAATTGAAATCGATAGAATTCATAAAAATTATTTAGGTTTAATTCGCCATTGGAAAGATTTAAAATTTGCAACTGAGGCTAAATCAATTTGGATTAAGAATTTTACTGAATTACAATTAGAGTCAACAGAATTTAAATCCATTCCATTTATAAAATTATATGTTTCTAAGGGGAATTTACTTTATTCGAAATCAGGTCTCGTACCTATTAAAAAATTACCCAATCTTTTATGGACACCTATTGAAAGAGCTTTACCAATTCAATTAACAAATCTCAACCCAAATTATTTTGGTTTGAATCAAACACTAATTATACAATTGATTCAAAGTGACATCGAACAAGGAGCAACAGGTCACTTTGTACATATCAATGAAGCAAATTCTTATATCACTCAGGCATCATCTATCCGATTGAAACAACTAAAATGGATTTTAGTTAATCAAGAATATGCATTGATTCTGGGAGCACCACTATTGCCTATCCCTGGTAAGACATATTGGCTAAACGGAAATCATATAATTCCTTTAGGCTATCAATTAGAATACCCTATTCTAGAAAAATACATAACAGAGCAAATGACTGGGGGTGATAGTAATATGCTTATATGGTGGACTGAAGAGTTAAAGTTTTGCCTAGTTGAGAAAGAAAGTTTTAAACCTTTATCTATTTCCTCTTGGAGACAGACGGTGGATATAAGATAAGATGAAAGCTAAAGATTATTTTTGTTCTTATGAAAACTATTTTTGGACTTGGGAAGAAAATTCCGAAGTAATTACAATAAGATCCGGTAGCACAATAGCTTATAGGGAAGATTTGATCAATCATCTTTTGGCAATAGCAGAGAATGGCCTACCCTCTTTTGGATCGATACTTCTAACGATAGTTGCTTTGAATGAGAATAATGATAATTCATTAAGACAGGTTTACTCAATTTTTCAAAATAACAATTTTTATATACCAGATACTTGTAAGGAAGCATTTCAATTTTTGACTACTTTACAATCATTACCTAAAGAATTTAAACATGGTTCTAGAAGACAGATTCTACTTCGAACAATCTTTGAAGAATCACACAATCGAATTAATATACCAACCTCACGAGGCCTAGTTACTTTTATTAAAGATACACGAAAAATAAATAATATACCTACTGAAAAAGAAATTTCTAGAAATATCTTTTACAATGATGTAAGAATAGTGCAACTTTTAAATAAAAGATATCCAAACACTGCATCTATTATTGATGCGATGGGAAATTTACCTGTTATTGAAGTGGATGACCAATCTCTAAGTGATATTCAATCTAACGATTCAATTCATTATAAAGATTTTGTAGAAGAACTAATGAGTCATCACCAAACATTTCATTTAGGTGTATTAGTAAAGCCTATATGGGCAGGCTTTAAAATTCCTATCTTTCAGAGTCATCCGAGTGAACAAGCACTTGGAGGAATCTCTGATTTATCTAACAAAGGAAGTTTTGATAAATTATTGGTTTCTGAATTTGCAAATGATGATCTTTTATTTTTATCAAGAGTCGCAAATAATGAAGCATTGTATTTAAATAGAGAAATGCCACCAATTGCTAATGACTTAAAGAGAATCGTAATTGTAGATATTTCTTTAAAAATGTGGGGAATTCCAAAGATATTAGCTCATGCTATAACAGTAGCAATCGCTAATCATCCTAAATCAAAAACTGCGAGTGAAATTTATTTAGTAGGAGATAAATTTTATACAGCGGATTATAATAATGTTGGAAAAATAATCGATCAATTGCAAAAAGTCTCTATAAGTTTATACGCCGAAGATGGAATATCTTCATTGCTCACAGAGTATAAAAATGATTCTAAATTAGAAATTACTTATATTACTAGCCCTGATTCACTGAAGTATTCTAAAATTCAAAAAATATTAGCCGAAAACTATTCCATTTTCAAATACATAATTACAGCAACTCAAGATGGAAATATCGACTTCTTAATAAATAAAAATAAATCTCTAAAGCGTTTACAATCTATACAATTACCATTGAATGACCTCTGGAAGAATGAGATAAAAGAACAAACACCATTCATTCAAGATAATGAGACAGTCTATGAATATCCTATTCTATTTCCTATTCCTAAAAAAATAAACCAAATACTTAAATTAGGTAAGGATAAATATTTTATCTCTAAACGAAATCTTTTTCGATCCAGTGGAAGTAGTTCTAAAAACCTGGCTTGTGATTTAATTTTATCCAATCTACCTATTAATGGATATTATGAGATTGGGAAAACAGAACACGGTCAATTGCTTTTTCTTTCTTTTAATCCACAAAATTCTGAACTTTGCATAACTGATTTAATAAGTTTCCAATCTTCTAAAACTTTATTTTACCAATGGAAAATAGGAAATTTTAAAGAATTTCTTTTTCTTAATAAGGCTTTTGTATTATTAAAAAAATCCCCAATCTTATTTTATTTCAAACCCAATTTCGAGACTAAGCTTATTGAAATAATTGAAAAAGAATACAATATGGAAGAATTTCATTTAGCTTATTCAGAAAAAAACAAAAAAACGAAGAACCTTTCATCATCTGAAAATTCTATTAATATTTTAAAGAACATTGATTCAATTAGTATTGATAACACCTCTAGTCTAGTATTCAACAGGCATCGTTTGAATTTGAATGATCAAGGTTATCTCAATTTTTCACTTATGGAGAATTCAGAATTCTTAAAGCAATCTATATCTATCTATAAATCTGCAACAAAATCTTTTGTTTTTAAGGAGGGTAGTGAGATAATAGTAAATCCCAATGGTTTATTAATTATGATAAGTCGAAATAAACAAATTCCTAAAATATTTTTGACTAGTACCATAGATGATAGTCCAGGGATCGCTACGGAAAAACATTTTTCAGGAAATAGTTTATTTTATAAATATCCATATAAAACATTTCTTTTACAAAAGATAGAAAATCATAAATTAGAAGCTGTGAAAATATTGAAATCATATTCTGGTTTGGGACTTTCAGATACAAAAGAAATAATTGATAAATCTCCTAATCAATTCTCAATCAGCATTTCTTCAGAAGATTCACAAAAAATGATTAGAGAATTTGAAAGCATTGGTTGCACTATTTCTATTTTCAATCCTCAAAAAAAAGACCAAGAGATTCTTCCTATAAAAAAGTTTTATGAAACCTATTTGCAAGAATTTATAAATCAGATAATCCATTATGAATCTAAAAATTAAACCCTACCATAAAAATACTTACCCTTTAAATGGATATTTAATAAAATACTCCAAGGTTAAATACTGGCTGGATCATCTACAACATTTGAATATCGACTTAGAAGAAATTAAAGTTTATGCAATTCCTAATAATTCACCTAATTCTATATGGGGATGCTTTGTTTTAAGTAAATTAGATTCTCGAAATATTGATTTGTCCAACATAACCTTTTGTCAAAGCATTCAAAATAAATTATTCATACCTGAGCACTCTTTATTATTTCCAAAAATCAATTCATGGGAATTGGATACCTTGTTTCCAAAGAATGCTTTTATCCTACATCCAGAATTTGGTCTTTTCGAATTGGAAGAGGCAATCAGTTGGAGTAGTTTATTAGCTTTACCAAATTTTAACTCATTAGAAATTATCGAACCCACAGATGTAAGTTTTATTCCAGACAAAATTAACAAAATAGAACTTATATCTTTATCACCCGATGAGACTTTGAAAAATTTAGAAGAAAATAAATTTCCAAAAAAAGAATCTTTTAAGAATGAAGCTCTTTCGCATCGAGAAAAGTTAAAATACATTTTACTTAAACCATTTTTTCAATCAGGAAAGAATCAAAATCCTATAGAATCTCAAGACATAACTACGAGTAAGTTAAATCGTTTGGCTTTACTTCTTGGGAATTTTTTTCCTAATGCACCACAAATTTATAAAAAATTAAATGATGATTTCAAAGAATTAGATAAACGGAATCGTTCAGAAATTAACAAATTATTTGATTTATTTAAAAATAATCCTGCAGAAGCACTAAAATATGCAATTCCTATAGATAATGAGGGAATTACTCGCGGTGGTGATATAAGCTTATATAAAATGGTTAGACGCTGGACATCATTCGAATTATTTCAAAATAGCAAGTCCTTGGGAAGTGGAAAAATCATATTGCAGGATGATACTTTGGTAAAATTACAAAGTAACTATGAACAAGCAGCTAAGAAGTTTATTGAGAATAAGGAATATGAGAAAGCAGTATTTATTTATTTAAAACTCCTCAAGAATAACCACCAAGCTGCATTAACTTTTGAGAATGCTCAGATGTATCCAGAAGCAGCTTCTATTTATTTAAAATACGTGAATCATAAAGAAAAGGCTGCTCAATGTTATGAAAAAGGAAGAATGATAACCGATGCAATTAAGTTGTACAAAGAAATGAATATGAATGAAAAAGTGGGAGATTTATTTATCTCTATCAATAATAAGGACGAAGCCTTTAAGCATTACAATATTATACTCAATATTTTAAAAACAAATAGACAATATGTGAAAGCTTCCTTGCTTCTTCGGAATAAAATGGACGATACTGACTCAGCCCAAGATTTATTACTGAGCGGTTGGCACGAAGAAACGGATAGTTTTAATTGTATTAATAATTACTTCAATAACATAGAAGATCCTTCATTATTATCCAAAGAAATTAATTCTATTTATAAAAAAGATACCAATGATAGAAATAAACCTGAATTTTTGAAAGCATTAAAGTATATTCATAAGAAAGAGGATAAATTAAAGGAACAAACTCAAGATCTCGCATATGAAATAGTTTCTGATTTAGCTAAAATTGATCCTAAAATATTAAACGAACTTTCTTCCTTTAATAAAGACAGACAATTGACTAAGGATATTGTAAGATACAAGACTAAGAAGTCTTTTTGAAGTTTTTAATCTTGAATCTATTTTGAAAAAATGATATTTTTCTTTATAATTTTCATTCTTCCGAATTGTTCCATAGTTCTAATGTCGTTTTCTTCTCTCATTTTTATTTAAAAATTCCTATCTTCCACTTTTTTTCCACCTATTCATAATCAGATTCTCGAGAAAATATGACTTTAGAACGTGTATTTTTGCCGTTAATTGGATTAGTTATGAAGAAATATAATAAGTACAACAACATGGACTTCGAAGAATTTAATTTAGATCGAATTATGAATACTATGGAAGATTCATCTGGATTTATTCTATCAACTGTATTTCAGAAAAAATTCTCTTTAGATGTAAATCTTAAGAGGCATGAAGACATGAAGAATTGGCTTAAATCAAAAAGCTTAGATTATTTAGTTCTGGATGGTGTGCAAAAGGTTCTTGACCATGATAATGGCAAAATTTTGGACTATTCTATCCTTTATATTTTGTTATTTTATCGAAATGATAAGCTTTCTGAACAAGAATTCCAAGAATTAGCTCAAATTTTATTAAAGAGATACGATCTAAAGACAATTATAACGAAACTTCCTAACTCAAGAGACCTAGAGACCTGGAACCGAGAAGCAGAACGCAAAGTTTTTAGAAATATTACCAGCAATAACATGGAATCCCTTATTAAAGGCTTCTTTTTAGGTTTGAATAAGAAAAGAGAGAAGTTTTATTTCTTAGGTATTGAGAAAGAAAGTGAAGAAAAGAATATTTTTTATAATAAAATAGCAAAAAGACGTCTTTCAAATGACGCAAGAGCAATCGCTTAACACAAAAACCCCTTTTAATACAAAAAACCCGCAAAATTTGCGGGCTGTTTAATGATCTTTGTCTTTTATAAAGACAATGTCTTTTCAGACTATACTACTTTTTTTTTCTTGCGGCTTTTTTCTTCGAAGCTTTTTTCTTAACTACTTTTTTCTTTGCAGCTTTTTTCTTCGCAGCTTTTTTCTTTTTAGGAGCTACCATTGATGTTACCTCTCCTTTTAAATTTCATAACTCGTATCATTGCATCACTTAGTGAGACATAATTCAAGTGTTGATAGTGACATAAGTAATCTGTGTATAAAAGTTTGTAAAGTTTTTTAAAATTTTATTGAAAAAAAATTACAATTTTATAACTACCTTACCTATCGTCTTACCTTTTCTAAAATCATTAAGTGCAACATGAATATTGTTCCATTCATATACCTTACCTATACGTTGTGGTTCACTTGATAGCTTCCATAAATCATTAAAGTAGTCCCTAAGTTTGTTTATATGATTCCATAACCATATTAAATTGAATCCCATAACTGATTTATTATCAGAAATCATTTTCAATGGATCAATCTTAGGTCTTGTTATGTAGTGAATGAGTGCAGGTATAGGATTGAATCGTGATGTTGAAGGTGTAAAATTTGCGCTACCATAGGTTACAAGGCGTCCCATAGGTGAAAGTAACTCAAAACTATCCTTAAATATTCTTCCACCAATACATTCTAAGACTAAATCAAGCTTATCATTGATTAATATTTTACTTAAATCATGTTTAAATGACTTAGTTCGAACAATTTTATAATCAAAACCTTCTTTATCTAAAGTTGTAAACTTAGATTCACTACCAACACAACCTATTGTAATCGCACCCAAACGTTTTGCTATACGATTTGCTAAGATACCAACACCACCTGCCGCACTATGTATTAGAACTACATCATCTTTTTTACAATCACCCAGTACTTTCAAAGCATAATAAGCTGTCAAAGCTTGCACTATAAATGCAGCGCCTTCTTCATAAGACCAATGCTCAGGTAATGGAAAAACAGAATCAACTTCAGTATGTATATAAGTAGCATAGCCACCAAATCTTGAAGCTGCCATAACTCGATCACCCACTTTCCAATTGTTAACTGACGATCCTACGGCAGTTATCTCTCCAGATATTTCTAAGCCAGGTATGAATTTTCCATTAGGAGTTGCACTATAAATGCCAAAAATGGCAAATAAATCAGCAAAATTGAGCCCTATAGCATGAACTTTGATTTGAATTTCTGTATCTTTTAATGGATTGAGTATTTCTTTTTTTAATTTTAAACCACTAATCTTTCCTTTGCTCTCAACTTCATAAACATATCTTTCCATACTTTTATTTCCTATTTTTATCTTATAAATTTCCATTTGAATCCTAGACTCATGAATTAATCTAGGAGATGAAGGTTATATCATATGAAAAAAACTCCTCTACATGCAATCCATAAAGAACTTGGTGCAAAAATGGTTCCATTCGGTGGATGGGATATGCCAGTTCAATATTCAGGAATTATTTCCGAACATTTAGCAACAAGAACTAAGGCAGGATTATTTGATGTTTCACATATGGGTGAGATTATTGTAGAAGGTGAAGCCTCTGCTATCTTGGAATTTTTAGAAAGAGTTACCTGCAATTCTATAGAAAGTTTAGTCGATGGACAAGTTCAATACAATGCTGTTGTCAATGAGCGAGGTGGACTGGTTGATGATGTTACTGTTTATAAAATCAATTCTGAAAAATTCTTTATCTGTTCTAATGCTTCCAACTATGAATCAGTTACAAAACATTTTGAAGATAACAACTCTGATTCTAAAGTTAAAATAACAAACGACTCAGAAAATTGGCACCAAATTGCATTACAAGGACCAGAAGCAAATTCAATCTTAGAAGATTATCTATCTCTAGATTTAAAACCACTTGGTTATTATCGATTTGCATTTTATGATTTCAATAATGAGAAAATTCTAGTCTCAAGAACAGGTTATACAGGAGAAGATGGTTTTGAAATCTATACAAGCATTCCTACTGGCGTAAAAATTTGGAAAGAATTACTAGAACAATACAAAGGTCTTGGACTTCTTCCTGTTGGTTTGGGAGCCCGTGATACTCTTCGCATTGAAGCTAAGTATCCATTGTATGGGCATGAACTTCTGGAAGATAGAAGTCCTATCGTGTCTAGTTTATCTTGGATTGTTAAGGAAAAGAAAAAACCTTTCTTAGCGTATGATAAAATAATGCATGATAAGAAAATGGGTGCTTTTGCAAAAATTGTTGGCATAAGACTTTTAGAACCAGGAGTAATTCGTGAAGGTTTTCCCATTTACTCTGAAGATGGAGAAGCGATAGGCCAAACTACTTCAGGAACTCATTCTCCAAGCCGCAAAGAATCTATAGGTCTTGCCCTTATCAAAAAGGATTACATCCTCGATGGACAAGAAATTTCAGTAGAAATTCGAGGGCAGAAGAAAAAAGCTATAATACATACAGGAAAATTCATAGAAGGATCAGTTCGAACGAACAAATAATAAAAGGTAAAAATATGGCAGAAACAAGCGCACCACAAGGTTACTATTTTTCAGAAAAGCATGAATGGATCAAGATTGATGGAGATACGGCTACTATTGGGATCAGTGATTATGCACAATCATCTTTAGGGGATATCGTTTTTGTAGATGTTCCCAAAGCAGGAAAATCTATCCAACAAGCAGAGTCTTTTGGAACTATTGAATCAGTTAAAGCCGCTGAAGATCTTTATGCTCCGATGTCGGGTGAAGTTGTGGAATCCAATCCAACAATAGCTAGTGATCCAGCCTCTATCAATGGAAATCCTTTCGAAACTTGGTTTATCAAAATAAAAGGTTTCAATGAATCCGAACTAAACAAGCTAATGGATGCGTCCAAATATAAAGACTACGTCTCTGGATTGGAATAAAATATGAGCACAACTATCACTAAAAAAAACCAAGAACCACTTGAATGGAAGTTAGAAGACCTTCTAAGAGAGTCAGATGCATTTCGGGATCGACATATAGGTCCTAATGCGGAAGAGAGACAAGAGATGTTGTCATTTCTTGGTTATAGTGATATGGATCAATTGATCCAAGATGTTGTCCCTCAAAATATACTAAGAAAAGAAAAATTGGTTCTACCTCAACCCAAAGGCGAGAAAGAACTTCTTCGTGATCTCAAAGCAATAGTATCTAAGAATAAAATCTTCCGTTCCTATATTGGAATGGGATATTATTCAGCTGTAATCCCATCTGTTATCCAAAGGAATGTTTTAGAAAATCCAGGTTGGTATACTGCGTACACTCCGTACCAAGCAGAAATTGCACAAGGTCGTCTGGAAGCTTTGATTAATTTCCAAACTATGATAACGGATCTAACAGGTTTAGATGTATCCAATGCTTCCTTATTGGATGAAGGTACAGCCGCAGCAGAAGCCATGGCTATGTGCTACCAACTACGTGCCGATGATAATGGAAATAGTTTCTTTGTATCTCAATCTGTTCATCCACAGACTATAGAAATTCTTAAAACTAGAGCACAACCTCTTGGTATTCAAATTGTAGTAGGTTCTTTTAAAACTTTGAGTCCATCTCGAGATTTTTTCGGAGCGATTGTTCAATATCCATCCACAGATGGAACGATTCATGATTATCGCAAGTTTGTAGAAAGTATGCATTCTACAGAAACTAAAGTAATTGTGGCAACTGATCTTATGGCATTGACTCTCCTAACACCTCCAGGCGAATGGGGTGCAGACGTAGCTATAGGTGCAACTCAAAGATTCGGATTACCCTTGGGATTTGGTGGACCACATGCTGGTTTTCTTGCAACTAAAGACGAATTCAAGAGACTTCTTCCCGGTAGATTGATAGGAGTTTCTAAAGACTCCCAAGGAAATCCCGCATACAGACTGTCTCTACAGACTCGTGAACAACATATTCGAAGAGATAAGGCTACAAGTAATATTTGTACAGCCCAAGTACTATTAGCTGTTATATCATCATTTTATGCAGTTTATCATGGCCCAAATGGATTACGCAAGATTGCAACACGAATCCACAAGCTTACAAGAGTTCTTGCAAATGGATTGGAAAAATTAGGCTATAAGGTAACATCCAAGCCATATTTCGATACAATTAAAGTAGACCTTGAACAATTAACATCTGCCGAAATATTAAGTTATGCGGAGAAAAGAGAAATCAATCTCCGTCATTTCAACCAACATGCAATTGGCATTTCTTTAGATGAAACTGTCACCTTAGACGATATAAAGGATATCCTTGAAATTTTCCACAAAGGAAAACCTTGTCCCTTTAAGATTGAAGATCTAATTTCATTAGATGGAAATGACCTTAACCAAAATTTAATTCGAATTTCGGAATTTTTAACCCATCCTGTGTTCAATTCTAACCACACTGAGACTGAAATGCTTCGTTACATCAAAAGATTAGAAGCGAAAGATCTTTCTCTAACACATTCAATGATTCCATTAGGATCTTGTACGATGAAGTTAAATTCTACTACTGAGATGTATCCTGTAACTTGGCCTGAACTTGGCTCTATCCATCCTTTTGCACCAAACTCTCAGACGGAAGGTTATCGTAAGTTATTTGGTCAATTAGAAAAATGGCTCTGTGAAATTACTGGATTTTCTGCTGTTTCCCTACAACCTAATGCTGGTTCTCAGGGGGAGTATGCTGGCTTACTTGCAATACGCGGATTTCATCTTTCGAGAAACCAAGGTTTTAGAGATGTTTGTTTGATTCCCATTTCTGCTCATGGAACCAATCCTGCTTCAGCAGTTATGGCTGGATTTAAAGTAGTGGTGGTTTCTTGTGATGAAAATGGTAACATTAATATAGATGACCTTAAAACGAAAGCAGATAAACATAAACATGAATTAGGTGCTTTAATGGTAACCTATCCTTCTACTCATGGAGTTTTTGAAGAAGGCATTACAGAAATATGTAAGGTCGTTCATGAATATGGTGGCCAAGTTTATATGGATGGTGCAAACATGAACGCACAAGTTGCAATAACTCGTCCATATGATATAGGTGCTGATGTCTGCCATTTAAATCTCCATAAGACATTTTGTATCCCACATGGCGGTGGCGGACCAGGTGTAGGACCGATTGGAGTAGCCGAACATTTAGTACCTTTTCTGCCAGGCCACAACTTGGTTGATAATGGAACTGGATTGCAATCTGGTGCAGTGTCTTCGGCACCTTGGGGTTCTGCTAGCATCAATGTAATTTCTTGGGCATACATAGCTATGATGGGAGAAGATGGTCTTTCTCTAGCTACTAAGACTGCAATCCTTAATGCAAATTATATGGCAAAAAAATTAGAAGGGCATTACTCTGTTCTTTACAAAGGAAAAAATGGATTGGTTGCTCACGAATGTATTTTGGACACAAGAAACTTTAAGAAGGTATCTGGAATTGAAGCAGAAGACATTGCCAAAAGACTTATGGACTATGGCTTCCATGCTCCAACAATGTCCTTCCCTGTTCCTGGAACTCTAATGATAGAGCCAACCGAAAGTGAATCTAAATCGGAATTAGATCGTTTCTGTGAATCTATGATCGAAATCAAAAAAGAAATTCTTGAAATTGAAAATGGTTCCTTCGACAAACAAGACAATCCATTGAAAAATGCACCTCACACAGCAAAGATGGTTCTAGCAGACTCCTGGAATCATAAATATGCTCGCGAAAGAGCAGCTTACCCACTTCCATTCTTAAAGTTGAACAAATTTTGGCCTAGTGTAGGACGTATAGACAATGTGTACGGTGATAGAAACTTAATTTGTAGCTGCATTCCAATAGAAGCTTATGCTTGATTTTAGAATTTTGAATTCTCAAACCAATATTAATATAAGGTTTAGGCAATTAATTATCATTTCAAGAATTATGAGAAAGTAACATATGTATTATGAAAGACATATTTTTGTATGTGAGAATGAAAGATCCCCAGGAGAGAGGATATCTTGTGCCAAGAAAAATTCTGAAATCCTAAAATATCTAAAACAAAATTCGAAGACGTCATACAAAGGAAGTGGCAAACTCAGAGTTCAAAGGGCAGGTTGTTTAGATCGTTGTGAGCAGGGACCTGTGCTTGTTTCCTATCCTGAAGGGAAATGGTTTTCATTAAAATCCATAGAGGATGCAAAAAGATTTCTGGAAAAGTACATAGTATCCGATGATTTAGATAGCATAAGAGATTTAGAAATTTTAGATCAAAATATCTAAATAAAAATTTCTTTTCGTTCTAAACAATGAATAAGGCTGAAAAAGATAAAGCAGTTCTAAAATTCCTACGAAGCATCGAGCTTTTTAAAGGAATGGCACTACCTAATTTAAAATCAATAATGAAACACATGGAAGAACGCATGATTCATAATCATGAATTCCTATATTATAAAGATGAAATTAGCGAACACATTTATATCATTCGATACGGTGAAATCATTATTGAGAGTTTTTCTGGACATGGAAATATATACGTCGGTCCTGGAGATGTAATTTCTGAAAATTCTCTTTTGTTAGGTGCACCGCACTCGACATCTTCATATGCAGTTATTGATAGTTTAGTGTATTCTATAGAAGGCAAATTTTTCATGCAAATAGCCTTAAAAGATAAAGTACTATCTCAAAACATTATGAAACTTCTTTCTACTCGGATGAAAGAAAATCAAATGGATGAAACATTTGCTAAGAAACAACAACCTAGGAGGTTGTATTGTCATATTCCATTTGATCCAATGGACGATTTTAAAGAAAGATTGGAAAGCTTAATTGATGAAGCTTCTGAAATCCAGAATTCGGAATCAATTCTAATAAATATTGCTCAATTCAAAGGAATGAATCACGAGAAATTCGCAGAGACTCTCAGTGAGATTAGAAAAAAGACACCACTAGTTCATTTATATTTTGATACTCCTGAAGTTGCAGTAGATCTTCCTTCTATAGTATTGCAATCTGATTGGATAATCTTTTGGGAGAAAGATCCAAATAAACATTTAATTCAAAAAGAGAATATCTTAAATTTCTGGCAAAAACGAATTCGCAATTTTAACGGACGAACTGTACTTTATCAAGTAGACTTATCTGCAATTGAAGGAGATAATTCAATTACCTATTCAGGAGCAGAAACATTTCATAAAAAATTTATTTATGGAGATGCATTGGCTCGCTTTTTAGTCTCTAAAACTCGTGGCATTGCCTTAGGTGGAGGTGGAGCAAGGGCTCTTGCTCATGTTGGCTTACTTAGAATTTTGCAAAGAGAAGGATTGAGATTCGACTATATATCTGGAGCATCTTTCGGTGCAGTTATTGCTGCATTATATGCTAGAGGTGATAGTATTGAATCAATGGAAACTCTAGTCAAAAAATTTTTTGGCGGAATTGAAAGTGCATTTGATCCTACATTACCTTTTGTGTCCTTTTTCAAAGGAAAAAAGATGCGTAGAATGTTAAAAGAAACATTCGGTGATCTAAGAATTGAAGAACTACCTATCCCTTTTATTACCTCCGCAGTTGAACTTCAAAGTGGTAAAGAATATGTTTTTGATCGAGGGCCGATTGTAGAAGCTTTGATTGCAACAATGAGTTTACCAGGTGCATTTCCTCCTTATTTTCTTGGTGAAAAAGTACTAGTTGATGGTGGAATTATTAACAACGTACCCGAAGATTTAATTCGCGTTAAAGGAGCTGATGTTATTCTAGGAGTAAATGTCTCTCCACTGCAGGAAACTGTTTCTTTGAAATTGTTTGAAAATAGAAAAGCTTCTGGAACTTCTTTATTTCGATATTTATTGGATAATCTTAAATACCCACCTATATTGAAAATTATGGGTCGAACGATTACATTGGAAGGGAGAGAAATCACTCGTCTGAAAAAATTAAAAATGGATCTGTTCTTAAATTTTCATTTAGAAGAATTTCAATTATTTGATTTTGTTCAACACAAAAAAATTATAAAAAAAGGGGAGCAAGAAGCAGAATTAAATCTCACAGATATCCAGAATTTGTTACTTCCCAATAAATCATAATAATAGAAAATTCGCTTTGTTTTCGTTAAATTAAAAAAGAATCTAAAACTTTTTTCTCTAAAAAATTTTGGTATTGATCAAAAATAACAGCAATTTCTCTATAATAATTATCTAGCTCTTGCCACTTACTTTCAATATCCAAGTAGATATTTTCCCGAATAGAATTTAGAATATTTGCTCCGGCTTTGTGTAGATTTATATGAGGCTTTTCAAGCATGTTGTGGATAATTTTTTGATTTTCATCAATAACAATAGCCTGATAAAACCAGGTTCCCATTTTGCAATGTGTATGTCGAATTTCTGGAAAACCTACCGCTGTCTTTTTATCTATACAATCTCGAACTTTTTCTACCCAAAAAATATGATCAGACCTCCTAGCTTGGATAAATTGCATAAGCCATACTGCATTCTGATTTGTTATATCTTTAATTGATTCATTAATTTGATGATGTATTGATTCTACATTTTCTTTTATTACTCGATCTTTTTGATCTAAAGTCTCTATAGTTTGAGACATTTCTATACTTGAAGATGCAACTCTTTCTGATGTTGATTTAATCTCTTCAATCATTAAAGAAATTTCTGCAAAAATATCTTTCATTTTATCCATCATTTGCAAAGAATCTTCAGCTATATTTTTATTGGAATTCACATTTGATTTAGTTATTTGGATAGCTTCTCCTGCAGAAACAATTAGATTAATTCGATTTGTTGAATTATCCATCCATTTTTTGAATTCCTTTTGAATTGCATTCACTGATTTTTCAATGGCTTGAACTGCTAATTTGCTTTTATCTGCCAATTTAGATACACCATCAGCAACCACTGCAAAACCTGCTCCTTGAGCTCCTGCTCTTGCAGCTTCAATAGATGCATTCAAGGACAATAGATTAGTTTGATCAGATATTTCTCGAACTAAAAGAATCTGGTCGTTAATGTTCTTTACTAGTTGAACCATCTGTTTCAATTCTTCCATCTGATTCTTGTTATCGTTTACTATAGATTGTGACATTTCGTAAGTTCTTTGTATAGAACTGTTCGATTCTGTTGCAGAGTTGACTACTTTTTGAGAAGATTGCTGAGTATTTTCTGCTAAGAACTTAGCAGATGATATATTTTCTTTAAGGTTATACATTACAGCATCTAGCTCTTCCGCATGGGCTGCCAAATTTTTGGACTCCATTGCTATTTCAGACATAGATCTTGAAAAATCTTCTCTATATTCATTTACTTGATTTAACTTTTCAGGAAATTTCAAAATAGATAAAGAAATCTGATCTCCCGATTGAAATAAAACATCTTTTATATTCCTAACTGAATTCAAGAAATAATCTTCAGATTTTAAATCATTATTTGATGGAGACTTATAAATTAAGAAATTTTTAAATTTTTGATGTAATACGAAAGTTTGATCATCTAGATCTGATTTTAAAAATTTTTTAAAAAAATTTAGCATACTTGTCCTTTTAATTTATTATACAAATCCAAAACTAATTACATATATTCTTTTATAGTAGAAGACGAAAAACTTCTTTCAAAAAAACCACATTTATTTACCGTATCCGTAAATCGAGCAACATATGAAAAAAGCACTTATTACTGGAATTACTGGCCAAGATGGATCGTATTTAACCGAATTACTTATTCAAAAAGGGTACGAAGTACACGGAATTGTAAGAAGAACGAGTATGTTCAACCGTGATCGAATAGAACACCTACATGGTGATTCTAGACTCATACTTCATTACGGTGACTTAACTGACTCAAGTAACTTGAATAGAATACTTGAGAAAGTTGGACCAGATGAAATTTATAACCTTGCAGCTCAATCTCATGTCCAAGTATCATTTGAAGTCCCTGAGTATACAGCAGAAGTCGATGCTGTTGGAACTCTAAGAATTCTTGACGCCATTAAACAAACGGGAGTTAAAGCTAGATTTTATCAAGCATCAACTTCTGAACTTTACGGGCTAGTTCAGGAAATTCCACAAACTGAAAAGACTCCATTCTATCCAAGGTCACCTTATGCTGTTGCAAAATTATATGCATATTGGGCAGTAGTGAACTACCGTGAAGCATTCAATCTGCACGCTTCTAATGGAATTCTTTTCAACCATGAATCTCCGAGAAGAGGAGAAACGTTTGTTACCCGAAAGGTTACATTAGGCGTCTCAGGAATCAAAGCTGGGAAAATGGATAAGCTGGTTATGGGGAATATCGATTCAAAACGTGACTGGGGTTATGCACCCGATTATGTGGAAATGATGTGGATGATGCTCCAACAAGATACTCCAGATGATTATGTAGTTGCAACAAATGAAACTCATACTGTAAAAGAATTTATAGAAGAATCATTTAAGATTGCGGGTTATGAACTTGATTGGAAAGGCCAAGGTGTAGATGAGAAAGGTCTAGATCGCAAGACAGGAAAAGTCCTAGTTGAAATTAATCCTAAATATTTTAGACCTACTGAAGTTGAATTGTTAATTGGTAACCCTTTGAAAGCCAAAGAGAAACTTGGTTGGGAACCAAAAGTTAAATTCAAAGAGTTAGTTAAAATTATGATGGAAGCAGATTTAAAGAAAGCCGGCATTTCAATTTAAGTCTTAATGAAAGAGGCATTCACTATTTCATTACTAGAAGATAATGAACAGGTTATTAATAACCTTATTTCATTATTCGATCATTCTAGTGAATTTAATATACTAGAAATTTATCGAGAAACAGACCAAGCAATTGAAGGAATGATGTCGAATCCACCTTCAATTGCCTTGTTAGACATTGGTCTACCTGGAAAGGATGGATTGTACTGTCTCGATAAACTCAGACCAAAATTACTAGATACAAAGTTTGTAATGTATACTGTCTTTGAAGATGAAGAAAAAATCCTTCATGCAATACGGAATGGTGCGAATGGTTATTTACTTAAAGACACAGCGCTTGATAAAATTATTGAAGAGTTAAAAGTAATTCAATCTGGAGGCTCACCATTAACACCTAGAATTGCCGCTCGTATAATCTATGAATTCAATCACTTACTAAATCATTTTGACGGCAAAGAAGAAGAAAACCGATTGAGCAAAAGAGAGAAGGAAGTTCTTAATTTAGTATCTTTAGGTTTAGTCTATAGTGATATAGCAAATGAATTAGATATAAGTCCTCACACTGTTTCAAGACATGTTGAGAAAATTTATAAAAAACTAAATGTTCATTCTAAATCCGAAGCCATCATAATGGGAAGACGCCTCGGAATTATCAAGAATGGGAAGCTCAATATATAAATTTATAGTTATTTTCTTTCTTATAGCAGGTTGCTATAATCCTAAGAACAATCAATATCCGATAGCAGAATCAGGAGTCTTAGATTTATCTAAGTGGAATTTTGACCAATATCCAGAAGTAAATCTAGAAGGTGAATGGAATTTTTATTGGAACAAGCTTTTTTCAGATGATCGCCAGCTCGAACCTAATTCACAAAATATTTTCGCCCAAGTTCCTGGTGTTTGGAACAATAAGAAAATCCAAGATAAGACCTTAGGCTCTTTAGGTTATGCAACTTACCATTTAAAAATATATCTACCTCCCAATATGCGTGAACTGGGAATTTATTTATCTGATGATTTTCAATCTGTTTATTCAATTTGGATAAATGGAAATAAAAAAGCTTGGAATGGCATACCTGGAAATTCTATAGAAAATACAAACTTTGATAATCATAACATAAAAGAATATATTTTATTTAATGAATCAGAAATTGACCTTGTTGTAGAGATAGCAAACTTTCGCGGTAATACGAGATGGGGCGGTTTAAAGAATCCTTTATATTTAGTCACAACACAGCAAGCGAGGAGTAAAATAGTTCAGAGTTATTTTTTCAATTTCTTTATATTTTCATTTATATTTACCATTGGAATTTATAATTTAATAATCTCATTTCAATATAAAACTAAGAAGAAGTTTTTATTTTTTGGAATTTTCTCTGTATTTGCTTCGATTTATACCTTGCCAATTACAAATGCTTGGTCAGCTTTATTTCCAAATATTGGACAAGAAAGTATATTATTGATTCACTTCTTTCTAGAAATTTCTCTTCCACCTTTAATTTTAGCTTATTATTATTCCTTATTTCCAAAGGATATTAATAAATTCTTTTTATACTTTTTAACCTTATTTTGGTTAGCCTTTTTGATTTCTATTTTCGTTGTACCGATTCAAAAAATTATCTTTCTCTACCAATATTCATTTATCATTTCACTTACAATTGGATTGTATCTCTTAATAAAAAGTATAAAGATGTATTTAACAGAAAGTGTAAATTCCGATTTTGTTTTTTATTCAAATTTCATATTATTTATTTTTTTTCTAATTAATGGATTAAATGGAATATTCAATTTTTTTTATATCTATCCTTATAGTTTTGCAACAGGTTTATTTATATTTATAGTTATTCATACTCTTATGAATTCAATAGGTATCGCTAAAAGTTTAAGAACTGCAGATGAATACTCTTTATTGGACTATAGATATAAACAGCTTTTCAACAATCAATCTGAAGAGAGAAGCCGAATCGCAAGAGATATACACGACTCTATAGGATCAGAGTTAACTGCAATAATTTCACAATCTCCTATTTCAATTGAAGATCCTATTGAATATAATAAGATGGTGAGATCACAATTAAACCATTTACTAATTAATATTAGAGATATTGTATATCTTCTTGGGAAACAAAAATCAAATTATGAAATTTTAGAATCTGAAATATTAAAATACATAGATCGATTAGATCTAAGCAATAAATTTAATATTACCCATAATATACATACAATAAGTACATATATTAACAAGGACCAAGCACTTAATATTCAAAGAATTTTTCTAGAGATAATGACAAATACAATTCGCCATGCCAAAGCAGAAAACATTCGAATTAATCTAAAGATACAAAAAAAACAAATCTTACTTATTATTATACATGATGGAAATTATTTTTCTTGGGATATAAACGAATCACTTAGCGAGAGTATGGGCCTAGAAGGAATCTATTTCCGAATTCAAAAATTAAATGGAAATCTTAAAGTTTTTAGTAGAAAAAAATGGAATTTCTTGAGAATTTCTTTAATACCTGGGAACCTTATTTCATTGAATTAGGTATATATATTAAATAAGGAGAATTATTTATGAACACTTTCAGAAAAATTTCAATATTAGCATTGGTATTTGGCTTAGTATCATCGGTCTCAGCACATGAACATGGCGGAGATATGGTAAAAAAAATGGCAAAGCATTTGAATTTAACTAAAGAGCAACAGACTCAAATGCAAAAAATTCACGACGAAGCTAAACCACAAAGAGAAGCAATTAAAGCAAAGATAAAACCTCTTAAAGATGAGCTCCACACCTTACTTTCCGCAGATTCGGTGGATAAAGCAAAAGTAAGAACTAAGATGGAAGAAATTTCAAAATTAAAAATTGATAAAAAAATGTTAATGATAGATGAGAGAATCAAAATAAATAAATTATTTACACCAGAACAAAAAGAAAAACATAAAGAGCTTATGAAAAAGCACCATGATAAAATGAAAGAAAAACACGAAAAATGGGGTAAAGATAAAAAACATGAAGATGAGGATTGATAATTAGTTCAAATATATGATTGAATCTAAAGATTCACTTAATATAGAATTTGAAAAAATAGTAAGCGCTACCAAATGGGCAGTGCTTACTGCAATTCAAAAATATTTAAATCAAGATTATATAGATTCAATTGATGATGTTGCCCAAGAAGTCTATCTTAGAATATATAAATACTTATTAAAGAATGGAATGGAAAATCTACGTTTTGAATCTATTGGGAATTGGGCCTACACCATTAGCAAGAATGAAAGTTTAAGATTCAATTCTAAGAAAAATCGACAAAATTTTCATGAAACCGAATTGGATTTAGAAATAGCTGACCATTCTGAAAATCAATTTGAGACAGGGATAATTGATAAATTAGAGTATGATGAACTTCTAGCTTCTTTACCGAAACCCTATAGAGAAGTAATGCAATTAACTATAGAAGGTTTAACAGGAAATGAAATTTCAGCAGAACTAAATATTGCAAATGGGACTGTAAAATCTAGGCTATCGCGAGCAAGGAGTATCTTAAATGAAAAATTCAAAATTTGATGAAGAAATCCAAAAACGAATGACAGATCCAAATTGGGATACTTTTATTTCTGAGAAAGTTAAAAAGAAATATAATTCTAATAGGGTTGGCTGGTTTAGTATAACAAATCTCCAGAGAGCTGCTGCCATTTTTCTTTTTCTTGGAATTGGTTGGGCTGTACTATTTCAATTTCCAAACATGTTTAATAATAGCAAGAGTGAATTCACCACCTCAGAAGTTCCCCCCTTGACCAATACTGATATCCGTGATCTAGATCTTCTGCTTGAAAAAGATGATATAAACTCAGAGTATTTACTAACTGGATTTATAGAAATTTATGAGTAAATAAATTATTGATAATTTTAAATATTAACTTATTAATAATCAATTATTAAAATAAATATTGTTTAAAAGATTTGGTTTTAGAAGGATTAATTGATAGGAGATAAATGGATGTTGTCAGTTTTTAAAATAGCTTTATTATAAGCCAAAAAACTGATCCAACATTAACTTCTTCAAAGTTTCTTTGAGTTTAGTTTGTATATTGATAATTTTAACTACAATTTTTTTCTCATCAGCCTTATTCTTAAAAGAAAGCAATCTTGAAATTCCAAGTGAACTAACAATTACAACTTTTTCTAAATCTAAATGAACTTCAGGTTTTCCTTTTTCAAGAATAAGTCCTAATGTATCTTTTAACTCTGGTGAGTTACCATCTAAAATTTGATCTAAAAATTTTACTACAATCAAGTTACTTGATTCTTCAATTTGGATTTTATCGCTCATAGTTGTACCATAGTATTAAATTCGAATGAAAATTGGCTACTTATTTTTCTTAATTTTGCTGTCCATTTGCGCCTTTTTTCTATAGAACTGGACAAGTTTTTCTAATTCAACTAAGTCTGTGCAACTCAGCTTACCTTGGTCTAATCGTATGAATTTATTTTTCGTAACCAAGTCTAATACTAGCATTTCATCTTTAGGATCTGTTAGACCTACCATTTTTAGTAAATCTTTGGTTCCAATTTCAAAGTTATAACTTGCCTTAGGAACAATTTTTATTCTGTTTTTCTCAGCTAAGGTCATTAAGGTGTCAGCTATTCTACCTTGAGAATCTTTAATCATAAGATTTGCCAATTGCTTATAGGCTGTCCAAATTCTTTCTGAAAGCAGAGTAATCAATCTAGTCGCTAGTTGAGGCTGTGCTTTTACCATTCCTTCAAAGTTGGCTTTGTTAATGGCAAGTAGATCGACTTCTCCCCAGGCAATAGCTGAGGCAGATCTAGGTTTGTTATCCAAAATTGCCATCTCACCAAAAATATCCCCACTTTGAAGAACAGCTAACATAACTTCGTTGTTGTTTACAATTTTAGTAATTTTAACTTTACCTTTCTGAATAATGAACAGCTCTTTACCAGGTTCATGCTCACAGAAAATCATAGCTCCATCGGCGTATGCTCTATTGAATTTTGTGTAATCAATTTCTGCGCCTGTTAGTGGCTGGTTAAGAGTCTGAAGACGTATCTTCGCTTGTGCAGAAAATTGACCGTTGGGAAGATGTTTGATATAAGACTGATACGCAAATGTTGCATGTTTAGGATTTTGTTGATTATAGTAATACTCACCAATTTGAAAAAGTTCGTTCGGATCTTCTTCAACTGCGTTCCGGAATGATAGACGTGTAATTGTTGAATCAAATTGTCGTAACTTCATAGAGAAGAAACGAATGATATTCATTGCAACAGCTGTACTCTTCTGAATTAGAGTTCCAAATTGATCAAAACTAACGGATATTAATGAAACATTGCTGAGTGCAATAGCAGACTCAATTTGAGCATGTTGGCTCATAGCTGCAACAACGCCGAAAAAGTCTCCAGGTCCAAGGACTTGGTTAGGATCTTCCCCCACTACAGGGTTTTCTCGATTTACTTTTACTTTCCCTTCACGAATAATAAAGAAATTATACGCTTCTTTTTTGCCTTCTACAATAATGTAGGAGTTAGGAGTATAATTTACCATATTGAAAAAAGACATTATTTATTTACCAGCGGTACCTTAGAATGAATATCGGCACTCTTACATGAAATCTTTCGTTGGGGAAAATTAAAAACAATTTTTCTCTTAATTTTGTAATTTGTATTAACTTTTAGCCATTATTTGACGTAAAATTTTCATTTGTTTTAACTCAATTTCAGCTTCTCTCGCAATTTCTGGAAAATAACTCTGACTTTTGATCTCTTGAAAAATTCTTTCTGCCATATCCCAATTTCCTTGCTTTAAATGCGACCGTCCTGCTTCCAAAAAAGAGTCAAATCCCTCTTTTTCAGTAGGGTATTCCAAGTAAATTGCCATTTCAGCTTGTATGGCAAGTTCATATTCTCTTTGCTTTTGGTAAGCTAAGCTCAATAACTTCCAAGAAGTTTTCAAATTTGGATGATAGGGATAAATGAGTGCAAAAGTCTTTAATTCCTCAATACACATCGAATAATTGCGATCTTGGTAATAGTTATCAGCTTTTCTGAGTACAAAATCCCCTTGTTCATTGCTTTTTTCGTGGTAGATTTTACCAAGATCAGGGAATCCCTCTGCTGAATGAATCGATAATGGAAGTATAACCAACAAGAAAAGGAAGGTTATTTTTCTATGTCTCATATTTCTATTATCTATAGATTGTATCAAAAGTTTCAGTACTTTTTGCCTCAGACAGAAATTTCTCATCAGAAACTGCCACAGATTCCGGAATAGAGCTGGATTCCCAAAGTTCTGCTGAAACAGAAATTTTTGATCCATCTTCAACTTGTATACGAACATATCCTTTTCCAGATCGGAGGCCATGGTCTACTGAGATAGCATGGAAGACAGAAGGAGCCTCTTTTACACGGAGTTTTGGAATTTCAGTTGCTTTTGTTCCTGATTTTGGATGAAAAAGTAGAAGTGCGGTGTGATCACTTGAATCCATTTTCCCTTCGTATTCATACCATATTAAAAAATCCTCGCCACCTGATTGGTTTTTAACTTTCTCAATATTAGAAATTCGAATATAAGGAATTTCGGAAAAAATGGGATTCTTATTTAAATCTGTATTTTGTTTCTTAGGTTCTTCATTTTTAACTATTTTTGGATCTGGAAAATCAGGTATCTCTGGATCAGAAACAGGTTCTATTTTTTTGCCAGTCCAAATGGATGAAAGTGCATCCTCCATGGACTTTTGATTTTTAACAGGAAAGTATTTTCCAGAAGCCTCTGTTGCTAGAAATTGAAGTTCTCTCTCTTCATTTTTAAGCACATCCAATCCAAGCACATGCATTTTAACATTAGGATTCACTCTTTTGATTTTCTGGATTTCTTTAATAGGATCCCCATCGCAACTTTCAATTCCATCTGATATTAAAATGATTTCAGTGGCAGGATGACCAGTTAATAGATGTTTGCCGACAAGCTCTAAAGTTCTAGCTATAGGAGTTGATCCAGCTGGAAAAAACAAAGGCATTTTAGCTAAAATATCCTTAGATCCATATCTCTTGAGCGGACTGTAAAGCCTTGCTGAATCACAACCAGGAATTCGATTACCATAAGCAACCAATCCCATTTCCGTTTCAGGAGGAAGAGTCTTAATAAAGGATTCCATTTGTTCAAGAGCAACTTTCATTCGTGAGGTGCTGCTCATTCTATCATTCATAGATCCGCTAGCATCTAAGATAAACATGATGGATCTTGGCTGTGATGATTCCGCAATTTGGGAAGAGCCCAATAGAAACAAAAGCAATGTGAATAAAGGAATTCTTAGGAACCTCACTCTATACATTTCGGTTAAATCACGAAAATAATGAGTTTATAAGAGCAAAAGCTCGTTTGAAAATTGAATTTCTTTTTCTATTTAGTAGATGGGAAGGATTATATTTGAACTTGGGTTTGCGGACGAAAGAAAGGAGGATTTGAAAGATTTGGCTCAACTAGTTTGGGTTCCCTATCAAATTGGGCAAATTCTCTAAGAAACCTAACAATTATGTCGCATGTTGCTCCCCAAAGCAGACCTTTATCCTCAAGATCAAAATAATAGACTCGATGCGACTTCATTCCAAAAAAATCCACACAATAGAAATCCTTGGCCCAAAAGTCTTGGATAGTAACATTCATCCAAGATTCCACTTCCTCGTTGATATTAAATTGGAAATCCCCTTTATAGATTCCTACAAAGGGAGTGATATGATAACCTGTTCGTGTGTCGATTTGTTCGTAACTTCCCAGAATATCAAGATGCCGGCTGGGAGCTCCCATCTCTTCTTCCCATTCTCTAAGTCCAGTCTGAAGTATAGATTCATTTGCTTCTTGCACTCCACCCGGAAAAGAAATCTGACCAGGATGGGACTTCAACTTTTTACTACGTGTAGTTAGGATCATTCCTGTCGAATCTTCCGTATGATACAAGGGCATAATCACTGAGCTGGATAGACGCGAATTGTCCTGTCCATCATTCTTGTTGCTTGATTCGTATTTAACTATTAAGTCTTTTTTTATCGATTCAAAGTCAAGCTTCAGAGTCTGGCTTCCTTTTCTTATTTTTTGGAATAAGTCCACGTTTACTATTTACCATAGGTAAATTAGGTGGAATATGAGGTTCAAAAGGATTCCCATTTAATACTGCAACTATGGACGGTCCGTAATTATTCACCCTCCACTCAGAAAAAATCTTTAGATTTCTAAGTCCTTCCAAATCTGTAATATTAGACTTAAGAATCTGGATCAATTGTTTGCTAGAAGGTAACAAGGAATGTTCCATTCGTCTGGATTTTTGGATATGTTCTTTCCACTTTTTCAATCGACGGAACTTATCTCTTTCATCTCCCTCTAACTCTTCTCCAATTCTCTTATTTAATTCTGAGGCTTCGATAGGTTCTATCACTGTTTCTTTCATCAATTGAAATAGCTCAGAACCATCTTTCTTACCTAAGGTATTGGTATAATTTTCTTCCTTCATTTCTGTACTGATAAGTCTTGATATAGCATCATTATTGAGTACACGAAAGGGAGCACGATTGATCTTCTTTGCTTTCTCTTCTCTGAATTGCAAAATTTGAAATAACTTTCCTCTATCGAATGGAGTAAGATTATTAACATCCGGAAATCTTGCTAATTGAAAGCCCTCTCCATCTTTGGGAGGTGGTTCTTCTTGGGATACAAATTCAAATTCAGACAATGCTTCCTCATAGAGTCCACGATCTCTTAGTTCTTTTTCCATTCTCTCCCAAATGGATTCTAGGTAAGCAGTGTCCATTGCTGCATATTGAAGCTGGTCTCTATTTAGAGGACGATTCTCCCAATTAGATTTCTGATATTCTTTAGCTAAATGCTTGTTATGGAAAAGTTCAACTAATGCAGTAAGGGAGTTATGCTCCATTCCCAAGTATCTAGAACTGAGCATAGTATCTGCTACATTATTGAATTCAAAAGAAAAATCCTTCTTGAGAGCCTTGATATCATCCGAGGCAGAATGAAACAATTTCAATATTTCAGGATTCTTGAATACTTCATTCAAAGGACTTAGATCCTTAATTTTGAGTGGATCAATGATATAATTTTTTGACTTAGCAGATATCTGGATCAAGCAGACACGAGCATAGTAGGTAAAATAACCAGACGATTCTGTGTCTACTGCGATTTTCGAAGAATTCCTTAGATTCAACAATGCAAGATCTAAGTTCTTTGCGTTATCTACCATAATATAGGTGGAATTTATTTGCATGTATAATTGACTCTGGAATATTAGCTATTGAAAGGCTACCAATAAATGAAATCCTTTTCCATAACAAAAGAATCCATAGAATCTGACAAACCAAAAGATGAATGTGCCATATTTGGCATCTTCAATTGCAACGATGCAGCCAATTTTACCTACCTAGGTTTGTACTCCATGCAACATAGAGGGCAAGAATCTAGCGGAATCGTGTCATCCGATGAGGATCACCTCTATCGATATGCAGGAATGGGTCTAGTCGCAAATGTTTTCACTGAGAACAAAATGGACAATTTGCAGGGAAAAGTAGCAATTGGACACAATCGCTATTCAACTACAGGAGCAAGTTTTCTAAGAAATGCACAGCCTGTTCGAGTTGAATCCCATCTTGGCCCAATTTCCTTAGCTCATAATGGGAATCTAGTGAATTCTTGGGAGCTCAGAGGCAAGATGGAAAAGACAGGTTCCATTTTTCAGACGACAATTGACTCAGAAGTAATAGTCCACCTAATGGCAAAAAGTGGAGAATCCAATCTCCTTGATGCCTTAGGAGTTGCCCTACGTGAAATTCGCGGAGCTTATTCCCTTCTCATTCTAACACCGAGATACTTAATTGCGATTCGAGATCCTAACGGATTTCGACCCTTAGTTATGGGAGAAAGAGAGGATGGTTCTATTGTTTTTGCAAGTGAAACTTGCGCTTTTGACATCACCGAGACTAAATACATACGCGATGTAGAACCAGGTGAGATGGTAGTTCTCGACCATACTGGAATGAAAAGTTACTATCCATTCCCCCAAGAAAAACCAAGCCTTTGTATCTTTGAATATATCTATTTTGCCAGACCAGATTCTCACATTTTCAATGAATCAGTTTATAAAGTTCGCAAAAATTTAGGCAAACAACTTGCGAGAGAGTTACCTGTGGAAGCAGATGTTGTTATCCCAGTGCCTGACTCTGCAAATATTGCTGCGATTGGATATTCTGAAGAATCGGGAATTCCCTACCAAGCAGGACTGATTCGTTCGCATTATATAGGAAGAACCTTCATTGAACCTGATCAGAAGATCCGAGACTTTGGGGCAAAAATTAAATACAATGTAGTTCGGGAAGTTGTTGATGGCAAGCGTGTGATCATTGTTGACGACTCTATTATGAGAGGTACTACCAGTCGCAAAATTATCAAAATGCTTCGTCTAGCAGGCGCTAAAGAAGTTCATATGCGAATTTCAGCTCCTCCTACTATCTCACCTTGCTACTACGGAATTGATATCCCTACTCACAAAGAATTGATAGCAGCAACTCATACCCTTGATGAAATTGCAAAATACCTTAGAGTAGATTCTCTTGCCTATCTCACAGTAGAGTCTATGAACCAAGCTGTGATTGATCACAAAGGCGGTGGATTCTGTAATGCTTGTTTTACGGGAAAATACCCTGTTGAATTTCAAAGTGAAGATATGGGAAATCAGAAATCATTATTTCAAGAGTATGCAATAGAGGAAGGTTGAATCTTGAATGAAATTGAGTTAGTCAAAACATTTGGATTTGACGCTGCCCATCTCCTACCCAATGTTCCAGAAGGTCATAAGTGCAAGCGATTGCATGGTCATAGCTTTCGTTTTTCTGTTCATCTCAGGGGCCCAATTGATCCTCATACTGGCTGGTTGATCGATTTTGGTGATTTAAAAAAAGTTGTGAAGCCCATCATTGAAAATCATTTGGATCATTATTATCTCAATGATGTCCCTGGTTTAGAGAATCCAACTAGCGAAAATTTAGCGATTTGGCTATGGAATAAAATAAAACCACAGCTACCAATGCTATTTAGAATCACAGTCTTTGAAACTTGTTCTAGTTCTTGTATTTACGAAGGGAAATAAATCTTGAAAGCAATCTCTCCTGAAAAGACTGCTGTAGTACTTTTATCTGGTGGGCTAGATTCAACTACTTGTCTATTTCTTGCTAAGCAAAATATGGACAAAGTATACGCTATTTCATTTGATTACGGACAAAAGCATTCAATCGAATTGAAGCGAGCGAAGAAGATTGCAAAAAGTCAAAAGATAGAACACTCAATTATTAAAATACAAACTGATCTATTCCAAGGAACTTCCTTGACTGATCCAAAGATGAAAGTTCCCAAAGATTCTCTAAAGAAACATCTCAAAGACAATACGATTCCAAATACTTATGTGCCTGGTAGAAATATATTATTTCTTTCCTTTGCGCTGAGTTTTGCAGAAAGCAGAAATGCTGGTAGAATCTTTATTGGAGTGAATGCTCTTGATTATTCTGGTTATCCAGATTGTAGACCAGATTTTATAAAAGCTTATCAATCAATGGTCAAAAAGGGAACCAAATCTGGATCAAAAGGTCATTCTATTCAAATTATCACACCGCTAATCCATCTTTCAAAGAAAGAAATTGTAACTCTCGCTTCCCACTTAGCTGTTCCCTTTAAAGATACAATTTCTTGTTATGATCCAAATCCTCTAACGGGAAAACCCTGTGGTCACTGCGATTCTTGTATTTTGCGAAAGAAAGGATTTGCTGAAGCGGAAATTATAGATGGATGAAATGGTTCAATCTCTCTATCCTGAACTTCTTCTTATACCAATTTAATTCGCGGTTGCATCATTTTTTTGAAATGTTTAGTTATTTGACACAGCTTTTAAATGTTTTACAAATTTTGGCATTTTGTGGGGAATGTAGAGTAGCATGGAAACTTTAGTAACTGCACTCACTATATTTGTTCTCGCCATTTTCATTGGATTTGAGGTTATCACAAAAATTCCTCCTATCCTACACACTCCTTTGATGTCAGGATCGAATGCAATTTCAGGAATTACTGTAATTGGTGCCTTACTTTCAGCTGGATATCAGGTCACAATGCTAACCACTATCCTTGGATTTATAGCTGTTCTTTTTGCAACAATCAATGTTGTGGGAGGATTCTTAGTAACCCAAAGAATGCTAGGAATGTTCAAAAAGAAGGATTAAATGGAAAATTTTGTAAAAATATCATACCTTATCGCCTCTGTATTATTTATAGTAGGTTTAAAAAATCTATCTCACCCAAGAACAGCCGTTAGAGGAAACGCCCTTGGTGCTTTGGGGATGTTTATAGCAATTCTTGTAACTCTTTTTGATAAAAATATTGTTAGCTATGAAATTATAGCAGGTGGTATTATAGTAGGTTCTCTCATTGGAATCGTCTTAGCAAAGAAAATTCAAATGACTGCTATGCCTCAACTTGTTGCTTTGCTAAATGGATTTGGTGGTATTGCATCCATTCTTGTTGCCGGCGCTGCATTGTTAGAAGCACTCGAATTAGGAAAATTAGTAGATCCTGCATTTTCTGTTTCAACTGGTTTGTCAGCTGCAATCGGTGCAGTTACATTTTCAGGCTCTATGATAGCTTTTGGAAAGTTACAAGGAATCGTAACTGAGAAAGCTGTTCGTTATCCTGGTGACCAGGTAGTAAAAGCTATCGTCCTTTTAGGAATAATAAGTGTTGGCGGCTATTTTGTATATGAGCCAACTAATTCTGATTTGTATTGGATAATTTCTGGTATTGGAATTTTTCTTGGACTTATTTTAGTTCTGCCTATTGGCGGTGCTGATATGCCTGTCGTAATATCTTTATTAAATTCTTATTCTGGAATTGCGGCCTCCATGAATGGATTCGTTCTTGATAACAATGTATTGATTATATCTGGTTCTTTAGTTGGTGCATCAGGAATTATACTAACTCAAATTATGTGCAAAGCAATGAACCGATCTCTAACGAATGTATTATTTGGGGGATTTGGTCAAGTTGCAGAGGAAGTTGCTGATAGTGGTGATTTCTATTCTGGAAAAGTGAAATCAACAACTTCGGAAGAAGTCGCGATGATCTTAGACATAGCACGAAAAGTTGTAATTGTTCCTGGTTATGGTATGGCAGTTTCTCAAGCTCAACATACAGTTAGAGATCTTTATAATTTATTAACTTCTCGAGGAATTGAAGTTGAATTCGCAATACACCCTGTCGCAGGTCGTATGCCAGGTCACATGAATGTTCTTCTTGCAGAAGCTGATATTCCGTATGATAAATTGAAAGAAATGGATGAAATTAATCCAACCTTTGACAGCGTAGATGTAGTTATTGTGAATGGTGCTAATGATGTTACCAATCCACTTGCAAAGACAGATCCGAAAAGTCCAATCGCTGGTATGCCAATTTTAGAAGTAGGCAAAGCGGGTACTATCGTTGTTATCAAGAGATCCTTGAGTCCAGGTTTTGCAGGTGTTCCTAACCCACTTTTCACTCAAGATAATACATTAATGCTTTTCGGAGATGGAAAGAAAGTAACTCAAGAAATCATTAACGCATTAAAAGAGTAAGTATTGTTTTATTTGCTAAGCGGAAAGAAATAGTAAAACTTTTCCATTGCAAAATTGTATTTTAAAGTAGATTCATATAAGGATCTCACTTCAGTTGCTCTAGTTGAATCTTGGTTAATATATTCTAAGGAATATTTATCTGCTAGAGCCATTTTATTTAATTTTATCAATATATTTAAATATTTTTTCCTATCTTCATCAGTTGCGAGTCCTGATTCTACAATATCTTTCCAGATAGATTCTGATTGATTCTCTTGCATAAGAAAGTCATAAGATTGGGCTAGTATCCTTTTAGAAGAAATAGGAAGATTGCGTTCTTTGTCTATTAATTGGATAACTTTTTGATAATCTTGCCTTGATTCAAAAATTAAATCAGTAAATAAATATTTTACTTCAGAATTTTTACCATCATCTTTATATAATTTTTCTGCATTCTTATAGGCAGAGTCCATTTTGTTTAATTTTCTATCTATTTGAATTAAAAGAATCTTTGCATCTGTAAAATTAGCTTTCTGTTCGATAGCCTTAGTTATGGCTAAGCGTGCTTGTTCATACTCACCTAACATATAATGAGCAATAGCTAAATTATTAAAGTAATGTGGGTTAAATGGAGAAAGTTCAACAGCTACTTTAAAAGCTTCTTTACTACGGTTCCAATCTGACCAGATTCCATAAACCATTCCGATAAGATAGTAAGCAGCTTCATGTTTTGCATTGATTGCTAGGGTAGTTTTTAAATCTGATTCTGATAAATTAAGTTGTTTCTTTGTAAAATTAACAGCTGATCTTAAATAGAAAAACTCATCTGTTGTGCTTTGCAATAACTCATATTCTTTTAATTTCTTTTCAGCTTGAGGTAATCTCTTCCATCTTAAAAAGTTAATTACATCACGGCCTATCTTTTGTAATTCCAATTTCATGGTTGGATCTAGATCATCCTGTTTAGAAAAACCTGAAAGACCTTTAATTTCTTGAGATGAAATATTAGTGAATGTTAAGAAAAAAATAATTATATAGATGAATGTGTTTCTAACCATTGAACGATCCTTTTATGAGCAGTGTTTTTTAAAATTGGATATACATTTGTAAATTCTTCGAATTCTAATTGTTTGTTTACATCACCAAGAAATGGAACTGACCATATATCCTTAAGATGCTTACTAAGCATAGAATGGTAATCTCCCATAGAATAGGAAGCAAGTTTCTTGCGTAAATACATCGCCTCCATAAGACCTTGACCAAAATAAGATAAAAATAGATCAGCATGCTTTAGAAAATTCCACCATAGCTTCTTTGTAATTCTTGATTCATAATAAATATGAATCGAATCTGATTGATAGCCACCTATTCTTAGAATTTTATAATCCGAAAAATTGTTTAATAAAAAGGCATCTAATCTCGATGAAAGAATTTTATCTAAATTTCCCGCATAACAAAGTATAGTTTTATTTTGGAAAATTCTATTTTGAATTTTAGTCTTATTTTCATTATTTTGAATTTCTTTTAATACTTCATCAGCAATAGGCGAAATCAAAATTTCTGGCTCTTCCTCCCATCCAAATGAATCGGGATGCGGCAATAAATCTAAAAAACCATTATCTGATAGACCTTGTTTAGATTTAAAAATTTTTCTATCATTTGAAAGTTCATCTATGCGTAGCATAGGAGATTGAAATTTTTCATTTTGGAAATCTTCTCTCGAATCAATTATATAAAAATCGTAACCTTCAGAAATTTTCTCACTATTGAATTGCATATGCACTGTATAACCTAAAATTACTAATTGCGTTGATAGTATTGTCATACGTTCCCAGTGACCTGAACCATGACTTATTGGATTACCAATTATAATTAAAATAGATTTCTTCTGAAGAAGTTCTGGTTTTGGTAAATTGAACTTAATTTGTTGAACTTTTTGATTTTTAAGAAACAATTCAGAATTTCTTTTTACCAAATAAGAAATTTCGTAGGCTCCAAATTTTTTATTATTAAAGATTGTGATCGATTCATCATAAATCTCAAGTAATGTTTCATAATCTAATTCTTCATCGAAGGTTAATCTGAGATTACCAATAGTTTCAGGAAATGGAGAGGGAAGTTTAATAATATTGAACTCTTGAGGATTTTCTTTTATGTGAAGACTAACGTGTTCGAAATGTCTTTCTTCCATAATAAAAGAGTTATTTTCTAAAGCTTCTTTAGAAAAAGATTCAATTCCCATTCCTAATGGCAATGGCGAATAGTACATAAGATCTATTTTCTTATTAAAGTAATATGATAGTTTCCATGCTTCTACAATAGTTTCAATTGCCTTAATATCGACAAAAGGATTATCTCCCGTTAATCGCAAAATTACATTCGCTTGAAAATAAGTAGCAGCATCTATATATCTTTTACGGACATTGTTTAGATCACCTTCAAAATAAAGAAAGGACTTATCTTGCAAATACTCTTTCAACAAGTGATCTTCATTAGGAATCAGAAAAATAATTTGTTCTTTTTCGAGTATTTGATTCAATCTTGAATGAATATGTTCTAATAGACTCATTCCATTTTGTGGAATTTGTTTTAATATTTTATTAGGATACCGAGTGGATCCTAATCGAGCTTGGATAAATGCAAATATTTTAGGAATTGAAAGTATACCATTCATCGCAATTTAAGCAAGGAAGCCCTGTCTCATCATGCTTACCTAAAATAGATTTTTGAAAATTAATGTGAGGGCTCTTCCAAATTTCTTCCAAAGAATTATTTTTTATATTACCTATTGGTTTAATTTTTTTTTCATTAACAACTTGTTTGCACAACGATACATCTCCATTTGCATGGATATAGAAATCTCTAGCTAGATGCCAACAGAATTCTCTCATTAATGGAGTTAAGTCACTCACTCTCTTCTCTTCTAAAGAACCTGCGTAACTATTGTACTTTTGGAAAATTACATTAATTTTCTTTTTCTCGAAAAAAGTAAAATAGCTATCTACCTCATCTTCAACTTCGAGTATTTTAAGTATTTGGGCATGAATATTTTGAATAGGCAACAAAGTAATTAGATTATCAATATTTTGTAATACTTTCTTTAGTAATTTCTTTCCATAAATAGAATTATATCGATCTTCTTTTAATGTTGTTAAATTGATTATGATTGTTAACTTATTTTTTTCATTTTCAGAAAGTAATTCTATACAATTAAACAATTTATCTTCGTGTTCAGATAAAGAAGTTTCTATTATCAATTCAGCGAGATTATTTAAAGATAGTAATTCATGAATGATTTTGGAAAAATCTTCATGGAGAAGAGGCTCGCCCATTCCACCAATACAAATAGTAAATTTAGATTCTATACCTGAGAGTTTAGATTTTAAATCTAAAATTTCATCATAAGAAAATTTTGATCCATCTAAGGTATTTTCAGTGTATTGCCTTGGACAGAATGTACATTTCAATTCACAACCTCGAAATAATTCTAGTTCTATCCAAGAAGGTGAACTTCGGTATAAATTAGAATTCTCATGGATGAAGCTAAGTAATTTCGAATAGGGAAAGTCTTTAGACTTTCCAAATATTTCTGAAACTAAAACTTGTGCCCTTGGTTCATTCGGACACAGATTCAATCTATACTGTCTAAGATCTGGATGTTCAAAAAATATTTCTACATCATAATTGTTTATATTTTTTAAAAAGAAGTCATGAACACTTTGATTTAATCCATTGGGCAAGGATTGAACAAATTCTCTAGTCAAAATTCTCGGAATGATTCCCTCAGGCAAATTTTCACTATATGAATATTGACTCAGAAATTTTTTATGTCTTTGCCATATATTCTTTGTTAATTCCACATCTAATAATGGCGCAAGTCCGTTAAAATAAAGAAAGCATACCTCATCCCAATCTTCATTTGCACTTTTAGAAGAAGGTAGCTCTGAATTAACTTTATTTAAAAATTCAAACTCTGAATCTGATTTTAGTTCCTTGAATCCAAAAATATTTTGATTTGAAAGAAATAGAATTTCTGGAAATAAACTTCTAATTTTACTTTGAAAGACTTCTAAGTATTGATCTTTAAATTTTAAAAAGGAAGTATTTTCTTTGTAGAATAAAAATGTCTCTTTATCTAAATACAAACATGCATAAGATGGATTGTATTCTAGTTGTGTCATTAATCTAAATTATAAATCTCTTCTTGAATTTTTATATTGTGCTCTTTATTGTATGTCGGGTCATACGTTGTAATTGAAATCTGAGTTCTCATAGAATCTAACCAATCTTCAAAGGCCTTCTGCTCTTTATCTCGGTAAAGAACATTTTGAATACCTCGTCTAACACTGTCTATTGGTGTAGCCCTCAGTCCTTCTATCATAAGTATACAATATCTTTTTCTTTCATCACGGTAAATTTCAGAAATTTTATTTTCTTTAGTCTTAGAAGTAATTGAAGCTAGAATTGAACTTTGCTTGAATAATTCAAAGGCTGCAATCCAATTCACAAAACCACCAGAAGCTTTGTATCTAGAGTCATTTCTTGGTCCACTAGCAATCAATCTAAATAAACTAGGGTCTTTAATTACTTTTGTACGAATTTCGGTTATTTCTTTGTATACTCGGGATTCTTCATCAATGGAAGAGTCCTTAGGAGCAATAGCAATCTCTCTAAATTTTACTTCGAATCCAACTTTTGCTTTATTCTTTGCATACCAGGATCGGATTTCTTGTTCGGATGGAAGAGGAGTAGAAACTCGTATCTGAAGTAGCTGCCCTTTCTTAATTTGGTAAGGCAAATCTTGGATCCACTGATCATAGCTCATAGATGTTTGAGAGGGAATCGCTTTTTTGAATTGCTCCAAATCAGTAATTCCCATTGATTCCATTCGTTTTTCTACTTCAGCTTCTATCCGTTTTTCATTGATTTGAACAGATTCTTCTTCAGCTACTATGTCTACAATAAGTCTATCAATTAAAAAATCGATAACCTGGCTTCTTAAAGATTGCTTCTTTCTACTAGGGGGTGCAAATTTAGAGATGACTTTATATCTTTCTACACCGTTTTCATAATCGATTTGGCTAATGGAAAAATTTCCAACGATAGCAATAATTTGATTTAAAGACTCTCGTTTAGCAGCGATTAGCATCGAATTACCTACAAGGCATAGAAAAATTAATAATGAGATTATCTTTATTTTTCTATGTTTCATAATAGTTTAATTCAATTCCCTAATCCAAAAGCAGTGTGAACCGCTTGTAGACCTTCTCTAGATTTTGATTGAGGGACTACGCAAGAAATTTTAATTTCAGAAGTGGATATCATCAATATGTTGACTCCCTCCGTTGCTAATGCCTGGAACATCTGAGCAGCAACTCCCACATGTGATTTCATACCAACTCCAACAGCCGAAAGTATAGCAATGTCATCATCAATTTCTAAATTGCCCGATGAAAGTTTTTTCTTTAAATCCTCTACAACAATTTTCGTAGTTGGTATATCTTTTTTAGAAATTGTGAATGAAATAGTATTCACTCCATCGCGGGGTGATGATTGAACAATTACATCTACTATAATATCTTTATTTGATAAGGCAGAGAATAATTCTGCTGCTATCCCAGGTTGGTCTTTTACATCAGGTATAGTAACACGTGCTTGGTCATTTTTTACGGTTACTCCACTTACTTTCATTTTTTCCATAATTTTATCCTCACTTACAACCAAAGTTCCTGGTTCTCTATGAAAACTACTTCTCACATGAATCGTGACTCCATAATTCATAGCCAATTCAACTGATCTAGAATGCAATACTCCAGCACCTAAGGATGCAAGCTCCAACATCTCTTCATAAGTGATTTGCTTAAGCATTCTTGCTTCTGGCACTTTGTTGGGATCAGTTGTATACACTCCATTTACATCAGTGTATATTTCACATTCATCTGCACCCAAAGCTGCGGCAATTGCAACGGCCGTTGTGTCTGATCCACCCCTGCCTAAAGTAGTGATATTTTCATCTTTATCGATGCCTTGGAATCCAGCAATGATAGCGACTTTTCTTTCTTGAAAAGCATGATCTATTCTAGTTCTATCAATAGAATCAATTTTAGCATTAGAATGATTTCCATCTGTTAACATTTTTATCTGAAAACCTGTGAAAGATTTTGCAGGAACCCCTATAGATTCTAAAGCCATAGCCAAAAGTGCAACAGAAACTTGCTCCCCAGTAGAAAGAAGCATGTCCATCTCTCGTTTGGGAGGATTATCTGTAATTTGGTCAGCTAAATCGACAAGAATGTCAGTAGTATGTCCCATTGCGGAGACAACCACAGCTACATTGTCCCCATTTTCAAAATATGATTTAATTCGATTGGCTACATTTTTAATTTTCGTAGTATCGCCGACGGAAGTTCCGCCGTATTTTTGAACAATTGTCTTTGCCATTCAGTTAAGATTCTCTACTGCTATGATTTTTTTCTATTTTGCTCTAGCAAGTAGATTATTTTTGCAACATTTTCCCATAAATTTACTCGTATATAGCAGAGGTAGAGAATGAATTCTTCAACTACAGTAGCACCCATTGTAAAACAAAAGACACCTATATTATTTTTAACTATCTTTTTCTTAGTAGAAGCAACCGTATTATTTGTGTTCACAGTTGAATTCCAATGGCATCTTTTAGGTTTAGCTGTTGGTATGTATTACCTAAGAATGTTTGGAATTACAGCAGGTTATCATAGATATTTTTCCCATAATGCTTTCAAGACCTCGAGGGTATTTCAATTTATTCTTGGTTGGATTGGTGCTATGTCCATGCAGAAAGGACCTCTTTGGTGGGCAGCTCATCATAGAAACCACCATAGATATTCCGATACTGAATTAGATATCCATTCACCAAAACAAAAAGGCTTCTGGTATTCTCATATGATTTGGTTCTTGAAAGATGATTATAATGATTATGACTCTCGTATAATTAAAGATTATTATAAATATCCAGAAATGGTTTGGTTGGATAGATACAATTGGATTCCTCCTTTAACTTATGCTATTGGATTATATTTAATTGGTGGATGGGCTTGGTTAGTTTATGGGTATGCTGTTTCAACTTTTTTCCTTGGACATGGTACTTGGGCAATCAACTCTCTAGCGCATGTTATAGGTTCAAGAAGATATGATACAAAAGATGACAGTAGAAATAATTTCTTTCTAGCTATAATAACTATGGGTGAAGGATGGCATAACAACCACCACCACTATGCACACTCAGCCAACCAAGGTTTCTTTTGGTATGAAATTGATTTATCATATTATATCTTAAGGTTTTTAAGTATGTTTGGAATCGTGTGGGATCTAAAAATGCCTCCTTTAAAAATTATTGAAGAAGGCAAAGCAAAGGATCGCTTGAAGAAATTATCAAAATCGAAAAAGTCTAATCCCGAAAAAGCAAATAGCGAAGGTAATTGGATTCCCCAAGGTATGAAACCTGATATGGTTAATGCTTCTATCGCGGAAGGATAATTTTATAGAAATATTATTCTAATCTTTTCTTTAACTCAGTTGTAAGAAGATTGTGTTCTTGTTTTTTGTTTTGGATATTTTCTAAATAATCAATCGTATTTTGAAGCCATGTATTATCATTTTCAAGTTCTTTGCGAATGAAGACATGGCGGATATCATTGAGAGAACGTATTTCGAGATATCTTCTTTGTTTATCAAAGAATAACATATCAGCAAGATTAGTAAGAGAATAGTTACTCGAATTCAAGGCAGCCAAAACATCGTCTAACCAAATTAAACCACGGTTCTGGCGATCCACGTACTCAATCGCTTTTTGAACTTGGGTTGATATTATAATTTCTCGTTCTTTGGGTCCACCATACACGCCTAGAGATGGTTTGCTTTTAGATTTCGATAAACTCTTTTTATTTCCTGGTTTATCACTCTCACGGCTATTCTGAGCTTCAATTCCAAATAAGGAGGCAAGCCATTCTAAGAATCGAACAAAAATTCCTTTTTCAGCCTGCTCTTTTTTGATTCTTTCGGCTTCCAATTCTGCTTCCCAATCGGTTATTGCCTTAGAAAGATTCAATTGTTCTTCAACAAAATGTTCACGATTCGGAAAACCTGTTGGAATTTCTTTTAAGAATTCATAGATTCCATTTTTCATGGAAGATTCTTTAGCCATACTGTTTAAGAAATTTCTTTTCTTTTTAAAACGAATGAAGGATGTCGGCAAATTTTCTTTGTAAAGTAGATGGATTCCAGAACTGGATTGCCCTGCTCTTTTTTCAATATGACTTACAAGATCAGGATTGCTTTTGCATTTTTCCAAAAATTTATTGAATAAAGATACTTTATCTATTCCTGTTTGTTTTGCAAATTCAGGATCAACACTGAACTCTTCTAATGAAAAATACAATGGATCAAATTGCATATTCAACTGGGAAAGTTTATTTTTTAGCATAACATCAATCATATATTCATTTCTAATTTCTTTTAAATTTTCAACTTTAGTACTTAAGTTTTTATAATTAGAAAGAAAAATTTCTGCACCTATCCATCCAGCCTGAGTAGAAAAGGAAGCGTGTTGTTCTAATTCTTCAATATATTGATTATGCAAAAGTCTTGAGTCAGCGGAGTATCCCATAGATAGTTCAAGTGGAAGTAGTTGAATAATCGCAGATTTCGCTATTTGACCAAATAATCGTAGTAAACTTTCAAATTCAGTTCCTGTTGGAATTACTTTTTCTGATTCAATCTTCACCATATGAGAAAAGCTAGGTCTTACTAAATAAAAATCTAAAGCAATTTCTTGCAGTATAGATAAACCTGCTCTGTGAGAAATAGCTAAGGATTTCTCTTCATCCATTTTAAAATTTGCAAATACTTCCGCATAATCAACTCCATCTTTTTTTGTTAGGATGTGCAAAATCATATTAATTAATTCGAGTTCTAATTTCCAAATTTTTTCCATTTGGAATGCGAAGGATATAGAGTCAATATTCTCTATACAAGATTTTGCAATCTTGTCTAATGTATAGTCTATCCATTCCCCTGTCTCGATATGAACTAATTTTTTAGAAATATAATCATCTAATTCATTTTGAACAATTTTCTCAGAAATTATTCTATCTCGAATGCTTATATATTTTAGTATTGAAAGACAAGATTCAATAGCACAGGCACGTTTTATTTTCTTTACCTGTTCAATCTTAAGACTAGTAGGTCTAAGAACCACTTTTCGGACTAGGAAATCTTTTAAGGTTTCTTCATATTCAAGGTATTGGAAAAGCACTATTGCATGCTTTTCAGCTAGCATTTTAAGATCTACTAGAGAAAAGTATTGCATGTCTTCTACTTTTGCTAAGGCATAGGAAGAGCTATTGAATAAGAAAAAATTCTCAACTCCTTTTTCAATCTTTACGATATCCTTAGATACTTGGGGATTAAACTGAAGTAAAATAGTCTTTAGAGCAGGCTCATCTATGAGATCTGGTTCTTGGGCTATATTTTCGTATCCGCTTTTATGTTCTTCTTCAATAGATTCTATATTTGGTTCTGTCATTAAATATGACTCTCTCTAAGGTGTTGCAATTATTAAAAGTATCGGTATTTTAGGCAATTATGACTAAAGCAATTTTTAAAACAAACAACGGAACATTCAAAGCAGAATTAGAGACAGAAAGAGCACCTATTACCGCAGGTAACTTTGCAAAATTAGCAAAAGAGGGATTTTACAATGGATTGACCTTCCACAGAATCATTCCAAACTTCATGATCCAAGGCGGCTGTCCAAATGGTACAGGAGCAGGTGGTCCAGGTTATAAGATCCAAGATGAATTTCATCCAGAGTTAAAGAATGTGACTTTTACACTTTCTATGGCAAATGCTGGGCCGAACACAGGCGGCTCTCAATTCTTCATTAATGTAAAGAATAATAACTTCCTTGATGGAAAACATGCAGTATTCGGCAAAGTAGTCGAGAACAGCGAAGAAGTATTGAAAATTTCGGGAGTTAAAACTGGTTTTCAAGACGCTCCTGTGGAAAAAGTAATTATTGAGACAATCACTATCGTAGAAGATTAAATTATGATTCTAATAAAAAATTTAATTCGAACAAGATCTAGTATCTTGTTCACAATACTAATTCTTAATATAATAGCCTTTTCATGTAAGCAATCAGAAGAATCTTCTGAACCTGAATATGCAAAAGATTCTATAATGATGGAATCATCCTCTGCAGTATCAGATGATTATGAAGCTGATGAAATTCAACCGAGAATGGAAGAGGCTGGTGGAAAGAAAATACAATCCTCGGGCAAGGAATCATACTCTGTAAAATTTTCAGGTATAGATCCCAAATTAGAAAGACTACTAGAATACAACGTATCCTTAGAATTCGAATCGGATGATTTTAGCAAGACAAGAGATGATCTTTATAAAATGGCAGGGACTTTCGGATTTCTCCAACAAAGCAGTGATAGTTTTCTCTCTAATAAAAATCTTAATGCCTCTCTTTGGGTTAAAACGGAAAAGTTATATGAATTTCTGGAAGCTTCTAATTCTTTAGGTAAATTAAGATCAGAGTCTATAGCAGCCAATGATTTAACTTATGATAATTACGTTCAAAATGTATCTCTAAGTAGAGAACAGATCCGAGGTCAAAGAAGATCCAGAGCATTATCAGGTTCATCTGATGCTAAGAATTATACTGAAAGAGAAAGACTGCTATCTGAATCTGAAGAAAAGGAAGATTCAGCAAAAAAAGAAAAATGGTTGATTAACGATAAAGTTACTTGGGCTAAAGTTCAAATTTCCGTTATCGATCCTAACCAAGAAAAATCTATCAATATGCCTGATTTTTCAAATGTATTTTATGATTTAGCAAGTATGTTTTTATACTTTGCCTATTTAGCGTTGTATATACTTCCATTCGCTATAATCGGTGGATTATTATATATTAAACGATCCTGGTTTTTAAAGATATTTTCAAATAAGAAATAACCATTTATAATTCTAAAATCTATGTTTAGTCATTAACCTAATTGAAAGCTAAGCATAGAAATGGAACTCTGCACTCTATTATGAAAGAATTCCAAATGACTTTCATCATGTCCAAATCCCAATGCATACAATGCGGGAACAAAATGTTCGGCAGAATTAATAGCTAGTTTAGCAGCAGGGGAAATGCTATGCGCAGTTGCCATTTTTCGAAAGTCTCTTGCCTGAATTAAATCTTTAAAAGTTTGATTGGATTCTATGGCCCAATCTAATTGTTCATCCCAATTCCTCCAATTTAGAAGTCCCAAATTATGAACGAGATTCCCACTTCCTATGAAGAGAATATTATCTTTCTTAAATTTTGCAAGTTCTTGCCCTATCTCGTAATACCAGAGGAAGGGTTTCGTTCTATCAATAGAAATTTGTAAAACAGGAATATTTGCATCGGGGAAAATCCACTTCAAGATTGACCAGGTTCCATGATCCATCCCCCAATCAAAATCCTCTTTAATGCTGGTAAATTTAAATTCTTCTATTATTTTGTGAGCTATCTCTGGTGCACCAGGAGCAGGGTATTGAACATTAAATAATTCTTGGGGAAATCCACCAAAGTCGTGAATTGTTTTTTGAGGATTAGCACAAGTTATATAAGTTCCTTCAGTAAGCCAATGAGCTGAGACTACAACAATAGCTGATGGGATTCCATTCGAAGAATTGGTTATTCTAATGCCTAAATCAGTCCATCCACGAGAAAATTCTGTATCCTCGATTGCATTCATTGGAGATCCATGCGCTAAGAAAAATGATGGTTGCATATCAATTAGACATTAAACTAATTTGCTTAGTAACAATAAGTTATTTATAGGAAAAGATATTCAAATTAATTTTCAAGTATTGTTGACAAAGAACTAAGTTAAATCCAAAATAATATAAAATTTAATCCGATGAATTCTGAATCTATAAAAGTAAAATCAATCAATCTAATAGTCATTATCCCAGGCAATCCAGGAATAGCAGCATATTACAAACCATTTGAAGAGAAGCTAGATTTACTTACTAAAAACCAATTCAAGATTCACACTTTGAATTATAAAGGATTCGAAAATTTTCCCCAAGGTCGTCAATTCAATTTAAATGAAGAGCTTGAAGACAAAATTGATCAATTAGAGAAAATAATTAAGTCATACGAAGAGAAAAATTCCTCTAAAATAATACCAAATATAAAAATCATTTTGATTGGTCATAGTATTGGCTCTTGGATCGCTCATCAAATGATGGATCTTCGTCCCAATCTACCTATACGAAAAATCTTTTATATTTTTCCATTTTTTCATAAAAACAAAAAATCTAAATTACAAAATTTTCTAGGCTTACTATTAAAAGCTCCATTGTTGTTTAAACTGATTCTAGGCTTACATTTTATTTTTAGTTCCCTACCAAAGATTTTATTAAATCTATTATTAATTTCGAAACTTAAGCATTTGAATGCGAATGGAATATTTGTTACATGGAAATATTTTATTCAATATAAACATATTCTAAAGTCTGTATTTTATCTTGCTAAATCAGAATTTGAAATTCTTCCAAATCAATTGCAGAAAGAAAATTATTCCAAGAGAATAGAAGATCGTCATTTCTTTTACAATACCAAAGATATGTGGGCTCCGCTAGAAAGCTTAGAAATTTTAAAGCAAGAATATAGCAATTTAAATTATTCACTATATTCAGGAGCCTTGCATGATTTTTGTGTTACTGATAAAGGAATTGCTTGGGTAAGCCAAGAAATTTCGAATATTATAACACCTAAATAAATTATTTTCTTTCCATACCATTGAATCAATAAGATAATGAACATTCTGTAAATTAGGAGGTTCCATGTCAGTCTTCCAACAAAACTTACCAATCACAATTGTTCCTAAAGAGAATAATAGTAAAGGAAACAAATTTCAAGGTCTTCTAGAGGCAATGGAATCTAATTCAATGAAAATCAAAATGGATGAAACTTTCTTCAAAGAGAAAGTGTATGGATCTTTGTCTGTAGAGTTCACAATGTCCAATTATAATTTTGTGTTTGATTCAGAAGTATTGTCCTCAGAACAAAGTTCATTTATAAATATTGCAAAACCTAAAATAATCCATAAAAGCCAAATACGAAAAACTCAAAGATTAAAGACAAACCTACCTTTTACATTTACATTATGGACGGAGGGTGGAAGGTTTGATGCGTTCATAACTGATATCAGTAGTGTTGGAATTAAAATAAGAACAAAGAAATTTCTTAATAAAAACTCCCTCTTAAGTTTGAATGTATATGTTCCCGGAGGAAATCTTAGATTTATCTGTCAGGGATTAGTTATGTGGTGTAAGGCTGAGAATGAGGATGAAATCAATTACTTAGCCGGAATAAAATTCACAACACTTTCTAATGATGCTATGAAGAAAGTAGATAAATATATCGATGAGAATCTAGGAAAAAATACCTTTGCTGAATCTTGAAGCTTTTATGGAAGATTTCTACATACTTGTAATATTAAATTGACTTAAAATGAAATCTACTCGAAAAATTATTCAAATCAACCTTTACCTAGGAATTTTCGTATATCAGCTGGTATGGAGGCGAAAGTATCATACTTTTTTTTCTTACCACCAGGCATGGAAACATAATAGAAACCATTTAGTATCTCTAGAAAGTAATCTGGTTTCTTTTTATTTTGAATAGACCTATTGTCTAATTCTTTAACCATTTTCTGATACCTAGGTGGAATCTGAACCCAATCTTTATAAACTTGAATCATGCCTGAATCATTGACAGTCCAAAGTCCATCTTCATGTAAAATTTTTACACCGTTATAATCAAAAACTTCAAGTATCTTAATATCTTCGTTAGACTTTTTAGTTTTGGGATCAATGGAACCATCAGGTCGATATGTTGTCTTTGATCTACTCTGATTATTTGTAGAGGGAGATTTTCTTTTAGTGAAAATTAATAAAAAAAGAAGTAAGCCAGCAACAGCAAGAGATATTAAAATTCGAATCTCTACTTCCTTTAGTTCAAAAGAATTCACTATTTATTGGAACTTCCCCTCAGTTTAGCTTTCTGAATTTCATTAACAGGAATATCAATGTTACCAAAGAGAGTGCGATATTTTACATTACCTTTTATTAAAAATTCAGTTTCTTTGCTATCCTTTAAATCACCTAAAAGTTTCAACGCAATTCGCAATAACTTGGCATCCAATCTTTCATCAAACTCTGAATTTATTTTTAAAGGAATTTGAATTGTAGTTTTTGAAGGAACAGTAATTTCTTGTTCTGATAAAATTTTACCTAATTTATCTTCTCTGCCTTCATTCAATAATGAAATATCCAGATCAAAAGAATAAATTTTAACTTCACTCTCATTAGGATTATAAAAAGAAACTTCTGTATCTAATGCTAGCTTGGGAGTAAGGCTAAACAATCCACTTGTTTGATAATTCTTAACCGATATTGAATTAAAATCGATTTCACATTTTTTTAAATCTTCCACATTTTTAATATCTGAAAAAATACAAGTTTGCAATGCTAGACCAATAACAAACATTAAAGTAAATTTTTCTATTTTATGTTTTTGGTTTAAAAGTTTCATTTTAATAATCCTTTATGTTTCTATAAAATTTTCCAACGCGAGTAAAGCCTAATGTATTATCTCTTCGGTCTCTAAAAAAAGTCTCTAAAGAGAATTGAACAGCTGAAAATGCTATTTCTTTCCAAGGAATATCTTCTTGTTTGTAGAGTTCGACTTCAAGACTCTCTTCGCCTGGAGCAAAATCTAAATCAACAAGATCTGCTAAAAATATCATATAGATTTGGTTAATATGGGGAATACTATAAACAGATTGTAAACTGATAATTTTAATATTTGCTTTAGCTTCTTCTGCTGTTTCTCGAATGGCACCCTCTTCCACTGTTTCTGCATTTTCCATGTAACCACAGGGTAAGGTCCATTTTCCATAACGAGGTTCAATTGCTCTTTTACAGAGTAGAATCTTGTCTTCCCATACCGGTAAAGCCCCTACTATTATTTTAGGATTGGAGTAGTGAATTTCGCCACAAGAATCACATATGTGCCTTGGGAGATTATCTCCAGTGGGAATTAAAAATCCCAGTTTATTGGAACCGCATAAGCTACAGTATTTCAGACATCCCTCCTAAAAAATAGATTGCCAGTGTGATTCGTTCAATCTAATCTATGTACTTAGAAATTCAACCTTTTCATGAAAAAAGAAACTATCGCAGCCTTGCTTTTTCTGGGAGCTTTATCCTATGCATTCTTTTATACTATTATCAGTGTAGATAGTAAGACAAATTTGCATCCTTATCGATCAAAAATTTATTACAGTAAGATAGATGGAATTCTCGAAGGTTCAGAGGTCTATGTCAAAGGAATCGAAAAAGGCTATGTTTATTCTATAGATATTGTTGATTTGATAGATGTTCCAGATAAACGATTTTTAGACAAAGATGCTCAGAAGGCAATTGAGTTAACCTTAGCTCTTAAAGAACCTCTAACACTTTGGGACAATTATAAGATCAAATTGAAAACCAAAACTCTTTTCTCAGGAAGAGTGATAGATATTGATCCAGGAAATTTTGAAAATAAAAACACTGCAATTTACAACCCTTTCTACTTGGAAACAGAAAGGACTCCTGATTTTTTTCCTTCTGCAAGCTTTATTGATAATTTCTTTGAAGCTGCCAACACTGTAATTGTTGAAAATAAAAATGATGTTCATACAATCGCAATAAATTCTAGGGAAATATCCGACAAATTAAATTCAGATAATGGTACCTTGCCTAAAATAATTAATACTAACGAAATGTATGATACTTTATACCTTACATTGAATGATCTTTCCATACTTTCCAAAGAAGCACGTCGCTACACAGAAGCAAATCGTAAGCTAGAAAATACTCATCCTATTCCATTCTTTATATCATCTTCCTTTTTCGGAAGTTACACACTCACTGGTCGATATGTCGAACCCATTACTGACATACAGAAATTTCCTTAGGAGAATATATCATTTTGAAAGTAGCAATTATCCACGATTGGCTCACAGGTATGAGAGGTGGGGAAAAAGTTTTAGATTCATTATTAAAACTTTATCCTGAAGCTGACCTCTTTACTTTAATTTACAACAAAGGGAAATTAAATGTTCGTATAGAAGATCGCAAAATATTTACAGCATTTACGGATCGTCTTCCATTTAAATCATCCAAGTATAGATGGTATCTTCCACTTTTTCCAACAGCAATTGAAACCTTTGATCTTAGAGAATACGATTTAATACTTTCTTCCTCACACTGCGTCGCAAAGGGTATTATACCACATCCCAACAGCTTTCATCTTTCCTACATCCATTCTCCTATGCGATACGTATGGGATATGTTCTACGATTATTTTCCCAAAAGAAAAGGATTATCCTTTTTCTTCTACCAATCTGTTGCAAACTACCTACGTAATTGGGATAGTGCCTCCTCTACTAGAGTAGATTATTTTACCTGCAATTCTGATTTCGTTGGCAAAAGAATCCAAAAATACTATCGCAGAGATTATAAGGTCATACATCCACCCTGTCTACCAGAAGGGTTCAAAGTATTTAATAGGGAAAAAGAAGATTTCTATCTAATTGTTTCTGCTTTTGCCCCATACAAAAAAATTGATCTAGCAATAGATGCATTTCGAGCAAATGGAAAGAAATTAATTATCATTGGTGGCGGACAAGACGAGGCCAAACTAAAAAAGAATCTTCCATCTAATGTAACGATTCTGAAGGGAATAGAGCGAGAAGAGGTAGAAAGCTACTATTCTAGAGCAAGGGGATTTATTTTTCCTGGAATGGAGGACTTTGGAATAACTCCTGTGGAGGCCCAAGGATTTTGCACACCTGTAATTGCTTTTGGCAAGGGAGGAGCATTAGAAACTGTGGTATCTGGCAAAACAGGAGTCTTTTTCCCCGAACAGACCATAGAATCTTTGAATAGTGCAATCTTAGATTCGGAAAATTTGAACTATAAAAGTTCTGATTTTCAGAAATCTGTGAACCGATTCACAGAAGAAAAATTCATCAACGAAATTAAGAATACCGTCGATAGACATAAGTAGAGAATCTCAGGAAGAAGGTAAATTCTTTTGATCGTAGTACATAGATTAAAAGGCGAGGAATTTGTGATCAATGCAAATCTCATTGAGACCATTGAAGCAAATCCAGATACAGTAATCAGTTTAACAACTGATCGGAAGTTTATAGTAAAAGAAACTGTTCCTGAAGTTCTAATATTGATTAAAAATTATCATAAAGAAGTCATACAAAAACCTATGGAAGGATAGGTAAGGAATTAGCATAGGGTTCTCTTATGGATATAGCAACAGTCATTGGTTTAGGTGTAGGTGTTTTCTTACTATTATTTGGAACTCTTCAAGCGGGATTATCTCCTTTAGACTTGATCAACATTCCTTCTTTATTCATTACTTTTGGTGGAGCAACAGCTGCTACTATCATTTCTGCACCCTGGGAAGGAACTCTAGGTCTAGGAAAAATCACAAAAAAAGCGTTTCAAACTCCTAAATTTGATCAAATTAGTTTAATTACTACTTTGGTATCTTTTTCTGAGAAAGCACGTAGAGAAGGTCTTCTCGCCTTAGAAGATGATATCAATGAACTTCCAGAGGAATTTCTACGAAAAGGAATCCAATTAGTTGTGGATGGAACAGACCCCGAACTTGTAAGAAATATTATGGAAACAGAAATAGATAACATCGCCAAGCGACACAACAACGGCAAGCTTTGGTGGGATGCCTGGGGCGGTCTTGCTCCTGGTTTCGGAATGTTAGGAACTCTTATTGGATTAATCGCCATGTTAAATAACTTAGGTGCTGGGGATCCTTCTGCAATTGGATCTGGTATGGCTGCCGCTCTAATTACCACACTCTATGGTTCTCTTGGTGCCAACTTAATTGCGATTCCATTTGTTCGAAAACTTACTCGTAGAAGTGAAGATGAATTATTAGTAAAACAAGTTATGGTTGAGGGAACTCTTTCTATTCAATCAGGAGATAACCCAAGAATTGTAAAAGAAAAACTAGCAAGTTTCTTGGCTCCTGCTGATCGTGCTGCCTTAAAAGAGGAAGAAGCCTAATGGCAAAGAAGGTTAAATGTCCTGAGTGTGTTCAGAAAGTTGCTGAATACATGCTCACATATGGAGACATGGTTACCCTTCTTTTATGCTTTTTTATTATGCTTTATACAACTGGTAAAACGGACGCAAGAGAGATGCATATTATTCTTTCTGCATTTAAATCTACAACTGGATTATTCACGGGTGGACAGACTCTTTCTAAAGGAAGTCTTGAAGAAATGGGTATGACTATTGAAAGTCTTCCTTCCCAGACACAAGGTAGAAACTTATCCAAATCAAACAAAGATGCAACTGAAGTATTTAAACCAGAGATCCAAGCTGGAAAAGTTCGTGTTTCCGAAGATGAGCGTGGTTTGATTATATCTTTAGTCGGAGCTGATTACTTCTACCCTGGTTCTGCTATCCTAACTCCGGCAATCAAAGAAACACTTGTGAAAGCGGCTGGTCTCATCAAAACTTTAGAGCGATTTGTTCGAGTAGAAGGGCACAGTGATATGGATGCAATAACTCCTTCAGGATTTACCAATCGAGAGGAAAGAGAGTATCTAAATAATTGGGACCTCGCTGGTGCTAGATCTATCAACTCCACCGTATTTATGGTAAATGCTAAAGAATTGGATCCAAGTAAATTTCAGGCCGTAAGTTTTGGTAGCTACAGACCTTTAGCTTTGGAAAATTTAGGTACTCCTGAAGCAAAAGCTTTCAACCGAAGAATAGATATAGTAATCCTTACTGAAAAATCTACGAAACGTAAAACCTATGAACCAACATTTGGTTTACCAGACGCTAGATTTCCACAGACAGAGACAACTACAGAAGGCGATGAATAAATTATATGAATGATATCATTTTAAAATATGAGGAAAGGAGGGATCTTTAATGGGTGATGCTGAGATAGAAGAAGAAGAAGGTGGGTTAGCCGACGGTGGGTCTGCTGGGATTGGTACATCTCCGATTGTTAAATGGTTACTTTATATTGCTGGTGCGATTTTCGGAATAATTATAGTCGCAGTGATTGCGATGTTGGTAGCGCAAAGAACAGCTACTTCCGTTTTTAAAGAACAAAAAAACATTGCACTCGTTAAAGCTCCTCCTCCGCTAGACACTTTTATGATAGAGGATGAGTTTCGTATCAATACAGCTGATATTGGTGAATCTCATTTCGTTAAGATGAAATTGGTATTTGGAATTGAAAGTGGACAACCTGCACTTTCTCAAGAGTTAGCATCAAGAAAAGCACAAATGCAAAACTTGATAAATTTAATTATCTCAAGAAAAACTAAAGATGAGTTGAAGACGATAACTCAACAATTAGATTTACGTGAAGAAATTAAGGCTCATATCAATCATATTCTAACAAATGGAAAGATAAAAGAAGTATACTTCACCGAATTTATCATTAATTAATCTCCAATAATTTTATTTCAGAATGAATCATAAAATTATAGGAATCATTCCTGCAAGATATGGAAGTTCAAGATTTCCAGGAAAACCCTTAGTCAAGATAGGCTCCAAAACAATGATCCATTGGACCTATCAATCATCCAAGAATTGTAAGTTACTCGATCAAGTGATTGTTGCTACTGATGATGATAGAATTTTTCAAGAAGTGGAGTCTTTCGGCGGTCAAGTTGTCATGACTCGACCAGACCATATCTCTGGAACTGACCGTTTGATAGAAGTAGCTCATTTATTAAAAAATGAAATCGACGATAAAAATGATATATTCGTTAATATCCAAGGTGATGAACCAGGTATCGAATCTGAATTAATCGATGGTGTTGTGCAATTAAAACTTAAAGAACGATCTTGGGCAATGACTACGGCTGCTGTTCCTATGAGTTATGAAGAAGCTGAAGATCCTAATCGAGTAAAAGTAGTATTCACTAAAGACAATCGTGCCATTTATTTCTCTCGTTCAATAATTCCCTATGCTCTCAAGCAACAGGATCAATACTTTCGTCATCTTGGAATCTATTGCTATGAACTGAATTTTTTACTAAAATATAACAATCTTCCCGAAAGCTATTTAGAAAAATCAGAATCTTTAGAACAACTTAGAGCTATAGAGGCAGGTTATCATATAGGAATTCACTTAGCTGAGAAGGCATCCCTATCTATTGATCATCCAGAGGATGTTGCATTTGTAGAGGAAGATTTTCGTAAAAGAGGTTGGATCTGAAAACTATTTTAGTTAATCAATTAGTAAAATTTAAATTAAAAACCCAAAGGATTAACTTCTTTAATATTACAATCTACAGCCTGGTATGAAAAATATGCCGCTAGATTTGGAGAACGATTCAATTTTGGTAAATTGCATAATCCAGCTTTTGCATTTTGAGTTGCAATGTCACCTACTTCCGCTGAATATAAAGAATAGCCTTTAATTATACTATCTTTACATTGAGCCACAGACTCTCTTGTATAATATTTATATCCTTCAACTCCAAGAATCTCTTTAAATGCACTCGGAGAAATTAAGATAGTTAAAAATTGATCATTATTATTCATATTAAATGAGTCTTCTTCTTTTCTAATTCGAATTAATGCTTGTTTAGTACATTTCAAAGCAATACAATTGCCTGAACTATAATTTGTATTTCCGAAGGTAAATGTATAAGTCGATAAATCTGTCGTTCCACAAATATCGAGTGATGAATTATATTCACATGGTTCATTTGGTTTACCGTTTATGGATCTTATATTTAGTATATTGACTCTTGTAGAATTATCAAGTGGTGCTGATCTAAAATAAGATACTCCTGCTGGAACGATTAGATCAATTGGACTATTAGGATCATTTGAAACCGTAAAATTACTTTGACCTGTTGGACTAGTAAGAGGATTAATTGTTTTGATTCCGTCAGAACTACAAATTGTTTCCTCATCTAGCAGAAAAAATTTATTATTATTTCCAAAAGCATCCGCCATAAATGAAGATATAAGGTAAAGTGATCTATGACTTTGAATGTCACCTAGAAGATCATCTCCTCTTATTCCTTCTAATGAGAAGAAGTTATTACATCTAAAGAAACATAATATTATCAATGAAATGAACCACTTATTCATGTCAAAATTAAAGTTGAATAGCGATTAAAGTCAATTAACTTTTATGATTAAGTTTATTTTTTTGTTAGTTTATTTTTTGTTAGTTTATTTTATTTGCTAGTTGATCTTTTGGAAATTTGAATCTAGAAATTCTGCTGTAGCTGCCTGGTAATTCGCCATAGCATTGAAGAAATCATTGAGAGCTTTAACTTCACGGATGGCTGCCTCAGCTGCGGTCTGCTCACGGATATTTACAAATAACAAAGTTGAATCTCCTAAATTAAAACGATCTAATTCTAAACTTTGCAATTTCTTGGCTAAGAATACTTCCTTCTTGGCAACTTCCACTCTTTCATAACTAGCTTGTAATTCTGAAATAGAATCTTGGATTTCAGTTGAAACCTTATCTCTTGCAAATTTCTCTTCCTGTTCAATTTGAGAAATCTTTGCTTCCGCTGATCCAATCTTTCCTCTTTGCTTTCTAGTCTGAAGAGGAATATTCATAACAACTGTTGCTTCTACTTCTGGTTTAGAGCGAGTTGCAGATCCTGCACCTATGTCTTGTGAGGCGGATACAACAAGATCTACCTGAGGCTTTAAATTATTCTGTTCAAATTGCCTATCCACTCCAATCTTTTCTTTCTTAAGTTGGTATTCTTTTATCTCGGGTCTTCTTTTCTGGGCATCTGCTATTGATTTATCTAAATCATCTGAGTGAAATTCTTTATGCTTAGGAAAATTTTTCGGTAGTTGTTCTTCTGCTGGTAAGACCATCTTACCTGTTGCTTCACGTAAGAAAAGGGATAAGTCGATAGATGCTTTTTGCAATTCCCGCTTAGAGGAAATTAATAGAGCTTCTCTTTGTAAGATTACTCTATCATTCTCTGTATTTTCTATAGCAGGTAGATCTCCTAATTTTACTCTATCTGATACTTGGGCAGTTCGTAACTTAGCGATTTCAAGTAGGTCTGAGTTCACTTTGAACTCTTGACCCACTGCTACCCATTTCCAATACCTTTTACTTGCTTCACGCAGAACTTCTAATTTTAGTTTCTGAACAGAAAGATCTGCAAGAGAACGATCGACATCAGCCTTCTTAAGATCTGCTCGATTTTTATCAATTTCTCTATTTCGAAAAAGGGGAACAACTGCTCCTGCTCGAACTTCACCTAACTGATTAGTTGCGCGTTCTCCGTAATAATTCGGAAAATTGCCTCGACCCATTCTATAGCCTGCAAAAAAAGATGTGCCACCTAAAGGAGTTGGTTTTCTTATTACAGAATCTGATCTTGCATTTTGATAGTAACCTGTTGGAGCGATCGTTCCTGCTGAGTCAAAATATGCATCAAAAGCTCCTTGCGCAGCTAAGTATTCATATTCTGAAATAGTAATCAATCTTTCGGCGGCTAAAATCAATGGATAGGCTTTGTTGACAGACTTTAATACTATATCAAGTGTTAATTCTTTTTTAATAATATCCTGTTCTTTAAATAGTTCTAAATCTCCCAAAAGATTATTTTCTTCTGCGAAGATACTAGGGCAGAATAACAGGAAAAGAATGAATTGAAACTTCTTCATTTACTACTTTTACTTTTGCTTGGAGAATCCATTCTATTAATTAAATTTGGTTCATCCATTGGTATCATTGGTGGGAAGTCATTGAACCTTCGCCACAACTCATACCATAAACTCACTCTATTCAGAAAAATCCATCCTTTTGCACGCACACCCTGTCTGAGATAATGAGTAGAAGGCCAATCTTCCTCATTTCGGTCAGGTACTACTAAAATTCGAAAGTAACCTGAGCCATTATCTGTAACGTCTACTAAAGATACTATACCGCCAAAAGTTCCTACTGCGTATTCAGGCCAACCTGTGATTTGAAGAACTGGCCAACCTTGGAATTGCAACCTAACTTCCCTACCTTCTGTGACTAATGGAATGTCATTTCCGTTGATGTATAATTCAACTGCTCTTTCAGAAGTATCAGGTATAATTATAGCAACTACATCTCCTTCTTTAACCTGCTGACCATCTGGATTAACTAGGATTCGCATGATGGTTCCATCTCTAGGTGCAAATACTTCCTGATTCTGCTGCCGAGAAAGCCTTGCATCTACCTTTGGGATTTCCTCTAAAATTTTGGCAATTTCAGATTGAGTAGATGCTAAGGAGGCTTGGGCATCATTGATTGCAGCTGAACCGTCCATATTCACTTTAGATCTATCCGAACCTAAGGCACTTTCTTCTTTTACAGCAGCGTCATATCCTGCTTTGGCACGCTTCAAACCTGTTCTTGCATTTTCATAATCAAGCTCAGCAAGTTCCATATTTCGAGTCGAAGTTAAACCTTTTTCAAGAAGTTGTTTCTGCCTGGAAAAGTTTATAGCAGATGTTTTTTCTTGAGCGATAGCCGCATCTACAGCTTGTTGTGCAGCTCTGACTCTATCTGATGCCATCATTGTTCTACTACTAGCGGCAGTTACAGCATTTGATTGAGAAGATCTGAGTGCAATAATTCTAGATCGAATGGAAGACTCTCTCTCACGAGTAGCTTCTAATCTTGATTGCAAGGCACGTCTTTCTTGGCCTATCCTTTCTAAGAAGTCTGGATCATTGTCTGTAATATCAAGAATTGGATCTCCCTTTCTTACTTTTGATCCCTCCATTACATGCCACTTGACCACACGACCACTAATTGGAGCTTCAATAGTCTGTTGTCTATCCAATGGTGTATAAGCAACAACTCGTCCTGCTCCATCAGTTGTCTGTTGCCAGGGAACAAATATCAAAACAAAAATCGTACAAAAGAAAAGGAAGACTAAGATATAAGCAAGTGAAGCAGCTGGTTTGGAAGATTGAACCATCCGAAAAGCTGACATTTCTTCTTGATTGGATTCTTTACGGATAGCTAAGGAATGCTTTTTTTGAATCATTTTCTTCTTCCTGATGAAGTAGATTTTGAGCGATTGGATTTAACAAATTTATTATCTTTATAGAAGTAAACTTCATCGGCTTTGGATAGAATTTTCATTTCATTAGTTATAACAAGCACTGTAAAATTTCTATTCTTACTAAATAAACAAAGAGTTATCCTTTCCAAAGTTACCTGATCCAAACCATCTAAGGCACAATCGATTAAAACTAAACTGGGATTACCTAATAAGGCTCGGGCAATTAACAGAAGATTTATTTGTATCGGATTTAATGGTGAACCATAGGTCTTTAATTTTGTATTCAAACCATCTGGTAAGGAATCAATCTCTGTTGTTAAGCCTACTAAATCCAAGGTCTCTTTTATCTTATTATTGGAAATATCTAAACGACCCAGTTTAAGATTTTCTAGAATTGTTCCATCAAAAATTTCTCTATCACGTATTAGTGCAATGTTAGATCTAAGCTCTGTCTTTGATAAATCGCGTATATCTTCGCCAGATATTTCAACAGTTCCAAATTTAGGAACACGATGAGAAGCTAGCAAATCAATTAATATGCTGGAATGAATGGTTGAACTATCTCCAATTGCAATTTTACTACCGGCTGGAAAATGAAGATTTAATTTGTCGAAGATAGTGATTCCATTATTCATTTCATAATGAACGTCTGTTAATCTAATATCGAATGGTTCGTTTTCTTTTTCTAGAATAGCTAACTTTGGTTCTTCTGTTGGTAGGTCTGTAACATGACCTAATTTATCGACTGCTGCAATTGTGTTGTAGAAAGTCTCTAGGTGCTTCCCAAATTTTCCCAACCCGAAAAGTACTTTTGCTACAATCAATTCTGCAGCAACTAATTGACCAATAGTCAACTGTCGATTAATAACAAGATAACCACCAATTCCTAAAACCAAAGCAGAGCCTATAGCTTGAATACCAAGTAAAGCTATAATTTGCCGAAATAAATACTTAAAATGTTTTTCTCTAGCATCTAAATAGGATCTTGTTAAAGAGTCTGCACGCTCAGATGCATAATGAGAACCAAATTTACTTTTAAATGCGTATCTATGTCTAGCTACTTCTTGCAACCATGCTGCAACGTAGTATTTTTCTTTAGAAACTTTGATTGCAGATTCACTGGCATCTACACCTAATTTTCGAAAAATAATAATATAACAAATAAAAAGTATTGCTATAGAGAAAATCAAGAATACAGGATGGTAGAAAGCTATAACAAAAAATCCTATAAACGTTGTGAGGAACACTTCAAGTCCTTCAACTAAAAGACTAGTTGAGCCTTTCTGCAATGTCATTGTATCAAAAAATCTATTGGCGATTTCTGGAGGATGTTCTTCATCAAAATTTTCTTCTGTAACTTGAGGAAACCTAGAAGCAAAATCTGTCGCTACTCGAACAAATATTCTTCTTTGCAAAATTTCTGTGATGAATGTTTGTATGGCTTGCATCACCCCAGCAAAAGAAAGAAATAAAAATACAAGAAAAGTAAGTACAAGTACAGGTTGCAACATTACACCAAAGGCAACAATATTTACTAAGGAAGAAGTTGCGACAGGAACAACTAAAGAAAGAATCCCTATCGCCAATCCGTAGATAACTATAATCCAAATATCTCTCTTCTCTACTCTCAACAATGAGTAGATTCTTTCAAAAGGTGATAAGTGATGTTCATCATCTTCATTTTGGTGATGTTTGTTAGATATTTTATACCCAAGTGGTTCTTTAGGTTGGGAAATTATCCATTTAATGTTTACTTTAGTCGATGGTATATTTAGAATTTTTAATAATTTATCTTCTGAAATCCAAAAAGTATTTTGAATATCACTCAATAAGTTTATTTTATATTTACCGCCTCTATACTGTAGAACTGTTAACCAATCCGTGTCAGCTGAATTGTCAGAGGATTCTATTCTAGTTGTCCAAGGCGACATCTCAGAGATATTATCTTGGATTTTAATTATTGCTTTGTTTATACTATTAATAGAGAGAGAATAAATGGGAGCAATATCATATAACAACTCATGAATGCTAGATAGCTGGCTATTAGGATTGTTGAACCAATATTCACCTAACGTTTTCTGTACATCAGAATAGTTGTAAGATACATCATGTATACTGGCAAGGTATTCCAATATTTGAGTAATTTCTTTATTTTGACGAATGTTACCTTCATTCGAACCTTTGGGAACATAAGGGCTTTCTCTACGCCCTAAAAAAGGGAATTTCCAATTTCTTTTAAACATTTATGAGTTATTTCCAATTAGTAGAAAAGTCTAATATATAGACTATGATCTTATTGACGAAATGTTTTTTTTTGATTTTTCGTTCTTTGAATTAAATAAAAAGGAAGCTTATGAATAAATTATTAATAATCTCATCACTCATCACTGTATTTTCCCTACAAAATCTGTCTGCAGATTCTGAGAATTGCAAATACACTTATGACCCAGATCAAACCAAACTAGAATGGACAGCCTACAAATTTACAGAAAAGACAGGAGTTAAAGGTACCTTTGATAAAATTTTAGTAAAGGGAGCTACTACCTCAAATTCTATTCAGAATTCACTCGCAAATGCAAAATTTTCTATTTCACCTAGTGATATAAATTCTTCAGTTCCAGATAGAGATGCTAAGATTAAGGAATTTTTCTTTGGATATCCTAAGAATAAAAATCTAATCTCAGGGTCTTTATCCGACATAAATGGCAAGGATAAGGGTTCAGCTAATTTAATCTTGAATTTAAATGGAACGACCAATAAAGTCCCATTGAAATACAAAATTGATAAAGATACTATCATCGCTACTGGAGAATTAAATATTTTAGATTTTGGTTTGAGCAGCGGTCTAGCTAAACTTAATGAAGTTTGTTTAGATCTTCACAAAGGTTCGGATGGTAAAAGTAAATTATGGCCGACCGTAAGTTTAAAAATTGAGTCGAAATTTAAATCATCTTGCAAATAAAATGATTTCATGAAGAAAATTTTCTACTCGATAGGAAAGAAATTTCTTTTCTATTTTCTTTTTCTACTTTGCAACCTTTTGGTTGCCAATCTCATTCTTTCCTTCTTTGATCCAGAACAAGTAATGGTTAAAAGTTATGATGAAGATTATCTCTTCATAATGTATCCAAATAAAGAAGGAGAAGTTGTATCCGAAGAATATAAAACTAATGTTCTAACAAATGATTTCGGATTTAGACAAAAATTGCTACCTGATGAAATATTTGATACATTAATACTAGGTGATTCTTTTACAGAAGGATGGGGTGTTGATGAATCAGAATCATTCGTTTCTGTAGCGAATGAATCCTTGCCTAATGGTAATAAAATCCGTAATCTCGGAATCCATGGCGCCTCCCCTGCATTTTATGCACTTCAGTTGGAAAAGCATATAGAAAACTTTAAGCCAAAGAAAGTTATCATTCAATTATTCGACAATGATTTAGACGATAATGATAAATTAACTGTCTTTATGAAGGTGGCAGATAATAGATCGATCCTAGGTCCAAAACCAAATATCTCAGTAAAAATTCTGGGTGAGACTCTATCAAATGGAATTAAAGAATCTACTCTTTATCGTCTTGGTAAAAGAATATCAGCAGCGATTAATAAACAACCTAATACTATCTTATATTACAAACCAGGCAAAGCTCCTAAGATTGAACTAATTTCACACGAGGAATCCATTCAAAAGTATGGTTCCATTCAACCTTTAGGTGATGAAATTTCTTCTAAGTATGGTGGACAATTTGAATTCTATAGCGATATAAACCCTGAGCTTTGGAAGAAAAGGTTGGATAATAATCTAATTTATCTCAATCAAATTTTTGAAATATGCCAAAGCAAAAATGTTGAGCTTAGTTTGATCTATATTCCAGCAAAAGAATTTTATGCAAAAGATGGAATAACAGGAAAACTTTTGAATTCTTCACTTAGTAAAAAATTAGAAATAAACCCTCATTCAAGACAGATTACTTCATTTTGCGAAAAGAATAGATTAACTTGTTATAATACTACAGAGATATTCTATTCCAAAAATCCAAATGAGATTTACTTTCCTTACGATGCCCATTGGAATACTAAAGGACATCGCATTTTCGGGAATTTTCTTTCTGATTCTCTTAAAAAAGAGTATAGATAAACGGAGCTACTGCGGAGCCCTGCGTCAATACTATCAATGCGCCAAGAAGTACTAAAATAAGTATA
>JAACWH010000066.1 GCA_009991425.1 Leptospira sp.
TTCAAAGCACCAACAGCTTGAAGGTCTCTAGACTCCCCAAATAGGTGCAAATCTGGAGTTGCAAATCCCAAGGCAGTGCTTGCATTCAACCAATGGGTGTTGCCATCATTGTCTTTTAAGATAGAGCCCTTGATCCCAGGGACAAATACAACAGGTTGATTTTGGATGTTGAAATTGATTCGAATTCGATTTTCGTTCAAATAGCTAGGTAGAGCTGATCTACAGGAAGAATTAAGTATTATAAATATACCAATGCTAAGTATTGAAGATTTAAAATTATTTCTCATTTAAGAATATTTTTAAATATTTCTTCTCGAATTGCATAGCCTTTTTCAGAATTCGATTGAACCTTTTGCAATAATTTATCACTTGCGAGACTTGGATGTCCTACGCGAAAAGGAGGTTTAGGATTGTATTCTATACAAAGCTCCATTTCTTGAGCAGTTCTCTCGCCTTCAATTCTAGATATTAATTCCAATCCAAAGTCTATTCCTGAAGTAATCCCACCTGCCGTAATTCGATTTCGATCAACCACGACTCTATCTTTGGAAAGTTCGATGGGAAATTTCTGTAAAAATGGCAATGATCTCCAATGAGTAGTAGCCTTGTACCCATCGAGTAAGCCAGCAGTTGCAAGCGCTAAAGAGCCAGTGCAAACAGATGTTATATATTTCGATGTATCACCTAGTCTCTTGATCTCCTGCAAAAAGTCTTTATTTTGAATGACATCATTGATTCCAGTTCCACCTGGAATAAAAAGTATATCCGTATCCTGAATGGAATTTAAACTTTCTTCAACAGCAATCTTCATTCCACCCTCACAATGAATTGTTCCTGGATTTAGTGTTACAATATGAACCTCCCAATCTTTTACTCTAGTAAAGATCTCATAAGGTCCTGCGAAATCTAAAATAGTAACCTTATGGAATAAAATCATTGTAATATGCATTTTCATACTATACCTTCCTATTTAATCTTAATCATTTTATAATGCAAGCGATTGAAAAACTTATTGTATCATACCATCCATTCCGATGTAGCCAGGCAAGTTTTGGACATTTTGTATCCAACGATACACGTTCAGAAAAGGTTGAATATCAATTTTCCCCTCACTCGCTAGAGCAATATATGGATAGCAAGCAAGGTCTGCAATAGTAGGTCGATCTAATTCCAACCAATCTCTCGTCTTTAAATGTTGATCTACTAATTTGAGCACGAGAATAGATTTCTTCTGAGCTAGATCCCAATCCACATCAGCATTGAATTTATACTTTAGCCTAGCAATATTTAAACTATTTGCAATCTCATTCGAAGAAAAAGAAAGCCACTCTTGTATCAAACCCATCTCATAAGGATCTTGCGAATACCAAGATTGATTTGCATACTTTGCTGCCAAATATACTAATATTGCATGAGAATCATAAATCGTATTTACTCCATCCAAAAGAACTGGAAATTGACCGCGTGGATTCATCTTCAGATATTCTTCTGACTTATGTTGCTTGTTCATAGCATCAACAATAATGGATTCGTATTCAACATTTAATAAGTTTAATAGCAATCTAACTTTGTGACAATTGCCAGATGGGATTCGATCGTAGAGTTTCAATATTAACCTCGTTCTTTTTTTATTTAAAATGTATTTTATTAATACTATTTAAGAGAAGAAATCGACTTTGAAAAAAGTAAAATAATCCTAAAAAGGGGCCTATTCCCAAAATTAACACTGAATATACTGGATTCCAATAAGAAATTACAAAATCAAAAATTTTAATGCTAAGGATCGTCAAAGCAAATCCAATGCAATTTACTATTGTTATAGATGATCCTTTCTTATCTTCTGGTGAATGGTTTGCTACTAAGGTAGAAAACATAGGGGAATCAGCTATTACAGCAAAGCCCCAAACAAATAAAAACGATAAGTAGATCCAACTGGAAGAAAAGTAAAAGAATAAGGGAAAGAGAAAGCAGGAGATTGCGGAGATTGCTAAGAAAAGATTGGCTGTAAATTTTGCACCTAGGCTCTGAGATAAAAATCCAGCAAGGATGCAAGCTATAGATCCAATACTGATAATGCCAAATGCTAATATGGAAAGAGATACTTCATCTAACTTATAATTATGATAAACAAAATAGGATTGGATTAGGAAAGGTAGAAAAGTCCAAAATGTATAAAGTTCCCACATGTGCCCAAAGTATCCAAAAGCAGACTCACGAAATTGCTGAGATTTAAATCCATGAAAAAATGCACTGATTTGAAAGTCTTGCATCTTCTTTCTATATTGCCCATCTGGAACTAGAAGAAATATTATGCATGCACCAATTATAGCAAGGCTACTGGTTGAATAGATAAGATATTCCCAAGGAAATACGTTTTGTACGGTTTTTAATAAATGCGGAAAAGCTGTTCCGAGAACCAAGGCTGCTACAAGAAAGCCTAAAGATTTGCCTAAGTTAGATGAAAAATGATCAGCTGCTATTTTCATTCCTACTGGATAGACACCAGCCAGAAAGAATCCAACAAGGAAACGAAATAATATATAATGAACTTGATTTTGTCCATCAACAACTAAAGTAAGATTACAAATTCCACCTAGCAGAGCAGAAATGAAAAATACCTTTGAGGGAGAAAATCGATCCACTATGGCTGAGATCGCAAAACTTAAAGTCCCCATTATAAAACCTAATTGAGTTGCAATAGAAAGCTTAGTTAAGAGCCCATCAGAATTCTCTAAATCTTTAGCAAGATCTGGTATAATCGCATTGCTTGCGAACCAAATGGAAGTTGTAAAAAACTGTGCGATTATAATGAAAAATAAAATACGATTCACTTTATATTGATTCGTTTTAATTCTTAGGAAGTTTCCAATTTTCTAGAGAAAACAGTGGATTTCAATAAACTTGATATGTTATTGCAAATTCGAAAGAAATGCTAAGATATAGCCAGCTGTTTCTTCAGGCCGTTCAATCATGGGAGCATGGCCACAATCCTTCATAATAACTATCTTAGATTGTTTTAATTTCTTTTCAAATACTTCTGTAGAAGATACATCGATCACTCGATCCGTATCTCCCCAAATAACGAGTGCTTGTTGATTTATCTTGCTTAAAATAGGATCTAAAGGATATGCTATAGAACGGTAATCTTTAAGAATTTTTTTATTAAAATCAGCATTGGCTATCGCTCTTTCACCGAAATAAGTCTTGATGGGTCCAGGAATATAAGGAGGCTTCACCATGGTATAGTTGATGAGTCTATCAAATTCTTCAGGGGACTCTACTATTAAGGGGTTTCTTCCTGCTGCAAGTTCCTTGGAAAGATCACTTGGATTCGGACTTTTTACACCAGCTGCATTGAGAAATACGATTGATCGAACAAGATTTGGATTCTCAAATGCAAATTGCCCTGAGATTGCCCCACCCATAGAGTTACCAATGATATGAAAGGATTTTAAACCAAGTAAATCGACAAATTTCTTTAATCGATTAGATTGAGTTATATGAGAATATTCTAATTCTTGAATGCGATCCGACTCTCCAAAACCAGGAAGATCAACTAAGACAAGATGATAGTCATCTGCAAAAAATTTACTTATTCTAGTCCAGTTGTCTTTATCAGCACCAAATCCATGAACAAAAAGAACTGTTTCTCCTTTGGGATTGCCACCTTCTAAGTAAACTATTTTAAATTCATCTACTTGGATCGCTTTCTTCTCAAGATCAGCCTTCCCTCTCTCCCAGCCAATAGCAATGGGTAAAATTGTACTAGCACAGTGAAATTGGATCAGTATTAGAAATAAAAAATTTAGGATTTTCGTAGATTTAAAAAAATATTTCATTCGAATACCTATTTTGTTTAGATTTAATTTTCTGAGATTTCCAAAAGACTTGTTTTGTTTGCACTAAAGTCGTTAATATAGAGCAGTGGAGCTGAATTTACAATGTATTCATTTGGATTTTCAGGGTCTTTAGTTTCCTTAACGACGACTAAAGCAAGACGATTCTTGCCTGCATTCCAAATCAATTGTTCATAAAATACATGTTCAGGTAGGAGCTCGCTGAACTTATCTGTATTCATATCATACATAAATAATTTTTTTCTATCTTTATTACTAAGAAAACCATCAGCATTTGTGTCAACTGTAGCTGCAAAAATCAGCATCTTACCTTCCAATTGTATGGAATCAAATTTAGGTTCATCACCAGTAGTGAAGCCTGATTTTTTTTGGAAGTCAGCAGGAAAAAAGTCCCAAATAAAAACATTGTTGGGAAATAATTTCTTTTTAATTCCAGTTCTTAAGTTCACTAGAATAAGATTTTTAGCACGATGAGAAATTCCTTCAGGACTTAAACCACCCGATTCTGTTACCAAACCAATTGGATATACTAGAGTATTCTTCCAGAAGACTTTTGAATTCTCTGACCAATCGGAAGAGTTTTGCTTAATCGGAGTAACTGAGATATCTGAATTCTTTTCAGGAAGGTCTTTAGGATTGAAGGCTTCAACCTGGACTCCTCGGTCATATACAATCCAACTCTTCGTTAAAGTAAATGCCAAAATAGCAATAATAATTACAATTATGGCAATAATAAAAACTCTTATTTGCTCCATAATTTATTTAGTAAATAACTTAACGGCCGTAAGAACTTCTTGCAATTCTTCTTCTTTCAAATAAGCATATAAAGGAAGATTTAAAATAGTTGAACAAATCCTTCTTGCTACACCTTTATCACCAAATTTCTCGCAGCCTTTAGCAGCAGGTTGGTCTGACATAGCACCTGGATAAATAATTCCAAATCCAATGCCGTGTTCTTTCAGATGTGCTTCTAATTTAGGTCGCTCCTCAAGTGTAAAAATATTTGCATTACAATAGCCATTTTCAGTATAACCATCAGGAGCTTTAATTACATTCACGCCTATTTTCGGAAGTTCCTCTTGGTATCGCTTAGCAATAGATCTACGTGATTCTAGTCTAGCCTCAATATGATCTAAACTTAAATTTAAAAAGGCTGCTTGCAGGGAATCCAATCTTGAATTCCAACCTACGGAGCCATGCCCATAATGAGATGTTCTTCCATGATTGGCTAGTTGTCTGGACATATTCGCAAGACCCTCATCGTTTGTGAAAACTGCTCCACCATCACCTGCCGCACCTAAAACCTTAGCAGGATAAAAGGAAGTGGTTGAAATCAATACATCCTTGTAAATAGATGAACCTTGGTATTTTACACCGAAGCACTGTGCTCCATCTTCTAATAATAAAACATTTTTCTCTTTGCAGAATTTTCGAAATTCAAGTATCTTTGCTGAACCCCAACCATAGAGGTGAACAAGTATAGCTGCCTTTGGTTTGTATTTATCAACAGCTTGGCAAAAAGTATCGAAATCCATCTGCAAGTCCACTTCATTTGCATCAACAGTAACAGGATCAGCCCCAACGTTCACAACGCACTCATACGTTGCCCAGAAAGTAGAATCGGGAAGCAATACCTTATCACCTCTTCCAACTCCAAGAGCTCTGAGTGCAATTTGTAAAGCGTCTGTTCCATTGGCGCAAGAAATTGCATACTTAGTTTCTGCAACTTCGGCAAGTCTGGTTTCTAATGTAGAGACTTCTGCTCCACCTATAAACTGAGCATTAGCACTCATTTCTTGGACTTTAGAATTCCATTTGTCTAGAAACCCTGGTTCAAATCTTTTTATATCAATAAATGGGACTGGCATAATGGATAGTTTCCTTCTAGAATGAGAATTTTCAAGCGAGAAATGTTAGGATTTTTTCACAGAAGATATTTGGAATTTCTTGAGTGTATTTGGATTTCATGAAATGAACAGCTTCCAACTTACCCAACTTGGTAGAATCTCTGAATTCAGGATGCATGTTTTTCTTTGGGCACCTTTTCCAGCTCTCCTTCGACGAGGGCGCTCGGTCGATCTGGGGTGCAGAGAAAGTTCACCTTACCTTCTTTCGTCGGGAGTTGGACATCCTTGTCCAAAATCCCGACGCACCCCATCCTTGGGGTGCTGCGAAAGATGGTAATGGTTCACTTGGGTGTATTTTCATTCATTCATAATGTAAGGAATGCTTCATCCTGCAATAGGCTAAAGCCTACTGTCAGAATTAGATGCAAACAGAATCTATCTATTTTATACAAATTAACAGCATTACATGTGTTATACCATTGATATTAGAGAAGATTTGGCACGACTCGTGCCAAATTCATCAGAAATAATGCGGGCGGTTGTCCTTCCCATTTCGCCATTGGGCTTCCTGCCCCAAAGCGAAAGTTACGACATCCCTGTCGTAAACAGTGTGAAGGACAATCCGTCCTCCTACGATTGAAGAGAGACTTTATTCATTCGACAAAGTCGCTGCGGAGGCAATCGTTTAATATAGGATATAAATCTTATGATCTTTCTCCAATTTATTGACCTATTGCGATATTGCCAATAAACTTGCCACCTATGGATTAACTAGCAATTGTAAAACCACATCTATTTCTCGCTAAAATCAGATTGACAATTTTATTACAATAGAAATAGTTAAGTAATGGTTGATTACAGAAGCATAATTACCTTTAATAAGGACATCCGAGATGGTAAACCCTGTATTCGGGGTATGAGAATTACTGTGTATGATATTTTAGGATATTTAGCTTCTGGAATGGAATATGATGAAATTCTAACTGATTTTCCTTATCTAACTAAAGGTGATATTTTAGCTAGCTTGGCTTTTGCCGCAGATCAAAACAAATCAATTCTTGTTGCATAGTGCTTCTCTACGACGCAAATTTACCACCAACTCTTATATCCCATTTATCGGAACTATATCCTAATTCTATACATGTTGATTCAATAAACTTAAGACTTTCTGATGAACAAATCTGGCAAATAGCTCTTAAAGAAAATTTGATTATTGTTACAAAGGATAATGACTTTACTAAAATAATGGAAAGAAAGGGTTTTCCTCCAAAGATCATTCAAATCAAGCGAGGAAATTGTAAGACGTCTACACTCATTGATTTACTCAAAGAAAACTCAAGAGCAATCTATTCTTTCAGTGAAAATGAAGATGCAGGAATATTATTTCTAAAATAAAAATGTCTTTAGATTATCGCTTAGCAAGGAATTTTGTGCCACCGAACTCACATTGCATTAAATAAAGAAACTCCCATTCCCACTGTAATCGAATAGAATCCTGACTCCAAATTAGTTGCTACTCCTGTTTTGAACGGTTTATATCATACCTATTCCTATCAGAAAGTAGCTTAGATTTTCTTGAATGACTTTCTATTTTTTCCAAACTCTGCAATGAAAAAGCTATATCCTCACAACTTGAGAGATCTGTAAAATTACTGTTTTTAGTGGATTTTTCCTTATTTCCATCTAAGTTTTTTATTGAATCTAGCTTATTATGTCGGTAATCATCTAAATTCCTCCAACATAACAGACAATATATCCAATTAAATAGTTTTTGCGAGGCTCACAATATTTCCAATTAAATAATTTTTACTAAGCTCACCAATTATTTTTCAATTTTAATAACAAATATTACCTTGAAGTAAATGTTGATTATCTAAAAAACAAGCGATTTTTGATTTACAGTTTAAATTATAATTTAATACAGCAGATGTAAGAAAATCTGAAAAATTATTACCGCAAGGGGTAGTAAAGAGAGTTAAATAGCAATAATTAGCATCTTTTATAGTGATATAATCAACTGAACTATTACCAAATTCGAAAAAACCACCAACACCATTGCCTACTCTAGAAAGTAAGCCTATCAATGCAGAATTATTCGTACCATTATCGTTATTTTCTGGTGTTGAAGATTGTTGATTATTATTTTTTGGATATTGAATTTGACAATCAACAGCTCTAAGGAGAAAATAAGATTCAGCTGATTCTTCAAAATTATCTTTTGGTATAACTTCTGTTCCACTTATTCCATTACAATTTAAGTAAAAATAAATAAATACGGTGATTAGTAAATTTATATTTCTTTTTGTTCTCATTTAATTTAATCTATTGTCGAATTTATTTGATTTATCAATACATGCTGGGTACCAACCTTTACTACAAGAATCAATTTTTTTTAATAAATCTAACTCTGATCTAAGTTTGCGATATCTTTTATAATAATCTAATATATCAAAAGGATTATCGATTATATTAGTTAGAATATCTCCAGCTAAATCTGAGCTAAGAGTCAATACTGCTTGATAGATAAGCTCTGATTCTACCAGCCCCTCTAAATAATCTTCAGCATTAAAAGTATAATCTTCTGTAGTTAATGGTATACCTCTTAAACTTTTAATAAAGAGACTTCTAAATTTGGATTCTAGATAATCTTTGGTATATTCTTTAATTCTATCATTTCTATGACCATTTCCCAATTCGGTTCCTTCTCTTGCTATATACTTTATGTGCCTCCTTATAGAAAGTCTATTTGAAAGCCACATACTCCCTTTTAAAACTGTTTTATTAATACCCGTTGATATGCTTTTCCCTATTTTATTAATTCCTTTTTCTCCAAATTTTTTGCCCATAGCATGTCCCACAATTCGATTGAACATATGTATATATTTATTATTCCCACTTGGATCTCTAAATCCAACAGGATTCCCCTCCACATACATCATTCTATTCATACCTTGAACTTGATTCGGAAACGCCATACTATCCTGTTGCAAGAACCTTCCTATCTTCGCATCATAGTATCTCGCTTTGTAATACATCAACCCACTCTCTCTATCCTCTTCCTGACCTGTATAGGCTACGTGGTTACCTTCCGCTGTCAGGTTGCCAGCCAGGTTGGAGCAAAGAGCCAGCGTAAGGCAATCACTTCGCTTGGAGTTGTGAACTAATGATTCTTCTTTAACAATTTCCAAGAACACTTTTCATTCTTACCATATAGCAGGAATTATATCTGATTTCTTATTGCATTGATTTTTCTCATATTTTAATCTGAGACATTCTATTAAAGAAATATCAGCTATCGATTTACTAGAGTCAGCTCTTTCAGTTAAGTCTCTATTTCTTTGAAATCTTTCTGTCTCATAAAATACGAGTGATAATGAGCAAATTGTATCGTCATTATCTTGAAAATTTCCCAAACCATTTTTCCTCAGACATTGCTCTTGTTCTGAATAACAATTATTTATAAATATAGATAGAAATAATATTAAATACCCTTTTTTCTTCAAAATATTTTACCACCTTTCTTGTAATATAATTTATTTTTATGCATCCATGTTCCTACACCAGTAATAGCATTGGCAATGCTAAAGATTGTAGAACCAACTATTGTTGCTATTGCATTTCCAGTTACAGTTCCAATGGAATTCACAGTCGCACACAAATCCCTCGCATCTCTACAGCTTCTTCCTGTTGCTTCCCATTCACGTTTATAAGTACTACTCCAAGAATTATGGCTAAATGATGCTGTCTTTGCTTGACCCATCCATTTGGAATTAGCTCTACGGTTTCTTTCTCTCATAATATTCGGACCGTATTGATCATGAAAGAACGATGCTCTGTCGACTCCTGTTTTTGAATTTAAAACATTATTTGTCATTAATGAATATACATAATAGTAATAAAGAGTCGGTATCTCTCCATTATTATCAGCTTCAGATATCAATAATAGCTGCAATTCTGTTCTATTTAATTTTCCTAATGGTGATGGTCCTTTTCCACTAAGACTATTTGCATAAAGGTAAGTTGCAAATAAAGCTACGTTTTTATGTCCTCCATCTTCTATACGATCTATATGAGGCAACAGTATCATATAGAGTGCTGTTTCTTCTTTAGGTAAGTTAGAACATTTACCTCCTCCAGTATGATTTCCTGTTACTCCTCCACCAGCAGCTACTACAGATCCAAGACCTGGTCCAAGAGAAGCTATAGCCATTGCTGAGAATACATTAGCTGCACACACATTCCCAGAAGGATCACGAAACGATACTGGATCGCCATTTACATACATCATTCGATTCATTCCGTTGGGTTCTAACGCATCTACTTCTGTATCATTAGATATAAATCTTCCAACTTTGCTATCGTAATAGCGATTATTATAGAAATACAAACCACTCTCTCTATCCTCTTCTTGTCCCGTATATTTGTACTTAGAGATATCAGGTCCGAATGAGTCGGTTCTTAGGATTTCGCCATACGGTCTGTAGGTTATGTGACTTTTTCCTCCTCGTTCTCCACCTGCAAGGACATTTCCCCTTCCGTCTGTGATCATGGTGATACTTCCTAGGTGGTCTGGATGATAGAAATACATTCCTGTGATACGTGCTGAGTTGGTTGTAGATGCTCCACTGCCTGATCCGCCTCCAAAGAAGGTGGGTTCATCCGATACGGACGGTGTGTTCGCTGGGACAGCTGCGAGCAAGAGCCATGGCGGTGTTCCTTCTTCGCCTTGTGCTCCACCAAAGAAGAGCGGACTACATCCT
>JAACWH010000053.1 GCA_009991425.1 Leptospira sp.
CATCTTTGTCTTTTGGTTCAATAATATCTCGGAGCTCTTTACTTGTTAGTTTCCCTGATCCACCCGTTAAGGCTTCATCAAGGGATTCTAATTCATTTAAAATATCATCTTCTGGAATAATGGAAACACGAATGTGAAAGGGCTCAGAGAAAAATAATTTTTTCTTACCACGTTTAATTACTCTGTAGTCTAGTTCGTGGATTTTACGATTGAAGTATTCAGAGGCAAGTCGAAGACAGTCTTCGATTGTCTCTCCTATAACTTCAACTTCTTCTGTTTCCTTTCTATCTAATTCTTTTAATTCATCGGAAAGGATTTCTGTAACAGACATAGTATGCTACCTTTTTGTGATAGCGTTCTTCACCTTGCCGAGTTTAGATCTAAGCCGGGAGACAGCCTTTGTGTGTAATTGAGATATTCTTGATTCAGTAACTTCTAGCACTTCACCAATTTCTTTCAGGGTTAAATCTTCATAATAATAAAGAACAATAACTTTCTTTTCTTTGTCAGGAAGAGTCTTAATTGCTTCTACAATTACATTCTTGATTTCTTCCTTTTCAATGATGTTGTCAGGATTCATATTCATGGGCGACTCTAAAGTCTCCATAAAAGATACCTCATCATTTTCATCACCTAAGAACCAAATATCATTTAGAGAAACCAAAGAAGTTCCAGAAATCTTAGTAAGTAAAGAATTAAATTCTTCCATAGAGATTCCCATCTCTTTGGCAATCTCTTCGTCTTCTACTTTTTTGCCTTCTTTGTTCTCGAGCATTCCAATAATCTGCTCTAATTGTTTTGCCTTTTGGCGAATAGATCTTGGGATCCAGTCAACAGATCTTAGTTCATCAAAAATAGAACCACGAATCCGAGTCATTGCATATGTTTTAAATTTTATTTCACGAGAGGGGTCAAACTTTTCTATTGCGTCTAACAGACCGAATGCGCCGTAACTAACAAGGTCATCGAACTCTACATTTTGAGGCATTCCGATTGCAATTCTTCCAGCTACGTGCTTAACTAGGGGAGAATATTTTTCGACAATATAGCTTCGGATTTCAGGATTTTTATCTACTCGATACTCTTTCCAAAGCTCAAGCTCATCCCGACTGTTAAATTTTTCCATGATTCTAGACATAATGTGAAGCTACTTTATTTATCTTTCCTCTGTAAAAATCGAACGAAAAGAGAAATTAGGATAGTATTTTTTTATTTATGTCTTAAAAAAATGATTTACTCATCATCTCGAGCCATCATGGTTCGGATCGCTTCCGCCATGAGTTTTGGCTCATTTTTTATAGGAATTTTATCAACTACGATGTGATCACCAAATTTTCCAGATTTTGCATTTTGCAGAAGTCTTTCTTTCTCAGAAGCATCCGTATTTCCAGCATCCAAAGAAAAGCCACCATCAGCACCTTCTCTAAATTCATTTGGATTCATTCCATTTAATTCAGAACTGGAGCTATTTTCACCAAATTCATCATCCATAGAAATTCCACCTAAAAATGCTAAAAATTCAGGAACTTTCAATTCTAGAATTTTATGAACCCCAAATCCAAAGATCGCAAAGCTTACAACTGAGGTCATAGATACGAAAAAAATATACGATACCCTATTCCCAACTAAGAATCCAGCAGTTGTGCTGATTAAAAATGCTAAAATTGCAAATATTGCGATAAAAAGGATTTGTAAGCTCAAGATTTAACCTTTATCAGAGATATCGTCGTCTTCTAGCATTCTTTCTTCTAATTCTTTCTCACGGTAGTCAACAAAACTAAAAAATTTCTTAATGAAACCAGCAAGACCTTCTGTGTCTGAATCTGTATTTTCTGTCTGCAAAAGTGTATGAGTGATACGTGTTAAACAGGCAGCTGCTTTTGATCTTGGACTATTGGTAATGTATGGTTTTTGCTCGCGAATGCTTTTTTCCACTTCCTCATCCTGGAAAATAAAACCAAGATTCTCCACTTGGACTTCCAGGAATTGGCCAGAGATATCGATTACTCTGTCGGCAACCTTTTTACCTTCAATAGCGGATCTCACTCGGTTCACCATAATTTTTAGATTTTTATCTTTGGTCTGGCTGACAATAGATTTGATCAATCCATAGGAGTCAGTGATTGCCGTTGGTTCTGGAGTCGTTACAACAATAACCTCATCTGCTGGCATTACCAGCCCAATTACGTTACTAGAAATTCCAGCACCTGTATCAATGATCATATAATCATAGTTATCAAGGTCTGCAAAACCTTTGATTAAATTATTTCTTTGTGTATCATTTAGATTAGCAAGTTGGGAATACCCACTGGCTCCTGCAATAATGTCTACACCATCTTGTGTCTGTATAATTATATCTTTAAGGCTTTTATGACCTTTTACAACATGATATAGATTGTATTTTGGTATAATTCCAAGTAGTACGTTGATATTCGCAAGGCCCAAGTCCCCATCAAAAATTAAAACTTTATGACCAGCTTTGGCAATCGCAATTGCCAAATTTACTGAGAGAGTTGATTTCCCAACTCCTCCTTTTCCTGATGCGATTGCAATAATTTTTGTCATAGGTCTTGCCTGATTTGGAACTAATTTGAGATTTGTTGTACCTTCCGTCAGTTTCCTAAGATTCGCGGCTTGATCCATGATTTATCTTCCTTTATATTAGGGAACAGGATCAGTTTTTGGCGGTAAACTCTTCCCCCGTCATCCCTTTCATTTTTTCAGGAAATACTACACATTCCGCAAGAAGTTTTTTATCCGATGCGATAATATCGAAAGGAACATCTTGTCCCACACTAAAATATGCAAATTCCTTATGGTTAGTATCGGCAAGTTCTAGGAAAGAACCTAAATAATCTGTCTCATCAATTTTAGATAAAATGATCCGATTATACCCTAATTCTTCATATGCCTTGGACACTTCGACCGCATTCTGTCTGGAAACTGTTGATGAAATCACCAAAATATTCTCTAATTGGTCATTTTCCCCTAATGCGGAATAAAATTCTTTCATTTTATATAGAGTTTCTCTATCTTTATGGCTGTATCCTGCTGTGTCGACTAGAACTAACTCTGATCCATCTCTGAGTAAGGCTTCTTTAAATTTTCGAACATCTTTTACAGAATAAAAAGGAAGATCCATAGTATCTGCATAACGTTTCAATTGTTCCACGGCAGCAATACGGTAGTTGTCAGTAGTATAAAGAGAGACTGACTTACCCATGTGCAGGAAATATTTTGCAGCAAGTTTAGCAACAGTAGTCGTCTTACCACTGCCAGTTGGTCCTATGATAAAAACTACCTTACGTTTACCCTTTTTAGTTCCGCTTAGTAGATCAGAATCAACCTTGATACGATCTTCCAATACATCAGCAGCCTTTTCCCAAACAGAAGCAATGCGTCCTTTCTCCAAAGGTGAAAGATGCTGCGCAACTTCTTCCATTAGCTCACTCGCATAAGCTTGGCTCATTCCTTCATTGATAAATTTATTTTTTAATTTATCTAATGCCGGAGAAAGTAAGTCTTTATTTTCTGGAACACGATGGATCATTTCCTTTTGAAAAGATAGTCCAATCTCTTGCGACTCTTCTTTTGAGTTCTGAGATGTTGTTCTATAGTCAGATCTCTTCTCTTGTTCCGCAAAATACATTTCTTCTTCTGCAACCTCGGATATATCTTCCAAGGTTGAGGAAAGTAATTCTTGAACTTCTCTATCCTCATCATAGTTAAAATCTATATTTGCATGTGCTCTTGTTCTTACTGATTGTAGGGGCTCTGCGGCTACAAGTTTTTTGGATTGGAACTGAGGAAGATTATCTAAACTTTTCTTAACTACCGGAGAAGAAGGGCTATTTGTTTTTTTCTTTAGAAGTTCTCTTAGATCATTCAATTTTTTCTCTACACGTTCTTTGGAAGAGGCTTTCTCAGGAATAGCAACATCGATTTCGTACATTTTGTTCGCAAGAAGTCCCGTTCCAAATAATCCGCCTTCCGTTAGAACTCTATGCTCGTATACATGAGCTTCTTGCCCATATTTCATCTTCATTTGCATCAAACAATCTTGAAAATCTTTTCCTTTAATCTTAACATAATCCATAAATCTTTTAAGCGCCTACTCCTGCGCCTTCCTCCTGTTGTTTTTCTGCTTGGCTAATGGTCAACTGACTCACTAATTCTATATTATTGAATGTTTGTATTTCTTCTATGGCAAGTACTGCGAAATTTCTTGCCGGTAATTCTCTTGATATAAATCCAAATAAAGGCATCCTTAGGTATCGGTTTGTTATAAAAATTGCGAACCGATTGTTTTCTAAGGCTTTCTTATACTCGACCTGAATGGACTCTATCATCTTACGTCTAAGATCCGTTCCAATTGCAATGACCTTTCCTTCCAATGGATCATCTACTAAAGTCTTGGATAATCTTTCTGTTAATCTAGGATCAACACCTATCACGTATAACTTCCCATCGCTGTGAATATATTCATTTACAATCTGTCTTGAGATAGCCTGTCTTGCAACCTCGGACAAATAGTTCGGATCAGTGGACTTGGAAATATTATTTGCAATGGATTCTAGGATTACAGGAAGACCACGAATTGGTAGACCTTCTTTTAGCATATTTTGTAAGACCTGCTGGATAATTCCAAGTCTGCCTTCTTTTTCGTAGCCTAATTCTTGGATCAAAGTTGGTTTAGACTTACGAACATGCTCAAGTAAAGACTGAGTTTCTTCTCTTCCAAGTAGAGAGGCTGAATAAGTTAAAATTAATTCTTTCAAATGAGTGATGATAACAGTGGATGGATCCACTACTGTATAACCTTTCGTTTCTGCTTCACTCTTCAGATCAGGATCTATCCAAAGTGCCTGCATTCCAAAAGTTGGCTCAGTGAATTTGTCACCCGGGATAGGATCTTCTACTTGCTTCTGGTTGTCTAAGGCCATGAGTTTATCGGGCTTAATAGAACTTTCCCCAACCACAACACCGTTGATTTTAATGGTATAATTATCCTGGGGAATTTCCAAGTTATCCATAATTCGAACAGGCGGTATCACCAAACCATAGTCTGATGCAAATTTTTTACGAGTATTGGCTATCTGTGAAAGCAGAAGACCTCTATCCTTAACTTCTGCCAAGGGCAAAAGGTTTAGACCAAGTGAAACGACTATGGATTCGGTTCGAATCTCCTCGAGATAATCTTCTGGTTTTTTTTCAGTTACCTTAGATTCTTCATTTTTCTCTATGAGTTCAACTTGTAACTTAGCTGCTCTCTCCATATAGTATCCAAGATAACCAAAGAAACCTCCCAGAACGATAAGAGAGATGAAAGGAAGACCAGGGATCAATGCTGCAAGACCCAAGGCAGCAGCAACTATATAAAGAATTTTTGAATTGGTAAATAATTGTTTCTTAAACTCTCCCGTAAAAGATTGAATAGAACTAGAACGTGTTACAATCAGACCAGTTGCAGTTGTAATTAAAAGTGCTGGAATCTGAGAGACTAGTCCATCACCTATGGTAAATTTTCCATAGGTTTCAATTGCACTTGCAAAAGACTCACCTCGAATGGAAACTCCAATGATAACTCCACCCAAAAGGTTAATTCCTGTTATAATGAGTCCAGCTCGAACATCTCCTTGTACGAATTTACTCGCTCCATCCATGGTTCCGTAAAAGTTCACTTCTTGTTCAAGTCTTTTACGTTTGGTCATTGCCTGCTGTTCAGTGATGGCACCCGAGTTCTGCTCCATATCGATACCCATTTGTTTCTGAGGTAGACCGTCTAAGGCAAATCTTGCTGCAACTTCAGAAATTCTTGTAGCACCTTTTGTGATAACAACAATCTGAACAATGATAAGAATGATAAAGATAATAAAACCAACAACATATTTACCAAGTCCGCCTTCCCCACCGACAACGAAGGTTCCAAAAGCCTCTATCACCTGTGAGTTGACAGCTGCTCCCTTACTCAAAATCTGTCTCGTAGTTGATACGTTAAGTGCTAGTCTATATAATGTAGTTATCAAAAGTAGAGTTGGGAAAATAGAAAAGTCCATAGCTTCTGCAACACTCAGAGAAGTTAATAAGATTATAATTCCGACTCCGATACTTACAATCAAAAGAATATCTAAAATAAATCCAGGCAGAGGAACAATTAACATCATTAATATAGCTAAAGCACCTGTACCGATGATGATATCTGAGTTAGTATACCATGGCTTTTTTTCCATATTTATCTCCTACCTGACATCGATTGGTATTTCCTAAGATTAACAAATACAATAGAAACTGCTTGATAAAGATTAAAGGGGATTTCTTGGTTCACCTCAACCATCTTATACAATTGTTGGGCGAGCAGTCTATCTTCCACCATAGGAATATTATTCTTACGAGCTATGTCTTTGATTGTTAATGCGAGTTGGTCTTCCCCTTTTGCAATTACCTTAGGTGCAGCGTCAACTGAAGAATTAAAAGCGAGAGCCACTGCAAAATGAATCGGATTGGTAATTACCACATCAGCTTTTGGAACATTCTGTAACATATTGGAGCTTACAATATCACGCATGATTTGTCTTCTTCTTGCGATAAGTGCTCCGTCCCCGACTTGTTCTTTTATCTCACGTTTTGCTTCACTGGGAGTTTGTTTCAAGTTTTCTTCAAACTCAAACTTTTGGTAATAAAAATCCGCAACTGCGATTACAAGTAGGATAATTCCAACTATAGTAAATATCTTAAATCCTGAGAAGGAAATAAGCTCCAAAGCCTGCATAATTCCCATATCGCCTGTTAGCATAATCCTAAGAAAATCTTGTGATACAATAAAATAGCTAACCCAACCAATGAGGGCAACCTTCATCAAGGACTTACCTAGATTAAATAGAGTTTGTCTAGTTGGTAGAACTCTTTTAAAATTTGGAGTAAGTCTCTCAAATCGAAATTCCATCGCTCTAGGGGCAAACATCAGACCAACTTGCAAAATATTTCCTAATACTGCAAAAACAAAGGTAACACCAAGTAGGGGAGCAAGCATAGTAAAAATATCCCAGGAGGCTTCTTTTAGCAAAATTGTAAAGCTCTCTGAATTGAATTCGCCAGGATCTCTAGCAAAGTGCAGATACTTTCTCATAAATAAGGCGGATTTTCTAATAAAGAATTCACCCATAATATAAAGCAGAACAGTAGCTGCCAACAAAACAACCGCCGAACTTAGTTCAGGTGACTTTGGAACATTACCTTTTTCCCTTTCGTCTCTTCGCTTACGTTCTGATGGAGGCTCAGTTCTTCCCTCATCTTCCGCAGCAAATAATTGAAGATTGATCCGAAAGTCATCGATGATTGACCATTCAGCTGTTCCAAAATAAACCCAGTCTTTATCAGTTATAAGGTTCAATTCGGCCAACCCCGATACAATTCATCTATCTTATCAAAGGAAACCATAAATGCAGATTCCATTTGGGCAACTATGAAAGATGTAATAGAAATAAGTACAATCAGTCCGATTAAAACTTTAATTGGGAAGCTTAACTGTAAAATGTTGAGTTGGGGAGCAGCCTTTCCCATTAATGCTTCAGCAATAGTAACTAAAAATAAAATTCCTAGAACAGGTAAGCTAATTTTGAAAGCTACAACAAACATAGCACCGATTGCATGTTCCAGAGATTTATAGATTCCTTGGTTGGTCTCTGGATTGAAATTTAAAATACGAATTTTCTCAAAAGAATAAGCAAGACTCTTGATCATCATGCGATGCGCGCCCATAGATAAAAAAACTAGAATTGCCATTAGATTCTTTAAGGAAGAAATCACTGGTAGAGAAACTTGAGTCATTGGATCTAAGACTTCAGTATAGGCAAAACCTAACTGAACATTGAAAAAATCTCCAGCCATTTGAAAGGCTGCAAAAAATATTGTAACCATAAAGCCTATTAAAAGACCAATCATGATTTCAGAGATAACCAAAAGTCCATAGGTAAGCATATCTGCTGGAACTACAGGTAAAAAGCCAGATGATACAGGAAAAAGGATGATAGTTATCAAAAAGGATAAAATCATTCTTAGTGTTACAGGTATTGATTCAGATGAGAAGACAGGAGTAATCATAAACAAACCGAGTAGCCTTGCAAACATTAGCATGAAGACCTGAAAGTTATTTACAAAATACTCCATAAATTGTTAAAACTTCTCTATCATAAAAAATATATTCTTTGTATAATCGATCATTGTCCTAACCATCCAAGATGCAAAAACTATGATAACTACAAAAATTGCAAATAACTTAGGAACAAAGGCTATAGTCTGCTCTTGGATAGAAGTTGTTGTCTGAAGAATTCCGATAAACAAACCAACCACTAAGGCCGTTACTAATATAGGCGATGATATTTTAATCGTTATGATTAATGCATCACGAATTAGAGAAATAACATCGATCTCTGTCATTTATAACTCCTAACCAATTCATAAACGAGCAGATTCCAGCCATCGATTAGTATAAACAAAATTATCTTAAAAGGTAAACTCACCATCACAGGGGGAAGCATCATTAAGCCCATAGAGAGAAGAGAAGCCGCTACGACTAAATCAATAACAATAAACGGTATAAATATATAGATGCCAATGATAAAGGCTTTCTTGATTTCACTTAGCATAAAAGCAGGAACGATTACGTAGGAAGGAACATCCTCGTAAGACTTTACGTTTTTTACCTTACCTAATTTTAAGAATAAAGCTACATCCTTAGTGCCAGCAGCTCCGATTTGTCGTATCATAAAACCACGAAGAGGAACCATAGTCTTATCGAAAAAGGTATTTGTATCGATCTTGCCTTCCATAAAAGGCTGCAGGCTTGTTTGATTGATCTCACCCAAGGTAGGCGCCATGATAAAAAATGTCATAAAAAGAGCAAGCCCCATCATTACTTGATTAGGTGGCAAATTCTGCAAAGAAAGTGCTCGTCTAACGAAATCTAGGACAATGACTATTTTCGTAAAAGATGTAACAGACATTACAATAGCAGGTGCTAGAGAAAGTATGGTAACCAAAAATAAGACCATCAAGGAGAGCGAAGTTTCTCTTGGAGTCTTAGCCTCGTTCACATTAAAATTTAAATTTGGAATGGGGATTCTTGAATTGGAAGTCGACTGAGCGTGTATACTTGAACCCAGGCTAAATCCACTCTGCTCCATTACAGAATCAACAACAGGGCTGAATAAAAACAACAACAGAAGAATACTAATTAGCCTTCCTACCGACTTAATGTTCAACATAACTGAATTATGTCCCATTGAATATCGAAAGAAAAGAACAGATCTCGTTTTATTTAGAAAATACCAAAAGGATTTAATTTCATTAGAAAAATTGATAGATCTCATAATTTTCCCCCAGAAAAACCAGGATCCATTCCCAAGTCTTTATTACTTTCCTTTAACTTTTCTAAGGTGCGTTTATGCTTTTGTTCCAAGGCTTCCATTTCTGCATCATCTATGAATTTTGCTTCAGACTGGTTGGAATCCAATCGAGTTGTCAAAGATTTCGGAGAAAGATCTTTTAGAGATTCAAGAAGGGTAACCATAAAGTTATCCTGACTAGGTTCAAATTCTTGTTTTAATTTTAAAATACGATTTTTATCTTCTAAAGAAGTAATTTCTGTTATATAATTCACTCCAGAGTCTGCCACTCCTAATACAAGAAGCTTACCTGCAACATCAACAATTTGAATTTGTTTATTAGGTGCAATGGGCAGACTAGAAAGAACAGACATAACTCCCTTCACAGGGAATCTAGAATCCCGAGTTCTAGTCATAACTCTCAGAACAAACATCATGACGGCTGTTAAGCCACCAAATACTAAAATCACTTTAACAAGAAGCCAAGCAGTAGATGAAGAATCATCCGAATCTGAATAACGATCTTGTATTAAGTTTGAATTTGAATCGGAAGCCTCAGACCCATCTTTCTCAGATTGTGAAGATTGATTAGATTCTTTTGTTGCTGAGCTAGAACCAGATGATTTTGTATCGGATTTTTTAGCATTTTCTGAAGGACTAACACCTAACTCTTTCTGAAGAAGGGAATCTAAATCTTCTGATTTCTCTTGAGAATACAGAGAACCCCATGTAAGCGCTAGGATTACAATAGGAATGAGTGCCCTCTTCATTATCCTTTATCCGATTTAATTCTATCCTGAGGACTGACGATATCAGTAACCCGCACACCGAAGTTTTCATCGATGACGACCACTTCCCCTTTTGCAATGAGCTTTCCATTAACAAGCAAATCCACTGGTTCACCAGCTAACTTGTCTAATTCGATAATGGAACCTTCACCCAAACCAAGGATATCTTTGATATACATTTTAGTTCTTCCTAACTCCACAGTTAGAGCCATCTGAACATCCATTAAAAGGTTTAAATTCGTATTTCCTGATGCTGCTCCTGCAGTAGACAAGGAAGGAAATCCAATTCCTTTAATTCCAACCTGTGGCTGATTAGGTGCAAAACCGCCCATGTTACCACCGCCGCCTTGCATTGGCACATTCATGCCACCGCCAGATTGCATGCTTCCTCCATTTTTAGATATATCTAAAATGGCTTGGGCGTTATCACTAGATAAAATATAACTTACTTTGAATGAACCAATAGAATCTATGTTTAGACTGAATTGAGTCTTCACCAAGGTCTGTCCATCTGGTAGACGTAGATCATTAGGCGAGTTCACTAATACTATGTCAGGAGGAGAACCAGATAAATTTCCACCTAACTTCATGCCTATTTGTGCAGTTACTGTCCCCATCATAGGAGATAAGGAATCCTTTAATGTCTGCAACTGAGCCATATCCATGTCTCCACTTGGACCTGCTCCACCCATCATAAGACCAGCAATTTTTGCAGCATTCTCCTGGGCGATGATGATTGCAATTCGTCCACTAAATGCACCTTGCACTTGTGAATAGAGGCATACTGTTTTATTGCCAAGCTCTTGGCCAATTTCTGCCGAAGTTCGAGATTCAGTTGAGGGATTATTAAAACGAGTGTTTTTGGCGAGTATAGTTCCTAGAACATTTCCAGCAGTCTGAAAAGCCTGTCCTAACATATCAGAGATTATATCACGATCGATGGGAGAAAGAGAATCAGCAGCCCCGCCGCTTGAAGACACAGAGCCGCCTCCTACGTCAAAAGGACTGTCTTCCGCACCTTGTAAAAGGGCGTCTATTTCGTCTTGTGATAGGGAACCTTCACCCATTTACAGCTCCAATACGGATCATAATCTCAACTAAGGCTTATGAGACATAATATGAGGTATTTTGTCATTCATTTTTTTAAGAATGATAGAAAAAAAGCAATTATTCATCGAAGGCATCCATTTTTCCCTCGCCGTAGGCTCTGAGATGGTCATAGGAAAAAATTCCAGTATTATGGTAGTCATTCCAAAGAATATTGATAGCATACCTTCCTACTTTATTCCAAGAGATAATTGTTGCTTTTGTGATATGACCTGTAGCCTGTCCCACTTTTCCACCATGACCGCCTCTACAAGTCGCACAGGGGCATAATTTTCTTAGAGTAAGCAGGTTGTATTTAGATTCAAATCCGTCTTTCCAAACAATTTTTAAATCATTCTCATCATACTCGATGGTCTGGGGGATGGTTTTCTTAAGATCTTGAACCATATCTAGAGAAAATCCGATCTATTTTTTTTGGCAATGATTTTCTGAATGCTTGCATAAGATTATAAAATTTCCGATTTCTGGAAAAAAGAAATTTTCCCTAAAGAGACAAAATCCATCTTGGATGTATGAGTATCCTATCCAAAGCAGACCCAGAAGTTTTTTCCGCTATCCAAAAAGAAGACGAGAGACAAGAGAATTCCTTAGAACTCATAGCCTCTGAGAATTTTGTTTCACAGGCAGTTCTTGAAGCCTACCATTCAACTTTGACAAATAAATATGCGGAAGGCTATCCAGGCAAAAGATACTACAACGGTTGTGAAAATGCTGATACCGTTGAACAGCTTGCAATTGATCGCGCTAAGAAGATTTTCAAAGCAGAATATGCAAATGTCCAACCTCACTCAGGAGCCCAAGCAAATATGGCAGTCTTCCTTGCTTGCCTTCAGCCAGGAGATACATTCCTGGGTATGAACCTCGCCCATGGAGGCCACCTAACACATGGCTCCGCAGTCAATATTAGTGGTAGATATTTTAATCCTGTTGCTTATGGTGTGAGAGAATCTGACCATAGAATTGATATGGATGAGGTGGCAAAAATTGCTAAAGAATCCAAACCAAAACTAATCATCGTCGGAGCTTCTGCCTACCCGAGAACTTTAGATTTTGCAAAGTTCAAAGATATCGCTGATTCGGTCGGGGCTAAACTTATGGCAGATATGGCACATATTTCTGGTTTGGTGGCGACTGGTGCGCACCCAAGTCCTGTAGGAATATGTGATTATGTTACAACTACAACTCATAAGACACTTCGTGGACCAAGGGGTGGACTTATTCTTTCTCAAGAAGTAAATGAAAAAATACTAAACTCAAGAGTCTTTCCTGGAATCCAAGGTGGTCCCTTAATGCACGTTATTGCTGCAAAAGCGGTAGCCTTCGGAGAAGCACTAAAACCTGAATTTGTAAACTATATTGACCAAGTAGTTAAAAATGCAAAAGTATTGGCAGAAATATTTCTTTCCCGTGGCTATCGTGTAATATCCGGTGGAACTGATAACCACTTGGTGCTAGTCGATGTTAGCGTTAAAGGCATGACTGGAAAAGATGCAGCTGATGCTATGGATCATGCTGGAATCACCGTGAATAAGAATGGAATTCCTTTTGATAAAAATCCTCCTGCCATCACTTCAGGTATTCGTCTTGGAACTCCTGCGCTAACCACTCGGGGACTCAAAGAAGATGAGATGAAAAAGGTAGGAAACCTAATCTGTGATCTGTTAGATCATTTAGGAGATGATTCAAAGGCAAAATCTGTTAAAGCAGGAGTAGCTGAGATTACTAAATCCTTTCCGATGGATAAATTTCGAATTTAAAAAAAATCTAGCATTTTTAAAACCCCTAATTATAATTAACGATTAGGGCTATTCAGATTTGAAAATATTTTTTCACCATATTACAGTTTTATTACTACTTATTTTGTATATGACTTCTTGTATGAGTCCGTTATCTCCATTTGAAGAAGAGGAAGAAAAGCCAGATAAGGGACTATAAGCATTATGCTTATATACCATAACAAACTTTCAAAGTAAATGTAACGATTCACCTAGGGATATCAATGAATGTAAAAAATTGTATGAAATATGCACCTTAACATGTAACATTGTGGGAATTAAATCTAGCAATTCTGGTTCTATATATTCTTTGGGTTGTGGTTTTTAGCCCTTATTTATCTGTCAGACAACCGCCACTTGCATTTTCTACAGTCTTGATGTATTCCTAAAGATAACCACTGCTAACTCGGTAAGGTGGCGGCAAAAAATCTTATTCAATTAACTTCATCCTGATAATAAAAATTCTTCTTGCATGTAATCTTGCATTTCAAACACTTTCTCAATCAACAATAGTTCCTGTTTATCGATTATAACTGAATGCTTGTATAAATAAGTTAGAAAAATTGATTTTTCTTCCGATGGAAGATTTTTTACATCATGAATAATACATGAGATTCTATTGCTATTTCTAAGACTTGGTGGTAGATCAATTTCATTCTCAATTAAAAATGAGGCTTTCATACCCATTGCATATCCCTCCCATTTCAATGTTTTATCAATAGATTCTTTTAAATTAATGAGGAAAGGATCTTCTTCAGATCCACTAATCAAAGTTATTAGTAGATTAAAATATTTACACAATGTTTGATTTGAAGAGAATAATTTCTCCCTTTCTAAAACAGAAAAATCTTCAAACAATTTTAAGAACTTATAAATTTCAGCTTCTTCTGAAACTAAAGTTGTGAAAAATTCTTCCCAAGCTTTGGCGTCGAGATTTGATAATAGACAGGCTATTAAAATTGGATGCGATTTATAATCTTTTGTATTGCTAAGTAGACGTAAAGATTGATCAGCTGATAATTTCTCAGACCAAAAGGAAAAGTAATCAACTGGATTCATAGATGATTCATTGATGGAGAGCCCTGCAAATATTATCTCAGTCAAAATTGGAATTGGTACATCTTTTCGATTGATGAAGTTATCTAAAAGAGGGCCGTCACTAAAGAACCAACAATAATAAATAAAATATTCTTTAGTTATAGAACTAGCATTAAGCAATAGAAAGAAAAAATCTAAATCCTCTATCTTTAATAATTTCTGGATTTCATTATAAATTAATGATACTGAAGACTGCTTCCAAAAATCGATACTATACTTTAAACATTCATCAGAATTAATTTCTTCTAAAGATCTTAAAGAATTTAATTTAGTTATATTTTTTTGTGAATAAAAACTTTCGATTTCATTCTGTGATTTTGGTTTATGAAAATAATATCCTTGGAAATATCTACATCCCAATTTAAGTAAGATATCCATTTGCTCGATAGTCTCAACTCCTTCAGCTACTATTTTTAATTGTAGATCTTGACCAATATTTATTATTGATTTAACTATAGATAAATTTCTATTATTCTTAGTGAGACCATCCACAAAGCATCTATCAATCTTAATCTCTTGAATTGGTAATTCTTGTAAATGTTTAAAAGAAGAATAACCCGTTCCAAAGTCATCTAGTGAAAATTGGACTCCTATGGATTGCATCTTTTTCATTGCTTCCATTGTTGACTGCAGATCTGCAATAGAATTCTGTTCGGTAATTTCAACCTTTAGTTTAAGAGGATTGATTTTCGCTTGTTGTATAATTTTATAGAGATCAACTAGAAAATCATTTTTTATTGTTCGAAAAGGAGAAATATTTATTGAGATAACTACATCATTTAATTCATCAATAGTAGCCCATCTATTTAAAGTATTGCATGCGGTTTCTGTGACCCATTTATTTACTTCATTCAAGGTACCAATTTCCTTTATGGCAGGTAAGAAAGTATTAGGAGTCATCAATCCATACTTAACATGATTCCACCTAATCAATGCTTCAACAGCTACTATTCTCCTTTCTTGATCTACCTGTGGTTGATAAAAGAGTTGAAATTCATTTTCGTTTAGAGCTTTTATTATATCTAATGTCGGCATTTTAATAATATCCAAAATAATCTGATCTTGTAAAAAACTCTTTTTAATTTCTTAATTTTAATTTTATAAATCTATTCTTTGTATTAGTTGGAAAAAAATGGAAAAAATCGACAAAATGTTTAAAATTATCTTAGGAAATAATTTTTTTATTAAATTTAATAAAAACATCTATTAAATTATGTTAAGATGAAGAAATATTAATAATATCTTTCATATTCAACTGAGAATTATTTATATTTGAAGCTTATTTGACATCATTTCAAATAAGCCTCCACAATATGGAATTTAATGTATTTGAAATACATTATCTATCTGTCAGACAACCGCCACTTGCATTCTCTACAGTCTTGATGTATTTCCAAAGATAACCACTGCTAACTCGGTAAGGTGGCTTTTTCCATTTGGATCTGCGTGAATTCATATCATCTTCTGAGATTTTTGCATCAATCGTATTGTGGATGGAATCAATAAGAATAATATCACCATCTTCAATCAAAGCAATCTCTCCACCTTCCATAGCCTCAGGAGTTACATGTCCGACTACAAAGCCATGCGTTCCACCAGAGAATCTTCCATCAGTGATAAGAGCCACTTTATCGCCCAGTCCAGCTCCAATGATAGCTGAGGTAGGCTTAAGCATTTCTGGCATACCTGGACCACCCTTAGGTCCAACATAACGAATTACGACAACATGCCCTGCTTTCACCTTTCCAGAATGAATCCCTGCATTGAGATCCGCCTCATTATCAAAACAGATTGCCTTCCCTTCGAAGATCTCTCCTTCGTGGCCAGTGATTTTTGCAACAGCACCTAACTTCGCTATATTGCCATATAGAACTTGGATATGTCCCTCTGGCTTGACTGGGTTGGATAGAGGTCTCAGGAGATCTTGTCCATCAGGAAGTCCAGGAAGTTCTCTGAGATTTTCTTCAATCGTCTTGCCCGTTACTGTTATGCATGAACCATCGATCATACCTTCTTGCAACATGAACTTCATTATAGCAGGAACTCCCCCAATTTTAAAAAGATCTTCCATCAGATATTTGCCACTTGGTTTCATATCAGCAAGCAAGGGAGTTGTATCCGTAATCTTTTGGATATCAGTTAAGCTTAATTCAATACCCATAGTTCTTGCAATAGCAATCATATGGAGAACCGCATTTGTTGATCCACCTAATACAGTAATGATCCTTAGGGCGTTAGAAATGGACTTTTCTGTAATGATATCACTTGGCTTAATATCTTTCTCAAGTAGATTGAGTATATATTGACCAACATTTTGGCATTCACGCTTTTTCTCTTCACTTCTTGCTGGACAGGACGAACTGTACGGCAAACTCATGCCCATAGCTTCAATAGCCGTTGCCATAGTATTAGCCGTGTACATTCCTCCACAGGCACCAGGACCAGGGCAGGAGTTTTTTATAATTTCTTTGTAGTCTTCTTCGGTAATCTTTCCTTGAAGTTTCTTTCCGTAGGCTTCAAATGCGGACACAATGTTCAGCTTCTCGCCCTTGTAATGTCCACCATTGATAGTGCCACCATACACCATAATAGATGGGCGATTGAGTCTCGCCATTGCCATAATTGCTCCAGGCATGTTCTTATCACAACCTGCTGTAAAAACAACACCATCATAGAAATGTGCACCAGCTATAGATTCTATTGAATCTGCTATAATTTCTCTTGAAGGAAGTGAGTAACGCATACCATCGTTTCCATTTGTAATTCCATCACTCACACCAATTGTATTGAAAAGCAGCCCCACTATTTCATTGGTTGCTTGAACTGATTTCTTTTGTATAGCTGCCAAATCAGTCAAATGCATATTGCAGGGATTGCCTTCGAAACCAGTGCTTCCAATTCCAACAAATGCCTTATTCAAATCTTCGTAAGGAACTCCTGACCCAATGATCATTGCTTGAGAAGCTGGTAGAGTTTCATCTTGGGTAAGTTTTCGACTGTATTTATTTAATGTCATTTTCATTTACTCTAATATATGTTATTGGTCTAATTATACTTTAAAAATTAAATGCTTAGTTCACGGTAAAGCTTACCTGGAAGACAAATATTTTTACTGAAATCACAGTAGAAAATTTTACCTTGTAGTAAGAGCTTTCCATTCCCATTGACGGTTAATTCCATTGGCTTCAAATTCAAATAGTATTCTGGTTTCTTAGGATTGGGTGTACCTGAAAAAGTAAGGTCTTTTGAGTTTATCGTCAATCCATCTTCTGCTGTAACGCTAATTACATTAGGAACTTCGATTTGAATTCCAAATCCAGATTGAGCACTGACCTGCAGTAAGACTTTATTTCCTTCTTGGATTTTTTGGATATCAATAGGAAGGGAATCATCAGAGGAAGAATTCCCAAGATTAGAATTGGACTTCTCTGAGCAGGAAGTTAATAAAAGAATCATAATAAATGAAAAAAGGATAGACTTCATTATTCCATGATGATTGGATTCTGAATCAAGTCAAGTATTTGAAAGCAAGCAAATTTCTATTGAAAAATTCTCATTCAAAGAATTACTATCTATACTTTCTGTAAAACCACGCAGCGGTTGGAATTGGTTCCTTTCTCATTATTGGATACCTTCCAACAATTGGAAAGCTTTGTAAATTTCTGTGTGTTGATGTAAGTTCTACTCCAAGTAAGACCAGCTCTTGCACCTGCCTCTACAACGTAGTCATCTAAAGGAATTAAATTTTTTCCTTTCTTCACTTCGCCTACTTCTATAACCAGATAAGATTTATTCTTAAGAATTCTAGATGATGATTTCAAAGTGTTCGTCATAAAATTGGTCCACTCATCAATTGAAGAAAACATCGATATCTTATCTGTCTGTTCTTCAGGTATACCCAAAAACCAATGGCGAATCCAATTATCATTTTTATAATCCACCTTATCCAGAAAAGGTGGTGAGGTCACTAAAAGATCTGCTGATTCAGATGGGATTTGATCCATATTTTCTGTGCTGGAAAGATAATACTGGTTCTTTCCAGAAAATTCATGATAGAAAGGAGGTAGGCTATCCGCCAAATCTCTCTTTAACTTAGATTCTATTCTTGGAATAATTGGACGGTATTCAGGCAGAACCCCTTTCTTTAAATTATTTTTTCTTTGTTGTATAGCTGGAATCGAAACCTGAGGAAAGCTATAGATAGAGAAAAACCCAGGACTATGTCCATGCAAACGTGACAAGGTGACAAGCTTTAGAAAATTAGTTTCGGGGGATGGATTTTCATTACAGAAGTTACGGAAATTTTTTATTTCCCGAAGAGTATCTCTGTGGTAGAAAGCAAGTAGGTCTTCATCCAATTCTTCTTCACTAGATTTTTTACTTACATCTACGGATTTAAGTGTTTTAATCAATGCCTCTTTCGATGAAATCTGGGACCGAGATTTTGCAAGGAATAAAGATAAAGGATTTACATCATTATGAATTGCATAATGTCCTTCTAAATTTGCTTGGATTGCAGTTGTTCCCCTTCCTCCAAAAGGATCTATAACTACTGAAGCTTTTTTATTTAAAAACTCAGAAAAGAAAAAGGATGGTAATTCCGGCTTAAAGGAAGCACGATAACTTACCGCATAATGTAAAGAATGCGATTGACGTTGTTTAGCTGTCCAAAATTCTCCAAAAAAGCGACGATCCGAAATTTCTTTTTTTAAAATGATATCTTCCATAGTATAAATCTATGGTCGGTACGATGTGTGAGTTTACTTCACAACTAATCAAAATTATATGTGACATAAGGAAATCTAAAAGTTAAGGTCGGCAGGTAAAGCAGATATTATTTTCATTTTTTCACCAGAAACGGGATGTAGAAATTCCAATCGATAGGCATGAAGAGCCTGCCTACTATGGCCCAAAATTTCTTGAAATTCTTTAGTCCATCCAGTTTCTATGAATTGCAAGAAAACTTTCTCATCTCTTCCGTAGATTTTATCTCCCAGAATCGGGAAGCCAAATGAATGTAGGCTAGCGCGTATTTGGTGAATTCTTCCCGTTAAGGGAAAAGCGGCAATTTGGCTTATCCCTTCTCTAAAAGATAGCCTTTGGAAAATTGTGATCGCATAACTTTTGTCTATTTTCTTATTTTGTAATTCAGCTGATATTTTTCTGTAATCCAATGGATTAGAATAATTTGTAGAATCAGAGCTTTGAGAAGAATCAAAATCTAAGTCTTGTTTACTTTGGGATGGAAAATTTACTTGGTTTAGAAATTTTTTCTTACGGATTAATGAATTAGGATCAGTTTCAATGAGCCCTTCTAGAACAATTTGTTCGGGGAATTCGCCATAAACAAATACACGGTATTCTTTCTCTATCTTTCTATCTTGAAATTGTTTAGCTAACTTTTGCCCTGCTTCCGGATTCTTGGCAAAAAGGCAAATTCCAGAAGTCTCTCGGTCTAATCTGTGGCAAGGGTACAATTTGCACGAAATATCTGCTTCAAGTATAGTCAGCAGAGTATTCTTCCGGTATCTGCCAGCAGGGTGAATAGGGATATCACCCGATTTATTTACAACAAGCAAATACTGATCATCATAAAGAATGCTATAATTGGGATCAATAGGTGGTTCCTTGGCATCGATTTTTTCTAATAGACAAAGCAATTCATCATTGGGAAAAATTTCTTTATCCATATGAATCTTCCTTCCATTCACTGAAACTCTTCCTAAATTTATTTGATTAATCCACTCGTCCTCTGAATAATATGTAAATCTTTGGCTGATGTATTTTATTACAGTTGTTTTGTGTTTGCAAATTGTTTTATGTTCTATAAATTCAATTTGGCCATCTATCTTAGCACTCATGGAAGGATTTTATTCTTGGTTTTTGTCGAGAAAATTCTTAATAGCCTCATTAGTAGAGTTAGTGTTATTGTAAAATTGGATACCAACTCGAAACATTACTTCAGTGTTCTTAATGTTTTTAATTATTCCACGACATACTATTTTCTTCTTATCGGGTAGGAATAAATCGAAAACAATAGTCTCACCCATAGTCATAGAACGAGAAAAAAGACGAGATTGTGGATGGAGAAATGATAGGCCAGTTAAACTTAAATCATTTACCTCGCAGGCTTCTTTTGATTCTTGAAAGACTCCAGTTCCAATCATATCATTAGTAATTGAATGAGCAACTTTAGAAATGACTTCAAAGGATTCAAAAGGTAAAACATTTTCTGAATTAACCTGAATGTAACCCAAAGATGAATATTCTTTGTATTTTAGTGGAACGGTTATTTCAGAAATAAAAAGTTCATTTAATTTTGAAACAGTAACTAAACGAATGTATTCATTGAAAGGAAGAAAATTAGGATGATTGAAACCTTCAGCATTTCGATTAGGAATATAGATAGGCTTATCATAATTCTGCATTAATCGCATGCGACCATCTAATCTAACCGATATATTAATATTCACATTTTTGAATTTCGCATTGAGCTTTTGCGAATAATCTTTAACTATTGCATCAACTTGTTTATCTTCGAATCCAATAGCTTTATGAATGTCATTTTGATTGATAATATTTGAAACTTTAAGCTTAGGAACATTATCCTGCAAGATGACCCTATTGGATTCTCGTTTAGCTTCGGATACAGACATTTTCAATGGCTTTAAAATTTCAGTTCCCTTGCCATCACCACCTAACCTAGAAAAGGAAATTAAAATTCTGGTTCCATTGTGGATAACTAAAAGATTTATTTCTGAAGAAGCACTCGATCTATTATTAAAAATAATCAGACCCTTTTCTTTCATTGCTATTATTTTTACAGGAAATTCTTGACCATCTTCAATTAAATAAACAGGTAATCGTCCATATAAGAGATTTATAACTTTATTTATCGATACAAAATCAGTTACTAACCTATCCATATCAACAGTAGATTAATTATCAAACTTACGGAAAAGCATTTTTAATGAAATGCTATTTAGATTCTCAGAACCAGTTATACTCATAGCCTGTCGTAGTTCTTCATTGTATTTCTGAATAATGAATTTTACTCCAGCGGAGTCAGCACCAACTGCTGCAATTGCAATAGGACGTCCAATTAATACGGTATCTGCACCTAAAGCTAGCATTTTAAAAACATCCATTCCAGATCGAATGCCTCCGTCCACGGATATGTGGATTTTGCCTTTAAGACTTTCAGCTATCTTAGGCAGGACTCTTGCTGTTCCAGGCATTCCATCTAGCACACGTCCACCATGATTTGAAACTACTATAGCATCAAATCCGCCTTCAACAGCTAAACTTGCATCTTCTGGATTCATTATACCTTTGAGTATGAAAGGCAGCTTGGTAAATTTACGAATTTTTTCTAGGTCTTTAATACTTCGACTTATGCTAGCTAAATTTTTCAAAGACATGGTCTTGAAATTCACTGCATCGATATCCATTCCGATAGCGAATACTCCTTGGAGTTCCGCTTCCTGCATTCTTTCTCGAAGTAAGCCCTCGTCTTCTCTAGGCTTGCAAATTAGGACAGATCGTCCTTTATATGCTTGGATTTCAGGTAGAAGCATTTTATATTTGTCAGGAGTTGCTCCGTCACCTAACCATGCAATAGATCCAGCCTCATTGAAGCCTTTTAATACTATTCTCGCATATTCTGGATCAGTCATAGTTCCATTCATATTAGTGACTGCACCTGTCATGGGTGCTCCCATGATTGGGGAAGATAAATTTAAACCTAAATAATTTGTATCTATATTAGAGACAACATGGGAGCGAATGTATTGAGGTAGAATCTGGTATTCAGAAAGTGATATAGAATTATCTTGGAAGCTAGACATAGCTCCCACTCCACCCATGCCTGGAACACCACTGGCACAATCCGAACCATCACAGATTTTGCAGACCCAACACACTTCTCTACCAAACTTTGCCCTCGCATTTTGGTTCATTTCCTTTTCGGTAACACCATAAACTTCGTCTACTTCGAAATGGAGAGTTGACCTAAGCTTAGCAAAAATATTTTCTGATTCTTCTAGTGAGAGAGATGTAATAATGGCATGTCCCGTCTTCTCTATATTGTTAGTCGGTTCCTTAATGATATCGCCTATATTGGATTGGATAAAGATTTCATTGACACCATCCATTTTTTTAGCCTCATCCAATCCAGTTATACTCAAAAGTTTGCCTGGCTTGGCCAGAAGAGAGCGTTCTATAGAGACCCGATTCAAAACAGGTTCTAAATTATCAGGTTCTTCCCCCATAGCAATGAGTATGGCAGCACGGTTTAGATTTACACCAGAAGAAAGAGGATATGTAAAAGCTGACATAAACCCACCTGACAAGCGCGCTGCGATCTCACCAATTTTTACGCCCTCTGGTGTGATTTTGATATCACCCTTTCCTGCACCCAAATTTATTCCGAGTGCCTTCATTCCTTGAAACATAACTCTTTCGATTTCTTGCAGGGTATCCTTAGGTAGAGCAGAGGGCATATTATGACCTACCTCAATGAAATAAGGTTCCCTTTCTATAATTCGATCGGCAATTCCTGTGATCTTAAATTTGCCACCAAAAGAAAGGGCATCAACCGATACCTCTGGCCCATTCATATACTCCTCTAGAATCAATTCACCAGTTGGACAAAATTTCTTAGCATGTTTAAATGCATTTTGTATATCTTCACGCGTTTCAATTTTGATTACACCTCGCGCACCCATATTATCAGCAGGTTTCATAACTAAGGGAAACTTCAAATACTCTAAGGCATCTCTTGCATCTTGGATATTCCAAACCTCTGCAAAATTTGGAATGGGTACATTGTGTTCTCTTAGGCGCTTGCGCATTTTAACTTTATTCGAGCAGGCTTCCGCATCAATGAAACGAATTCCTGGAAGATCGAGTGAGTTGGCGACAGCTGCTACCGTCATAGATGCATCTGTACCAGCTGTAATCACTCCGTGGATGGGCTTATCTTTCGCATAACGTTTCGCCTCACGAACCATACCTTCCACATCTTTAGTTGACATCAGAATTTTATCATCAGCAATTCGAAATCCAATAGAGTCTGGATTCATATCCGCAACTACTACTTTTAGTTTCATAGTCTTTGCTGTTTGGATGATGGGAACTTGCAGTAGGCCACCACCAATTATTAGAAGAGTGGAATTGCTTTTCAAAAGGCTTATACCTCTATAGGATCAGCGACATTTTGTGCTTCACGAATGGATAATTTTATACTGCCTTTTTCTACGATACCACCACCTAAAAGATAACTTCCCTCTAGCGCGTAGAAAACTGCGGACTGACCTGGCGTAACTCCACGAACATCTTCTAAGGGATGAACAATATATCTATTGTTTCTAAATTCAATCTTGCAAGAAATAGGTGAATGTCGGTAGCGAACTTGAACTCTACCCAATCGGGATTCTCCTTCATCGAAGGGACTCCATCCTTGTAGGGTTACATCTTCCACAACAAATTCAGAACAATATGTTTCATTTTCTTCGCCTAACAAGACCGTTCCGTCATCTTCGATAGCTAGAACATAAAGTGGATTCTTCCATGAAATACCTAAACCCTTTCTTTGGCCTATGGTGAATTTTTCTTTGCCGCTGTGTTTCCCTAAAATTCTTCCATCACTCATTTTGAAGTAGCCAGGAGTAAAATCGACTGATTTCTTTTCTAAAAACTTCCGGTAATCATTTTCTGGGATGAAGCAAATTTCTTGGCTCTCAGGTTTATCTGCGACTGGAAGTCCCATCTTTCTTGCGATCTCACGGACTTCTGTTTTTTTCATTCCACCTAAGGGAAATACTGTATTGGAAATATTTTCTTGGGACAAACCATACAAATAATAGGCTTGGTTCTTGGTCATATCAACACCATTTGCAATAGACCATCTTCCATCTTCAAAATGAGTCTGTGCATAGTGTCCGGTTGCAATTTTCTCAATACCCAAAGTTTTGGCTTTGTCAAACAATGCACCAAACTTGACGAAGGTGTTACATTCCACACAGGGATTGGGAGTTCTTCCTGATTTGTAATCATCAATGAAACGATCTATCACTCTTTCACCGAATATTTTTTCCATTTTTACAACATAAAAAGGAATCTTAAGAGAAAGTCCTACATCACGGGCATCGCGAATATCTTCTGGAGAACAACATGATTTTTTGGTCGTATCACAGGACGGCGCTTCGTATTCCCAAGTTCGGAGATTGACTCCTATCACCTCGTAGCCCTCTTCCATGAGAAGTCCTGCTGCTACAGCGCTATCGACTCCCCCACTCATTGCTACTATGATTTTGCCCTTGCTTGTATTCATTGTGATCTATTCCCAATATTTTAGACCCAAAGTCGATGTAAACGCGAAATGTTTTTAGAAAATCGACGCCTAAGGTGCTTGAATAGCCTTCTTTTCCATCCCAAACTTCATCACTATCCAAAATTTTTGCAGGAGAAAAATGAAGTTGCTTCAACTGAATCGGTTTAGAAACAACATAAAGTTTTCTAAGTCTCTTTTTACCTTGGATATCCATCACAAGTATATTCTGGTTTAAGGATTGCATACTTTCATTGAATTCAGAAAGAGGCAGTGAACTCATTCCAGATCCTGTATCAATTGCCATCAATTCTTCTTTTGTACCAATTTGTACACTTGCATGAACCAAACCATTTTTCGGAATAAGTTCTAAGCTAATGAGATTTGGTATTTCTTTATTGTCTATACCTTCCTGGGAGAAACATTTTTTCTTTAAATTTTGTTGGATACTTACAGGAACTCCGTATTCAAAAATAAGACAGTGTCTTTGAAAAAATGGAGCACCCAGAACTAAATCATAATCTTTAGGTAAAGCAGTTCCCAGATTATGAAATTCCATTGGAGAAAAAGAAGTGGACTCTTTCTCAAAGGCTAAATCCCAAATTTTCCTTTCCAATTCATTATCTAACATTAAATTAACTGTTGAACCAGAATCAAGCAAGGCCCAGCGAGCCTCAGGCTCTTTATAGGAGTTGCTTGATTTTACATAGACCTTAAGAAAGATTTGATTGTGGGAAAATTTATAAATATACGGACTCGCCTTGAAAGTACGAATACTTCTTTGTTGAACTCGTTGTTGATTTTGGCAATAGAATGTGAAAAAGATTAGAAAGAAGACTAAGTAAGTTTTTTGATACATCTTGAATTCTTGCATCTAGAGTAATCGATTACACAGTCTCGAAACTCTATTCGAGTATCCTTATCAGTCGGCTTATACTCTATATAACAAGAATATGGTGAAAAGTCAAATTGCTGTTGACCAAGAGCTCGGTTTCGAATTTTCTCAGAAAGTGATTCTTCTTTTTCGTCATAAACTTTGATTTTTGAATCCAACATTGACATTACTCCTACCTAGGTTAAATGTCGGTTGAATTGAAATTATTGCTTATAACAAATTGTACGATTTCTTCCAGAATGTTTGGCTTGGTAGAGTGCCTTATCTGCTCGTTCAATCAAATCTTTATTATTTCGGTCGCTTGTCTGAAAACTAGAAATGCCCACAGAGAGAGTTACTTTCATTTCTTCACCAGTATTTGGATTTTTGACAGACATTGCCTCAACTGCTTTACGTATTCTTTCACCCATTTCAAATCCAGCATCTTCATCAGCTCCAGGCATCACTAAACAGAATTCCTCGCCTCCGTAGCGTGCTGCGATATCATGCCTTCCAGCATGATCGATCAATTGCTTGGCAACTTCAATGAGAACCACATCTCCGGCTTGGTGGCCATAAGTATCGTTGAAGACCTTGAATTTATCAACATCTGTAAAAAGAAGCGTTAGCTTGGTAGACTTTTTACGACAACGATCCATTTCTTCCTTAAGCTTGGTTTGAAAGTAATGATGGACTTTCAAGCTAGTCATCATATCAACAGTTGCCAGTTCATATAGCCGAGCATTCTCCACTGCAATTCCTGCAAGCGAAGCAAGTGTAGTCATAAATTCTTTTTCTTCTTCTAAGTATTCACTGAGTATCATTTTCTCACCTAGAATGAGAAGTCCATTCACTCTACCTTTAGCATTGAGAGGCACTATTATTTCAGCATTTAGTTCCTTTAAAAAAATTACTACAGGATCTTCGCTAAGTTCAGGTATCGTAAGTATATAACTTAAGAGTGTTGCCTTCGGCTTTTCAGCTAAAAAGTGAATCAAAGGTGAATCCATAGGGATCTCATAATTTAGCTCTTTAGGGCCAATGTCAAAACCCTTAAAGCTTTGTTCCATTCGAAAAAGCTGGGAATCAACCTCTGTCTCAAGATACATTGCTGCATTCAAGGTCTGGAGTTGAGCTAGACAAATATTTAAAATTGCATCAATTAGATACCTATAATCCAGCGTTGAGTTAAGAGCTTTAGAAATTTCTAAAAGTTGTTTCTGATCGTAGATTTTCTTCTCATAATGCTCTATTACAAATTCATTAGCAGATTGACTCAAACGCGATTACCACCTAATACATATATCAAAGCACCATTTTGCTTCCTAGAATTTAAAGGACAAGAAAATTATTTGCATTGCCAAAAAAATGCCAAAATAAACTATGGTTTTAACACCGCGCGGTGGAGCAGCTGGTAGCTCGTTGGGCTCATAACCCAAAGGCCACAGGTTCGAATCCTGTCCGCGCCAGTTATTATTCTTTTAATATATATTTCTCATCTATCTTAATCCCCACTCTTCCAAATTCATTTTGACTCTATAAATTTTTACTGGGTTACCCTTTAAGAGCAATTATCTTATATTTCTGAACAAGAATCTACCTTCCTATGGAATTTTAAATTATTTTGGATCTGGTTTTCGTCGGATAGGAATTCCAATTCGCTTGGTAGTGATTTGCCTTTTTGATAGATGCAGGTATAAAAATATCCATCGCCTCCATTTTTTTCCAAAACTATCCATGCTGCCTTATTGGAAGTTTTTAGAGAATTGCCCAACCAAAGATACTCCCTATTCGAAAGTTTCACTAGATCTTGGCTAATCCAACCAAGGTTCCAAGTCCAAAGATGAGCACGTCTGAGATCTAATTCTTTCTGGAGGATAAAAACAGAGCCCAAGCTATGGGAAGAATCTAAAGCCAAGAGTTGAATAGTCTCAGCGGCAGAATGAAACTTGCCCCAGTCTTCTGTTGTAGTAAAATTGGTAAGCTGTGTAGGTTCGAAATTTAAATCCAATTTACTTTCTTGAATCCAAATTAAATCCTCTATCTTACGTCCTCCTGCAAATAATCCAGAAGATACCGGATGAAAATTTCCAATTTCCGAATTACTGCTTATCCCCAAACTTCGATAGATTCCATCTCCATATTCAAATACATACTTTGATTTATGGGTGAGTTCTTCTAATTCAGTCCAAGATTCAGGGTAGATGCGAGAAGAATTTTTCACTCGGATAAACTCCTGGCTATATTCCTGGATGACCAAAGGGTTTTTCGTTTCGTAAAATATTTCACGATTAGAATCTCTCGCATTTAAAGAGAAGTTATATGATCCTGAAAATAAAATCTCATCATCAATAATGATTGTTTTATGGTGATTCAAGCCCCCTAATCCAAAGACACCATCATCAATTCGATCTTCATTTTCCTCTTCATAGATTCTTGAATTCCATTGGGGTAGTATGGTTGCCAAAATTTTCCCTTGATCACTAATCGGTCTATCATAGATTCCTTCAACAAGAACTCCTCTTTTGCTAGCACGAATCAACTCTTGGCTCAGAAGTGGGTCTGAATGGGAATAGATTAGGTACTGAATGCTTCTTTTGGCATTACGAATCTCGTCCAATATTCTTTTTTGGATATGCCTTCCATTGTCTGGAGAATTATAAAAATAAAATCCATTCCAGGATAACACTGGATAGTTGTATCGTTCATTAATTAAGGAAGAAAAATCCTGGCCAAAAGATTGCGGAAAGCTGAAAGTGAAGTATCCATCGTAATCTGTAAGTAAACCCTGGCTTGTGAAGTTCCCTGTACCCGTAAACATTTTTTTATTATCACTAAGTATAACTTTGATATGGTGGATGCCTGAACCCTTCCAAATCGAATATGGAATTTTATAAGCCTTAAGTAGATCATAGCTTCTCTCAGAATCAGCTACAATCTTTACCGAAACATATCTTTCTCTTGCTTGGGCAATTTCTTTTACTATATCAGCATCAGTAAGTCCGTAGGCATGAATTTCTAAACTCTTTTCAGTAGACCGAATGATGGAAATTATTTCTTGCTTAGCTTGCTCCCTCTTATCCATAGAAGTAGATCTACCTGGATAAGAAAAGATTGCCTTCCAAGAATTTTGTTCAGGCAAAATACCTAAAATTGCTAGTAGATCTGAATTGTCTTTAGATGCTTGGCACTGGATTCCATTCAGTATGGAAAGTAAGATTAGAATTTTAAAGCAATTATTTATCAAAATTGGAAACCTCCATAAACTCTAACACCAGTTCCTTGAATTTCGACTTCCTTAGTAGTCCAAAGATAACTAAGCTCTATACCTAAGCGAATTTTCGTTGATAAAGTGGATTGCAGGTATTCAAAACGTCCTGTAAATTCTGAAAAAGATTGCTTGGAGTAATCCATTTTTCGTAAGCTAATCTCACCTCTATCTTCTGCTTGTAGCAAACGAGGAATCAAAGTTTCGACAAATAAACTAATTTGAAATGGTTCCCAAAAGTAACCCGCTCCCCACTTGCCTAAAAAGGAAGAACTTCTACGACCTTTGTTTTCTTGGATGGATTCTAAACCAAATTCTGTAACCCAAGCTGAGGGATAAATATTCATTAATCTGCTAAGGTAGGCACCTTCGAGTGGAGAATTACCCATTCCCACATAACCAATAGTTATTGCTTGATCACTCGTAGAAGTCTGCATAGAATTGGGAACGAAACCTGAGACAAAGAAAAATATCTCCTTAGAAAAATATCCAAGCTCAAGCTGCAAGGCTTCTCCACGAATTGGCAGACTTCTCTCTGGTCTTTTGGGATCTGCAAATGTTTTATCCAAACCTCTTGCAAAATGTACTTTTGTGGACGCTCTAAATCCTTCCCACTTACCTACCAAACCCAAACGTGTTCGATGGTAGAAATCACCATCACCTGATTCCTGATTTTGCAGATTCAAATCATCTTGGGAATACCTGCCCCAACTTCCAAAATTCAAATAGTAAAAATCAGCTGTGAAATCAATAAATTCTGAAGTCATCAGAAAACTGGTTCCATGCCTAGATCTTTCCCCTTTTCTTAAATCTGCTTTATCCCTAGCTCCATAAACTTCTGTTTGGTTGTATTCCCAAATTGGATAGCCTCGGTAATTGTCCCAGAGTGTAATCTGCCAATAAATATTTTTCCAGACATCAACGTTTAAAGAAAGACCCTCTGTCCCATCTAATTCGGAAAACCTTTTGTGAGATAAGGGATGCTGGTTGATAAAACTTTTGCGCCCAACATTAACTGTAAAATCTTGAATTGGAAATGCTACATAGGCATCTCTTCCCAAAAAAAATCCACTGGTTTGCTCTGAACCCGATGGTTGGTTCTGTGAATTGGTATTTAGTTTAGTCGAATCCTTACTAAGTGATATCGGGGGGACAAAACTTGCTTGAACTTCTGCTCTTGCGAATTCATTTTCTAAATCAATATCAATTCCCATTCGATAGACTTGTGCAGAATTTCGATTCCGATAGCCTTGGATAAGATCCTTTTCTATGAATTGGTAAGAATATAAATTAGGTTCAAAGAAAAAATCAACTTCAGCAAATAATGATTCCAAAGATAAGAAGAAGATAAGAAAAATGCATGAAAAAAACTTATTCCTCATGGATATTCTCCTGGGCTCGCAAAGGTCTGTCCTTTGCAAAACCCAGATTCAATCTCTGAGGTCTGCCAAGAATTTGTTCCCTGGTTTTTGACAGCGCTTCTCCTTAGCTTTGATGATGTAGAGTTCATTCCGTACTCCGAGGTATCAATTTCTATCTCATCTAGCAAACCTAAGCTTATTGGATCAATCAGCCGTAGTTTCGTATCGCTGTGGTAGAGAGCAAAATCTTTGTGGAAAAGATTATTACTCTTAGGAAAACATTGGAGTTCTTTCTTAGAAAGTGTATGAATTCCCATCTGATTGGGAATTAAATAGGACTGAGATCTACTAGGATAGCCTGGGAATTCCAATTCGAGCAAAAGAGAATCAGAATCTAAGCTTTCACTTTTCCATTCTACGAACCTATCATCAAGTATTGAGATTGACTCAGAATAGGAACCAGACCACAATAATTCGGTTAGTTGCACAGCATGACTTGAATCTATTACTAGAGGATTTGGTATTGGGAAATTTTCGAGACTTAAGTTCCTTGGATCTACAACCATACCTGGACTGGAATTTTGTGAGGTCGAGGAAGAAGGTAAATTTTGCTGAATGACTTTTCTATGATGGAGAAATAAATCTCTACCAAGAAATTCTCCCCTCCATTCTAAGGAATACAGAGTACCTTTCGAGTCGAATTCAACAAATTGAGACTCCATTAAAGTTCGAAATATTTTATCTAGTTCTTTATTCCTAAGATCCTGAAGAACTATTTCTGACTCCCATTTCAAACGGCTCAAACTTCTTGGGATCACATTTCTTTGCTCTTTAAGTTTATCACTTAAACTAACAAGAAAAATATCTCCATTAGATAATATCATTTCTTGAGCACTCAGAGGGAAAGAATCTGTTCCTACTTTCAGAAGTAAGGCGGAAATATCACAGCTCGCCTTTCCGTCCTTAGTTCGAATTTGAAATTCAAGAAACCTGTCTTGAGTAAACGAATTCCCCTTGGAATCCAGTATACCTTTAGCTTGGATTTCCGTTAGTTGAACATCAATAGGTCGACAGTATCTTCCAGAATCTTCTTTTTCCATAAATGAATACCCAGGTGTTGCACAAATTTTTTCTGAAGAAGTATAAATAAATTTTTGATCTGCACAGCCTAGCTTATAGAAATCCTGGGAAAAATATTCATCCTCTTCCTTATAAGCTTTGATATTCGATTCGATAGTTGAAAATATTTCGACCTCACTGATCCCCTGTTTGATTAGAAAGCTTTGCTCCTTTTTAAAAACTTCTAACCAAGGAAAAGTATCTGGTAATATCTTTCCCTCCAAATCTGAATCCGCATGAATAAATAAAAGATGACTTCGTGGGAAAAGAAAACCTAAGTCATTATTATCCCAAAGCACATTCTCAGTTTCACCTGTTTTAGAATTTATGAATTTAATTTCATCAAGACAAATGGTAAACTCGGAGGCATTCTTCCATTCAAGAAAACGATTCAGCCTTGAACTCGTGCTTTGAAATACTTCTTGGATTACAGGGACATCTTGGATACATTCTGCACGAAACTTTTCATTCCGTGTATTGGCAGATTCTATAAACTGACGAATTTTAGGTGAAATGAAATCACAGGGCAGACTGATTCTAAGAAAGCGCCTAGCTGTTTTAGAAACATCCAAGTTCCAAGAACGGATCAGAAAATAACAAGAATTTCCCTCAACATAATTCCAGTAAGGTAGTGAGTAAGACTTCGCTAAAGAGGATAAGCTAGCATCCATCCAGACGGTTCTGTTTTCATTTATCCGGTTTCTTAAACTATCATCCGATAAAATCCAATTCAAAGGAGGAACTTTCTTCCACTCCTTCACAATCGAAGATTCTGTTGGAAAATCGATACGTATTTCCTCTTCTGAAGATTGGATCAAAAAATCAGGATAAGATTGTGCTTGTAAAGGATTCTCAAAGGCAAGAGTTACCTCATCTAGTATGCTTTTGTTAGATGGATATTTATCCAAACAGATACTTAGCCTTGGCCCAAGATCTTTCGTACCTATAGAACGTGAATGAAAGCAGAAATCTTCACCTTCAATTTCAAAAACTGGCTGTAGATACTTGCTTTCTTGACTTGGATCATCTAAGGCATAAGTCAAACGAATGAGTTCTTTTTTCTCAATATCTAATGGCAAAATTACCGTATCGTCTTTGTTCTTACAGTTGATTTGAATGAACAAAGAAAGTAATAGGATCGTAAAATATTTTAATTTATAAAATGAAAATCTGAATTTGAAGACAAAGCTGAATGCTAATTTACTGTAAATTTTTCTTTGTTGCATGATCTTCCCTCAGCTTTCTATGTCTGAAATAGTGGCTGTGGGAGATTTTTTTTCTAGGATTGAAAATAAAAAATACAGATCAAGAAATGGGAATTCTGAAAAGACGAAATCAAAATATTTCGAAACATTAAATAAAATTAGCGGATTCAACCTGTCATTTTGTTGTGCTTATAGGTTGAATCCGCTTTTTAATTTTCGAAACTTTTTCTTATTTATAACTTTTTAATATTTTAGAAAGGCTTAATTCTTTATTTCACTGCTAGCTTTTTATTTTTTATGTAGTTGATGATTTTATGGGCAGTGGCTTCCCCTATCCCATCGATTTGAACCAGTTCTTCCCATTTGGCATCTTGGATTTTCTTTCGACCTTGGAAGTATTTAAGGATGGATCTTCGCCTAACTGCTCCGATGTCTGGAATTTCATCCAACAATGTCTTGAGTTCTGCTTTAATCCTACGTAAACGGTGGTAGGTAACTCCAAATCTATGGGCTTCATCCCGCAGATTTCTAAGAAGTCTCATGCTAGGTGAATTTATGGGAAAAGTATAAGGCTCTTTCTCACCTGGGAAATAAATTTCTTCGCGCTTTTTGGCAAGACCAACCATGGGGAGGTTGGGAATATCCAAAGCAATGGCAATCTCACAGGCACGGTTCAACTGTGTTGGCCCTCCATCAATGACAATCAAATCGGGCATTGCCTCATCCTCATTCAATAGTCTTTGCAACCTTCTACCTATTACCTCATGCATCATGCCTGGGTCATTGATGCCCTCATGACCTCGTATTTTATAGTGTCTGTAACCAGGCTTATATGGTTTTCCATCCACAAACATCACACCAGATGCAACTGGTTCAAAACCTTGGATATGAGAAATATCATAGCATTCTATCACCTGGGGAATCTCATTTAATTTTAAATTCTCTTTTAATTCCTGCAAGGCTGTCGTCTGATCACGAAGCTTAGTGGCAAGAAGCCTTTCGGTAAGCGCGAGTTCCGCGTTTTTTTGAGCAATATTAATCAGAGAACGTTTCTTTCCCAGAGCTGGAACTTTAATCTTAGGAACGAAACCCAATTGCTTTTGCAAATATTCCATTAGAGCATTGATTCCATCCTTAGCTGCCTCAGGAAGATAGATAGTCCTTGGAACAAAGCTTGCATTCAAATAATAATCTCTAAGGAAGGCTTCCAGTAATTCTTGGTTGGAGGAATCATTCAAGCCTGTGAATGGAAAAGTCTTCTTCCCTTCCAGCCTTCCTGCTCTGACCTCAAGAAGTACAATCTGTCCCTCGTTTTCTCTTTTTGCAAAAGACACAATGTCCTCATCACCGCCTTCCACACTGACAACAGTTTGCTTCTCGCGAACCTTTTCCACTCGGGACAAAATATCACGGTAGTGAGCTGCCGTCTCAAAATCCATTTTCTCTGAATAGTCTAACATTCGACTGCGCAGGTTATCAATGAGTACATCCTTTTTCCCTTCCAAGAATTGAACGACACGGTCTATCATTTCTTTATAATCCGACTCCAGCACATTTCCCTGACAAGGTCCCAGGCATCTTCCGATATGAAAATTCAAGCAAGGTCGCTGTGATTTTGCTAAAGGAAGTTTCAGCTTGGTCTTTCGAATAGGAAATATTTTATGCAGTATTTGTAAGGCATCTCTTGCTGCCCTGGAATCCGTGTAAGGGCCAAAGTATCTATCACCATTTGCCCTTGGGCGACGAGATAGAAAAACCATGGGAAACTTTTCCGAAGTGGATACACAGATAAAAGGATAACGTTTATCATCCTTTAGGCGAACATTGTATTTAGGATTGTATTTCTTAATTAAAGTGGATTCTAAAATGAGGGCTTCCACCTCCGTGCCTGTTACAATCCAATCTAAATCTGCAATCTCTATTTGAAGATGCCGAGTTTTGACATCGGCAATATTAGGATTGAGATAACTACGAATTCGTGATGGGAGACGAATTGCCTTGCCGACATAAATGACTTCACCCTTGGCATCTTTCCAAAGATAGCAGCCAGGCTCATCAGTCAGATTCTTGATTTTTTCGAGAATTAATTTTCTAGGATCTACCATCTATACTTTTGACCATATTTCTTGATGCGAAAATGATCTCTATTTATAAATTTTGGGCACCATTTCCGGCTCTCCGTCGACGGCAACGCTCGCTCGATCCGGGGTGCAGGGAAAGTTCGCCTTGCCTTCTTTCGTCGGCATGTTCCGCATCCGTGCTCCAAATGCCGAGGCAAGCCATCCATGGCTTGCTTGCAAAAGATGGCAATGGCTCACTTACATTTTTCTGATTATATGATTCCCTTTCAACATAACGGACATTTCGTACAATAGATTAGTTTTTGATTTCTTCACCACGGGATAAATCCCGTGGTGAAGGTGGATATTCCTTGGTTCAGAAACTTTGATCTGGTGTACAAATTAGCAATCGTTATATGATATTATTGCTGTAGGTTTCATCCTGCAATAGGCTAAAGCATATCGTCAGGATGAGATGTGAATTAAGATAGAATCTATTAAGGGGATGCTCTTAAAAACCTAACATAGAGGAATTTAAAATACACAAAAGCCTAACAATTATAATGTGATCTAGTGTGAATTTGGCACGACTCGTGCCAAATTGATCGGAAAATTTCTGAATCTCGGCCTATCTCACTGATAGCTTTTCAATACGGATTCCGCTTCCCTTTCAATTCCGGCAACTCATCTATCTGTTTTAAAATCTCCTCATAGCTTCCCCAACCTTTGCGTCCCATATAATAATCGGAAGTGCAGAGAGGCATATTCTTCTCTCCAGGATAGACTTCTAACACCTTCAATTGGATTGCAAAAATATTCCCAAATAAGGTAGTCGGTTTGAGCGGATGATAGGTCTGCATTGCATCGATGATCTTATCCTCTTCTTTGAGCTCTATATCATAGCTAATAATTTTTTTAAATTTACCAACAATTTTGATATTCATCATATTATTGACAGCTGTATAAGGTGCATCGTAGTAGGTGAGCTTCATCTTTTTTATACGCGCATAACGGGTGTCAATCTTTCCATCAAACTCACAGTAATTCTTGAAATAAAAATCAAAATAGTCCTTTAAATCGGTGCTAGGTTTCTTATCTTTTTGAATAGAATTATTGTAAAATGCTGGAACATAATCAGCCGACACATAAATTGCTGGTTGTTTTCCTTGCCAATTGCTCACAAACCATCGCCGACGATCACCCCATTTTTCAATAGATTCTAAACGATCTGGTTCTTTGAGTCTATTTTTAAAAGATTCACCATTTATATAATAATTTGTTATTTTTAACCAATCATCTTCTAATGATGTTATTAAATTTCCTTTCATGAATCCACTATTGTGATACTCTATCTTTTGTTTAACTTTTTCTAGATCTTGTGTATCTGTTGCAAAGATTACGGTAACAGAAAAAATAAATAATAATATAGCTTTATTCATTTATTTTTTCTCCAGGACGGTAGACCATCGGTTTCCAAGTTCGAAATCACCATAAGGATAACGAGTGAGTTCTTCTTTTTTATTGGAATCATTTACAATCCATTCTTTTGGTTTTCTTTGATTCATAGGATTTTCCTCTCTAATTTCACAATTGCTAATTTTATAATCCTTAACGCACTAGGTA
>JAACWH010000075.1 GCA_009991425.1 Leptospira sp.
TTGAGTCAAATTCAATTATACCTCCATCAAACTGGAAGAATCTTAAAAAGAAAAATCTCATTCATGTTGTTGATGGATGGTTAGGAACAAAATACGTTTATGGAGGAGGAACCAAAAAAGGTACAGATTGTTCGGGATTTACACTAGGAGTTTTTACTGATCCATTAATTTCTGTTCCAAGAAGTGAGTTACCTAGAACAGCTCGTCATCAAGCGCAAGTTGGAACAAGTGTTACCAGAGCAGGAATAAAGGCTGGAGATTTGGTATTTTTTTCAGCTTCCAAAAATCAAACGAAGATAACTCATGTTGGTTTAGCTTTAGGAGGAGGTCAGTTTTCTCATGCTTCTTCTACAAGAGGAGTTGTGATTCAAGGTTTAAGCGAAAAATGGTGGGTTGATCGTTTTGTAACGAGTAGGAGACTATTTTCAAAAGTCGACTAAAGAGTCACCGAGTAGTTCGATAGTATTTTTAAGAAAATATTTCATAACTCTTTTAGATCTAGTATCAACTTCCATAGGATGAAGTGCACTACTTTTTTCCTTTAATGATCTATCGAAATACTTTGTGGCTGGCAGTATTGCAAATTTATTTCCTTTTCCTTTAATATTTGGATATACCCAAGTAGGAACATAACGAAGGTTTTCAATAGAATTCAAAGTTTTTTTGTTAGAATAAATATCTTGCTTTTCCATATTCAAATTCCATTGGAAAATCGCTCCTCCGTCAGTATGAGGATATCGTTGCCCAGATAGAAAATTCCCCATTGAGTAAATAATTAACCTTGATTTGTTATCTCCAAATTTATCAGTTATTGATTTTTGTTCAAACTTTTGTAAAACATGCGGGTGTCCACCCAATACAATATCTGCACCATTTTGAACTGCTATATCTACCCAAAATTTTTGATTCTTATCTGGCTCTCGTAAGTATTCACCTCCATAATGATATGAAACGATAATACAATCTGCACCCATTTCCCTAGCTCTTAATAAATCTTCAGTAATTAATTCTTCTTCAATGATTCGGACAATGTTCGGTTCAGGGACAGATAGACCATTGGTTCCATAAGTGTAGTTATATATAAAAATTTTATAACCTTCTATATTTAATATGAAATCTCTTCGCTTTTGATAATCTTCTTTATCTAAATATGTACCAAGATGAGAAATTCCTAATTTATTCAAAGTTTCAATGGTATTATTTATCCCTTTTGCACCTTTATCTACTGAATGATTATTTGCAGTGGATAAAATATTAAAATGGGAATCTTTGATTGCATAAGCATATTCATTCGGTGAACCAAATTCTGGATAACCAGAATATTCTTTAGGATCATTTGTTAAAGTAGTCTCTAAATTTGCGAAATTGATATCAGCATTTTGCAGGATTGGTTCTACAAACTCGAAAGATTGGTGAAAATTGTATTTTTTAGTAACTTTATCAAAATTTGCATTCAATTGAGTGCTATGAACCATAAGATCACCTACAGCAGAAAATGAGATTTGAACAGATTCAGGTAGGAAAATTGACTCAATAATAGACGGAGCTTTGGTAGTGAAACAATTCATCAAATTGAAAAAAAAGAAAAGATAAATCAGTTTACTAAGATAGCGTAGAAATGGAGATTTAGATTCCGACATGAAATTCACTTTTGCAATAGCTATTATCTTATCAAGTATCTTCTCAAACTGTCATTTTAAGGAAGATGAACTATATATAGAAGCAGTTCGAAATTCCTTACTGCCAGAAATAGATTTAATCTTAATTCCTCATAGATACAATTATTTAGATGAAAAATGGATTTTAGAAAGAAAACCAAGTCACTTTACTAAAGCAAAAGTTATTGAAGAACTAAAAAGATACGATAGGTCTTGGAATGAATTTGAAAAAGAAAATCATAAATATTTTTCTGAAGAAAATGGAACTATTATTTTAAACGGATATGGGATTTCTCATTCTACTCATTATAGCTATGATAGGAAGATACCTATCGTTTTTTACGGACCAAAATATTTTAAATCTAATATATTTCAAAAATACATTCATCAACAACATATAGTTCCTACGATTGCTAGCCTGATTCAATCTCCTATACCTATTGGTTCTAGAGAGAATCCAATAAATGAGATTTTACTGCAACAAACAAACCAATCTAAAAAGCCTGAATTGGTTTTATTTATTGTAATAGACCAAGGCGGTATGGAATTATATAACTCTCATAAATATTCTTATCCTAATATCAAAAAAATATTCCAAAATGGATCTTATTTCCCTCATGCTACTGTAGGTCATATAGATGCACATACAGCAGTAGGCCATGTCGGAATAGGGACAGGTGGTTATCCTAAACAACATAAAATTATAGGAAATGACCGCATATTTCCTATTGAAAATGGAAAGATTAACAAAATTCCAGTCTATGAAAAATCGAATATTTCAATGAATCCCAACCAAATGGAGATAGAATCTTTAGCAGATGTTTGGGATTTATACAGAAAAAATAAGCCTGTAATCATTAGTCAATGTTATGCTGTTAGAGCTTCTATAGGTATGGCTGGACATGGAAAAGATTATCTTCCTTCAATTGATTTAAATAAAGAAACTGATTTAGAACCTGATAAGGATTTTGTATATTGGCTTTCCAAAAAAGATTTATCATGGGTTACTAGTCAGCAACAATATGCATTACCTGAAATCACGAAAAAATTTAGAATTAATAATTATTTTACCAGACAAGAAATTAATTCTTATTGGAAAGAATTAGATATAGATTTTAAAAATATAGAAAAAAGTTTCTATAAAATAGTGGGCAGTCCACTAGAATCTATATTAGAATCAGAGATGCTTCAATCAGTTATCCAAACAGAAATTGTAGATAAGGGTCTGCACAATGACCAAGAAACTGACTTGGTTTATATAACATTTAAGGCAGTCGATGCTGTTGGCCATACCCATGGTTGGGAAAGTGAAGAATCTAGAATCGTATTGGAAGAAACAGATAGGCAAATTGGTGAAATTCTCAATTTTCTAGAGAAAAACTTTAATGATGATTTTGCTATCGTATTAACAGCTGACCATGGAGCTGGGCCAAGGATGGAATTTACTGGCGGACACTTCTACTCTTATGATGAGCTCATTGAAGAAATACAATTTTTACTACCTCCAGGAGTTCGTAAAAAAGAAAATCTAGTTAATTTCTACACTACAGGTCAAATCTCACTCAACAAAGAAGTTATGGAAAAATATAATATTTCGATTTTTCAGATTCAAAAGTCCATAGAGGCTATTCAAGTTAATAATAAGAAATTTTTCTCAAAAGTGCTTAAAAGATCTGATATTAATAACTATTAAAATTTAATTAGTTTAACATATACTTTTATATCTTCGTAATCGATTTTATCAAGTTCTACTTCGAGCTTTTGACCAATCACAAAATCTTTAGAATACTTCTTCGAATAAAAAGTGAAAGCGTTTCTTCCAACCAATTCGAATTCATTAGTAAAAAATGTTTTAGGTAAGGTAGCTTCCATCATTGGATCATCTAATTCTACAAAAACCATAGTGGGTTTGTAACCTGTTATATGGGCAGTGAACTTCGTTTTATGAGTAGATTCAAGATATCTGCATGCTTTTAGTTTGAATATATCTCTTTCTGCATCAGATGCTTTTCTTTCTTCTTCTGAGGTATGGATTCCCATAGATTTTAAATTTTCAAAAGTATAAGGAAGAGATTCACCAATTAAGACAGATTGCAAAACTCTATGGACAATCAAATCCGGATATCTACGTATGGGGGATGTAAAATGACAGTAATCTTGAAATCCTAATCCCCAATGTCCCAAATATTCTGGTCCATAGTAAGCTTGCATAAAACTACGAAGCAATAAATAATTGAAAACCTTTTCTAATGGTTTCTCATGCAATTCATCAAGTACCTTTTTAATATTTCCATAATCTGCATTTTTTATTTGAATATTCATAGAATTCAATTTTAAAAAAGCATTTAAAGCTTCTAATTTCTCACTATCCATTACTTCATGAATTCTATTTAAAGTAGGTGCCTTCTTCTTTCGTAAAAATTCTGCCACTTTTGTGTTAGCTGAAAGCATCATTTCTTCAATTAAAATATGACTTTGTAATCGTTCCTTATTTTGAATAGAAACAGGTGTAAAGTTTTTACCTATTTCCATAATGCTTTCTTTCAGATTCAAATCAACTCTTCCCGATTCCATACGCTTCTTTCGTAAAGCTTTTGCAAATGTATTGAGTTGAACCATCCAATTTTTAGGATCATTTTGAAGTATTTCATCTTCAGCCATTTCATAAGTATAACGCTGATCTACATTTATAACGGATTTATAAAATTTTGCTGAAGTGATTTTTCCATCAAAATCTGCTTCCATCTCAGCTGTAAAAGCCAATCTATTCGTTTTTGATACAAGGCTACAAAGATTTTCAGATAGAACAGGAGGAAGCATAGGAATAACTCTATTAGAAAGGTAAACTGAAGTAGCTCGTTCATAAGCTTCATCATCCAAGGCCGTTCCTTGTCGTACATAGTAGGAAACGTCCGCAATATGAACCCAAAAACGAATTTTCTTATCTTCAATTACAAATGAAATTGCATCATCAAAATCTTTTGCAGTTGCTCCATCAATGGTGACAGCATACAATTTAGTAAGGTCTTTTCTTTTCTTCCAATCACTGACCGTCTTAGCAGTAACTTCTTCAGGATAATCTATAGAAATATGATCAGGATGATTCTGATGAAAATTGTATTTCATCATAACCCTTAGAAAATCTGGATCTTCTTTTGAATCAGATTCAAATCTTACAAAACTAACTTCGTAAAGGTTTGGTTCATTGGAATCTATATCTTTCATTTTAACTATGAGAACGTCGTCGATTTTGATATTTTTTATGTTATCAATGAGTAGAGATTTTTTAAGAAGCAAGCCTTCTTTCTCTTCACCAGTCATATCAAGAAATTTACCAAAGATAAATTTATCTTCAATTTCTCTGACTTTCATACGGTAAAGAACTCTTCCACGTTTATGGATTCGTAGAACTTCGGCTTCCATACGATCTTTTCGACCTAAACCTATAGGTGAAATTTCGACAGAATCACCAGCCATAGCAGTATCGGTTTTGCTGCCAGGTATAAAGGCTTCATTGCCACTTGCAAGTTTAACGAACCCATCACCTTTAGAACTTAAAGATATCTTCCCTACTAAAGAAAAAGGTCTCTTGATTGAGATTGATTTTTTTTCCATTTTAAGCAAACCCTCCGTTTCAAATAGAAATAGAAGATTTTCAATCCATTCTAGCTTTTTGGTTTTTCTTTCATTTTTCTTATTACTATTGCCTTTAATGGATTTCTTTTTAGTATTAGGGTTTTCTTCTTTTTTAATTTTTACTGGTTCATCATTAGCAAATTTTTGTATTAATTCAGTACGAGTTGTACTTTGTCCTGCCTTAATAATAAAAAAATCGATAATTTTTCTATAGAATGAAAAATTATCAGAGCTCTGTGATCTGTTGTTTCTACTGTGTAGGTCTGGTTTGTTGTGATTTCGTTTTGGTTTTTTAATCGACATAGGTTCCCCTCATATAATTGGGAATTAGATTTGTATAATTGTATTCTTTAGATATACTGCTGTCTAGAAGGAAATCTAATTTTTCGGAAAGTATGATTCCTTTAAGATCTGGATAATTTTCATTTATATCCAGAACTTTAGTTTGTATATCCATACTTATATTACTAATGATTGTAAAATTAGGATCTTGATTTTTAAGATATTTATCTATCATTTCCAAGAGAGTTAAATCTTGGGTGTTTGTTGTTTTCATCGCATCTTTGAAACGCACAAAATATTTTTTCATCTTACCATCAATAGCAACTAGGCAAGTATCTATTTTCATAATTTGTGTATAATAATCCAAATATACTTCTAAAGTATCTATACCATAACAAGGTATATTCCAAAGTTGGGATAAATTTCTTGCAGTTGTTACTGCTATGCGTATTCCTGTAAATGAACCTGGTCCCTTAGCGATAACTATTAAATCAGGTTTGAAGTTTTGTAAATGAACTAAGGACTTTTTAATTTCTGTTGTTAATCGATAAGAAGCTTCTCTTGGGCAAGATTCCTTGAAGTTATATAAAAGTTCTTTATTTGATAGATTCCAAATCTGGACAGTAATCCAATCAGTGGAAGTATCGAAATACAAAAGATTCATGGTTCTTCTTCCATTCTTTCAATTGTAAGTTTTCTCGTCTCTGAACTTTCTAATGTTATTTCAATATGAACTCTTGGATAAGGAATTATCTCATCAGCTTTTTGCCACCACTCGATTATACTGATTCCTTGTTTTCCCCATATTGCATCAAAGCCCAATTCATCGATTTCGGAACTATTCTGTAATCGGTATAAATCGAAATGGAAAATCTCTTTTCCGTTTAAAAGTTTGTATTCATTTAAAAGTGAAAAAGTCGGAGAATTTACAATATCCTGCGTTCCTAAATATTGAAGAAATTGCCGAGTGAAAGTAGTTTTTCCAGCTCCCATTTCTCCTGAGAGTGTAATGATAGTGGTAGTGTCTTGATTCAAATATTTTTTTTGAATCGCTTCAAAGATAGGTTTGTAATTTTCTAATTTAATATTAGAGAAAGATCTCATTCTTTTGGAAAAAGTTTCACTACATCTTCATCATTAAAATTATAGATACTCTTGCAAAATTCACATTCAACTTCTATCTTCCCTTGTTCACGCAAGATGTCTTCTACTTCCTTTTCTCCTAAGGAAATTAAAACTTGAGAGATTTTCATTCTGGAACAATCACAAAGATGATGTGGTTTATCGGTATCTAAAATCTTTACTTCTTCTTGGAAGATTATAGGAAGTTCTTTCGCAATTTCCTCTATAGATTTATCGCTCATAATCTCTCGATTCAAATTTGCCTCAGCGAAAGATTGTATTTTTACTTTATCTGATTCAGAGGCTTCGGGTAGTGCTTGGAGAAATATTCCTTTCGCAGATATTTTTCCTAATGAGATGGATTGCGTGTCCATATAAATGAAAGTTAACTGTTGCTCTGAGTCGT
>JAACWH010000054.1:0-31278 GCA_009991425.1 Leptospira sp.
ATTATATAGCCAATAAAAAAGTAATTGAAGAAAACTTTTAAGAGATGAATATATCTATATCCGCCTAATTGATTCCTAACGGTTTTTGGGACAATCTCCTTCCTATAAGGAATACTATAAACAAAAGAGAATCAATACTTTTTCCATTCTGACTTTAGGACTGGTTTATACAGTAAATTACTTAAATATTACATACTTCAAAGAATATGAAGAATCAGAATTGTTTAATTATTCGTTAGATTTTTCAAGAAATGATTTTTATCAAATGAATGAATTTTATTCGGAAGTTAATTTTTCCTTGCGATTTTAGATTTTATTGAAAATATTTTAACTAGGTTGGTGATTATGAGTTATAGCAAAGAAAAAAATCCTATTTTTCACTTCATTTTATCAGCCATTTCTTTATTAATTCATTTTAATTGCTTATTGGATAATCCAGCACTAGATAATACCTTGCTGCTAACTTCTTTACTAAGTAGTTCAGGAAATTCAGCTGATAATAATTCAAGTAATACTGATGAGACAGAAGCTAATTTAATTCCTATAGATTTGAGTTTATGGACTAAAAGGATAAAGCTTACAATAGATAATTCTTCACAGACTGAAGATCTAATTGATTTCCCCATACTAGTATCGATTGATTCTTCTTTTAATTATGCGAATACCAATCTAGATGGATCTGATATACGCTTTTCTGAATCTACGGGTACATTTAGATTAGATTTCGAAATAGACACTTGGGCTCATGGGGGACTTTCATACTTTTGGGTTAAAGTTCCACGAATCCCAGCTAATTCAAGCACAAGCTTTATTTGGATGTATTATGGGAATCCTTCAGCAACAGCTTTGGATTTGGGTAAATCGGCCTGGGATTCTAATTACAAAGCAGTATATCATCTGTTGGATTTTTCAGATTCAACTAATAACAATAATACGCTTTCTGCATGTGATGGCTTAACAAATGGATCATTTGGTTCAATAGAAACAGCGCCTAGTATTAATAACTTCCTTTTTGGTATATCCAGATCTTTCAATGGTTCAACTAACTGTCTGAGACTTCCCTCAAACATTCTCTCAGAGGGAACAATTAGGGGAACAATTGAGATGACGATATTACCATTCTATGGTTTTCTTAGTTCAGGCGATGTTTGGAATCTTTTTTCCCATTCTTCAACTCCAGAGTCTTTTTCTAATAATCGATTGAAAATGAGTATTTATAATACCAGTGCAATTGGTTGCTTACCTTTAAGTAATTCAAGATTATACGTAGGATTAGGAAATAGCTTTACCGACTCTTGTGCTGGAGATTCCACATTTGATATTCCGGTTTTTAGCTTAAATCATCTTGCCTTATCATGGAATAATGGTAGTTATACAGTATTTAGGAATAATTTAAAATATACTTCTACTTATAATCAAACAGGCTTACTTGCGAATGGTTTGAATGAAGAAATAGGTCTTGGAGCTAGATTCAACGAGCCTTTAAAAGGATATTATAGTGGGATCATCGATGAGGTACGCTTGAGTGATATCCCAAGATCAATGCAATGGATAAATGCTCAGTATTTAAGTAAAAATAATACATACATATCATTAGGTATTGAAGAGAATGTGCCATAGTATCTATTAAGGAAATATTCTATATATTATTCTAAATTAAGGATAAGTTATAAATAGATTTGTCCCAACAATGGAAAATTGTTAATCCATCTCTGTCAAAATCATTAAATATATTTGGGATTATAATTTTAGGTAACATTAAGAAATTTGGAATACTCAGAACCTTTCCAAATCATCTTATTAATTGAGGTATACTCTCATATGTATAGATATTTGGAAAAATCCAGATTTAGATACTATCTAAGTGATGTTAATTCTCTGTATGCTCTGATGAATCCATCTGCCATAGTCTTAGTAAAGGTTAGGGACATACGAGCTTTTTCCGCAGAGATCATAACATCATGGACGTCGACAGAGTTAGGATCATACACTAACTTTTGTGTCATTTCGTCTGCTACAACTTGTTGGTCGTTCACTTCTTCAAAGGCTTTCTTCAGAACTGATCCGAAAGTTCCTGCAATATCATCTGGAGAAACGGCGGGGTTGATTTTTCCATAATGTCTGTCATCAGTTCGATTGACATTGACATTATCGCCTTCCGGTCTAAGACCAAATGATTTACCTGGCTCATGTGTCCAATATGTTGTGTTGTTAAAAAAAGATTTATCGATTTCCATTAAGCTCTACCTATCTCCATTGCTTTATTGATCATTGCTTTGGAACCATTGATCATTTGAACATTCGCCTCATAAGAACGTGATGCGGAAATCATATCCGTCATCTCAGTCACAATATTTACGTTTGGCATTTCTACGTATCCTTGCTTAGGCCCAATCTGTATAGAATCAGGATGGGTTGGATCGTATACCAATCGAAGTGGAGTCATGTCTTTTTCTATCTTCATGACTTTCACACCTTTGCCCTCTCCTGGAGATAATCCAAAAGGGTAGAGTGGAGACTTCCATCTTGTTCTAAGATTCATTGGTGTCATGATAACTCTATCTCTTCGAAAGGGTCCATCCCCATTTGCATTTCTGGTGGTTGTTGCATTCGCAATGTTATTCGATACAACATCCATTCGAAGTCTTTGGGCTGATAAGCCAGTAGATGAAATATTAATACTATTGTACATTCCCATTTTGCTTTTTCCCTTAAAAATTAATTTTTTTTATCAGAACTTTCATATTAGCTAAATTTTATAAATAATTTATTAATTATGAACCAGATCTCATCATCTGCATCATAAGTCGGTTATTTTGGTTGAGTCTTTCTACCAAAAGCATATATGTCATTTGGTTTTGAGTAGAATCGACCATTTCCTTCTCAATGTCAACATTGTTCCCATCAGCTCTCACAGTTGTTAGATAATCGATATTAACCTTCGGTTGTAATTCTGTATAATCAAGTGGCTTAAAAAATTCAAAATGCTTATCGCTAGAAATCTTTGTAGGAACCGCTTTTTCCTTTTCAATTTTTTCCGATTCGAGTGCTCTCTGTATCATTGATTCAAAAACTAATTCAGATCTTTTGAAGTGGGGCACGTCCACATTTGCAATATTATCAGAAAGAACCTTTCTGCGAGTTACGGATGCATTCATCCCTCTATGCAGTAGGTCTTGGGTTTTCATAAAGTGGGTTTTCTCAAACATTCTGATACCTCGTTTATAGATTCGGGGGATTTCTGGTTTTCATTAAACAATTTATGTCGGATTAGAAAAATATTTCAAAATTTTAAGCTCAGAAAACTTTCTTCTTGCTAGACAAGGGATAAGAGTTTTCCTAGAAACATGGCTGAACCCCATGTATCGGCAGTTTTTCAATACTCTGGCAATACTGCCGAATTAAAGCTAGTGGGCGATTTACAAATTTCCACTGTGCCCAAGCTTTGGAATTCCACTCTTTTAGAATTAAATCTCAGAAATCCAATTAGATTAGTCATTGATGCTTCCCAATTAGAATCATGTGATGCCTCGGGCATCGCTCTTTTGCAACAGTGGAAGCTTCTACAAGAAAATAAAGAAGCTGAATTTATGCTTCGTGGACTCAAAGAGGAATTTACCTATTTATACGATCTTTCCACATCTGTTCAAATTCGGGAGAAATGGGAGGAAAAAAGTTTTTTCTCAGAACTGATAGATAAACCAACTGCTGAAATTGGGAAAAAATTTGTTGATTCCGTTTCGAATACTCATAGTTTTATTGCATTTATTGGAGAGCTAACCTATGCAATAGGACATTCTATCCTTAATCCTAGATCAGTTCGTTGGAAGGATGCTTTTTCATCTGCTGAGAAGACAGGAGTAAATGCTTGGATTATCATCGCTCTTATTGGATTTTTACTTGGCCTAATCATGTCATTTCAGTCAGCCATCCCAATGAGAAAGTTTGGTGCAGAAATTTTTGTAGCAAACCTAGTTGGACTTTCCCTCTTTCGTGAACTTGGTCCTCTCATGACAGCCTTCATACTAGCTGGTCGATCTGGTTCTGCCTATGCAGCGGAACTGGGAACTATGAAGGTAAGCGAAGAAGTGGATGCTCTTACAACTATGGGTCTTTCTCCTGTTCAATTTTTAGTTATACCAAGAATCATTGCTTCTACTCTTATGACTCCACTTCTGACTATGGTATTCAATTTACTTGGATTAGTTGGAGGAGCCTTGGTTCTAATTAGTTTTGGATATCCTCTAGTTACCTTTACAAATCAAATTGTTTCGGCAGTGAGTGCTATTGATTTGATCGGAGGCTTAGTAAAGTCTGTAGTTTTTGGTTTGGTAGTAGGGAGTATTGGTTGTTATGAAGGACTTCGGACTACAACTGGTGCTGGAGCCGTTGGAGAATCAACCACCAAAGCAGTGGTAGGTGGAATTATTTATGTAGCCGTTCTGGACGGAGTGTTCAGTGTTGCATATTTTTACTTAGGAATATGAAGAAGAATAAATCTCAGGAAAAAATCCAGGAATCCAATCACTCCGAATTTGGTGAACCCATCATCCAAGTAAGAAATCTTACTAGCGGATATGGAAATGTTGTTATTATGGATAACATCAGCTTTGATGTGCGAAAGGGAGAAATCTTTGGAATCCTGGGAGGTTCAGGAAGTGGTAAATCAACAATACTTAAGAACCTGATCGGTTTAAATCCTCCACTCGCTGGGAAAATATTTATTGATAATGAAAACCTCTGGGAAGCAAATCCTAAAGAAAGATTAAAAATCTTAAATAAATTTGGAGTGATGTACCAGCAGTCTGCCTTATTTGGTTCCATGACTTTAATCGAAAATGTTCGTTTGCCCTTAGAAGAATTTACTAAATTACCTTTGGACGCAATGAATACAATTGCTAGAATGAAACTGAAGATGGTGGGATTGGATAATTTTGCAGACCATATGCCTTCAGAACTTTCTGGTGGTATGAAAAAAAGAGCAGCTATAGCAAGAGCAATGGCAATGGATCCTGGAATTTTATTTCTCGACGAGCCATCAGCAGGACTTGATCCAATTACCTCAGTTGAACTAGATCATTTAATCATTCGTCTCTCCAGATCTCTCGGTGTAACATTTGTTATCGTTACCCATGAATTAGCTAGCATTTTTACAATAGCAGATAGGGTGATTGTACTTGATAAAGAAACAAAAGGGATCATAGCAGATGGATCACCTGAAGATCTAAAAGATCATTCCAATATTGATTTTGTTGTGCGTTTTTTCAACCGAATACCAACTGAGAAAAATGAACTTGATAAGAAATCTAAGAAAAGCAGGATGGGAGCTAAATGAAACAAGGTTCAAATTATTTTAAGGTAGGAATTTTTGTTTTAGCTGCAATTTCTATTTTTGTAACATTTGTCATCATATTGGGAGTTGGATCTATTTTTCGTAAGAATGTATATATGGAGAGCTATCTCGACGAATCTGTGCAAGGGCTAGATGTTGGTTCCGCAGTAAAGCATAGGGGAGTAAAAATTGGTTCTGTTGATGAAATAAGTTTTATACAAAATGAGTATGCGCTTAATGAAGACAATGATGGCCAAAACAATGCCTACCAATACGGAAGATATGTATATATTAAAATGTCAATACCAGGCATAGTTAAAGCACTGCCACTAACTCAAATTGACCAGGCCATTAAGCAAATGATAAAGCAGGGTCTTAGAGTAAGGCTTTCCTCCCAGGGTTTGACTGGGACTGCCTATCTTGAAGTCGATTATTTATCACCTGATAAGAATCCTCCATTGCCAATAACTTGGCAGCCTAAGTATCATTATATTCCTTCAGCTCCTAGTACGATCTCCCGATTGAGTGCCTCCTTAGATACCTTCTTTGATAAATTAGAATCTACAGATATACGTGGCTTAATATTAAATCTAAATACTTTAATTCTAACTGTAAATTCTGAGGTTGAGAAAGCTAAGCTAGGTGAGCTGACAAGTGAGGGAACCGTTTTAATCGCAGAACTTCGTAAAACGAATCGTGAATTGAACGCGATACTTGCTACTCCTGAAATGAAAAATGCTCCTAAGAAATTAGATCAGGCACTTAGTCAATTGAATACGACTACAAAAAGGTTGGATACGATTCTTTCTTCCAATCAAAACGATATTGGAGTGGCAGTTGAAAATTTGCGAACAGCTTCCCAAGACCTCAAAGAAGTTACAGGCAATGCTAAAAAATACCCATCTATGATACTCTTTGGAGAACCACCTGCTAAATCTCAAATTTGGAAATAAATTATGAAACTTTTTTTTATTAAGAACTTTTTCACCTCCTTTCTATTTTTATCTATATTATCACTGTCTTCTTGTATTTCTTTTAATAAGGATTATCCTGAGAAAAAATCTTTCCTAATTGAAATTAAAAAGCCATCTAACTCAATAATTATTAGATCAATATCCTCTGAATGGGTAGTCAAATTGAGAAAAGTGAATGTTTCGAGTAAATTTTCTGATAAAAGTTTTGTATATAGAAGATCAGAAACTAAATATGAATCCGATTTTTATAATGAATTTCTTATTAGTCCTCAGCAAAATTTAGCGGAAGAATTTATTCGTTATTTGGATGGAAGCAGTGCATTTAAGTCCGCAACTGATATGAGTTCACGTATCGAAGCTAGTCATTACATTGAAGTTGACGTAAATCAGTTATACGGTGATTTTAGAGATTCCAGTAAACCACAATCAATGCTTGAGATGCAGATTCGTGTTTTTGATGATAGAGAAGCCAGCTACAAACCAGTCTGGAGGAAAAATTATAAGCGAACCATAGCAATGAAAAATGAATCACCGGAAGCATTGGTTGTTGGTTGGGATAGCGCTTTATCTGAAATTACTAAAGAATTTATTGCCGATTCTAAAAAATGGAAATAGACTATAAGTTATTTATTAAGATATTCTTGCAGAAAATATATCATTTCTAGAAATGATAGTGCTAAGAATAATTTTATCTAGGTAGGAATGCATTAGCATTTTATCAACTTCTTGTATACTAGCTAATTTTAGTTTAGGTTGCATAAAGCTTACAAATCTATTCAATCGAACTGAAAAATATTTTGTTAACCAGAACTTAAATTTTTTGAAATTTAATTTTTTAATTTTACCCAAATTTCCTTCAGCTTCCCATCTTTGTTTAAGAATTTTGAAGGTTATGAATTGATTATTTAAGCCAATTGTTAGGTCGAAGAAATTCCTATTTCCTGAGACGAGAACTCTTAGTAAAATTAAATCTCCAAGTAGATTGTCTAATTCTCTACAAATTTGGAATCTTTCACGTCCTGTAATTTTGCCATCATCTGACATAGTGAGAATGTATACATCATGTAATCTTCTAACATCACGCAACATTTCATTAAAAATATTTTCTACGGTAATAGGATCATCTGTTTCTTTTAATAAATAGGGAATGATTCCATTCCCTTTTAAATATCCATCGTTATCTATTGTATAATTCGTAACCATATTATTTTACTGTATAGATCTGAATGAAATCAACTGTTTGAGCAACTGATCCTGGCGCTCCCGAAAGAATTACTACTGTATCACCTTCTTTAATATAACCACCTGACTTTAATGTACGATTCATAAATGCTATCATATCTGGAAATTTATCCATCATAGGCATAACAAAGGGTTCAACTCCCCAATAGAGTTTCATCTTTCTTGCCGTCATTAAAAAGGGAGTAAATGAATAAATAGGAACATTTGGTCTAAATTCTGAAGAAAGTAAGGCAGAATAACCAGATCTTGTAAAATTAATAATAGCTTTAGCATTTATTTGCCGTGCAATCTGTTCGGTTGCTGTGCCTAGTGCTGTTCGACTTTTCTCTGATTCCCAAAATTCTCCTTTTCTCTGTATGTCATTCCATACAAAAGAAGATTCAGTAGCTTGGATTATTTTGGACATTATGTCCGCAGATTCGATTGGAAATTTACCAGATGCGGATTCACCTGAAAGCATAACAGCATCAGTTCCATCCATAACTGCATTAGCCACATCGGAAGCCTCAGCACGCGTCGGTCTTGGATTATCTATCATAGATTCAAGCATTTGAGTTGCAGTTATAACTGGTTTACCTTTAATATTGAGTTTACGAATGATTTCTTTCTGTAGAATCGGAACTATTTCCGTCTCCATCTCAACACCTAAATCCCCTCTCGCTATCATGATCCCATCACAAGATTCAATTATTTCTTCAATATTCTCTATAGCTTCTGGTCTTTCGATTTTTGCAATCAAACCTGTATATGAATCTTTCATGAAATTACGAGCTAAATTTAAGTCAGCAGCTCGTCTAACGAAACTCAATGCAATGAAATCTACGCCTAAGTTTAAGGCAAATTTTAAATCGGAAATATCTTTTTCAGTAAGAGCAGGTGCCGAAATCGGGGTTCCGGGAAGGTTGATTCCTTTATTATTTTTAAGTGTGCCACCTACGATTATTTCAAGCACAGCTTTATTTTCTTTTCGATCAACTGATTCAACTTTAAAAACTAATTTACCATCATCAACTAGAACCTTATGTCCGACTTCTAAATCTAAAATAAGATTAGCATAGGTACATCCTATCTCATCAATACTACCCATAAAGTCTGCTTGGTTGTTAATAGTGATCTTGGTTCCATTCGTTAATTCAAGGCTGTCTTCTTTAAGTTTTCCAGTGCGGATCTTGGGACCTTGTAGATCTGCAAGAATACCAATCGGTTTGCCAGATTCTTGTTCACATTCTCTAATAAGATCATAGGTTTTTTCATGATTGTCTTGGGTGGAATGAGAAAAGTTTATTCGAGCAATATCCATGCCTGCTTGAATTAATGATAGGATTTGCTCTTTTGTAGAAGTTGCAGGACCTATTGTACAGACGATTTTAGTTCTTTTTCCTAATTTTTGTTCTTTTACATCAGGCATAGGCTCAATATATGAATTCGTATATGGATTGCAAGAAGGAAATAGAAGGGATACAACAAAGTTATTACAATTTTAGGTTGATTCTTAGTAATTATGGCGAAATCTGTTCTTAACTGTGAAAACTAAGAATTCTGTCATAATCTACAGTCCCTTTTATAATCTTGATTTAGGGCGTCATGTTTTTCCTGCTCAAAAATATTCCTTAATCTATGATAGAATTAAGAGTGACAGCAAATTGAAAGATATAGAAATACTAACGCCAGATAGAGCTAATATGGAAGACTTGGATTTAGTTCATACCAATTCTTATTTGGATGATTTGTTTTCTTATGAACATACTTTTCGAACAATGTATTCAGAACTTCCACTCACAAGATCAATTATTGATTCTTTTTTATTTGGTGTGGGTGGAACTATCCAAGCTATGAAATATAGCAATGATTATAATTTTTGCTTTAATATAGGCGGAGGTTACCACCATTCATTTCCAGATAGAGCTGAGGGATTTTGTTATCTTAATGATGTAGCAATCGCAACGAAAATGTATCTATTAGATAATCCAGGAAAAAAGGTTCTCATAATTGATTTAGATCTTCACCAAGGAAATGGAACTTCATTTATTTTTCAAGATGATCCAAATGTTTTTACCTTCTCAATGCACCAAGGAAATATATATCCAAAAAAAGAAGAATCTAGTTTAGATTATTCTTTGGAACCAGGTATCAAAGATAAAGAATATTTAAAAATTCTAGATGAATCTCTAATCAAGATTAAATCAAATTTTAAACCAGATATTATTTTTTATTTAGCAGGCGCTGATCCTTATGAAGATGATTCTCTTGGAGAATTAAAAATTTCAATGAATGGACTTAAGGAAAGGGATAGAAAGATACGTGATTTTTCTCTTGAATGTGACGTATCGAGTGTAATTGTGACAGCAGGTGGTTATGCAAAAGACCCTGATGATACAGTTTGTATACATTACAATTCTGTTAAGGTATTTTCCGAATGAAAGGGGAATGAGTGGGAATATTTACGAACTCAGATAAACGTTCTGATTCTAATGAATGGTTAGATTTATCTGATCTTGCCATGGTTGACCTGTCCAAAGAACTCAATACATCTCTAACTCCTGACGATATGGTCTTTGGTAAATTTTCTAAAACTGAGATTCTCAGTTTGATGGAAGAAAGTGGCCTTATCTCCATGCTTCATAGTAGAGGATACTCTACATTTAATATTGAAATAAATGTTCTTTCTCTCTTAGACAATAGAATCTTTGTCAAGACATTGAATGGTGAAATACTCGTTCATATTCGTTTAAAATATTCAGATTTTGCTTTTAATGACAAATCAGAATCATTTAAGATGGTTTACATTGATTGGTTGTTAACACAAAATATTAAATTCGTACCAGGTCAATATTCTAAACAACTTTTTTACGGGCAAGAATATCCTGGACTTGCGATATTTGTTGAGATAACGGAATTTATACGACTTCTTACTAAAAAATTAGGTGCACATGGAGTTTTTAATATTCCTGAATATTTTCATGATGCAGTTCTCTTTCGTAATAATTTTAAATATATAGACCCTGAAAAAGAAGGGCAATTTCGTGCCTTAATAGAATTATCCATTTCAAAAAGAGTTCGAGAACTCAGCAATGCAATTCATCAGAAAAGACTACGATGGGATGATGAAGCTGGAGAATTATTCGATTGGTTTTACGGTGAGATGTTGACTTGTGTAGATCCCTTTTTAGAATCTACAATTTTCAATGAAGATTACTTCCGTAAGGTGAAAGAATCTAAAGCTAAATGTAAGTTTAGAATAATTAAATAATGTCAGAATCTAATTCTATTAAACCTGAAATCCTTGTAATCGATGACGATGATTCGATTTGTGAGACTCTTGAAGTTATCATCCAAAGCCTAGGATATTATTGTGTATATTTTACAAACCCTCACCAAGGATTAGAATATTACTCTAGAGAACGAAATCCTATCATTCTCTTAGATGTTAATTTTCCAACAATTTCTGGATTGGAAATCTTAGCTAAAATCAAAAGTAAGAATCCTATGAGCCAAGTTCTAATGATGACAGGCGAGAGAGAAATTCAAACTGTGGTTTCCTCTTTAAGTAATCGAGCAACAGATTTCTTACTTAAGCCATTTAATTTAGATTCAGTAAAATCCGCTATAGAGCGAGCTTATCATTTTTATTCTATACTTAAAGATAAAGAGTCTAACGATGAATCAATATTACGTGATCTTCGACTTGCCTCCAAGCTTCAATCTAAAGTTTTCAATATTCCTCAAGATATTCCATTTAGAGTTTTGGGTGACATACATCCTGCTTTATTTGTATCTGGAGATTATTATCATGTTCTACCATTGGACGAAAATAACGTCTTAGTCTTATTAGGTGATATAGAAGATCATGGAGTTACTTCAGGTTTAATTGCATTATTAATGAGTAATCTTGTTCGGGATCTTGCCAAGAATAAAGAAATGAACCCCTCTATGTACTTAGAAAAAATGAATAAAGAATTATGTTATGACATTGGTACACATAGCATGACTGCTGTAGTTATGATTATTAATACGAAGTATAAAAAGATAAATTATTCGCGAGGCGGACATCCTTTTCCAGTTTTTTATCCTAATGATAGATCGGATTACCAACTATTAGGTGAAAGATCAGGTCATTTATTGGGAATCATGTCTGATATTGATTTTATTAATCATGAGATGAGCTTTCAAGAGGGTGATGTTATGCTAATTTATAGTGATGGCTTATTGAATAGCCTTCAAAGCCCTTTATTATCCCAGTTGAACCTTGTTCATAAAAATTCGAAATCTAAATTGGATGAGATGGACGACTCTATTCGTTCCTTTATTGGATCTCAGAAGGGTTCTACAATGTTCCAAGACGATATTTCTTATCTTCTTCTAGAGCTTTAAGATATCTATAATGATAATCTGTTAATTTAATATAATATTTTTTTATCCATTCTTTATTGAATCTCTCTGTTGGTTCCTTCAAATTAGTGTCTAATTCACTTTTATAAGAAAGATTTTCTTTAAGGAGTTCTCTTTTTTCCTTATGGTTTATATATTCAAGTTTTGATTGTGATTTAAAAAGAAAATAATCTAATTTTAAATAATCTTTTTTCTTGTATCTATTTATTGAATTGTATTTTGTTATGTTTTCCTTTACATATATTTCTGCAATCTTCATATCTTCACGATATGTATGCTCTAAATCTATAGGGTTTTTGGAGAGAGTTATAGCTGTTGAAATATAAAATCCTATAAAATATAAAATGATAGGTAAAAGTAAATTTTTATTTGGAATCTGTGGATAGTAAAGAAAACAGAGAAATATGAGCGGAAGAGAATAAAAACTCATTAGGTCCCAGTCTGCAGGATAATTCAATACGGGATTGAAGATGATTGAGTGCAATAGGAATCCGAAAATTGCTAAAAGAATAATTTTTATCTCTTGATGAGAGCAAAACAATTTAAATTTTAATTTATCAAGATAGTATGCCATTGATATAAATATTAAAGCAAAACTACTTGTGAACCAAAGATTTCCTAAAATATCAAGGAAGTGACGTGTTGAAATTATTTTACGTAGTGGATAAAATGGTTGGGACATTACATGAGTCTGAGTTGTGGATGCTATTGGATCGGAAAAGAAAAGAAAATAAATAAACACTAATCCAATCAAAGAGCCAGCCATTAATATTGATATGATTGTATTTACTAAGAAAGATCTTTTCTTCGATTTTATGTAAGTGTAATAAGCAAGACTGAAGGCTAAATATCCAAAAACTAAATGGAATAAAGCTCCTAAAGCTGCTAACATAGCAATCCAATAAATGGAAGAATCTTCTTTTTGATCCTTCATCCATTTATATAAAATATAGATGAAACCTAAAATAAAAAGACTAACTAGTGTATAATTTTCTGCGTATCCAAAGAATAAAAGTATCGAACCTGTTGCAATTAATAATAAACCTTCGATATTAGTTCGTTTTTCTTTATAAATAATATAAATGCATAATGTCAAAAATAGAAATCCAGCGAAAGTGCTAAACCAACGGTAGATTTCAAAACTACTTTGAAATCTATTTATCAGGAAAGAGTGTAAAAATCCTTCTAAGAATTCATCTAGTGTTATTTGAAATCCAAATAAGCTACCTTCTAGATACGAATTTTCTAAAAGTATAATTCCGTCTCCATAGTTGAGATTTCGTATAGGATAGATGATAAAGAGAATTAGAATAAAGGCATAGAAATAGGGAAGAAAGTTTATTAAGGATGTGTTATTAATGAAATTTAAAAATTGATTTAAGTAATTATCTTGCTTTCTCGATAAAATTAAACTAAGAATTACTAAACTAGAGCCTAAAATAACATAAGTTTTGTTATCATAATATCCCCAGTATTCTGTAAAGGTAGCCAGAAGTATATTAACCAAGAATGGTACTGATAAAAAGATTATTCTATTCATGAATAGGCTCCATTGTATAATCAGGAAAATTTTCATCCAGCTCCGAGATTGTAGTTCTATAGAAACTACCTTTTCTGATATTGAAGAATATCAATTCAGGCATACTAAAAAAAATTCCATCAAGTCCTTTCTTTAAATTGTCTCCTTTATCTAAAACTACCATTGGTATTCCGAACAAAGTCTGGGTAAGTCCAGTGCCTAGATTAAAGATTCCATAAATTGGTCTAAGATAAAATGTATCATCCGTAAAGAATAAAAAGTAATGATCATTTTCATTTCTTTTATAAATGGTCGAGCTAGGAGTAAAATCTTCTTGGTATTCTATCCACCATTTATTTTCTTTTTCTAATCTTTTTGAAACATACTTTCTTCGATAGGAAAGTATTTCAGAAATAGATTTGGATTTATAATTTTTTCTTACATCATAGCTTGAATAGAATGGAATAAAAGCTAGAGAAGTATTGGGATTAATATCTTTACCTAAATCAGATTGGATTTTTTTAGTATCTTGAGAATATATTTCAGAGATCTTTACAAAAATTTCTGAAGTGCAATTTTGGAAAATCAGATGGTAAGGATAAATCTCATTAAGTCTTGATGAATAAGATTCTAATTTTCTTTGAAGTTCATCTATTGAATTTTTAGGCAACTCGATTGAATTTATGAAAGGGAGACTTATCCATGCTTCTGAATACTTTTGTGGTAATGTTCTATTTGGAGTATTGCGTATTGCTCTTTCTAAGGAAGTTGCTTTTTGTATTTCAATCCAACGGTTGGCAGAATCTTGAAGTTCAATAAAGTTTTGCATATAAATTTCTTTTGTATCTTCAAAGATTTCTTTTCGCAGATTAGAAAATAAAGGAAATGTATCTATTGCTAACTTCAATGCGTCGTTTTCAATTTGCCAATTGACTTGCTCTTCATTATTCGGTAGTGTATCAAGAAAAATAAAAGTCTTTTGCTCAATCGACTCAAAGACTACAAGGTAGCTTGCCAAGGTAATGAGACAATCTTCTGCCCAGTTAGGATTTCCATCCTTATTTTCTAGTTGATAGATTAGTCTATCTTCTAGTTGATTCAGGAATTCTCTGTATAGATTTAATTCGATTTCCTTTGGCTGGAGATCTTTATTTTTAGGAAATTTAATCAAACTGGTTTTCTTAAGGCTTAGTTTATTTTCTAAAATTGTAATAAGAGAAAGTTGTTGTACTGCTTTTTCATATTTTTCATGCATTAGCTCAGGTAATGAATAGAATGATTTACTATCAAGACTTGGAATATTTAATTTCAAATCGGTAGCTTGGATATTCCAGAATTCTTGATTGATTTGATTCTGGCTTCTGACTAAAAAGTTTGTACCTAATTTTGAATTGATTTTATCCTGGATTTTATTATAAGCATTGGATTTAGAATTATATTTTGAAAAATATCCGAGGCTTTTGATTTTAAAATTCTTAAGTTTATGATTTCGAAATAAAGATTGGAATTCAATTTCTCTTTGAATAAGTTCCACATTGTTTAAATGTTTTTCTTGAACTATATAATATGTATTAAATCCACGCTCTAATTTCTTAACTACATCTTTGGATGGTTGCACTTTTGTTAGATGAAGAGAACGGTTTTCCATTACATTGTATGTGTATCTAAAGTCGAACCAAGGATCTCTCACTAAATGGAATATTTTGTCAGGATAGTATTGGAAGTGGTATACCCAATTTCCGAATTTAATTGCAGAATGTCCTCCACTGGACTGACCTGAATTGGCATTTACATAGATGTATTCGAAATAATCGAGATTTTGAGATTGAAGGGAACTTAAAGTAAAGAAGAGAAAAAGGAAGTAGGTGGCAAAAAGTTTTGAATTCACAAAATATTCAAAAACAATTTGCCTTAAGGAATTTAGATTCCGTAGCCTTCTAAAATCGCTGAACGAATTTCTGGACGATTTTCAAAAGGAGCTAGGACAGTTTCTAACTCAGATTTACTATATCCAGCCATTTTCAGACCAGATCCTATAGAAGTATAAGTTCCTCTGTATTCTTTCCAATCTACGATTCCATTTCTGTAAGCAATTCTTTGTAGATCTTTGTCAAGATGAGAAATTTGATCTTCATTTTGAGCTGATAAGGAGACAAGAACTTCAACATCTGATTCATATCTAGTAGCTTCATCAGCTGTACCCTTAGACGAGCGACTTAAGGAGCTTGCTGATCCTGAAATAGAATTCAATGCATCACTCATAGATTTACTTAATGATGCACTAGCAGAATCTAACGAGTTAGATATTGTAGTACAATTACCAATAGCAAATGCTAAAAGTAAGGAAATAGAAACTTTCATCAATGACTTCATAATTTTCTCCAAATAATTTTATTCTAGAGTGATTGTTTTCAGGAAAGGGTCAAACTTTTTTTAGTTTCCTGTGTTAAAAACAACAGATCCAAAAGCTTCTAATTCTAGACTTAAAGTTCTATCTTCTTGATTCCAAAGAGCAGAATCTTCAGCCTTTTCTGACCAAAAATTAATCCATTCTAAATTTTTAGGTTGAACGGGAACTTTTACTACAATTGTTTTCTTCTTTGAGCTTGGATTCCAAACTCCCAGAATACCATTCGGATTGTACAAAGCTTCTGGAAATTCATTCTCAAAAATTCCTAAAGGTAAGGGTGATTTAGACTGGCAAAGTCTAGAAAGTTGAATTGTCTTTTGGAGAAGGTTTAATCTTTCCTCTGGCAAATTGGTCATATCATCACTGACCAAAAGCATGCCACCAGAAACAGCCATGACTGATGCCATAATGCGCGTTTGTTTGCTTGTCATGGAATTTTTCTTTTTCCCAACTAAGAGGCAATCAGGATCATTGAACCAGAATTTACGATGCATGGAAGATCTTGTAAGATCATTTACTAGAGCTTTTTGTGCGGAAAGAGCATTTTTATCTCGAAGTAATCTTCTTATTAATTGTGGTTTCCAAAATGGCGCTACATCACAGGAGATTCTCATTCCTTGGAAATAACCAACGGAAGGAAAAATAGGAGCTCCACAACCGAGAAGAAAGGTGTCTTTGCCAACAACTTTACGAATCAATTGAAGCGCTTCTTTATACCGCATTTGAGGTGTTAGACTCGGATCGTAAACATGCCCAGGCATTAAACCTGCATAAAGAAAGTCTAATTTTAAATAGGGATAACCCCATTCCTTAGTGATCGTTTTAAATACTTTAATAAGAAATTCTTTGGATCTTGGATGGGTAAGGTCCAAACAATAGGTATATCCTTTTCCCCAAAGTGGATTCCATAGCACAGGAACCGGTTCACCCGACTCATCTTTAAGAACAGCCTCAGGATATCTCTGAAAGAACTCTGAGTCCTTTCGAACTAAAAAAGGAGCAAGCCAAATCCCAGGCTGGTAGCCTTCCTTTTTGATTTCATCTGCGACAGCTTTCATACCAAATGAAAATTTATCATTTGTTACCAACCAGTCGCCAATAGTTCTCTGGTATCCATCATCTACTTGAAAAAACTGGATAGGAAGTTTCTTTTCCTTAATTGCTCTTAGGTTCTCTAAAATTATTTTATCAGAAATTCCTGTATAGTAGTAGTACCAAGAACACCAGCCAGTTGGAACTTTTTTGTTTAATTCAGGTATTGTAGTATTTTTTGCAAAAAGATCAAAATACTGAGCAATAATTGGCTCTGGTTCACCCTTAAAAGGTATAATAACTAATTCTGGACTTGGAATCTTTGACTTTGGCTTTAGGTTTGGTGTGCAGTGGTAGTCCAGTATTGCAGACAGACCTTCCACTCGACCTTCCTCTGTTAGCTGGGTAGAAATTCTTACACCAGGATCACTTTCTTTAGATACACCAACCAATAAACCAGAGTTATTTGATTTAGAATAAAGACAGGTAAAGCTTTCTGAAAGAAAATTACCTGGAACTCCATTGTGATTTGAATAATAATTCTCTTGGGAATATCTTAAAAATTCTAATCTTGGAGAGACATCCTTAGCCTGTGCTCCGTAGCTGGCAGAATAGCTCCAAGATTGGTAGCCATGTTGGAAAATTTTAAATTCAGATTCGGTTGGTAGGAATTCATTTAAAGAATATTGTATCGTTTCAAGGTGAAAACCGATAGGCGGTCTTTTATCATCAATCCAAGTAAAGTTGGTTTGGAGAAATTTATTTTTCGTCTTAGCTGAGGACGTAATAGTCCCCTGAAACTTATTGCAATCTGATAGACTAACTGCTTCATTTAAATTCTTAATTGTGGATGAAAATTCTTGGTCAAATACTCTATAAGAGATTATTGCATCTCGCATTCTTGTATAATTTTTATTGAAAGCTTGATTACAAGTAAAAAACTGATCTCTATGACTCAAAAACAAAGTAAAATACGGCCAGAACTTTTCCAAGCTGATTTATCATCTGAATTATACCAGGAATACGCTAAAGATGATCATTTAGCGATTGATTGTGAAATGATGGGCTTGAATCCTAGAAGAGATAGGTTATGCGTAATTCAAATTTGTGATTCAAAAAACAAAGCATCCTTAGTCCAAATTCTTCCTGGTCAAAAAGAAGCAGCCAACATACAAGCATTATTTGAAAATCCTAAGATAACGAAAATATTTCATTTCGGTAGAATGGATTTAACCTTTTTGAGTGCGAGACTTGGAATCAAAACGAATTCTGTATTTTGCACTAAGATAGCAAGTAAGCTCGCAAGAACCTACACCGACAGACATGGACTGAAGGAATTGGTTAAGGAATTTTTTGATGAACTTATGGATAAGGGAAAACAATCTTCTGATTGGGGAAAGAAAATTCTAACCAAAGAACAATTGGAGTATGCTGCCAATGATGTCCGCTACTTAATTGCTCTCAAGCATATTCTAACAGATATGTTAGATAGGGAAGGTAGATTGGACTATGCTGATAAGTGTTTTCAATTTTTGCCAACGCTTGTAGAATTAGATATTTTAGAAATGAAAGATATTTTTGAGCATTGAATCCCTGATCTTAGAAATAATTAATTAATGAAGAAGAAATCCCCTAGTAAAATATTTATCTGCAGTTCCTGCGGTGAGAGCTTCCCTAGATGGTCAGGTAAATGTCCGTCTTGTGAATCTTGGAACACTATAGATGAAGAAACAGGTTCTGGTACTAAATTTTCAGAAAAGAAACAGGCAATACTAAGCCCTGCTAGGTATGAGATGCCGATTCCTATCAACCAAGTTTCTGAAGAAAAGTTCAAAAGAATCGCAACGGGTTTCTCGGAACTTGATTTAGTATTAGGTGGAGGTATTGTTCCAGGTAGCATTGTTTTAATCGGTGGTGAGCCAGGTGTAGGTAAATCAACCTTAATTCTCGAGGTTGCCAAGAATTTAGCTCCAAGTTCCAAGATCCTTTACGTCTCTGGAGAAGAATCTTCGGGACAGATTGGACTGCGTGCAAAACGTATGGGAATTGATACTGATAGGATACTTCTCTCTTCAGAATCCTATGTGGAAAATATCGTGCAAATGATGGAGCAACTAGAACCATCTTTGGTCTTTATAGATTCTATACAAACTGTCCAGAAAGAAGCATTAGTGAACCAAGCTGGGACTGTTACCCAACTCAGAGAAAGTACACAAAGCTTCATGGAAGCAGCTAAGAGATTATCTATTCCCGTCTTCTTGATCGGTCATATCACTAAGGAAGGCTTAATTGCCGGACCAAAAGTTTTGGAACACCTTGTTGATACAGTTCTCTACTTTGAAGGCGATAAATTAAATTACTACCGAATCATTCGCTCAGTTAAGAATCGATTTGGAGCGGTGGGAGATATCGCTGTATTTGAAATGAAGAACAGTGGACTTGAGGAAGTAAAAGATCGCAATGATCTTTTTATCTTTCGGGATGGAGAAAATACAGAAGGTTCTGTTCTTTCTGCTGTGCTGGAAGGTACAAGGGCGATGAGTGTGGAAGTCCAAGCTCTTGTCGCGAAAACTAGTTTAGCACAAGCTAGGCGTATGTCGGAAGGATTAGATAATAAGCGATTGATTCTACTCTGTGCTGTTTTAGAAAAATACTTAGGACTCCCTCTCTCAGGCTCAGATGTTTTTGCAAATCTTGCAGGTGGTTTGAATGTTGATGAGCCAGCTCTTGATCTTGCAATTTGTGCTGCAATTTATTCTAGCTCCATGGGTCTTTCCGTTCCATCCAAATCAGCCTTTTTAGGAGAGGTTGGTTTATCGGGTGAAGTTCGAAATGTTGGGCAACTAGGTCTTAGATTGAAAGAGTTGGAATCACTAGGAATAGAGAAAGTCATACTTCCCATTGCAGGAAAGAACGAGTGGAAAGAAAATGCCCATGGTTTTGAGCTAATCGGTATTAAACATTTAAAAGAGATTCCGTCTCACATCCAATAGCTTAATCACAGTTTCTGCAAACTCGAAATCAAGTTTCGTGAGACCACCCACATCATGAGTCCAAATTTCTAAGCTTACATTCCCATAAGTATTTATTATGGTAGGATGGTGGTCCATTTTTTCCGCAAGAATTGCAACTTCGGTAAGAAAGGAAAATGCTGAAGAAAAATCAGGAAATTTACTATTGCAAATCAGTTTGTTCTTTTCTAAAGACCAAAAGGTTCGGACATTTTCATAATTTTGGTTGATTTCTTCCAGTGTCAGTTTCGAATATTTCATAAGGTTTTATTCTATTTTAGACATTTATTTTTTAAGATAAAAAAATGTTTCTTCCCAGTATCCAAGCTCCCATGTTTTCGAATCCTTTTTCGGCAAAATCATTATCAATACCTAATGATCCATATCCATCAGCGGATATTCCGAAACAGTAAACTTTTAATTTGCTCATTGCTATTCCTTATTAATAATTCAAATTTTCTGTTGATCGTTGTTGTTTTGCTACCAAGATTAAATTAAAAATAAATTGCTGTTTTCCACATCGTTTGAGTCCCAGAGCTAAAGCTCTATGCTACTGTTTAATTTTTATATGGCATATCACCCAAATAGTTTTTCTTTCCAATATCTACTCCATTGTGGCGAAGGATAGAATAAGCTGTTGTGATATGAAAGTAAAAATTGGGCATTGCATGTTGGATTGCAAATTCTTTTCCAGTAAGATATTTTCCTTCCCAGCGAGGTTGAGAAATTTTGCGCTCAAATGAATCCTTAAAATCATCTTCTGAAAAAGTTCCTAGATAGTCGAGAACCGAATGAATTCTGTTTTGTAGTTCAATGAGAGTTTTTTCTTGGTCTTCGTGTGTAGGTGCTTGTTTGCCAGTGAGACGGGATGCTCCTAATTTTGCAGTGTCACATGCAATTTGGACTTGTTTAATCAGATGGAATTGGTCGGGTGATAGTCTGGAATTCAAAAGAACTTCAATATCGAACTTTTTGGATTCAGCATAAGTGGCAGCTTTTTCTAAAAGAACAATAAGATTCTTAAGCATTTTTGTAAATTGGAGAATGGTTATTTCGTAGAGCATGGTTTATTCCTTATTAAAGCCAGGTTAATTTTTCCCAGTTTCTATAGTGCATTCTAATCAGAAAGAAGTTTAATCTATTTTCAAATTGAATTCAGATAAATCAGCTTTCTATAAAACACCATATTCCCTAAGGCTTCTATACATTACACCTAAGGTTACTTTTAGTACGGAAAGAATCGGAATAGCAAGTAGCATTCCCCATATTCCCAATAAATTGCCCCCAACTGTAATTCCAATTAGAACAAGGATAGGATGAAGAGATGCAGACTTCGCTATAACAGTTGGTTGAACTAAAATATTATCCACCAATTGACAAGTTAGAACAACAGCAGCAACAGGATAAACTGACTCAAGAGAGCCGCCTGAGATCAAAGCAAATATTGCAGGAGGAATCATTCCCACTACAGGGCCAAGGTAGGGAATTATATTTGCAAAACCTAAAAAGATACCGAAGACAACAAAGAATTTCAAATCTACCACATAGAAGCCAATTGATCCTATGATTGCGATGATGGTTGACTGTAAAATCAATCCTTTTAAATAACCAGTAATCTGTTCATTGATCTTATGAGTTATCATCAAGGTCATTTCAAAATACCGATTGGGAACTATACTCACAAATGACTTATAAATACTGTTCGCATCCAATAATAGAAAGAATGAAATGAGAGGTGTAATTAATAAATAAGTAACGATATTAGGAATAGAATCTATGATTGAATCCACAGTAGTGTTTGCATAATTGATAATCGCTTTGGCAATTTCTCCAGGTGGAAATGCCTTTTGTAGCATCTCAGAATCAACTCTTAATAACCAATCTATTTGTTCTACAAATTGATGGTTGTCTGGCTCTTCAAATTGTTCAGACCAATAAGTAAGAAAAGGGGAAAGCTTAGATAGCGTGGAAGGTAGATAAAGATAAAAAATTGAATAGAGAGCTCCGCCAAAAGCTGAAAATAAAATTAAAATCGCAAAGCTTCGATTCATCCCGTAAGATTCACAGGTATCAACTAGTTTATGTAAGGCATAATATGTTATGATGGAAAGCAAAATAGGAATGCCTAAAATTTTGATCCCAATGAGAAGAACCAATACAATTGCAAATACAATTATGAAAAAAAAGATCTGAAGAAAGATTTCAGTCTTTCCATAGATGGAGCTTCTATGGTTCATGAATTTCCTTTTTTTTCTTAGCACGAAAATAAGCAGATTCTAATAATCTATTTGTACCTATCAGACGTTTGGTGATTACTTTGCTGAAAGCGAGAAGGATAGCATTACCCGTGCGAGGTTTTGTTTGTATAAGAGTTTCTAGTTCCGGCTGGAAGAATCCAAGTAGGGTAGTTTCTTCTTTTGCAGTCGCTGTTGCTGACCTTGGCTCATCTGCAAAAAGGCTTAATTCTCCAAAAAAAGAATGATCATCTAAGTATGCGAGACTGAGAGTCACACCTTCACTGCTTGAATTGATCTCAACCTTACCTTTCATGATGAGAAAGAGGCCTGCACCTTTTTGACCCTGTCGGAAAATTATTTCACCAGGATGGTAGGTTCTTTTATGAACCAGTCTTGCTACTTCTCGGATATGTTTATTGGGTAAGCCTTCGAAGAGAGCTGTCTTTTTTAGGAATAAAAATATTTCTTTTACGGGGTTAGTTTCTTTGCGGAAAATGGCTTTCCAGTATGGTAGTTCCATAGATAACTTCACAGTTTTCTTATTTGGTATATTGTGTCAATTTTTATCATAGCAACCGGAACTGATGTTGGAAAAACAATGACCTCGACCTCACTTATGGTCAAATATGGGGCAGACTGTAATCTATTTTATTGGAAACCTGTTCAGACTGGTCCATTAAAGACTACAGATACGTATTTCCTCGAAAAAGCTTTGGGAACTTCAAGGCGAATTCTACCAGCAGGTTACTCCTACAGCCACCCATCTTCTCCGCATTACTCTGCTTCCTTGGAAAATTCCGAAATTTCTGTAGAGTATCTCAATCTACTCTGGGAACGAAACCAAAGTCTAATTGGCAAAAATGCATCTATAATTGTGGAAGCTGCAGGTGGACTTATGGTTCCACTCAATAATGATACCTTATTCTTGGATTGGATCCAAGACATGAAATTACCCGTTCTTTTGGTTGTATCTACTTCTCTAGGAACTATAAATCACTCTCTACTCAGCTTGGAAGCCTTACACCTAAGGAAAGTTCCAGTTTTAGGATTCTTGGGATATGGGGAAGATGTAGATACCTGGGAATCTTCCAAGCAGGCAATTGAAAGATTCGGCAAGGCAGAATCTCTCGGAAGATTTTTCCTAGATAAAAAATTACATACCTCTGATTTACAAAATGAAATTCTAAGATGCTTTGATACCGCCAATCAGATTAAAGGTTTGCTGCAATGATTTGGCATCCCATGTCCATTCTGGCAGGACAGGAAAAAGAAATATCCATAGTCTCAGCAAAGGATGAATATCTTTATACAGACCAAGGTCAAAAAATTATTGATGCAATTTCGTCTTGGTGGACCTGCATTCATGGGCATAGACATCCCAAGATAATGGAAGCTATTCGAAAACAAACCGAAAGTTTAGATCATGTAATTTTTGCAGGTTTTACACATGAACCAGCAGAAAGACTTTCGGATGAAATTCTAAAGACAACCAAGGGAGATTTTGAGGCTGTATTTTTCTCAGATAACGGATCGAATGCGATAGAGATAGCAGTTAAACTGGCTGTCCAATTTTTTAAAAATAAAAATTTATCCAAAGACAGCCAAAGAAAAACTTGGATACGTTTCACAAAGTCCTACCACGGAGATTCAATTGGAGCCATGTCCTTGGGAGGGCAGTCTGTATTTACAAGGATTTTTCGAGATTTGAACTTCCCCACCAAGGAATACATCTCCCCAGATTGTACAAATTGTCCATTTGCGAAATCACCAGATACTTGTAATGTGGAATGCCTTGATGAGATGGCTGAAGATCTTAAAAAAAATGGAGAGCAATTTGTAGGAGCAGTGGTCGAGCCCTTAGTGAGCGGGGCAAATGGAATGGTGTTCCATGATGTGAAATTTTTACAAAGACTCAGAAAACTAACCCAAGATAAAGATATCATACTTGTGTTAGATGAAGTATTTACTGGATTGTATCGAACTGGGGAATGGTATGCCTACCAAAAAGCTGAAATAAAACCTGATATGATCTGCATAGCTAAAGGATTAACAGGTGGAACCTTGCCTCTTGCTTTAACCTTAATTACTGAGAAAATTGTTGATGCCTTTCGTTCCGACGATGTAAATCATGCTTTCTATCATGGACATACTATGGCTGGATCAGCAATCGCCTGTTCTGCAGCACTTGCCTCGCTAGAAATTTTGCAAGAAACGGGGGAAGAAAATATTTCCCGATTTGTATCATACTTTCAGTTGAAGAAAAAAACCTTTGATGAAAAATTTGCAGGCAAGGTAAAAAATATCCGTCACCTGGGTGCCATCTTTGCTATGGAAGTTGTGCAAGATCTAGGGCCTGATGAATATTTGAATCCTATTGGAAGGAAAATCCGAGCAAAGGCATTGGCAGAAGGAGTTTTGATACGACCACTTGGGAATACGGTTTATATCACTCCGCCTTATAATATTCATAAGGCAAGTTTGGATCAGATCTTTTCTGTCCTGGAAGCCATCCTGGAAAAAGAATTTACGCTACCAGCTTGATTGCAAGCATGGAAGCCATGTCAACAGTAACTCAGCTCATTCCTAGCTCCATTGATTCTGAATCAGCAATATCCATTCTTGATGGCTCTTTCCCGCTACTTGATGTAATCCAACAGGCAAGTAAGCCTAGATTTGAGTATTTTCAAAATACAGTTCGCATTCATATCTTAGATAATATTAAAAATGGCTACTGTCCCGAAGACTGTGGCTACTGTGCCCAAAGAAAGAATGGTGATTCTGGAATCCAAGAGTATCCTTTGAAATCTGATGAGGAAATTTTTGCAGAAGCAAAGCAGGCTAAAGAAAATGGAGCTTATCGTTTTTGCATGGTTACTTCTGGAACTGGGCCAGGTGACCGATCCATCCAAAAGCTTTCTACAACAATTAAAAGAATCACAAATGAATTGCAAATGAAGGTTTGTCTTTCTGCAGGAATTCTCGATGGCAACAAGGCTGAGATTTTAAAAGAAGCAGGCTTGGATAGATACAATCATAATTTGAATACCTCATCGTCTCATTACGGCGAAATTTGCACGACACATACCTACCAAGACCGACTCTCGACTTTGGAATCTGCTCAATCAGCAGGCATTGGTTTATGCTCTGGAGTCATAGTTGGAATGGGTGAATCCTTGCAAGATATTGTGAATGTTGCCTTAGAATTAAAAAGACTAGAAGTTGCCTCCATTCCTGTTAACTTTTTTATTCCTATCAAAGGTCATGCGATCAAAAATCCATCTCAGCTAACTCCTGATTTATGTCTGCGTATACTTGCTGTCTTTCGATTGATCAATCCTTCTGCTGAAATTCGTATGGCAGCGGGAAGAGAAGGTCATTTGCGGGGTATGGAGTCAATGGGTTTATACATTGCGAATTCTTTATTTGCTTCTGGATATTTAAATGTAAAAGGTTCTGAAATTCAGAACACCATTCAGATGATAAAGGATGCAGGTATGGTTCCCGAATTTGCAGATGGTATCCCTGAAGAATGGAGCAACGCACTAAAGGAAAATAATTCTCATCCTTATGATGTAAAGAATTTTCCAGATTTGTATAAATTCCAAAAAAATCAATTGCCATAAATATGTCAGCTTACATCTTTCCTTAATACAGATTAAGTTTTTAGGATGTGAATGTATGGCAAAACCCACATTTCCCTTAGGGAGAACCATTAGTTATGCAATAGGCCAATTTGGTTGGTCATTGTTAATTAATATTATAGGTACTTGGTTGGTATACTTTTACCTTCCACCTAAAGATGCTGGACTTCCGATTCTCATCACTGATGTTGCAATATTAGGAATTTTAAATACAATCGGAATCATCGCCTCTCTTGGAAGACTATGGGATGCTGTTACTGATCCACTTATTGCTAACTACAGTGACCAATTGGATACTCGTTGGGGAAGAAGGGTTCCACTTCTTGCTGCTGGAGCCTTTCCTGCTGCCTTGTTTTGTTTTTTAATTTTCTTTCCGCCTGATGATATAGTAAGTTCTAAGAACTTAATCTGGTTAGTTGTTATGATGCTTGCTTTTTACTTTTTCTTAACAACTTATGTAACTCCTTATTTTGCTTTGATTCCTGAATTGGGTCACACTGCAAATGAAAGGTTAAATATATCAACATATATTTCCGTTACATACTTCTTAGGGATTGCAATTGCAGCGCAAGCACCTGTTATTTGGAACTCACTCATGAGTGATGAGGGCTTGGGGCTTAGCAAAGTTGAGGCTGTCCAGTATACTTTAGGGGGGATGAGTTTTCTTGCTATGCTCTGTATGTATTTTCCCGTCTTTGCAGTTGATGAGAAGAAATACTGCCAAGCAGAACCTTCCACCGTTCCTTTCAAAGAAGCTATGCGACTTACTTTTAAGAACAAAAGCTTTTTGTTTTTTGCACTTTCTGATTTAGCTTACTTTCTATCAACTATGGTTTTGCAGACAGGTTTGATCTATTACATTACTGTTTTACTAGGCAAAGAAGAATCTCTTGTTGGATTGCTAATGATAGTCTTAGGTGTTTTTTCGTTTTTATTGTACCCAGGTGTGAACTTTATGGCACGAAAATACGGAAAGAAAAAGCTAGTCCTGGGTGGATTTTTTATCTTTTTCTGCGTATTTTGTTTCTGTTCCGTAATGGGTATGGATTGGTTACCGATACCAAAAGTAGCCCAAGGGTACATTGTGGTACTTGTGGCGGCAATACCTATGGCAATCTTAGGAATACTACCAAACGCTATCCTTGCTGATATTGCCGAACTAGATGCGCTCAAGACAGGCTCTCAAAGAGAAGGATTGTTCTATGCAGGTAGAACTTTAATGCAGAAGATGGGTCAGACTTTAGGTATTTTAATTTTTTCAAGTCTCTTACTTTTAGGTAGAGATGCGTCTAATCCAACAGGGATTCGGGCAACTGGTCCTGCGGCTGCATTTTTTTGTCTCGTTGCAATCTATCTTTTCTCTAAGTATAAAGAGAAAGAGACTTTAGAAGAGATTGATCGGATCAAGGGTGCATAAAACCTGGTTTTTGTAGAGGGAATTTCAATGAAATATAAGATCGAAACAACGAAGCTGAAGAATGGTTACATTGAAGCTAAATTGATTGAGACAACCACAAATAATCCGATTGAATTTCGGATTTGTGATACGGAAGAGTATGCGCAGGCACAGATTAAAGACTGGCAAAAGCGCTTCAAAATGAATGAACCATCTGAATATGAGAAATAAAAATATAAAATCTTATTTATATTTTATTTCTCTAATCTTATTTTTTCAAAATTGCCAAGTTACAAAGCTATTCCAAAAAGATCATAATAACTACTTCCGCTCCTCATTTGAATGTTTTGACCAAGAAGGATGGCGAGAGGAAGAAAAATTCCAGAAATACATTGGATTCTGGAATGTAGCCCGTGCTAATTACCAATTGGACAACCAAAAGATCGGATCTGCAAAAATTGTTATTACTGGCAATAGTTTAGTTCACCTTTTTACACCTGATTTGATTGAGAGAGAATTCCCTGCAAAAGGTGTCATCAACCGAGGAATCGGTGGTGACATGACAGAGACTCTTCTTCAAAGAATTGAATTAGATGTGTTAAATCTTTCGCCTTCTACAATTATTTTAGAGATAGGTGGCAATGACCTCATCCAAGGTAAATGTCTTTCTCGAATCCAATCTAATGTTATAAGCTTATTGGATAAGATAAGAAATAAATTGCCTAAGACCAAAATTATATTTCTCTCTATCCCTCCAACCGATGTTCCTAATCTGAATGCGATAGTTCCTGTATATAATTCCTTTTTATCCACTCTACCGTCTAGGTATTCTAATTTAGTATATATTGAAACCTGGCAAGAAATGAGAGATCCAAATCTTCCTACGATTAAAGAAGAATTGATTCGAAAGGAAATTGGTGATAGAATTCACTTTAATGAAAATGGATATTCTATCTGGGGTAAGCTCATCCGACCTCATCTTTGATGTCTATTTTACTCTTCTTAAGCAATAGAGAAGATCTTCTCGAACAATTTATCCAAGAATCCAAAGAATATTTTGGTGAACCATTATCTATCGCAAGCTTTCGTTATACTGATTCCGAAGCTATCTGTTTCTATTTAGGCTCGGAAGATTTTGGCTGCAAGAGCCCTGACTCAGATATTTACACTAACACAAAGCAAGAATTACTTAGACTTAGAAATCATTTTAATGAATTCAAAGTCGATATACTTCTAATTGATAAATTTTTAGATTCTAAAATTGCTAGTCTTTTCGTATTTGATATGGATTCCACTTTGATTCGTGAAGAAGTCATAGATGAGCTTGCTAGAAGAAATGGAAAATACGATGAAGTAGCAAATGTAACCAAAGAAGCTATGGAAGGCGGACTTAGTTTTAATGAGGCACTTCATCTGAGAGTAAAGTATTTGAAGGGATTGCCGGTTACTGTATTTTCTGATTTATACAATAATCTAAATTTGAATTGGGGAGCGGCTGAGCTTCTTTCGAATCTGAAGAGAGAATCTCTTTCCAAAATTGCAGTCTTAAGTGGAGGCTTTACTCCCATATTAGAATTATTCAGTAAAGATTATGCTATCGATTATTATGAAGCAAATCACTTAACTGTTGATAATGCAACGCTTACAGGTGAGATTCACTCAGGAATTGTCAATAAAGAAAGAAAGAAGGATGCACTTCTAGAACTCAAAGAAAAATTTGCAATACCATCTGAACAAATCGTAGCAGTAGGTGATGGAGCCAATGATGCTGAAATGTTATTGGCAGCTGAACTAGGAATTGGATTTCACGCCAAGCAAGGTCTAAAGGATAAGATTCTCAATTGGATTGATCACCAATCTATGGAAGCGCTTATGCTACTCTTTGGACCATCTCTGTAATTCTTCTAAGATCTGCATAGTTTCTAAAGGAGTTGTCTTTTCTATTTGTAAAGTTTGTAATTTCTTTCTTATGCGGTCTAGTGCTAAAGCAGACCTGTCTGGGCCTCCTTGGAATCCTGGAAAGAGGGAAGGCTCTTCGGTTCGAATTCGAATTTCTTTCTTGCGAGATTCAAGGCCTTCTAGTATTTCCTCAGCTCGTTTGGTGATTTTTTGCGGGACGCCTGCAAGCCTTGCCACATAGATTCCAAAAGATTTCTTCACCTTGCCACGCTTTACTTTTTTAAGAAAAAGAACTTCACCTTCTTTTTCATACGTGTCCATATAAAGATTGAAGATTCCATTTCCCTTTTCGAGTTCCGTTAATTCGTGGTAGTGGGTTGCAAATATTGTCTTGGTTCTTGTCTCTCTTTCTGAAAGAAATTCCAAAATTGCCCAAGCAAGACTGAGTCCGTCATAGGTAGATGTTCCACGACCAACTTCATCAAAAAGAATTAAGCTATTCTCTGTCATATGATTTAGTATGCGAGCTGTCTCTTTCATCTCTAAGAAAAATGTAGATTCACCTGCCGTTAGGTTATCTCCCGAACCGATTCGAGTAAAGATTCGATCAACAAGAGATAATTTGGCTTCTTTGGCAGGAAGATAAGAACCAATCTGAAAAAGTATTTGGTTCATTGCAATTTGTCTCATGAAAGTTGACTTACCTGCCATATTTGGACCAGTCAAGATGGCAACCACTTCATCTCTATCATCCAAGTGGATGGAATTGGGTACAAATGTTTCGCCAATAGGAAGAAATTTCTCTACGACTGGATGTTTGGAATCTTTTAAGATTAGTTCTCTATTTGTATTGCAGATTGGTTTGTTCCAATGGTAGCTATCTTTTGCAATGGCTAAAGAAAGAAGAAAATCAATTTCTCCTATCCAAAAGGAAAGTTTACGTAGACTAGATTCAAGTTCGAGTGTCTTGCCTACCAGGAATTCAAACTCTCTCTTTTCGATTTCATCTATAATGGCATCAGCACCTAAGATCGTTCTTTCGATTTCTTCTAATTCAGGACTAGTATATCTTTCACTACCAACTAAGGTTTGTTTCTTGGAATAATGATCAGGAATTTCCTTGGCCTGAGCTCTTGAAATTTCTATATAATAACCAAGGATTTTATTAAAGCGTATCTTCAGTGTGGAAAGATTAGTTGCTTTCTTTTCTTTCTCTTCCCATTCTAAGATCCAATCTTTGCCTTTTGATTTAGCTTCTCTGGCAGCGTCCAATTCTTTGCTAAACCCATCTTTGATAAAGGATGAGTTGCCTAAGAATACAGGTAGTTCACCTTCAAAAATTCTATCCTGGACAGCCTGCACTAAAACTTCCAATTCTAAGCTAATACTATCTAGGATTTTGGAAAAAATTGGATTTATTTCTTGGAAAAGATTTCCTATTTTTTCAAAGGCTTCTAAAGTTTTTAGTATTCCTGCGAAATCTCTAGGGTAGGCTTTCGAGCCACGGAATCTACTTAAGATACGTTCTGTATCAATAGTTATATCTAATTCTTGTTTGATTGCATTTTGTAGCTTCTTATTGCTGAAGTCTTCTATTGCCTTCCATCTTTCTTCCAATACTTTAATGCTTCGTGTTGGAAATAGTATATTTTTTTTGAGAGTTCTTTTGCCAATAGCAGTTTTACAAAAATTTAATACAGAAAATAATGTATGTTCTTGGTTGAACGAATTTTCAACTAATTCAAGATTACGAACAGATTCTTCATCCATTACTAAATAATTATTTTCTTCTAAGACAAGAGGATCTTTGAAAGAGAAAGAATTTTCACGAAAATTATATTTGAGATAGCAATCAAGTATATGCTCTAGAACTTCATACTCATTCTCTCTAGATGCTTTTTCATCCTTCTTTAAATCTTCTGTAGTAACGTGAGTTAGTAATGGCTTAAAATGTAGGCTGCCTTCAGGAAAAAGATGATCCCATTTTTCTCTCTGCTCTTTGAGAAGTAAAATTTCCTTAGGTGAGAATTTATAGAGAGTTGCCCTCAGACCTTCGGAATCCTCTTTCTCAAAAGGAAAGAAGAGCAAGTCAGAAGTTGAAATATCAGCCAGACCAAGATAATTCTTTCTTTCTGTTGTAAGAAAAATTCCCATAAAATTATTCTGAAATCCATGCAGTAGATTCTCTTCAATCAG
>JAACWH010000054.1:31292-63932 GCA_009991425.1 Leptospira sp.
CATGGATCAATCTAGAAATATAGGATTCAGTAGAATGGTAGGGAATCCCCGCCATAGGAATTGCATTTTGTCTTTTGGTAAGGGCAATGTCTAAAATTTTGGCAGCGTCTTTGGCATCTTCCAAGAACATTTCATAGAAATCACCCATACGGAAGAATAGAATTGCATCGGGGTATTTGGATTTGATCTCCAAATACTGTCGCATAACGGGAGTATCAAGGGCTTCTTTAGGAAATTCGTTTGGCATTTTGAATAAATTGCAATATTTTCTCTCTGGACTGATGACCTGGCTTGTCTTCCACACCAGATGCAACATCAACACCCCAAGGATGTAATTGAGAAACTGCTAATCCCACATTTTCGGGATTCAGTCCACCTGCAAGTAGATACTTACCTGGAAAATTCTGAATCTCATCCCAGGCAAATGTTTCGCCAGTTCCACCACCCTTGTCTTTGCTGGGGCTATCTATAACCAATAACTGATCAAGCTTAAAGGGTAGTTCAGAAAGTTGCTTAGTCTCTTCGGCAGTTATTGATGGAAGAATAGGATAGGATGATATCAACTTTTCCCATTTCCCTTCCAGCAGCGAATCAGAATAAACCAATTGAATATAATCAGGCTGAATAGAATGATAGGCTTGCTCTATCTCTTCTATGGGATTTTGAAATGCAAGGATAACTATCTTCACATCCTTAGAGTATCTATCATTCGCTAGGCGAATCTCTTGAGAAATTTCTTTCGCCAGCTGTAGATTTATATTTCTTTTGCTTTTGAGAGAGAGGTTTAATCCAATTAAATCAGCTCCCATCTCAACAATGTAGACTGCATCTTCGGAATTTCTAACTCCACAAATTTTAACCTTAGTTTTAAATTCCAAAATATTTGAACCACCACTTCTATCTTTCAAATTTACACCAGAAAGCTTTAATTGCAAGGCTTCCTTCATTAGATAGAATAATTTTTGAGCAGCCCTTATCGGAGCCAGTCCCTCTGGGCGTATATTCGAGATACAATTTCGCGAATCATCTGTTAGACCAAGTCTTGGTTGGTATGTAAGATAAACACCCATCGAATCTGGAGAAGAGAGTCCTGGTCTTTCGCCAACTAATAGAATTCCAAGATCAAGATTAAATCTTGAACCCAAATCATCAATGATGGCAACTCTTCCATTTTGAATACAGAAAAAATGAATTTCAATCCCTGCGATTCCATCCTTTTGATTTGTAAGGCTTAGAAATATTTTTAAAAATTCTATAGCATGCTTGCTGATTGCTTGGGAGCTAAGTCCGTTTGTAATTGCAATTCCTACTTGAAGCTTAGTCCTATCTTGATCTATGGAAATAGAAGTATCAAATAATTTTCTACCTAAATCAGGTCTTGTAAGATAGATATCCAAATTCTTCGCCTGGGAGTACAACATAATACTTTTGGTTTGTAAATTTTCATTTAAATCAGATTGGAATTGTTCCCAATTTATTTCTTTATAGAGTGAATCTTTCGCTTTGGCAAAGGCGAGTTCAAATGCCAAGAGATCCTGAGTTCTTAGCGATCTACCTGAACGACCTAATCCAATTCTAGCATCAGTGAATTGTTTCCATTCATTCCATGAATCTCGTGGGTGCAGGCTCATAATAAAAACTTAGAGAAAAGGTTCTGCAAGTAAAGGGGATTTTTGGTTGGATAGAATTCCTTGTTCTTGGTTGTAAATTCCCATTTCATTGAGCCAAGTTTCGAATTCAGGAGCTGGCTTTTTATTTAAAATTTTGCGAAGGTAAAGGGCGTCATGAAATGATGTTGATTGGTAATTTAGCATGATATCATCCGCTCCTGGAATTCCCATGATGAAATTACAACCTGCTAGACCTAGTAAACTTAAGAGTCCATCCATGTCATCTTGGTCTGCGTCTGCATGGTTCGTATAACATACATCACATCCCATGGGAAGGCCAAGTAATTTTGCAGAAAAATGATCTTCTAGTCCTGCTCTCAAAATTTGTTTTCCATTGTAAAGGTATTCAGGGCCGATGAAACCAACGACAGTATTGACTAGGAAGGGATCGAATTTCTTGGCAACTGCATAAGCTCTTACTTCACAGGTTTGTTGGTCTACTCCGTGGTGAGCATTGGCAGAAAGAGCCGATCCTTGTCCTGTCTCAAAATACATAATTTGCTTGGAATGTTTATTTCTATTTAGACTTAATCCAGCCTCCCAGCCTTCTTGCAGTAATTTCAAATTGATTCCAAAGGATTGGTTCAGCTTCTCAGTTCCACCAATGGATTGAAAAACTAAATCCACAGGCTCACCTAATTGAATCACTTCGATTGTATTTGTAATATGTGTAAGTACACAACTCTGTGTGGGGATTTTATATTTATTTCTAAGGCCTTCCAATAGGTTCAATAGTCTTCTAACGGTCTCAATGTTATCAGTTGCTGGATTGATTCCTATCATAGCGTCACCGCTAGCATAGGATAAACCGTCTATCGTAGATGCCAATATTCCTTTTGCATCATCACTGGGATGATTGGGTTGTAAACGAGTCGAGAATCTATCTTTCATTCCCACAGTGCTTCTAAATTGAGTGATGATTTGGATTTTAGATGCAATTAAAATTAAATCTTGGTTTCGCATGAGTTTCGAAACTGCGGCTACCATTTCAGGAGTAAGAGCATTCTTTAATTGATTCAGTTTCGAACTATCACATTCATCTGTTAATAAGTAGTCTCGCAAATCTGCTACAGTCATATGAGAGATCGCTTGAAAATTGACTTTATCGTGGGAATCAATAATCAGTCTTGTAACTTCATCTTCCTCATAAGGAATGATTAGATCTTCTAAGAATTTTTTAAGTGGAACTTCTGAAAGAGCCATCTTAGCAGCGACTCTTTCTTCTAGGGTACTTGCAATAATTCCTGCTAATGCATCTCCCGATCTCGCAGGGCTTGCTTTGGCAAGAAGCTCTTTAAGGTTAGTAAAAGTATAAGTCTTATGTCCTAAGATACTTCTGTACATACCATCCAAAATGGAATTATGATTCGTTTACGTCTAGTAGAATTGCTTTGCTTCCATAGTGCATAAACTTAAGAAAATTATCTTCCATCTCAAGAATTTCTTCTTTGGATTTTTTGTTCTTAATCATTTCTACAAATATGTTTAAGAAGAAGGATACTAGATTACGTATAAAAAAGTCATGAGTTACTAAGGATTGCATCCCTTTGTGCTCTTTATAGTAATTGATTTGGCGGATATTCAATTGAGTGATTCTTTCTGTAAAGTTTTCTAGAAAATTATTAAATGCAGAGCCATTTGAGTGAAATAGTAAAAGGTCTAGAATATCACGGTTCTCATCTACAAAAAATAAAATTACATTGAATCGACTCTTAAGGGTCTCATAACTGAAATTCAATCTCTTTTCTACATGGTCATCGCTAGAAATTTGACCGAGTCCATTTTCTATCGATGAAATAATTGATTTTACTAATTCTTCTAATATTCCTTCTTTATTGGTGAAGTAATTGTATATATTGCTGGTTGAAACATTTGCTTTTTTAGCAATTTTACGCATAGAAGCTCTATCGAAACCTACTTCAAGAAATTCTTCCTTAGCAGAGTTGAGTATACTGAGTTTAGTGGATTCTTTCGGTGTTTGCATAATTCCTGAACGCTGTTCCTTTACGTATATGATTCTTTCCTTTAGAACTGTAAATAAAAATTTTACTTATCTATAAAGATTTCTTTCAGAAGTTTATACACTCTAAAGCTTCCACAAACGAGAGTTGGTCTTAGTTTTTTTTGATTGTTTGATATGAGTTTGATCCATTCATTTTCATTTAAAACTGGAATCGTATTTTTCGTTTTTTCTATTGAGAAGGGAGCAAAAATGGTGGAATATATTTTGTCTGTGTTTTCAAAATTTTGAAGTAAGCTGATTATACCTTCCACATCTTTATCAGGAAGAATAGATACCACACAATCCCAAACAATTCCTGGATAGATTCTAGCTAGATCAGCTATTAGGTTGGAACAGGCTCCAGGATTATGAGCTGTATCGTAAATGAGAAGAGGTGAATCATTGATTACTTCCAACCTACCAAGCGGTTTGGAAAAGAAATCCCAATCAGCTTCTTGAATAGATTGATCTATAGGAATGGATTCCTTAGCAATAATATACTTAGCAAATTCATAGGATGTCTGTAAATAGTTATTGGATTTTATTTCCTTTGGAAAAATTTCTAAGGCTATAGAATTTTGTTTACAAAAATCTAAAAGTATTTCTTTTAGAGCAGCATTCATAGGATCTAAAGCATATATGTTTTTTGTGAAGCTTCCGCATATTCCCAATTTTTCTAAAAGAATTTTTTCTTTAGTTGATCCAAGTATTTGTAAATGATCTAAATCGATCTTTGTTAGAATAACTGTATCAGCATTTACTAATTTTGTTGCATCCAATCTTCCACCTAAGCCTGCTTCCCATATTTCGAAATCTAATTTTTTCTTATCGAATACCAATAAACAGAATAGAGTGAATATTTCAAAATAGGAGAACTCTGTGAGTCTTGAGCGAGTTTCTTTACTTAATGATTTCAATATGGAATCTAGCTCATATTCTTGTACGGATTGTCCGTTGATTTGTATTCTTTCAAGAGCATGAATAAGATGGGGTGAGGTATAAACCCCTACTGAGTAATTGTATTTCAGAATTAAGCTTAGATAATGTGCTAGACTTCCTTTACCATTTGTTCCAACAATTGAAAATCTTTTCTTGGGTCTGAAATTGAATTCGATTTTTTTAAGAAATTCTTCAAAAGGTTTTAAACTATAACCTTTTAATGAATAGAAATTTCTAGTTTTCTCCATGTTGGGTAGGGATTCTACAAACTCTATAAATTTTGTATCAGTAGGTAGCATAGTTTTACGAAATAGTTAATTATTTAATTTTGAATATAGTAAATTTCTAACTTTATCAATTAAATTAGAATTAGGTGAAGTCTTTGTAAATAATTCATGTTGTCGTATGGCTTGGTAGAGAAGCATTTCAATTCCATAAATTATATCTGCTCCTTTTTTCTTTGCTTCTTGTATAAGAACTGTTTCTTGGGGATTATAAACAATGTCAAATACTGTCATAGAAGACGAAATGAAATTTGAAGGAAGAAAAGACTTTTGCTCTTTTCCTAACATCCCCAGTGGAGTTGTGTGTATGATTAATTGAACTGTATTTTGAATGGAAGATAGATTTGAAATTTCAATAGCTTTTGCTATAGCATCTTCTTTTTGATTCAAATCGGAAGCGAGTCGCTTAGAAGTATCGGTGTTTCTGGAAACTATCCATAATTGATTTTTCTTTTTAGTTGGATCTAACGAAGAATCATTTTTATCTGAAGAATTAGAACTTTCATCTGAATCTATATTCAATTTTGTTTTAGTCTTATTCCATTCTTCTAATATAGCAAAGCTAATTCCTCTCGCAGAACCACCGCTTCCGCAAATAAGAATATTATTTTCATTATCTCTCTTTAGAAAGGAAGAGTGATCTTTTTCAATGGAAGCAACTGCCCCAATTCCATCGGTGTTGTAACTATGTATTTTTCCATTTTGGAAAACTAAGGTATTTGATGATTTCATTACTTCGCTGTAAGAATCGCGACTATCTGCAATCTCATAAGCCCATTCTTTATAAGGAATAGTTACAGAAAGTCCTTCCAATCCATAATCATGCAGTGTAAGTAGTTCTTGTTTGGTTGGATTTTTTTTATCAAAAACTAAATATACATAATCTAAATTTAGATCTTGGTAGAATTGATTATGTATTGTGGGAGAGAGTGTATGAGAGAGAGGATTACCTAAAATTCCAAGAATTTTCGTGCCATTTGAAAAGGAATGAGGTTTCATTGTTTAAAAGGATAGACTACAAAACGTTTTTGTATAGAATAGTAAAAAAAAAGAGAAACATGGCAAATTACTACATTTTTCCCCCTTTAGGTGCTCCGTCCTCACCTTGGACTTCTATCGTTGATATTATTTTCTTCCTCGGCGCTAATGCTTTGGTCGCATGGTACTACTATTACTATCTCAAGAAAGATTTACTTGGTAAATTTTGGGGAGCAATGCTAGTTTCTGCTATTGGTGCATTAATTGTCTTTGCATTGCTTCAGAATTTCATCCGGGAAGTAATTATGTGGCTCATGTCACCTAAGATTGGTTCGACTCAGCTATCGAATGTAAACTTGATCGCTATTTTTTTGGGAGGCTTTATCGCTCTCTACCTTATGAATCGGATCAACCACAACAAAGAGCGACGAGATTAGCTTCTCGTCTCTTCCTAATTCATAGAGTTTAAGATACTTTAGGAAATTATAATAGGCTCCTAGAATTGCTATAACAATTCCTACAGAACCATCTAAGAAACCCAATCGAATAAAATACATCCAGAAGAATTTATAATAGGATTTTAGTATTGCTTTCGTAATTCCAGATCTTTTGCCAGATTTAAATTTCTCAATTGCAAATAAGGTCGAATAACGATTGATAAATGCTAGGTGGTCTGAAATATTCTTATAGGAATAATGGAAGAGGGCAGATTTTAATTCTTTAGAGTTCCCTTTAATTTCCACAGTTTCATGAACTAGAATCCCAGCAAAATTCCCTTTTCGTTTATGAAACAGTCGAACTTGGTAATTGGGATACCAACCACTGTGGCGGATCCATTTCTTAAGGTAGTAAGTTAGTCTTGGAATTGCAAAAGCTGAATATCTTTCAAAATCCTCTACCTTCATGGAAAGCAACTCTTCCTTCAAAGCAGGGCTTACAACCTCATCTGCATCTAAGGCAAGTATCCAATCATTTTTTGCAAGTGAGATTGCATGGTTCTTTTGGTTGATGTAATTATCAAATTTTCTATAAGAAACTTTTGCTTTATATTTTTTAGCAATCGATAGAGTGTCGTCGGTTGAGCCTGAATCTACGACGATAATTTCGTCGGCGAATTCTAATTGAGATAAACAGTTTTCTAAATTGTCTTCTTCGTTAAATGTGATAATACAAACTGAAAGAGGGATGTGCATTGAATTAATTGGTTCTTTTACTTTTGAAATCTAAACTCAATGGTATCTCCAATCGAGCCGTTGTGGTTTCATCTCCAATAATTATTCGAAAGTAGTTAGGATCTATTCCTTCCCCTTTAAGCATAATGAGAATCAAAGCAAGTCCAAGACCAGCTCCCTCCGCATTGTCTGCATTGTCCATATAAAATTGCGCGATGTCATCATAACCCATGCCTTTTTCCAATTTCTCTCGGATAGACTTTTCTTCTTGCTTGGCAATAGGTGTATTGTTTACAACTTCAACTGTGATTCCATCAACATTGTAATTGAAATTGATTAGGCAGTAGTAACCTTTCTTTTTGGCTTTATTGCCAAATTCATCCGACATTGCCTCACTGAAGGACGCTTTGTACTCAACTAGACCTTTGCTGTAGTGTTCTGGATTTGTGATGTCAAATCCTCTTTCTTCAAAAAAAATTCTTTTTTGGTTTGCCTTGCAGGCATTTATAGCGAGTTCTTTTATTATGGTATATAGAGTTGGCACTAGGGTCGCATGTGTTAACCTGTCCAAAATGAGCTCAATAGCTTTTTGTATATTTTCCTCTACGCTCTTGGAGACCTTATGGGTCTTTAAAGATAGAATTTTGCCATTTTCTATCGTTAATTTGATATGGTCTGAGATTTCTTTGGTTTCCACTTTACCCATAATTCGCTTCAATTCCTTCAACTGTTCAAATAAATCTTGGAAAAAAAACCTTTTTTTCATCCTGCTCTATTTTTTTTCTATTACAAATCTTTTCGCAAAACCAGTTTTATTCTCCCATGTCTATATCTGGGACAATCAGAAGATGGAATTTTCAGAAAAGAAAGATATTTGGGTAGATAGGGGAAAAATTTACAAAATCCAAACTTCCTCAAATTCCAATTCATCACATCCATCTATTTATGCCTTACCAGGTTTTTGTGATGCGAATGTTACCTTAGGTGTGAATGCCTGGGGTGGTCAGGCAGGAGTGGATGGATTAAAGGTAGCACTGCAAACTTTTTTGGTTTATGGTTTTTCAGACATTGAATCCGTGGGCGATGGAGCTTGGATCCAAAAAGTCAGCTCCTTTATCGAGAAAAGGCAATGGAAGGGACCAATCATTCATAACAGTTCAGCACCTGTTGTCACTGAACAAGACCAAGAGATTCCTTCTGCTCTTTACAAAACCATTTCATCGGATAAAGAATTAGAATCCTATCTTCGGGAACACATGGGAAGAAAACTCCATATTTTCCATAGAAATGAAGAAGGCTATGTTCCAGATCTCCGAACACTCTACCAATTAAGAGCAGAGCAATCAAAATCTTATGATTGGGTCTTGCATACTTTTGCAGATCCATTTTCATCCGAAGAAGCTCTTGCTACAGAATGGCAGACAATTTTTCATCCCATACATTCTGAGGCTTCTAACTTCCAATTGAAAAAGGTTCGTTGGGCACCACAGATGTCAGTGTATTATTACCAAACTAAAAGATCTGAAAAACTTTGGATGGAAGAAAGAAATCGTTTTATGAAGCGAAGTCCTTTCTTCCAAATTTCCTACGAAGAAATTTCTAAAAGTTTTCCTGAATCATTTTCTTTTAACGAAGAGCAGTCTACAGAGGTAGCTAAGGATTTTCAGGAATACATAAATGAATTCCGATCCAGACCTGTTTTGTATGATAATTTACTTTTCGCATCGGGAACTGGTTTCCCCTTGGTTTATCCAGGAATGGGCGCTTGGAGAGAGGTACAAATTTGGGAAGAAATACTAAATAATTCAAGAGCTGATTCCAAGAGTCCAATAGATAGATCGAATGAAAAAGAATCTTCAGCCTTCGCTTTTTGGAAGTCTTTATTTGGTAAAGAGGAAGCCTTGGAGATTGCTCCTATTCGCAAGGAAATAGGGAAGATCCCTGAGTTTCGCAAAATTATTTTAAGAGCATTAACAACGAATAGTTGTGAATTTCTAAAAGCAGGTCATAGGGGTCGTATAGAAGTTGGTTTGGATGCAAACTTCAATCTATACAAAAAAAATCCTCTCGCAATGGAAGATAGGTTATTATTCCCAGATTCAGTTTACCAAAGAGGGAATTTAGTTTCAGGTAAACCAATTAAATAAAAAGGAGATTTTATGGAAGATTTTGCAAGTTTATTAGAAGAAAGTTATAAAAAAAGAAAAAGTATTGAACCAGGTTCAATGCACCAAGCGAGCGTCACACGAAAGGCGAAAGATTTCGTTTTTATCCAGACAATACCAGAGAAAATAAAAGGCATAGTATCTGCTGAAGAATTTATGGAAGTAGAGGAAGAATTAAAACCTGGTCAAAGCCTTAAGGTATACTTTCTTGAAGAGCAATCAGGAGACTATCTATTTACAACCGTGCTTCATGCTGATGATATCACTGCAGAAAGATTGAATCTATCATTAGACAATGACTTACCAATCATGGGCCAAATTATGAATTCTATAAATGGCGGTTACGAAGTCAAGTTAGGTGACTTTACAGGTTTTTGTCCGTTTTCTCAATTTGAAACTTCCCTTAAGTCAGAAGATTTACAGGGTAGAAAGTTGAAATTTGTAGTAACAGATTTGGATAAGAAAAGAATTATTCTTTCCCAACGTAAAATTGCAGACCGTGAAAGAGAAGCAGTAGTTGATGTACTAAAATCGCAGTGGAAGGTTGGATCTTTTGTTACCGCCTCTATAGTATCTATTCAAAAACCAGGATTACAAGTTCAGATTGAAGGTCTTTCTGCCTTCGTTCCATCCAGCGAGGCTTCCTTCTCTAAGGGACCGAATCTTGAGAAAGAATTTAAGTTAGGCCAAGCCATCAAAGCAAAAATTATAGAATTGGATTGGTCTACCAATCGTATCATACTTTCAGCTAAGGATTTCTTAAAAGATCCATGGTCGGCTCGTATGCCCTTTCGAGAAGGTCAAATTGTAGAAGGCTCCATTGACTCAATAAAGACATTTGGCCTCTTTGTAAAGTTGACTGATGAATTCCATGGTCTTGTTCCCAATCGGGAAAATGGATTAGCTAATAAGGCAAACCCTGCCAACGAATACAAGCATGGTCAAAAAGTAAGAGTTCTTATTCTTGAAATCAATCCTGAAAAGCGACAAATTGCTCTTTCTATATCACGTGCTAAAGAAACAGAAGAAAGATTGGAATTCCAAGAATACCTAACGCCAGAGCAAGAATCCCATTCTACATCCTCCTTTGGATTGCTACTTAAGAAGTCTTTAGAAAAGAAAAAATAAGTATTGGAAATTGTCCTATTTCGACCCGAAATCCCTCCTAATACTGGAAATATTGGGAGGCTCTGTGTAAATGCGGGTGCAAGTCTAGGGATTATAGGAGAGCCCTCTTTTGATCTTTCTGAAAAATCAGCCCGAAGAGCGGGTTTGGATTATTGGCAGCATTTGGATTTAAAAAGGTATAAGGATTGGGATGAATTTCTATTACAAAAGAAAGATAGAAGAATCTTTTTAATCTCTAAGTACGGCAAATCTGTTTATGCGAGTGTTAGGTTTGAAGAAGATGATATCTTAGTATTCGGAAGGGAAACATCAGGTCTACCTGAAGAAATCATGTCATCTGAAAAGGTTGAGGCATGTTTGAATATTCCAATGCCAAATGAATCTAGGTCTATCAATCTTTCCAATGCAGTAGCAATCGTTTTATTTGAATCTCTGCGTCAGATTTATTCTTGGTCAGAAAATCCCTTGCCATGATTCTTTGATTTCCTAGAATTGCATGGAATGGCTTTTTCTGTATCATCTCGCGAATTAGAAACTGAAATTACCAACCTTCTTCAAACTGGAGTTGCTGGAAATGTTTCGGATTTCGTATGTTGGATCAAAATGGAGATCCAAAAAAAATTCAAAGATGAAGCTATACTTTCAGAAAAAGATGTCGCGAACTTTTTAGAAAAACAAAAAACAGAAGGAAATTTGATCTCGGGACAATTTGACGCCAGAGAATATTTCCTTTCTCCCGATTCTGAATTTCATAAAAAAAACCAAACATCTGATAGGTACTTTATTCTAGGTAGACTGGACTTTTCACCCTTGCAATATGTTAAAACAAGATTAGAATACTTCCTAAGACGCAACCAAGTCTCTGAAGAAGAAATCATTGATATCTCCATTGCAACTTTGGAAGCAGTGGAAAATGCTGCAAAGTATGGTGATGGAACTTCTGTAGAAGTAGAGTATTCAATCGATCGATCCAAGCTATTTACAATTTCACTCTTAAATAATATCAAAGACTTTGATTTAGAAGATGATATCAAGCGTGGCAAATTTTCTTCTACTGCAACACTTATGCGTGGTATGATGGTAATGCAGAAATTATTCACCTCCGTTGATTTAGAAATTCTAGATGATAGAAAGCAAGCTAGCTTCAAAGCAACCAAGCAATTAGCTAAATAAGTTAACAATTTAAATATGGATAGATTTCAAATTGTTTCATCCTACAAACCTGCTGGCGATCAGGTGAACGCAATCCAAGAAATCATAACTTCTTTTGAAAAGAAAGAAGACAAGGTTACCTTAATTGGTGTTACTGGTTCAGGTAAAACTTTTACAATGGCTCATGTCATTAAAGGTCTAAATCGTCCTACACTCATTTTATCACATAATAAAACTTTGGCAGCTCAGTTGTTTCGTGAGTTTAAAGAATTTTTCCCAAACAATGCTGTTGAATATTTCGTTTCTTACTATGATTATTACCAGCCAGAGGCCTATGTTCCTTCCTCGGATACTTTCATTGAAAAGGATATGTCCATCAATGAAGAAATAGATAAGCTGCGCTTAAGAGCTACATCCTCCTTGCTTGAGAGGCAGGATGTAATTATTGTTAGTTCTGTATCCTGTATCTATGGTTTAGGTAGTCCAGAGGAATACATGAACTCGACTATTCTTCTGAAGAAATCAGATAGCCTGGATAGGGATGAATTTCTTAGAAAGCTGCTTCATATCCAATATGAGAGGAATGATATAGATTTTTCCCGCGGAAAATTTCGAGTTCGTGGTGACATTGTAGAGGTACTTCCTTCCTATTCAGAGCAGGGGATACGTATAGAATTTTTCGGTGATGAGATTGAAGCTATTTCTAAAATCGATCCACTCACAGGCAAGGTATTTGAAAAGCTAGAAAGAACTATTATCTATCCTGCTAAGCATTTTATAACCTCAGGCCCTAAGCTCAAAGATGCTGTTCAAGTGATTCGTGCAGAAATGGAAGAGGCGCGCGATCGATTTAAGAAAAATGAAAACTACTTAGCAGCCGAACGCATCGAATCAAGAACCAATTATGATATGGAAATGCTCACTGAAATGGGTTATTGCAACGGAATTGAAAATTATTCCAGGCATTTAACGGGACGTGGAGAAGGGGAAAGACCAGCTTGTTTGATTGATTATTTTCCAGAAGATTTTCTTATGATAATAGACGAATCACACGTCACCATACCACAGATAGGTGGAATGTTTGCAGGGGATAGAGCTAGAAAACAAACTCTAATTGATTTTGGATTTAGATTGCCTAGCGCCTTAGACAATAGGCCTTTGAATTTCCAAGAATTTGAATCCATGACACCAACAACGCTCTATGTTTCTGCTACTCCTGCGGATTATGAAATGAATAAGACCACAACACATGTGGAACAAATCATTCGTCCGACGGGTCTATTGGATCCTCAGGTAGAAGTAAGACCCACTGCGAATCAAATGGAAGACCTTCTTGTTGAAATCCAAGCAAGAATAGAGAAAAAGGAGCGAGTCTTAGTTACAACTTTAACTAAGAAAATGTCAGAGGATTTAACAGATTACTATAAAGATCTAGGGTTAAAAGTTTCTTATTTACACTCTGAAATTGATACTATTGAACGAGTCGAGATCATTCGAGATCTTCGTAAAGGGATTTATGATGTAATCATTGGAATCAATTTACTTCGAGAAGGCTTAGATATTCCCGAAGTAAGTCTGGTAGCAATTTTAGATGCGGACAAAGAAGGTTTTCTTCGTAATTATAAATCACTTGTACAGACAATAGGACGCGCTGCAAGAAATTCTAATGGAAGAGCGATTCTTTACGCGGACAAAATGACCGATTCTATGACAAAAGCCATAGGGGAAACCAATCGGCGTCGTAGCATCCAAGAAGAACATAATACGAAATTTGGAATCACACCGCAGACAATCTTAAAAGAAATTCATGATATGATTCCTCGTGAGATGAAAGAACAGGATGTGGAACAGGAAGCCTTAGAAGAGCTTACTCGTGAATTCACTATGAAAAAATATAAGACCAAAGATAACTTAAAAGAAGCACTTAAGAATGCAATGTTTGTGGCTGCAAAAAATTTAGAATTTGAAAAGGCCGCCATGTATAGAGATAAGATGAATAGCATTTAATATTATTTATATGAAAATTATTTATGAACGATAGCTCTTCTTTATTTTCTGAAAAAAATAAAAACCAAAACCAGGTAATTAAACTTCAAATAGGTTTTCTGGAATTATGGGGAATCCGATTCGTATTAAATTATTTAAAAAATAATCCAGCTAGTGTTAAGTTTAATGATCCCGATAGTATAGATCTAAGAAATATCTACCAACCAATAAAGAAATATATTTTTGCAGTTGTGAGTTTGTCATTTCTTATTGGATTTTTTACCACCTTAGCTATAGTATATATTGAACTACTTCTTCCTCAGTCTCCTGTAGTATTTTCAAAAGATTTTTACTTTAAATGGGGAATCAATCTATCTTCCCTTTTATTTTTTACTGGATTAGAATTTTATTTACTATATTTAGTTGGTTTTTATTATTTAGCGAAAATTACAAACTATATGGAGTTACTCATTCATGATGACCCAATATTGGTTACTAACAATAAGAATATTCTCGCAAGATTGATTCTAGAAATTCCCGATCACCGAATGAATGTTTTGAATATAGATCCTTTTCGTTTCGTAAATAAACATAGTCTTATCATCCAAACAGTTATTTATAAATTAAAAGTTTTTCTTTCTAATTTTCTAGCAAAGTTAATCATTCGTAAAATTTTAACTCGTTCCTCACTTAGATTGTATGCTGATTTCATAATCGCACCCATAACTGCGATTTGGGATGGGATCGTTGCTTATATAATTTTCCAAGAAGTGAAACAAAGACTTTTTGCCAGGAAATTAGCAGAAGAACTATTTGCTAATATTGCTAAGGCATCTACTTCCATGGACAACTCCTCTAAAGATTTAGCAGTAAGGGCTATCGCAAATACAATTGTACTCAACCAGAAATTTCATCCTAATTTAGAATTTTTACTTTTAAAAGTAAATGATCTCTTCCAAGATAGTGTTCGAAAGGATATAATCCTAGATGATTGGGAATATTTTATTTCATCACTTGCTGTTCAAGACAAAGAGACTACGAAGTTTATTTCAATGCTTTTTAATTTCTGCTGCGCCTTAGATGGAAAATTCTCTAAACTTGAAAGTAGAGTGATCCAGGAATCAGAAGTTTTATCAAATGAAAATAATCTTTTGCAAATTGCCGAAATAAAAATGCATATCCTAAAAGGAAATTACATAGAGGCTAGAAAATTTGTAAATATCTCAGGAATTCAATTTAAGAATTCTGATTCAGAATGGAACTAAGCTTTGCTTTTGATTGGTAGGTAAATGCTCTTGGAATTTTAGTTGTATAAACCATGCCTTGGATTTTTGTTCCAAAAGCTCCCAAACTTTCCATTTTTTCTAAAATTTCTTTTAAACTAGACTCAGGAACTAACATATTACATCCCTCTCTAGCTGGAGAAATTTTAACTTTTGAATCGGATTCAACATCTTCGGTTTCTTCGGTTTCATCGGTTTTTGTAAGTAGTTTTAAATTCTTCATTGTTGATCCACTAACACCCAATTTACGTAATGCTGCAACAATTTCTAAGGCGAAGCCTTCGTTGCAATAGAAATGTAAATCTATTCCATTGAAGAATTTTCTTGTAGAAAATCCTGTTCGGATAGTGCTGCTTCTTTTTCTCCATTCAACTCCACCATTCAATTTATCAAGTGCTGCAATGATCTGATCTATGTTGGCAGCATGACGCACCCCATCCATACTAGTTCTTGTATTGATAAATCCATTCTTAACAGGATATTCATAGATAAAGCCCCTACCTGGACTTTCCAATCTACCAGCCTCAATAATAAAATTCATCACATGTTCAGCATCGCTTGAGTTCACAACAATTTTGAGAATATCCTTTTCTCTTGGTAAGGTAATTTTTAAAAGACCTAGTTTATCTCGCAGTCCAGTTCCTGTTCCATATGTTACAGTCGGTACGCCAATTCCATTTTCCAAAATGATCTTAGAAATTGGCTCTCCCAATCCTCTTTGTAAGATACAAAATATTCCAGTAAGTCCCTTAAAAAATGGATCTTTATTTATTTCGGATTTCATAGTATCAGTTATAAAATAGAGTGAGTTCTCGTGGTATACTGTGATGCTCTCACTATATACTGAACCATGCCCAGGAATTTGAAGATCCGCATTCTTTCGAATAACTTGCATTACGGTTTCTTCTAGATCTGTAAATGTTATAATTGAAAAAATCGACATAGGATTGTCTATAATTGGATCTGAATTAATGATAGAACCAAAAAATCCTTTTTTAATTCCAAGCACTGGATATCTTCCTGGTTCAAAATGAAGATTGTAAACTCCAGCATCATGAAGGGCATGCCATACTTTATAATGAAATTCTTTATGGAATATAGCTGTGATTTTAACTGCTTTGTATTGAGGAATCATTAAGAATTTCCTCTCTTACTCTGAGCATCTTCTATTTTATCAGAGGCTTCCATGGATTTACGTCTGCTGCGTTCCACCCAAAGACCTATGGAAAGGACTGAAAGAATAGGGCAAACTGATGCCATAGCAAGAATACCAAAACCTTCAACAACTCCGATTTGACCTCCCACACCCAAGCCTAAAGCCAATACTAAAGGAACAGTAATTGGTCCAGTAGTTACTCCAGCACTATCCCATCCAATGTTTACAAATTCTTCTGAGCTTAGTACAGTAAGTACAAGCAAGAGTAAATAAGGTGGAATTAATAAAAAGGCAATCGGGATTTCAAATAAAATTTTACAGACTCCAAGGAGGATACCCGAACCGACTCCAATGGATACAGATTGTATCAGATTCCGTTTCTTAAAAGTTCCCACTGTTAATTCTTCTACAGTTACACCTAAGGCATTGAGCGCTGGTTCGGCGAGAGTGGCGCCATAGCCCATAACAAAGGCAAAGATTAATACCACGAATATTCCTAAGGCACCATCTTCTTTTCCATAAATAGGTCCGTGGATGGGAACATATTCATAGATTCCAGAAGCTCGATCTAAATTACTTTCATTGAAAGGAACGGAAGTGTATGATTTCTTTTCTTTTAGGTAGAAGAACTCATCCTTTTCTCCATTCGGCATGATAGATGTTTGAACTATAGATGGATCAAAATTTTTCAAATGAATTGTTGACTCAGGAATTTCAATTGCTCTAAATGCAGAAGGCAATTTGCTTCCTACTTGGTTGCCTAATTTTCCTAATCCCAATCCAATTCCTAAATTAAAAATTCCCATGCCTACCAAGGCTAGGAATATTCCTAAAATAATTTCATCTAGACTTCGAATCTTTTCCCGAATGATAACTGTTAAAAATATAAATAAAAATAAAGTGAGTGGTATGATTGCTTGCAAGGCACCTAAAAAGCTAGATGTAAATAAGGTCTCTAGACTTAGTTCTTCTTCAGGTGGAGTAATAGGCATATTACCATTTGAAAGAGGACTGGATATATTCTTTGCAATATAATCTTTATAACCATCTTCGGAACCAAATATGTAAAAAACTTTTTGCGAGTCTTGAGATAGTTCAATAAATTCTTTCTCAGTCATAGGATTTGGAACAGAGGATTGGAAATATAAACCCAGAATAAGAACTGCTAAGATAGGAAACAGGGAGGCAAGGGTAACAACTCCAAATCCAGATATTCCTCCATTGCTTTCACCAGATACTCTAGAAATTCCGATTCCCAATGCAATTACTAGAGGAACTGTAACAGGACCGGTAGTAACAGCTCCGCAATCCCAGGCAAGACCTGTTAAACTTTGTAAGTTTGCATCGAAATAACTCCAAATAGTTAGTGGAAGTAAGATGGAAAGTAATGTAAGTAGAAAAGGTTTCAACGACCAATCATAGAGAAAGCGAAGCATTCCAAAAACTACCGCTATACCAACACCTGCTCCCACTGAATAAACTAAATATTCAGAGAACCGATTTAAAAGAAGGTAGAGTAAGGGTGCTTCCCAGGGCTTCACAGAAGAACCAGCAGATTTTAGAACACCTATCGCAGGTTCTGCGAGCGTTGTTCCGCCACCAAGTAGAAATGAGAATATTAAAATAGTAGCAAGGTTAGATTTCTGGGGAAGACGAATTCCCAAGGTCTCACCTAAAGGCATTAATCCCAGAAATAGACCTTCTAGAAAAAATGCCAATCCAAAGATGACTAAAGAAATTCCGAATGCAATCGTGGAGGCTTCTAAGATAGGCACATGAAGAGCCAAAACCTGGAAAAGAATTAGATATGATACGATTACAAATACAGACTTGATTTGTTCTGTGAGCTTTTGGCGAATATAAGGAAGGATTAGGCCAAGACCCTCTGTAAATCCTATCTTGATATTTTCTTCTTTATGATTCGTTGCCATTCAAAGATATGAAAAGAATTATTTCATAGATTGGCAAGAAAATTTCTTAGGCAATCATTCTTGCATCTACTACAATTACTATGGTAATTAAGAACATATGCAATATACTAAAATAGAAAAAATTCTTAGCTAGTTTAGTCGATTGGCTTCGTATCAATTGTATGGATAGATAAACCATAGCAATAGTTAAGATAGTTGTTGAAATTAAGAAAAATACTCCCATACCACTGTGACTGAAATAAAACGCAAAACAAGAAATTGAATATAAAATTGTATATACAAAGATGGAATAAGTAGTTTTGCGAATTCCTTTTACAACAGGAAGCATAGGAATATCAGCTTTTTCATAATCATCTTTTAGAAAAATTGCCAGAGCCCAAAAATGTGCCGGAGTCCATAGAAAAATCATGGTAAACAAAACCCAAGCGGGAAGAGGCAAGGAATTTGTTGTAGCTGCATATCCAATGAGTGGACCAATGCATCCGCTTATCCCACCAATCACAATGTTTTGTTCTGTTCTTGGCTTCAATACAATCGTATACAACCATACATAAGAAACCAGGGCAGCAAATGCACATATAGCAGTAAGCAGATTGATGTAATAATATAAAATAAAAAATGCAATAGCCGTTACAACAAAAGCAAGGATGAGAGCATTCATAGGTTTGATTCTTCCACCTGGGATGGCTCTTTGTTTTGTTCGATACATCAATGCATCACTTTCTCTTTCGATGTATTGATTGAAGATAAATGAAGCTGAAGACATTAGGTAGGTTCCGATTAAAGTAATAGAAATGAGTTGCCATGATGGAGGTGTTCCTTCTACTCCCAGATAAAGACCTGGCATTACTGTGGCTAGAACGAGTATAGTTACTCTTGGTTTTGTTAGACTATTCCAAACACTAATTGCTTCAAGCATGGGATTCTCCTTTTTCCTCTCTAAGCCAGCCCTGCATTAGGATTACCCAATACAAAATAGCCAAAAGCAAAACACCTGTAATTGTATGCAATGCTGTTAATAATTTGGGAATTCTATACAAAACATTGAAAGCTCCAATAGCAATTTGAATTACAATTAAATTCGCCGAAATTTTAAGAGCGAAAAGGCTGGAACGAGTATAGGAAAAACGAATTCCTAAAAACAAAGATATAAAAACGGAAACTGCAACAAGATAACCTGTCCATCTATGCTCCATTTGGTAACGAATAGTCCCTATCATTTCAGGAAACCATTCCCCATAGCAGGTTGGAAAATCAGGGCAGGCAAGACCAGCATAATGAGAGCTTACACGACCACCCATAAATAATTGGTAGGCTGTTATGACAAAAGTAAATATTAAAAATGCATTACGCTTAGTAGTTAACTTAGATAAAGAAAATTTTCCATAGTCATTGTATCGATTCATCCAATGAGATATTGTGAATATACTCAATGAGAGTATAAGTAAAATAACGGCATTGAGTAAGTGAAGATTTACTGTTGTTGGATCTAAAAGTTTAAGAACTGTTAGTGCTCCTAAAGTTACTTGAGTTCCTAAAAAGAAAAGAGAAAGAAGCAATAAAGTTCTAAATCTTTTTAAAGATGGGTTTATGAATCCAATTATGGCTCCGATTAAAATAAAGATTCCAATGGATCCAGAATAGTAGCGATGTCCAACTTCCATAGCGATTTGAAATGTATATTCTGGAACAAATTTACCATAACAAAGAGGCCAATCTGGACAGGCCAAGCCTGAATCTGTGGCTCGAACGAGTGGGCCAAAGAATAGATTGATATAAATGAGAACTGTTATCAATAAAAATAGTTTAGTAAAAATTTTCATACTGCAAATGCCTGAGCTACCGTCCATGATTTGCAGCGAGTATGGTTGATAAATGAATTTTAGATAGGAAATAAAAAAAATGTTTGTTTCCGAATGTTTGTCCATTTTCCATGGAATAAAGAAGCTTTCTAGGAGATTTCATGAGTTCCAAAGACTTATACAATAGACCCGGTTACATTACATTTATGGTAGTGCTAGCATTCAATATTCTATTTTTTGCATATGTTATTTTTGTACATCCAGGTGTTGTTGATAATCCTGGTGCGAACTACGGAGTGGAATCTAAGAAATAATATTTTGGTTATTGATTTTTTCATGAACATTTGCATAAGAAAACATAATTGTATTTTAATAATCAGCTTTCTCTTGTTTATGATTCCTCCTTCTCTTTTTTCCTACGATCCCAATGAAACTATACTTAGAGAGAATAAGCTTCCTAAAGAGTTGGAAGGTATCGGTGCCACTGACTCATTAGGAAAGCAACTGGATCTAGATTTGACCTTCCAGGATTCTACAGGAGAAATGATCCAGTTAAGAGATATTTTAGCTTCTGGTTTGCCAATAATACTTAGTCCAGTCTATTACAAATGTCCTAGTCTTTGTAATTATCATATGAATGGGGTAATGACAGTTCTTAAGGATTTAGATTGGAATTTAGGCAAGAAATACAATTATGTTGCCGTCTCAATTGATCCTAAAGAGAATCCCATTATCTCATCAGAAAAGAAAATCGCTTATTTGAAAGATTATAATAGAGAAATTGATCCTAATTCCTTTCGCCTTCTTACAGGAAAACAAGACCAAATTTCTTATTTAACAGATGATTTAGGTTTTTCCTACAAATGGGATTCTGAATCCAAGCAATATATACATGCTTCTATGATCTACATTTTAACTCCTCAAGGAAAAGTCTCTCGTGTGATACAAGGAATTTCCTTTGATAGCAGAGACCTTAAATTAGCACTTTTAGAAGCTGGTGAAGGTAAGATTGGTGATTTTATCGATAGATTTGCATTATTTTGCTTTCAATTTGATCCCACTAAGAACAAATATACCTTGGTCGCAATCAATATCATGAGAATTGGAGCATTTTTCACTTTGAGTTTGCTCGCTGCATTTTTACTGTTTTTTTGGATACGATACAATAAATTCAATAGTCAAGGAGTAGCCTGATGGTGGCATTCTGTCTCACACTAGCTAATTCATTTATGCCAGTGGCTGGAACCGACATCGCAGCGGAAGTTGATACTTTCTATGCATTTCTTCTCTGGGCCAGTTTGGTTTCGTTCATCATCCTCATCGGAGGAATGGTGTGGTTTCTAGTCATTTACAAGAGGACGGAAGAAAACCAGAAGTCAGCTTATATTACTCATAATAATTTAGCAGAGTTTCTTTGGAGTTTTATCCCACTTGTTATTTTACTTGTGATCTTTTATTGGGGTTGGGTTCTTTTTGCAAAACTACGAACTCCACCTGAAGTTGTATCGGAAGAAATTCACATCACTGCTATGCAGTGGGCCTGGGAATACAAATACAAAAACGGTAAGACAATCAATTCGCTTTCTAAAGAACCTCTAAATGTACCTGTAGGAAAGCCAGTTAAAATCATTTTAACATCCAAAGATGTTCTTCATAGTTTCTATATTCCTGCTTTCCGAATCAAACAAGATGCTGTTCCAGGTAGATTTACAGAAGTTTGGTTTGAAGCAAAAGAAAAAGGAAATTACGTCGTATTCTGTACAGAATACTGTGGAACAAGCCATTCCAATATGATGATCCGAGTCAATGTTATGGATCCTGAAGAATATGTAGCTTGGTATCACGGTGAGGAAAAAGTAGGGGAAGAGTCTCTTGCTGACAAAGGAAAGAAACTTTACCTGAATAAGGCATGTGCATCTTGCCATTCACTTGACGGTTCCCGAATCGTTGGACCTACATTCCAAGGTCTTTATGGCAAAAATAGAGAGTTCGAAACAGGAGCTGCGGTTGCGGCTGATGAGAACTATCTGAAAGAATCTATTCTACAATCTACTGCGAAAATCGTAAAAGGTTATCCAGCAGCTATGCCAATATACCAAGGTCAATTAGACGATGATGAAATTGAAGCCTTGATAGAATTTATCAAATCAAATAAATAGGAGAAAGCCATGAGTCATGTAGCTTCCACAACATCTACGACGAATTACCTGAACCATCACAAAGGTATCATGTCATGGGTTTATACGCTAGATCACAAAAGAATTGGAATCATGTATTTTGTTACAGTGATGACTATGTTCTTGATTGGTGGTATTTTTGCCCTAGGAATTCGTCTTCATTTAGCTAAATTTGGGGCAGAGGCATTCATTACTGCAGATACATACAATAAGTTTATGACCTACCATGGTGCTATCATGGTCTTCATGGTTATTGTTCCAGGTATTCCTGCATTTTTAGGGAACTTCTTTCTTCCGATTCAAATTGGTGCCAAAGACGTAGCCTTCCCAAGATTGAACCTTGCTTCCTATTATCTTTTTTTGATAGGTATGGCTATTTCTTTAACCTCTTTGTTCTACAACAAAGTAGATACTGGTTGGACATTTTACACGCCTTACTCTACCTTAAGCACTTCAAATGGAGTGATCTTTTTGGTTTTAGGTGTGTTTGTAATGGGATTTTCTTCTATTTTAACTGGTTTAAACTTTTTTGTAACCACTCATAAAATGAGAGCTCCTGGGATGGGAATGGATAAAATTCCTTTGTTTGTATGGGCACTGTATTCTACAGCAATCATTCAAATATTGGCAACACCAGTACTTGCAATTACACTTTTCTTGTTGATTGCAGAGAAGACTTTAGGTGTTGGTATTTTTGATCCTGCTCTAGGTGGTGATCCAGTATTATTTCAACATTTTTTCTGGTTCTACTCTCACCCAGCTGTATACATTATGATTCTTCCAGCGATGGGAATTATCAGTGAATTGATTACAACTTTTTCTAAGAAGACAATCTTCGGATACCGTGCGATTGCTTATTCTTCCGTTGCGATTGCTGCAGTAAGCTTTTTAGTTTGGGGACATCATATGTTTGTTTCTGGACAATCTACTCTTGCTGGTGTGATTTTTTCATTTATCACTATGCTTGTTGGTGTTCCAACTGCGATTAAGCTTTTCAACTGGATAGCTACTATGCACAAGGGAACTGTAAGTTTTGAATCACCTATGTTGTTTGCATTAGGATTCATGTTTCTTTTTACCATTGGTGGCTTGACTGGAGTATTCCTAGCTGCCTCAGGATTAGATATCCACTTTCACGATACCTACTTCGTAGTTGCTCACTTCCATTATGTAATGGTTGGGGGAACCTTGATGGCTCTAATGGGTGGAATCTTCTACTGGTTTCCTAAGATGTTCGGTAAGAACATTTCTGATACCTTAGGTAGATATTCTTGGGTATTCATCTTCACTGGTTTCAATGTAACTTTTTTCCCACAATTCATCTTGGGACAATTTGGAATGCCAAGAAGATATTTTGATTACTTGCCAGAATATACTTCGCTAAACCAAATTTCTACAGTAGGTTCTTGGTTGATTGGGATTGGATTTTTAATTGGGCTATATGCTGTAATTAAAGGTCTAGTTTCTGGAACACAAGCTGCAGATAATCCTTGGGGTGGCAAAACTCTAGAATGGCAGACTTCTTCTCCACCTCCTCATGAAAATTTTGATAAAACTCCAGTTATAACAGCAGGACCCTATGACTACCGCTAGTAAATCGGAAAAAAAATTCCACCATGCTCACCACTTCGACAGTGCTGAGCATCAGTATTCCTCGTCCAAACAAGGAATTTGGTTGTTTCTTTGCACTGAAATCCTCATGTTTGGTGGCTTATTTGTTGGATATTTAATCTACCATTCTCTCTACCCAGAAGTGTTCCACCAAGGTTCTCATATGTTAAATAAGACTTTGGGTGCATTCAACACTGTTGTTTTACTTTTCAGCTCCCTGACTATGGCCTTGGCAATCAGCTATGTCCAAACTGGCAAAAGAAAAGCAGCTACTTGGGCTATGCTAGTGACTATACTATGTGCTTGTACCTTCATGGTAGTTAAGTATTTTGAATATGCACACAAATTCCATGATGGACTTCTTCCTGGTCGTTACTTTACGAATCTAGAACTTGCTGAAGTTAAAAATGCAGCTATGTTCTTTAGTTTCTATTTCGTAATGACTGGGCTCCACGGGGTTCACGTTGTTGTGGGAGCTGCATTAATCTTCTGGGTTATGATCAAGAACATACGGGGAAATGTAGGTCCTGAATACTTCACTCCTGTAGAAGGTGTTGGATTATTTTGGCACGTTGTGGATTTGGTATGGATTTACCTCTTCCCACTATTGTATTTGGTAGGATAAAGGATTTAGTATGGAAATAATTATCAATTACGGATTGTATTTTATCGCAATATTCTGCGTGTTAACACCAGTATTGGCGTTTGGAATTTTCGCTCCTGGAATTGCATCTACTACCGTTTTTGCATTTATTGCAAACTGGGCAGGACAATTTTTGGATCTTTCAAAAGAAGGGAAGATTAAAGAAATTCCTTTTTCCAATATTTTCAAACAAGATGTTCACGCTGATGATGATAGTCCTATGTGGATCGACAATGCGAAACCTGATTCACATGAACATCATGTAATTTCTACTAAAACTTATATTATTGTTTTCCTATCACTGATAGTAGGAACAATTATTACTGTTTTTGTAGCAAATTTTGATTTTGGATCTATGAATATGGTAATTGCAATGTTGGTTGCAACCGCGAAAGCTTCTCTTGTTCTTTTGTATTTTATGCACTTAAAGTATGATAATATGATGAACAGAGTGATTTTCCTTTCGGGCTTTTTCTTTCTATTGTTAATCTTTGCATTCACGATGGGAGATATCGTTTCTCGTATTCTTCCTACTGCTGGATATTAATTCTTTAGTAGTATTTCAATACAATTCTACAGCCTACTAATTAGGCTGTAGATTCAAATTTAAAGCTAAACTCTTTTCTTAATCACACAACTCACACTAATAAGACGCTATTTAAGTTTAGATTTAATCGATTAGCTAATGCTTTGCTCAAACTTCAGATAGTTGTTCCAACCAAAAAATTTCGCTTAATTGGCAGGTGGTCTCAAAATGACAGCTTGAAGTATAGTCAAATTAGTTAATCTAAATGATTAAGGATAGCATCCAATAATACTTGTTTTTGATTCCAAGGAATGAAATGGTTCCATTCAGAATTAAGGACATACTCAATTTTAGAATTAATTAGATGCTTTCTTGCGAAAGCTACATTTTCAAAAGGGACTAGAGTATCTTTTTCCCCATGCACGATTGTAGTAGGAGCTTGTATCTTCTCCCAATCAGGCTGTATAGATTCCAACTCATTTTTTAACTCTAGTATTTCAACATTTGATGTAACTAGTTCCTGCGGTATAATCCATTGGATGATTTTCCATTCGGCTGCTGTATTGAACCATTCTTTCTTTTCCAAACCAGGATCTATGGATGCTGCAACCAGTAATAAAACTGCTGTATTTTTAGGAAAATCCATAGCAATTTTACTGGCTACTGGGCCACCATAAGAGTGTCCAACTAAGATCCATTTAGAATTCGGATGAATTTCATTCATGCATTCTGCTATAGAATGAGCATGATTGCTAAGAGATATTTCAGGAACAGATGGGTCAGATTTACCATAACCAAGTCTATCAAATGAGATAATATTTGCCTTTGCTCGCAAATCAGAATTGTGCATATAATACAAAAAGTTATCCCAAGAACCAGGGGATCCATGAATAAAAACAACAAAAGGAAGCCTTTTCCTCATAGGCTGATTGATGTTTTCTAAATTAGAAAGATTTTGATTTACTACTTCTGTATAGGAAATTGTTTTATTCTTGTAGTTGCAATTGCCATAAACGGGGTTTACATCTTTCTCTTCGAAAATTTGGTCAATTTTTTCTTGGGATTTATGTAGATCTGTCGGAAACGAACAATTTGTAACTATAGATATTAAAAAAAATAGAATCACCTTCCGAGACTTCCAATCTCCTAGATAATGTTTTAAAATATTACTAAGAGAACTAAGCATTTAACTAAGTTCTAGATAGCTCTAGAATTGGTTGAAGTTTAGAATTAGGTTCATAAACTGATTCGCCTTGTCTATATTCTTTATTTAAACCATGAACTAAATACATCTGAATTTCACCTTTATTCTTTGCAGATATATGACCACGGTTTTCACAATAAAAGTATTCTTTGATCATTTCATAAGTGGAAAGTGATATGTTTACCTGACCAACTACACCGCTAGATTCAAGTCGACTAGCAGTATTTACAGTGTCTCCCCAAACATCGTAGGCAAATTTATTCTTGCCAACTACACCTGCTACAACCTTACCAGAGTGAATTCCTAATCTTAATTCCCAACAAGCTTTACCCATAGATTCTCTTTTCTTTTTATGGCGACTCATATAATCAATAATTTCGAGGGAGCAGAGAACGGCATTGATAGCGTGATTTTTATTTTCTTTAGGCAATCCAGAAACTGCCATATAGGCATCTCCGATTGTTTTGATTTTTTCTAGGCCATACTTTTCTGTGATTCTATCAAATTCGGAAAATATCTCATCTAACTCATGTATCAATTCTTCTGGACTCATAGTTTCTGATATTTGCGTAAATCCAGCCATATCAGTAAATAGAACAGATACAGATTCAAAACTTTTGGGCTTTACGAAGTCATTTGATTTTAATTCATCAGCTACAGTCGTTGGTAGAATGTTTAAGAGTAGACTTTCCGATTTATCTCTTTCCGCATTCAGATTTCGAACAAGAATAAAAATCAATAAGCCATTCAGCAATAGGACAAAAATATAATTGCCCGCTACATCTTGGAATCTCTCTTCGAGATCATTGTGCTGAGTAATGATTTCTGGATAATTATGTTCAAGTGTAAATAAGAATCCAACTAATAAGGCATACACTAGATAAACATAGATTATTCTATGATGTCTCATTATTATAGTCGAGATCACAAGAGCGGGGATAAAATAGTAATGGGAACCGCCAATACTACCTGCATTGGTGATCCAATTAATAGAAAGAAAAGTAAGTAAAGTTATAGTAAATGGCCAAAATAAAGACTCCGTATAATTCTTAAACCTGGAAAGTGCATAGAAGAGTATAAAAAATAATCCTGACCCAAAGGTGATTCCGAAAATAAACCAAGCATTGGGAAGGTAGAATACGAAAAATGATCCAATGATATTTAATACCCCATTGACTAGGGTAATATAATTGAATAAACGATTTTCTAGGCTTGTTTTTTTAGGATGTCCAAATATTTTATAAAGCAGACTCATGATATTACTCTCGCTATTATCTATTGTTTGGGTTTGATCCCTTTCATTGGTATTCGTAACTTTCATGAATAGGTTACTCCTAGTTAGAAAAAACTCGCATCCATTCTATTCTTTCCCAACCATTTTTTGACTTTGTATCGATCAGTTCTCCAGGCATTTTTTCTTTTAGTAAGGCGAGGAAATCCTCTTTTTTTTCTGTAATTACACCGCTAAATATAAAATGTTTACAATTGATTTTTGAAAGGGAATTCATATTTTGAGAAAGAACTGCAAAGGTAATGTTTGCTAAAGTTAAATCATATTCTTGGTCAAATACTTTAGGATTATCAAAGCCAGATTCTTCTGCTTCGAAAACCGTATCATTAGGATAAATATTTTCTTTCCAATTCGAATGGGCTGCCTTTACTGCGTTTGGATCGATATCCAAAGAGAAAATATATTTGGCACCCAAAAGGCCAGCAAGTAATGAAAGAATTCCTGAACCAGTTCCTAAATCCAGAATCCTTTTATTATAAATTTCTAAGGATTGCAATCTCTCTACAATCATTTGGGTTGTTTCATGATGTCCTGTTCCAAATGCAACACCAGGATTGAGATATAAGGGTATTTCTTTTCTAGAAAGAACTTCCTCGACTAGTTTTGTATTTTTCTCCCATATAGGAATGATCCAAACATTTCCAACTTGAAATGGTTTATAGAATTCTTTGTAGGCTTCTTCGTATTCTCTGGTCTCTATTTCCCTCGATTCTAAGAGAAATGAATCAGGGCAGACAGATTTTAAATAGATGAGTATCTTGATCTCAGAAAGAGGATCATCCGTGTTCAGATAAGCACGGATATTAGTATTTTCTCTAAGTATAGATTCTTCTATTTTTGGAATACTAGAATCAAAGAGAATTTCATAAAAGCCTGGAAGTTGTAGAGTTTCTAAGAAATTAGAAAGTTCGGGTTCGTAGTCTTTGTTGATTTGAATTTTTAGTTCTTTATAGAGCACAATTCAAGTTTTATCCAACTTCCTCTGTATAGTCCATCACTAAATACATGATGGTTTCCTGGTCAGTAGGATTTGAATATTCATGTGCCACATCAGCTCGGAAGTAGACAGCATCTTTGGGATCTAGTTCGACAACCTGATCACCAACTCGAAGTCGTAATTTTCCACTAACAACAACTATATTTTCAATAGTTCCCGTCTGGTGTGGTTCAGCGACTTCAATTCCACCAGGTTTAAGAACCAATTCATAGAATTCAGATTTTCGATTTCCATTGAATGGGAATAGGGCACGTGAGGAAAAAACTTTTGAGCTAGAAAATAGCATTTTAGAATTCTCGGCTTTCAAAAGGAAGACACCTTCTTGGCGTTTCTCTTTTAAAAGTTCACTAAACGGAACGTTTAGTCCGTTGGCTATCTTCCAAAGGACTGCAATGGTTGGAACAGATTTGCCTTGTTCTATTTGCGATAGCATAGCTCTACTAACACCACATCGTGAAGCAAGTTTATCTAGAGAGAGTCCTTTTGTATGGCGGATGACTTTTAAATTTTCTTTAACGACATCTGTTATATATTCGCCGTCGAATTCTTTCATAGATTCTTCGTCATTACTCTCTAAATTTTGTCCAACCATGAGACCAATATCCAATATAACGGATATGTATACAAGTAAAAAAGCATCTAGAGTGGTTCTATAGAATCTAAGGATGGTATCTTGGAACTTATTTTCCTTCGACTAAAATAATGGGTGGGACCTTGGGTAATTTTTCAAGTTCAGGCAATAATTTATCAATCGCACCGCGGTACATCCACTGCTCTGTAGGGTGAGTCAGATGAAGACCAAGAAAAATTCTTCGATTCGAATTTTTGCCAAGTAGCTGGTAGAGATCTTCTACAATTTTTTTATAACGGTAGGGAGTTTCTAAAATAACTAGAGTATGATTTAATTTTAGGAATTTAGAGAGTTCCTTTTTTCGAATATCTGGTTCTCTAGGAAGCAGACCCACAAAGGTGAATGGTCTAGTTGAGAAGCCACAAAGTGCAAGTCCAGCATCAAGAGAGGATGCTCCTGGACAAAATTCCATTTGCAGCCCTGCATCATATAATTTAGGAATCAAAGAACGTCCTGGATCTTCTAGATTGGGAAGTCCTGCATCAGAAACGAAGGCGACTGTATTAGAGTTTCTAATTGTCCGCAAAAGTTCATGGAAATCTTGCTCAGTACTATGCTCATTGTAGAGAACGAATTGTCTTGGAATTCCAATTCTTTTTAAGAAGGCAGAAAGAAATTTACTTTCCTCTCCAATCAAAAGATCAGCTTTCTCTAATAAATCTTTAGCACGGTAGCTGATATCTCCATCATTTCCTATAGGAAGAGAAATGATGAAAACTTTGACTGAGGATTTTGGTTTAGATCCAGTCATGGACATGAATGTTATTTTCTTTGCAGAGTTGGTTTAGTTCAGAATTTCCACGGTTGAATAAAACGGCCGCTTGTGTTGCCGATTGTAACATCGGAAAATCATTGATTGTATCTCCGAAAGCTATATCTGGCATTTGCTTAAAATGATTTTGGATTGTTTCTACTTTGCCATCCCCGTAAGGGTAGGGTTCGATTATCTCAGAAGTTGTTTTGTTTTTTTGAATACGAAGATTCATTCCGAGAACATCTTCTGGTTCTAAACCCAACTCGGGAGTTGTAATTTGAATTGCCCAGGTTGGGCTTGCTGTTATGATTTTGATCTTCCAATTCTTTTTTTTGAACTCAAGAAGGAGATCGAGTAAGGGTTTTCTGGGATGCACATAACTTGGAGTCGATTGTGATTTTTCTAAATTTTGCAACCAAATAGAACGGGCTAAATCTTTGAAAGGAATCTCTGACCAACCACTAAATAAAAAGGATGTCCATCTATAGGAAGGTCCAAGACCCAAACTCTCATAAACAAAATTATATTCCTCTAGGCATAATAAATACCACTCGTGGTTATTCTTTTCTATTGAGCTTTTGTGAATTCTTTCTGCTTCACTCGGATTTCGAAAGAGGGAATCATAAGGCAGTTTTTCTTGTGTAGATAACTTTGGGTAGCCTTCTTGCAAAAGTGCATGCATCACTTTTTCCCCAAAATCTCCTCTAACAAATGTATTATCAAAATCTACAGCTATCAGTCCAGGAGAAGACTTAAGCAGTTTCTCCCAAACAGGTATTAGATTTGTCCACTCACTAGGAACCAGAGTTTAATCCAATTGCGCTAGGGCTTCTGATGATGAAGGGAAATCGGGTAGAAAATGTTCTGGATTTAAGAATATATTTTGGTATCTTACTTCAAAATGTAAATGTGGTCCAGTCGACTTTCCTGTTGTGCCCGAGTATGCAATAATTTGACCTTTTTTCACTCGGTCACCTGCTTTTACCATAACATAAGTATTGTGAGCATAAATCGTTTCAGTTTGAGCAATCTGAGGATGGGAAATTTTTACAATTTTACCATAGTGACCCAACCAGCCCGCTTCCGTAACTTCTCCATCAGCAGCTGCAACAATGATACTCCCACGAACACAGGCAATGTCTATCCCAGTGTGGAATTTATGCCATCTTCTTCCAATTCGCGAAGTGATTTTAGTATTTTTATCCATAATCACTGGCCAGACAAGTTTATCAGGTTCAGAAAGAACGGCTTCACGAGATTTCCCTTCTAGCTCTAGTTGGCTAAGTCTTGCTTCCCCATAAGGAAAGAAGAGTGGTGCATTGTTTGGAATTTTTTTGGCATTTTCCAAATTGTTGATTTTTAGGAAATCTTCGTAATCTGTATGATTCTCAGATAAGAGATTTTCTAAAGCATTCTTTGATTTTCCGATAGTCAACCAGATTCCATCTTTTCCTTCGTAGGTTTGGATGAACTGGTTATCAAGAATTGTAAGTTCTTTTTTAGAGTCAGCGAAGGTATTGTAGGCAAAAAGACCTATAACAGCAAGAATCGTACCGAAAGTTAAGCTTTTAATTTTATTTTTCATTTGTTGCTCCAATTTTTTATTGTGCACTGCCAAAATACTCGACACAGTTCCGAAGTCAATTCCAATTTAGGATTTTTCTCTAGACAATCCTAGGCCCAATAGGAGATTATTTTTCTATGCCTGTTCCATTTTCTTATATTTCTGATACTAAATTCCCACATCCCTTTGAATCACTCTCCTGTAAACAATGCCGAGAAGGTTCTGGTCTTGGTTTTCCTATAACTATGGCGTTTCAGCCTATCTGGGATGCGGAAAAGCAAGAGATTTTTTCCCATGAAGCCTTGGTAAGAGGAGTTGAGGGGCAGGGTGCTGGCTGGGTTTTTGAGCAGATCAATGATTCCAATAAGTATGCCTTTGATCAATCCTGCAGAGTAAAAGCGATCGAAATGGCAGCAAAATTAGAAATGAAAAGCCTACTCAATATCAACTTTCTACCAAACGCTGTCTACAAACCTGAAACTTGTATAAAAGCAACTCTGGAAGCTTCCCAAGAGTTCGGATTTCCTATATATCAAATTATTTTTGAGGTAACTGAGACAGAAGAAATTGTAGACCAAAATCACTTACTCTCCATATTCAATTCCTACAAAAAACAAGGTTTCCAAACCGCTATAGATGATTTCGGAGCGGGTTATTCTGGTTTAAATCTACTTTCTAAGTTTCAGCCAGATTTCCTAAAAATAGACATGGAATTGGTTCGAGACATTGATACGCATTCAGCCAAAAAGATAATAGTAGAATCAATTGTTCAAATTTCAGATAAATTAAATATTCTTGTGATTGCTGAAGGAATCGAGACAAAGAAAGAATACCAAACTTTAAAAAATTTAGGAATCCGTTACTACCAAGGTTTTCTATTTTCAAAGCCTATTTTCGAAGGTTTGGGAAATCCCAATTTAGAAGATTAACAAGAATTTAAATACACGATAATAACTTCGCATATTAATTGACAATTTATTCCTCCTGAAAAATCCTGGAATCATCCAATTCTAGGAGAAAAAGATGGAAGTCCTTCAGTCTTTATTAGCTAGTCTTAGCTCGCCAATGGTTTTAGCATTTATGCTCGGCATCTTTGCTACTGTTGTCAAAAGCGATATGAAATTCCCTGAGGGATTCTATGTTGCTCTTACTGTTTATCTACTTTTTGCCATCGGCATAAAAGGTGGAATGAAATTATCTCAGACAACTTTAGAAGCTTTCTGGAAGCCAGGCTTAGCAGCTGTGATGCTCTGTTCTTTCATACCCATTTGGAGTTATTTTATTCTCCATAAAATAGGAAATTTCGATAAGGTGAATGCAGCTGCTATCGCTGCTCACTTTGGATCTGTTTCCGCAGTGACATTTTCAGAAGGCTCAGCATTTTTGGAAATGTTGAACCAACCTTACGAAGGTTTCATGCCTTCGCTTCTTGCTATTATGGAAGTTCCTGCAATCATTATGGCGCTTCTCATTATCAAAATTCAAAAAAACAATGATCAGATTGCTGAAGAGATTGTCCCAAAAACCGTTAGGAATCAATTAGGCGGATAATGATATATTCATCTCTGTAAAGTTTTCATCAATTACTTTTTTA
>JAACWH010000076.1 GCA_009991425.1 Leptospira sp.
TGTCTGCGAAAATTGTTCGTATTCGCTTCTGTTGTCTCTCTAGGATGAATCCCAGTTTGCATAGCATAGCGCTCAGCTGGTAAACCAAAAGCATCCCATCCCATAGGATGAAGAACTTCATAACCTTGCATCCTTTTATAACGACTGATTAGGTCTGTTGCAGTGTAACCCTCAGGATGTCCTACATGAAGACCTGCTCCACTAGGATAGGGAAACATATCTAAACAATAGAATTTCGGTTTGCTAGAACCAGTGTCCGTCTTAAAGCTTGAGTTTGCCTTCCAGTAGCTTTGCCATTTTTTTTCTATGTCTCGAAAACGGTATTCTGTCATTTAACACTTATTAGTTATACATCTCAATTTTAGGCATTTTGCCCAACGAATAGTTAATTTCAGCTTAAAATATTTATAAATTTACTTTCTTACCGAATCAATTATTTTAGTTAACATTCTGAAACGCTCTGTTAAGCATTCCCTACACAAGTCATTCTGGTAGATGTTCTTTACTTTCTTACCACAAGCGCATATTTTATATGTCTTGTCGGATTCTATTTCGACTTCTGAGCCGCTTTCCACCATTGAAAATACACCCTTACGTTTTATCTATACTTTATTGACATCCAATGTTCGTAACCTGAAAATTTATAAATCATCGGTTTTGTTTTTTCTTTGGATGAAAGATACTGTATAATTTTTCTATCGTTTAGGGTCAAAAAAAAACTAGTATAGGTTTCGATTTTTTTTATAAATTTTTTTTAAAAAATAATCAAAGAATGAAAAAACACCGTGCCAACTTTGTTTAGTAAGACCTAATTACTTTTTAGTAGGCTTCGCCCATTTTTGAACAGTTTAACAAGTATTATAATGCTATTTCTGAATTATTTTTAATAATGTTTATAGATCTTATGTCTAAAATCTAGTATGCTTAAGTTTCAATCTGTATCTAAATCATTCAAAGGTAGTAATGAATCCATAGATGTTGTTAAAAACGTGGAATTCATTGTAAAAGAAGGCGAATTTGTTGCTATTGTTGGGCCATCTGGTTCAGGTAAGTCAACACTTCTTGGTTTAGCAGCTGGTTTGGATAAACCTGATCAAGGTGAAGTGATTCTTGATGGTGTTTCTCTTTCCAGTTTGTCAGAAGATGAATTGGCGAATCTAAGATCAAGCAAAGTTGGATTCATCTTTCAAAATTTTCAGCTCCTACCTAATTTAACTGCAATTGAAAATGTTGCTATACCTCTAATGGTTTCATCCAATCTTTCGGAGAAAGATATTCTTTCCAAATCAAAAGATTTACTTGTTTCCGTACATATGGAACATAGAGAGAAACATTTCCCCTTGCAGTTGTCAGGTGGAGAAGAACAAAGGATAGCAATAGCAAGATCTTTTATAAATGATCCTAAGATTTTATTCGCAGATGAACCAACAGCCAACTTAGATACCAAGAATGGGAATATTGTTATGGAACTGCTTCAGAATTTGAATAGAGAAAAAGGCTCGACATTAATCGTAGTTACTCATGATCATTCAGTTGCTAATTTAGCAGATCGCATACTTGAAATGAAAGATGGAGAATTATCGGAAAGAAAGGGTACTTTGGCAAAAAGTTCTCATTCTAAGATAAAATCTAGCATCAAGAAGAAAGCATTGTCTAAACAGAAGCCATTGTCTAATTCAAAATCTGCCTCAAAAAAGAAATTAGCATCTAAATCAAAACTTCCGTTGAAGACTAAAACAAAGACAGTTTCCAAAAAGTCCCAAGCTTTATCTAAGAAAACGACACGATGAATCAAAAAGCATTTTTTAAGACCTTTTTCAAGAGACAACTCTTCAGCAGAAAAACATTTTCCCTCCAAGTCATACTATCAGTCGCAGTAGGAGTTGGAGCCGTATCTGGAATTCAATCATATAAGTCTTCCTTGGCGGATTTGATCCGAACAGAAGCTAGGAACATGATGGGGGCAGATTTAGCCTTCCAAACTCCTGAAAAACCCCGCGATTTCCAAAATAAGCTATTAGAAGATACACTTCCCAAAGGCTCCAAGAAGGCGGAAGTAGTTCAATTTCTTTCTATGTTGCAAAATCCTAAGAACGATGAGGTCGCCCTTTCCATGCTGAGAGGTATTGAGAACCAATATCCTTTTTATGGCAAAATAGAAACTGAACCTAAAGATGCCTATTCCAAGCTTAGTGATTCAGATATTCTTCTCGAAGAAAATCTTTCCAAAAACCTCGCAGTAAATCTTGGAGATAAAATCCAAGTAGGTGAAAGAGAATATTATTTCGCAGGTATCATTAAAAAAGAACCCGGATCGGTAGGTGGCTTCACTGGCATGGCTCCCACTTCTATTATCTCCAAAGCTTCCGTTGATTCTACTGGACTTATTGAAAAAGGAAGTAGAATACGGTATACTATTTTTGCTCAGCTGCCTGCAAATGTAGACCTACTTCAATTCAAGAAAACAAATTTTGATGAATACATAAAGAACGATTTAACTATATTCCACAATACAGAAGTTAACTCAGGTTCCCAGAAGTTTATAACAAATACATTAGATTTCTTGAGTCTTCTTGGACTTTCTTCTTTTTTTTTGGGAGCTGTTGCTATTTTTATCTCTGCTAGAACTAGAGTCTTGGATTCACAAAAACAAATCTCAATTCTTAAATGTCTTGGATTGGAATCAAAATACATTCGAATGCTTGTTCTTTCTGAGACTATAGGTCTATCTTTCATTGGGGTTGTGCTTGGACTGGGTCTTGGCTATTGGATTCAATCTAGCCTTCCCAACTTGTTAGGTGGGGATGGCTTTCCTGATTTAAGTAAGGGAATTACTTTGGTTGCCCTATTTGAAGGCTTGGGTTTGGGAATCTTTATTCCTTTCCTCGTCTCCTTGCATTCTTTGGTTAAGGCAGGAATGGTAAGCCCCATGAATGCTTTGAAGTCACCAGATGGAGTGAGCCAAGATGCAGGTTCCTTGACTTATCGTTGGAGTAAGATGGAATACATTCTACTTGGATCAGTATTTGTATTATTTTTCCTAGTATCATGGCTTGATACTGGAAATATTCTCAAAGGCTTGGTTCTTTGTAGTATGTTCTTTCTGATTCCACTTATGATATGGCTTACCTACCAATTGCTTCGTTGGGTTATGCTGAGTTATTCCAAATCTAAAGTCGTTTCAAAAAGATTCTCTTTAGTCTTAAAGAAATTTGTCAGACAGTATGGCTTAGTTTCTTTATCCATTATAGGACTAGGATCTGCTATTTTTGTATTGTTGCTTTCACTTATTTTACGTGAGAGTCTTTTGAACTTAGGAGGTTCTAGACAATTAACAAAGCGACCGAATGTCTTTATAATCGACATCAAGCCTGATCAGAAAACAGGATTCGAATCTATGGTGTCAAAATATTCCCCTCAAGAATTTCGCCTAGCGCCCATTATTGGAGCTAGACTTTCCAAAATCAATGGTGAAAAAATTGATACATCTCAATTAGAACAAGATGCATCTAAGAGAGACTGGAAGTCAACTGCTAGAACGCGGGAGTATATGTTGTCTTACAGAGATGAACTTTTTGAAACGGAGTCAGTGTATTCTGGGAATTGGTGGAAAGAATCTGCTGTGAATGAAATTTCTGTGGAAAAAGATTTTTCCAAAAGTCTAGGAGCTGGTATCGGCGATGAATTAGAATTTTCTATCCAAGGATTTCCCATCAAAGGGAAGATAACCAATCTTAGATCAGTCAATTGGGCAGATATGAAGCCAAATTTTGTAGTCTTATTTTCGAGAGGCGATTTGGAATCAGCTCCAAGATATTATATTTCTTCTTTTTATGTGGAGGATTCATCCCAGAGATTTCAAATGCAGAAGCAAATTGTCAAGGCATATCCTAATATTACCTTTATTGATACAGAAAAAGCTGTGAAGAGTTTCGAAGGAATTGTTGAAAAAGTATCCGCAATCATCAATATAATGTCAGGTTTATTGGTTGTTGCTTCGATTATGCTATTGGTGGCAGTTCTTTACAGTTCATCTCGTGAAAGGTTTCGGGAAATGGTTTTGTATCGAGTTGTGGGTGCTAAGAAAAATTTTGTAAGAGGAATTGTTATCTATGAATCTGTACTACTATCATTCTTTTCATTTGTGTGTAGCTTTGTTCTAGCTATGATAGCAGATTGGATTCTCAATCAATATGTTCTGAACCTGGAGTCTATCTATCCATGGTTCAATTTATTCTTGGTTGCAGTGTTTGTATTTCTAGGGATTCTCTTCGCTTATTTTTTAACATCTAGAAAACTCTTTAGCTTACCGGTTAAATCTTTGATGAAAATGGATAACTAAGAATTCACATTATAAAAAGAGTTCTATAATTTACTAGTTAGTTGGGCAAAATGTAGCCTTTACAGTATCAGTCTTGAAGAAAAAGCCTGGGTTTTAATGCCAGGCTTCTGTTTCTTCAGACTAACAAAGAGAAGTATTTGGTAATTAAGGAGTTACCGAAATAACTTCGTCCCTGTTTACAAGATTTACAATATGCTTGTATTCAGGTGAGTCTTTTCCATATTTTAGTTCAGTTGCTCTAAGAAGGTGAACATTCTTTTTGTAACGGTATTTTAGCATTTGATCTTCCGACCCGCCTCCGTATTTCTTAATCATGTTCTCTTCGAATGCATATGCACTAGCTAAGTATTTATGAGCAGGGTATTCCTTTTCATTGTCATCAATCTCGATGTAAAGTTCAAGAATTGGGATCGTTTGAGGAAGATTTTGTAAATCATACTCTACCATAACCCAGTTTCTGTATACATCAGAAAGTAATCTCTTGAATTCTGGTCTCTCACGAAGATCAGGATTCTTGATTTCATCTAAATGGTTGATAGATCTAGTAAAGTAATTTAGAGCAGCTTGTTTAGAAGTGTTTTTCTCACGAGAAACAACTCTTTCTTCTCTAGCTTTACGATCTACTTTTTGCCAGTACCATTTTTCATCTAGACGCTTTTTCTCAGCTTCTTCCTTTCTGTACTGCTCTACCCAGTCTCTGTTCTTGAAAAGAACGTTTACACCAGATTGGTAGTTAGATAAGGCTAAACGAAATTTGTTATTAGCAAATGCTTTCGAAAGCGTATGTAGCTCTTGGAAATTTTTATTGTATGCCTTGAAGTCTGGGTTCTTCCAAAGAGCTTCCTGCTCTTGAACCACTTTTCTTCTTTCTTTCTGGTCGTCTGTTAGATCTGCGTCTTCTTCTTCGGGAACAAGTTCACCTTTTAGAAGTTCGTCGGCAGTATTAGCATCCGGGTCTTGAGCTTGACCTGGTTGACCTTGAGGCTGTGCTTGAGCATAGATACCTATACTCATAGACAGTGCCAGCATGATGATGAGGAGTTGTTTCATGATCTTCATATCCTTTGACCTTTTTCTTTCTCTAATGATAGTCTTTAAAGATTGGGAATCCTTTCCCAGTTCTTCAAGTTAAGTATCGGATTTATTAAAGTCAATAATAACAAATGAGACTGTTTTTTTTAGGAATCTACTCAATTCCTGGAAGATTTTTGCCCTTACAAGAGACATAATGTTTGAAAAAGGTTCGAGATCATCGCATAAACTTGACAAAGAGTGCTTATGAATTAGTATTTCCTTATTCATGAATCTTGCAGATGTTTTTCCGTTTCGTCATGGTGTAGTTGATTGTCCTTATTGTGGTGGTGCAGGTATTATTTTAGATACAAATGTTCGTGGGTTGCGATCGGGTGCCTTGGGTATTTGCCATTGTGTTGGTTCTGATTGTAATGTATGTCCATCCAAAGGCCAGCCTCCATTTTTAGTTTATGATATAGATGCAGATATGCAGATGCCTTGTCTGTGTCATGGAGCAAGACTTGAATTAATTAAATTAGAAAAGCTTGTCGCAAAAGCGGGAATTCCACCTCGATACCGTTTTCAATTTTTACAAAGCATAGACATTGGCGATAAAAGCAATGATCCGGAGCTTTCCTTTCTCATTGCACATGATTGGGCTTCGGAATTAGTACATAAATGGAAAGACCCTAACTTTAATGCCAAGGGATTCTATCTGTGGGGCGGAACAGGTTCTGGCAAAACTTTACTAGCCTGTGTTATACTCAATGAATTGATCTTTCGATACGGCGTAAATTGCAAATATGCTAAGGTAAATAAAGATTTTCTCAGTGCTATCTTAAATACTTATCAAAAGGACAGTGAGACTTCAGGGCAAGAGAGCAATATTGAGAAAGAATTTGCAAATGTAGATGTACTAGTTATAGATGATTTTGGAATCCAAAAAGACTCTGAATTCAACAATCGTAAGTTATACGACCTTATAGATACTCGCTATGAAAATGAAAAACTAACTCTACTTACATCTAACCAAGCCTTAGAAGATTGGAAAATAAAAGGCGAAGGTAGAATTTATAGCAGACTAATGGAAATGACCAAAGAGATCCAACTGAAATGCCCTGATTATCGATTGAAGGGAGTTCAAAATTAGAAATCGAATTCAATGCCCTCATAAATTATATATCTGTCTTATTGAAAACAAGAAGATATTGAATTCAGGAACTAATCCATGCTTGCATATCTTTCTTTAGGAACAAATCTCGGTAACCGTGAAGAGTATTTACAGCATGCTCGAAATTTGCTTCACAATCCACCTAGTTGTATCCTCACTCAATCTTCGGAGATTTTGAATACAGCGGCTATGGATTTCACCGACCAACCTGATTTTCTAAACCAAGTTATAAAGATCGAAACAATCTTGCAACCGCTAGAACTTTTGGACTTCACTCAATCCATTGAGAAGGAAATTGGACGTGTGAAGCGTTTCGATAAAGGACCAAGAGAAATTGATATTGATATTCTGTTATACGAAGGTGTGGATCAGATGAATAGCGAGAGATTGATTCTGCCTCACC
>JAACWH010000119.1 GCA_009991425.1 Leptospira sp.
AAAACGTGTTCTCGTAACAGGTCATACTGGATTTAAAGGATCTTGGCTCGTTAGTTGGCTTTTATCATTAGGTGCTGAGGTCGCAGGTTTTTCTAATAAAATACCGACTCAACCGAGTCATTGGAAACTTTTAAACTTAGAATCCTCTGTACGTAATTATATTGGCGATATCAGAAATAAAGACGATATAGAAAATACTTTAAAAGATTTTAAACCTCAAATCATTTTTCACTTAGCAGCTCAAGCTTTAGTTAAAGATTCTATTAATGATCCAATCTATACATTTGAAACAAATGCTATAGGCATGGTTAATCTTCTATCTGCAATTTATAAAAATGATAGTGTCGAAGTTACTGTTTTGATCACAAGTGATAAAGCATATGAAAACAAAGAATGGGTTTATGGTTATAGAGAATTAGATGCCCTTGCTGGTCATGATCCTTACAGTGCTTCCAAAAGTTGTGCAGATATAATCGCTTCATCCTATTATTTTACTTTTTTTAAAGAAAGAAGTTTAAAATTAGGAATTGCAAGAGCTGGTAATGTTATTGGTGGGGGTGATTGGGCTAAAGATAGAATTATACCTGATTGTATTCGCTCATGGAGTAACTCAGAGGAAGTTATTATTCGAAGTCCTTATTCTACAAGACCTTGGCAGCATGTATTAGAGCCTCTAAGCGGTTATCTAACCTTAGGGGAGAAACTTGGAAATAATACACCAAACATTAACGGCGAAGCTTTTAATTTTGGACCAGATTCTAATGTTAATGAAACAGTTCTTGAACTTTTACATAAAATTAAACTAAAATGGTCTATAGCGAATTGGAAAATAGATGATCAGAACAGTAACAACAAAGAAGCAAATTTATTGAAGCTTTCTTGTGATAAAGCTTTACATTTCCTAAATTGGAAAGCCATACTAAGTCTTGATGAAACAATTGATTTAACCGTATCGTGGTATAAGAACTGGTTAGAGAAAAATGAACCTATTCAAGATTTTACTTTTAATCAAATATCCCATTATGAAAAGATTGCTATTGAAAAGAAGATATCTTGGTCTAAAACTTAATTCATACTAATGGAAGGCGTCTTTTTAAGTTCTTTAAAAGAAATTCAAAATCAAAAAGGAAATATCTTACATTTTATCAAATTTGATGATTTAATTGAGGATAAAATAGGAGAAGTTTATTTTTCCGAAATATTACCTGGATGTATAAAAGCCTGGAAACTTCATTCAAGGCAGACTCAAAGAATTTGTGTCCCCATAGGTCTAGTTAAAGTATGCTTAATTGATTTAAGGGAGGATTCGCTAACATATAGAGAAATAAAAGAATTTTTATTAGGTAGAAGCTTAAATCATAGCCTACTCAGTATTCCTTCCGGGATCGCTTATGGTTATAAATGCTTAGATAAAATGCCTTCTTTGATAGCAAATGCACCAGATCTTCCACACGATCCAGAAGAGCAAATTATTGTGATAGAAGAAAACTTACCTTTTTATAGTTTTTGATTAAATACATGGAAGAAAAAAAAATATTAATTACGGGAGCAACAGGTTATTTAGGAGGTAGAATTTTTGAAGAATTAGGTAAAAATTATGAATTAATCCTGTCATCAAGAAAAAAAAAATTACCTAATGATTATAAACTAAATTATAAATTTGTTTTTTTAAATTTATTTGATAATGATATTAAAGAAATATTAAAAGATATTGATATTATTATTCATTTAGCTTCACTAAATTCGAAAGAATGCCAAGAAAATATACTGAATGCATAT
>JAACWH010000021.1 GCA_009991425.1 Leptospira sp.
CTGAGTAGGATCTGTTATCTTTTCTTCAAGTGACTTCCCGCCTTGTGGTTCACAATTAGATTGAAGAAAAATAATAAAGAGTGAAAATAATTTAAGGAATAGAAAATGCTTAATCTTTAAAGTTTTCATACTTGATTAACCCCTCTGGCGATCAGTTCTTCATTCCCCTTTTGGCGAATGCCTTTTCCCCTACCCATGATCGAGAAAGGCTTCGGTATTCCGTTATCGGGGTCCATATAATCAATTATAAAGCGAATCATAACTATAACAATGTGATATTATATTTGAAAATCTGTCAAGAGTTAATATAGATAACTCTATAACAAGAGATATATTTTATTAAATGCTGTAATTATAATTTGTATAATACTTTCATAACTTACCTTTGGGGACATATTTATGCCTTCGTTGATTCATTGGACAAATTGTCTGGTGGACTTGGATAAAATAGATTGTTAGAATACTTAAGCTATCGCTTCATCTTTTTGTAATTTTCAAAATTAAGAACCTTTAGATTTGTATGTTTAGCAATAAGTTGAAAATCAGAGTCGTATGTTGCTAAATATATATTTCTATGGATTGCAAGAGTGGCAATTTGACAATCTATTGTAGTGACCGCTACACCTTTCTGGGCGCATTGATTTCGAAGTTTAGCTGCTTCAGAATATTCTTTTTTATCTAATTCTAGATAATGAAAGAAATTCAAATGGTATTCAATTTCTTCGAATAATTTAGTATTTGTAATACCAGTTAGTATTTCTTGAATAATCGAACCGGTAAGTAAGATTTCTTCTTCATTTTTAATCAGATGATATATAAATGTGTTCTCACTCGAAATATCATTTTTCTTTCTTCTTAATGCTTCAGACCATACGGAAGTATCGACCAAGACATTTAGTTTATTCAAAAGACTTAATCTCTCAATTTCTTATAATTAGATTTTGGATCATAATCAACCTTATTTATAAATTTCAAAAAGTCTTTCTGTTTGTATCTATTAATGTATTCTTTCAAGGCTTGATTTACTGTGTCTTTCTTGGACTTTAAGCCACTTATTTCATAAGCATGGTTTAATAATTCATTATCAATATTTAGATTTGTTGCCATTGTTTGCTACCTTTCCTACACAGTGACCTGTGTAGGAGTCTTTGTCAAGGCAGAAAAATTTAAACTTCTTTTAAGGTATTAACTTCTTCCTTGCAGGTAGGTATTTCAATTGGATGATTTGATTCAATTGAATCGGCTTCGACTTCTTGAGATCAGTCGGACTTACTTCTTTGTAATCAACATACAATCTCCATGCGTATTGGTAGTTATTTCTTGTTCCTAGAACATCCATGACTTCAATGCTTTGGCTGGTTGTTACGAAACGTATGGAAGGATCCTGTTGCAAGCTAAATCCTGCTAGTATATCTAAAAGTTCATTGGTTGTGACTAATTCAACAGGAAGAATATACATCTCTTTGTTGTCTGGATAGTCCACCAAAAGTTTGTAACCTACTTTGGGGACTTCTCTTTTGTTCGCTTCGAATAGAGAGCAATGTATTTGAGAAATCATTAACAATGGAAGAAGAATAAGAAGAGTAAACCTTATATGAGATTTTTTTAAAATGGTTATGCTAGCGCCTGAGAAGGGATTATATGATTTCATAGATACAAGATTACCTTCTTCCAATTATAAATATAAAGGTAGAATAATCAAGAACTAAGTATTCGTAATGCTAGGAAACTTTCTTGGCCTTTTCTTTAGACACCCAGTATGCCAGACCAGATGCATTCAACCGTATGTCATTCTCTAGAAAATTCGATTGCTCTTCACTGAGAGTTATCCCTTTGGTTGAGGCAAGTTCGTTTATGAACTTACGAATCTGTGATTCACAATAGGCTTGTATATCGGTAGAATCTTCGAAGGCAAGTGCAGACTCCGCGATCTTTTGCATTTCTTTGTAGCCAAAGACTAAATCTTTTTTTAGTTCAGGAAGGTTTGAGACTGCACCGAAATGCGTAAGGCAGGCAAATTCAGCTCCCGTATTCACGATTTTGTCCAAGGCAAGAAAGGCTTCTTCGGCATTGTAATCTGTGGGAGTAGTCGTTGGGAAGATGAACACTTGGTTTTTGCCACCTATCTGAGGATAGGCGATTCCAAAAGCATCTCCTGTAAAGATAACCTTGGATTTAGATTCATAGATACAGAAATGATGGTTGGCATGACCTTTTGTATATAGAAACTGAAAGCTCCGAGATCCCCATTGTAAAATTTCGCCGTCCCCCATGATACGCACCCTTTCTTCTGGCACAGGAAGGATTTCTCCATAGAGTTTATGAAACATCTCTTCCCCATAGACCTGCTTAGAGGACTCAATCAACCTACTAGGATCGATTGCATGCCTTGCAGCCTTAGGATGAGCAAGAAGTTTTGCATTCGTGCAGGCTTGTAGAAGAAGCCCAGATCCTCCTGCATGATCAAGGTGAACATGAGTTATAATGCAATAGTCCACTTGATCGGGAGAGAATCCTAGGTCTTCGATTTTTGCAAGAAGCCTAGGAACCGCATAATTCGTATTATTCTCTACAAAACAGAGCCTATCCCCTTCTTGGATGAGATAGGCAGAGGCAACCCCTGATTCTATATATTCGCAATCGATGGTGTGGATTTGAGAATCAAAATTCATATAAGCAATCATTCCAAGAGAATCATATGGTATTTGCTATGCTCTTTAATACTTTCTTCTGTGAAATGTGTCTTACGAAATTCTCCTTTCAGATAAGGAAGAGCCTGGTCTTCATAGAATGGACTTGCTAGGTTGCCTGAATTACCCGATGGAAGGATAGTTGAGTTATCATCCAAATCATCAAAGCTTACGATCCTTCTTGTCGAAGGACCCGATTTTACCTTCCAGGTTCCATCCAAAAGATGAGACTTGATATTATTTACAACTTCTTGTGTTCCGTTAGTCGGGAAAGGCCCAATATTAAAAAGTAAATTCATAGGCTTCTTCATTCCGATGGGATGCATAAATTCTATAGAATACAGCTTTTTCCAAACCCAAAGTGAGGGAGACTTACTCACGTTTTCTTTTAAATAAGCAACGGACTGAGCAAGACTTAGGTTAAGAATATCATCTCGATTTTCAATGATTTCAGTAACCTTGTTATCCCAGAGTGGATGTTCCTTTTTTTGGATTAAATGCTTATAAGCATTCAAGCTTTCGGCTGTTGATCCGTAGACCAACATCAATTCTTCACCCATTTCATCTTGCACAAGATTCTTCATCACATGATATGTGAGTACGTAATATACGGTAGTTCCCAATGAATCTTGCTTTGCATCACTATTCCATTCAGATAGAATACGAATCGCTTCTTTTGCTAAAGTCTGGTCTTCCTTACTGAGATTAAGGATGGTTTCACTTTTCAAATTCAACTTACTGAGATAAACTTCCAATATATCATGGGAAGAATCAGATTCAGTTTCTAGAATCAGCTTCTCCATATCTTCTCTGGAAAATCTAGCTTTGCTCGAAAGAAATTTAGTTATGCGATTGAACCTATCAGAGGGTTGCCAGTTGCCTTCTAATTTGCCAAGTCGAGGTCTTGCAATTTCGCTGGGTAGATTGTTAGCTGTAGCTATGATTCCATTTTTAGGATTTTCCAATTGAGGATTGCTTGCAAAAGGCAGTAAGTCCACAACATCATCTAAGCCAGATACACCATCCAGAATCTTTCGGGAGTTCGTGCTACGATTTCGAATCGGGAAGCGACCTGCTCCCCACCATCCAATGTCTCCCTCTCTATCAATGTATGAAAAATTCAAACCAGGAGCAGTAACCATGGCTACTGCATTTCGCATTTCAGTCTTTGTCTTTGAATACAAAGCTTTATGCAAAACGTCCAAGAGTGGGCTATTCTTATGGTGAAAGACCCAGTATAGACTGACTGGATTACCTTTGTAGCCCTTTACAAAATCACTGTAAATCGGACCATGTATTGTTTTTCTTACTGCAAATTGATCGACCTCTTCCGATTTCACTTGGATAGGCTCTTGGATTATTTCAAGATCCTTCCACTGTCCTTTATGAAGATACTGCTTCCCATCAGCAGAGAGAGTTTCAGAGTATAAATCTATATCGTCATTTTCCAGCATGGTAAGTCCCCAGGCTTTCGTGTCGGTATTTCCAACTAAGGGATAAGGAACTCCTGCAAGGTAGTAACCATAGACATTCATTCCAGGATAAACAAGATGAGCTTCATACCAGGTTCCAGGATTCGAATAACCGATGTGAGGGTCATTGCATAGAATTGCTCTTCCACTCTCTGTTCTTGTTCCTGATAGAACCCAGGAATTGCTTCCTTCTACTGGAGGAAGATTGACAATAGCATCTTGGAAGGCAGTGACAAAACTTATCAGACCAGAACTCTTGTTAGTAGCAAGCTCCATCTTGCTATCTGCAAAATTTTGAACTTGAGATTTTGTGGAAGAAGTTTTAGTAATCTTTAAAGAAGAACCCTTTAATTCCATAGAAGACAATTGTATTTCATGATCCAATGAACCTTTTGCTTTATTTGGCATAAGACCAGAAAGTAGCGGAGCAGAAGGTTGGTTTTCTTGGATTGCCGAACCATTTTCGAAATCATATCTGGGAAAAAGATCCTGAATATTTCTATCTGGGAATTTTTCAGAAAGGATGCTGTATAAGGAATCAGTTTTGATTCCTTCTGCAAAAGAAAATCCCATATAAGCAAGAGATGTGAGCGCATCTTTTCTTTCAAATTTCTGCACTGGTATATTTAAAATTGTATATTCTAAGGGTAGATTGCCTTCTTCTAGAAAGGCATTTACACCTTCCAAATAATGATCAAGATTTACCCAGGCTTCTGGAGCAATTTTTTCTTGGGAGTTCGCATAACTATTTGCCCATGAGGTAAGCATGAGAGTTCGAAACATTCTATCTATGGGAAGCAAATCCTTTCCCAATATTTCAGCAAGACGTCCCTGGGAGAGTCTTCGAATGATCTCCATTTGGAACAATCTGTCCTGAGCAACTACATAGCCTAAGGCAAAGTAGGCGGAATTTGCATCTTTTGCAATGATATGCGGAACACCCGACTCGTCTCGGTAGACATTGACCTCTGAGCCAATGCCTTTGACAAGTTTAGTTCCAGAATAGCTAGGAGCCTGGGAGATTAACAAACTCTCCCAGATTACAACTAAGCTTAAAACGAGGACTAAACACCAGCCACAGAGACGAGTAAGGAAAATCATTTCTCTTGGCTCGCTAGAGTTTCTAATTGATTGATACGATCTGTCTTTTCTTGGGCAGACCAAGCATTCGTAGAAAAAGTCTCTACTTCATAATTACGAGTTTCATATCCTTCTTTGAAGGGGAATACCAATTCGCGATCAGGCTCTGTGGTTTTTGCACCTTGGATTTTTTTCAATCCTTCGGCACCCTGGCTAAACCATTCAGGATCAATGGGAAGGTTTACTCTATGCCCTCGGAAATCTGTAGCAATATAAGGCCCATCTAATCCCTTATCTCGCAATATCTTTCCAAAGAAAATAAATTTCACTTCTTGGGTTCCTGAGTTAAGAGTTCCATCAAAGATTGCGTACGCTATGTATTCTCCATTTCTTTTGTCTTTTAAATTTGCTTCTAAGTGGTATGTTCCTTTTGTGAAAACTGTCATAACCGTTTTAACAACTAAAGAACCATCATCCACTTGTTCAGTGAAGTTACCTGTAAATTTACCTGCAATGCTAGGAGAGGAGAAAAAGCTTGCAGTAACAGTTGATTTTTTACCAGGACCGTAAGTAATATCTGCAACCAAGGACATATCACCCCAGTCTCCTTTCAATGGCTTCCATTCAAAGGTAAAAATACCATCTCCTGAGGTCTCATCACCGTTTTGACCATTGTCATTTACATCAGCACTGACAGCACCGAATCTCTTTCCTTCAAATTCTCGAAAAACTTGGTGCTTATCAATGGAAAGTTTTACTCTTTTGCGGTCGTTATCTCTACATTCCAAGGTTACATGCATCTTGTCTTCAGTACCAATCACAGCCCAAGACCTTGGTTGGAAAAGGCAAACATAGCCATTCGGTTCTTTGGATTCAGGAGTATCAAATAAATAGGCAGGAGAATTTTCGACAATAAACGGAAAAGCTAGATCATGATTGAGAATAGACATGGGTCTAGAATACGGTGGATATTGCGCCCATTCTTTGTATGTTTCTAGTAAAACTCCAGCAGTTGCACCATCTTCTGAGGCATCAAAATTGCTTGAATCAGAGCCATCTTCATTTGTTCCAAAGCCACCACCAGAAGTCGGATCTGAACTTCTCGACATTCTATCAGCATATTCTTCTTTTGATTCACCGCTAAAAGGATTTGATCCATCTTTATCAAAAATCCAAATCGCAAGCAACAATACGATGATACCTATTCCGCCAAATAGCAGATATTTCTTTACATTTTCTGTCATAAAATTCCTCAATTTGGATACATTTTTCATAAAGCATTAAAAGAGGCAAGAAATTCCTAATTGTGGCAAAATTCTGCTGTGATTAATGTTAAAAATTGAATTCGGTAAATAAATTATTTTTTTTGACTTTGAATAAAAAAACGTTTGCAATCATTTTGCCATAATGTTTATAGTTTTGGCAAGAGGAGAATATATGAAAAAAATAATATTTGGAATGGCAACATTACTATTTGTGTCACTTGGCCTACAGGCTCAAACACATACCATATTCATTCATGGTAAATCTGGAAAGAACCACAATGGAATCGGAACAACAGATGTAAATAATTACTGGGCGGGGATGTCTAATTCTGTTTCTGGAAGCAAAATCTTCATTGGTTACAATGGAACTACTGATCCAAGAACTTACGGTTCATCAAGAGCTCAAACCAACATTTCCACTGGACTTACAACTTACTGCAAGGGATCAAAGTCTTGTAAAATCGTCTGCCACTCTGCTGGTTGCTATGCAATAGAGTATTGGCTTTCTAAACTAGGTTCAACTGCATCTAGCAAAGGCTTCAACATCACTAAAGTGACTGCTCTTGCTGCTGCTTCTGGTGGGTCTGAACTTGCTTCTGCACTGAATGGTATCACTTTTGGATTTGCAGGAAATGCAATGGACAAGGCTTTGATTGTATCAACTGCAAGAGCTGCTTTCAACCACAACAGTAATGGTGGAGTTCCTATCTATCATGTTCCTGGTTACAAAGGTATGTTCGGAGCATCTGCCATTCTTCCTGGTGAAGATGATTATGCAGTAGCTTACCACTCCTCTTGTGCATACAGCCGTGTTGGTGGTGTGAGCAAATGCCAATCATCCTTAACTCAAAAAGAAGGAATTTGGCCTTTCAGAAAAAACGTAACTTACAATCAGTACTCTGGACACTATAGAGCGCCTTCTCTATCCTCTGCAGGATTGTACAAAGATCATGGCGAAATCAAAGCTGATGGTTTTCGATAGAATTTAGTTTATAAAGATTTTCTAAATTAGATCTTTATCTTGAAAAGCCTGGCATCAGTCAGGCTTTTTTATTGTTAAAATCAATACTCAATCAGTTAAAATATACACAGTGAAAGTAAATTTTATCTTTCAATAATTTCTTCACTTTTATATGAATTATGCTACTTAGAATTCGTCCAATTCTATGTAGTGAATTTGCGTTTAGTATTAATTTATTTTCTCATACTAAGTATGCACTTTTGCACGCCAGCTGAGCTCAACAATCCAAATGATCTTACTTCTGCTGCTCGTATCATTACTTTTCTTAGATTGACTCTTCCCTCGGAATCAGAGACTAGAACTGTTACGATTCAAGGAAAAATCAGTGGTTTAATTCCCAATTCGAATTTAGAATTACTTGTCAATGGATCAGAAAGAATTCCCTTCACGAGTTTGGTGAATGGGTCCTTTACTTCTCAATTTATTTTGTCTTCCTCTATCCAAGAATATTCCTTACAAATAAGCACCCAGCCAAATCAACTACTCTGCTCTATACTTCTTGGTCAGAATGGTAAAATCCTTGGTGAATCAATTTCAGAAGTAGAAATCATATGCCCCATTGCAGTTGTAGGTGGATTAAAATGGTATCGATGCAGCCATGGACAAACCTGGAGTGAATCTGGGAATTCTGGTGCCGGAGAATGTACGGGATCTGGTACACGCGTTTCTTTTTGCTCTATGGATACTAACGATTGCAATGGGGGATCGGACTCAGGATTGCTTACCAGTAGCACCTCTTGGACAGGAGGAGCGATTAGCAATGCTTGGAATGTGTGCAATAATTTAAATACCTCTTCTGTAAATTACGGATTAACATCATGGAGAATGCCCTCGAAAGAAGAGTTAAAGAGCATTCGGTATTGTAACAACAATCCTTCCTTTACAGGAGATAGCAACTGTCCAACTTCTCCTAATCCGATTGTAGACCCTACCATAGACTCTAATCTCTTCCCTAACACAGTTTCATCTATCTATTCTTCTGGAGAAAGCAGCACAGCCACTGCAAATAAGCAAATTTTGTTTTCCAATGGTTCAGTCCCTGGAGGATCTAAATCGGGAATCAATTATATTAGGTGTATGAGCAACTGAACTTTTTTTGTTGAATGTTTTTTGTTGAAAATTCCACTGTTCCATATGATGCGTGTTCAGTGCTTATTATTGATCCTTAGTTTGTTTTTTTGTAAACCAGCAGATCTAAATAACCCAGCGGATCCTACTTCACAATTGTATTTAGAAACGTTGATTTTAACAAGTCTGTTACAATCAAGTTTGGCAGACCAAGATGTTTTGTTCGAAGGTACAATATATGGTTTGATTCCCAATTCCAATATCAGTATTTCCGTCAATTCAAATCAAGTAATTAGTCTTGCTAGTCTATCGAATGGGACTTTTAGTTTTTCTGCTCGAATCAATCCAAATGTTAATTACAACCTAAGCATCAACTCTCAACCCAGCCAATTGGAATGTTCCATCAGATCAGGTGAGAGTGGAACTATACTCAGCAATAAGGTTACAGGTCTGGTCATAACCTGCCCCATCGCTGTTGTTGGTGGATTAAAGTGGTATCGGTGCAGCCATGGTCAGACCTGGGATGAAATTGCGAATTCGGGTGCAGGTAGTTGCACTGGAACGGCTATTCAACAAAAGTATTGTAGTGTGGGTACCAATGATTGCAATGGAGGATCCGATACAGGGATCTTAGTTTCCAGCGCCGGTTGGACTGGAGGAGCTAATAGTTCGGCATGGAGCGCCTGCAATGCATTGAATACTTCCTCCCAAGGGTTCGGTATTACTACATGGCGTCTGCCAAATAAAGCAGAATTGAAATCCATTCGAATCTGTAACAACGATTTAAATTTTGGATTTGATACATCTTGCCCCAATACTCCAGATCCTATTGCAGCCCCTACTCTGAATACTCAACTTTTCCCCAACACCATTTCTGCTTTGTATTCGAGTTCTGAAAGCAATACCACTACAACGTATTGGCAATTGAATTTTAACAATGGCTCTGTTCCATCTGGTGGCTCCAAGACGGGAAATGATTATTTGAGATGTGTTAGTAATTGAAATTTAATCACCTGTATTTCTTCAATACTAAACGTCTACTAATATAGAAAGAATTATACTATCTATTCACCTAAGATTATGAATCTTTAAATTTAGCCAAATACAGTATCACTTCATTTGTTACTGTGTTTCTTTTATTTTTTAAGAAAAATTTAGCTTCAGGAGTTGCGACTTTGTAAGCTGGGTAACTTTTAATTTTAGTAAATTCAATTTTATCACCAAAGAACTCTTGCATTTTGGGAACCCAAGAATCTTGAACTAATAGATATCTTGTTCCATCCTTTCTCAATTCTGATTCAAAAATCTCAGAATCAAATAAAGTTTTTGTATATCTTTGTGAATAAAATGCATAGGATCTTTTGCTTGCTGGAATTCCAAATAGATACAATCTGTTCGCTTCTGGTTCATTTTTTTGTAGGTATTCACCAATTACTTTGGCAGGTTGGTAAGAAGTAAGCAAAGGATAAACCACAGCACTCACCTGCGAGAAAAACAAAGAAACACTTACCAGCAAAATTGATAGACTGAGTACAGCCTTGGATGCTTTTAGATACATCCAAATAATTATTCCTATAAAAAGCAAGGTGAGAAAGTAATAATTCAACTCTACATCCATAATTAAAATGGGAATAACAAGACTTGCAAGAAGGAAAATAAATGATGTTATATAAAGAAATACAGCAGGAATACGAGATTCCTTAGGAGCCAAACTTCCATTACTAGCAATCGAATTCAATAGCTTATAAAGATAACCAGAACCTAGCACTGCCCCCGCAGGTAGACACCAATAGATATACTGGGGCAATTGAAATCTAGAGAAACTTATTAGAAAAAGAAATAGAAAAAGCCAAAAGCCTATAACGAAATCTCCATCTTTGTATTCGTTGGAAAGTATTCGTTTAGGAAGTTTAGTAATGCGAGCTTCTTTATTATAGTTTCGAATCTTTCCAAAAATATAATAAAAGAAAGGAAGTATGAAGATACCAAATGCCCAAGAAAAACTCGAATAGAAATACATGGGGTTTAAACTTTGGTTGTATCGTTTTAAATAGAATCGACCAAAGGATTGTATCCATAAAAAGAAATAAGGTCCATAAGTTTGGAATTCTAAGAAAAGCGGTATGCACCAAAGCAGAGGAGGAAGAAGAGAAAGAAATACTCCTGGAAATAATTTCATTTCAAGTAATCTCTTCCAATCCCTACGAAATAAAATATCTGCACCAATTGATATAGCAGGAATTACCATAGCAATTGGTCCTTTTGTAACAAAACCCAAACCCATAGCAAGATACATTAAATAATAGTAGTTACGATTTTTCTTGAAACCAAAATAATAAAAGCAGTGAACAAGGATTAAATAAGCAGTTAGATAGACATCAATCTTGGGATCGACTACCATGGAATAAAGACCTGGAGATAGAGCATAAAGAAAAACTGCCAGCCATGCCCTATCTCTATTGCCTGAATAGATTTCTGTAAGTTTAAAAATCCCAATGAAAGATAAAAGTGTGAGTAATATTGCTGGAATTCGAAAGGCAAAGTTTTCATAACCAAAGATCGCAAAGGAAGCTGCTATCTTCCAAAAAGTTAGAATTGGCTTATCTAAATATTTTCTACCATTATCGTATATGAAGAAGGGATTGCCTGATTCCACAAGCTCTCTTGAAATTTCAGCATACTGAGAAGAATCAATATCAATTAAATCTAAGGGAAATGTAAGAAATAAAGGCAGCAATGATACGAATAACAAGATATAGAGTATGGATTTAGTGAATAATGATTTACCAAAATTAGAATTCTCAGGGAGATTAGAGTCTTGATTTGAAATGTTAGTTTGAGTCATATAAATTTGCCTAGTCCATGTATCCAGATTCTAATACGCAAGCTTGAAGTCCTTTACAGCTTGTCTCTGTCTCAAAGCAAGGAAGTATAAAACTCTGTTCTCTTGTGCAACCTTTTTCACAGTCAATAGCTAGCTGAGACCGTTCTACATCAGTTATTTTAATTGTCTTACCGAATCGCTCTTCCGCACATTCAGAAAATTTCGAGCAGGCTACACTACATTTTTGTTCCACGTATTCATCGCAGTTAATGAAGAATTGAATTGAAAATATTGCTAGGATAAGCAGAGAAATTCGAGAAAGTTTCATGAATCTAGTTTTTAAGTAAGAATGGGATTGTCAATCCCGTAGTCTTGGTAATGAGCAAGTTTTTGTCCATTTTCCTCTTGTTTAATTCATGGAATTTCTTATTTTGGAATAGGGTTGGTGTATAAATGAAATTAATTTTAAAGACTTTCGCATTTTTCATACTCTCGATGAGTTTTTCCTGCAATGATATAGGAAGAACATTTATGAAGTTCTACACTCGTAAATATGAGACTGAACAAAAGATTTTAAATACAAAACCGCTTTTTGTAGCAGAAGATGAGAATCGTTCCAAAATTATGATTAGTTTAAACGAAGTTACCAAAATTACGGAACCTACTGACATTCAATTTCCCCCCCATGATTCAAGGTATATGTATCTTCTGGAAAAAAGAGGAAAGGTTGTAGTCTTTGATAGAAGCAACCAGAAGTCCAGAACCATTCTAGAATTAGATGTAATCTATGATAGTGAAGAAGGCTTACTCGGTCTTGCCTTCCATCCAAATTATCCAAAGACAGCACTAGTCTATGCCAATTTTGTGCTATCTAAGAACGGCAAAGATGTAACTACGATTTCAGAATTCACTGTAGAATCGCCTGAATCATTTGAATCTATGAAGATCGGCAAGGAAAGAAAACTACTAGAAGTTGAACAACCCTACCCGAATCATAATGCAGGACAAATTGCTTTTGGTAAGGACGGCTACCTCTATATAGGATTAGGTGATGGTGGTTGGAGAGGAGACCCTCTTAGCAATGGACAAAATCCTAAAACACTTCTCGGCAGTATGCTTAGAATAGATCCTAAAGAAGATAAAAATACTAATTTACCTTATACTATACCCCAAGATAACCCCTTCGTAGATGGCAAGAATGGACTCAAAGAAATCTATGCCTATGGATTAAGAAATCCTTGGCGATTTTCTTTTGCAAATGATGGCAGACTGGTAGTCGCTGATGTGGGTCAGGATAAATTTGAAGAAATAGATATTTTACAAATTGGTAAGAACTATGGTTGGAATCCCAAAGAAGGATTTCATTGCTATATGGAAAATTGTGAGAATAATTCCTATTCAGATCCAATCTATGAATACGGTAGATCGGAAGGTCAATCAATTACGGGTGGATATGTTTACACTGGGTCTTCCATTCCAGCTCTTAAAGATAAATATGTGTTTGGTGATTTTATCGCTGGTAGAATATGGGCGATGGATCTCCCAAAAGGTCAAGAGCGAGTAGAATCCAATCAAGTTTCCGCTCTGGGTAAATGGAATGTTCTTATTTCTACCTTTGGTAGAGACAAAGATGGCGAAATTTTCTTAGCGGATTACCAAACTGGTAAAATTTTTAAGCTGGTAGAACAAGTAGCGAAATAGACCTATTCATAAAGATTTCTAGGAGATCTAAAATTTTATGCTCAGTAATCTCAAAAACAAATTCAATCATCTTCCCTTCTATGTGAAGTTTCATTTAGTACTTACATTAGCTGGAATGCTTTTCCTAAGTCTATACAGATTTGCCTTCTTTCTTATGTATTCTTACCGAATTCAAACTGCAAGTCCTGGAACAGTATTAAAAGCGTTTTTTCTTGGGCTTCGATTTGATTTTTCAGTTATCTGTATCTTTATAGGCATAAGTCTACTCTATTCTACCATTCACTTCCTAAACACTCGCAAGACCTTTCGTTTTGTTTGGCGCGTAATTCCTGTTTTCTTCCTAACTATCTTGATATTTTTGTTAGTTGCAGATTTAATCTATTATGAAAATGGGAATAAGCATATTGGATACGAAGCATTTGCCTATCTTGGCTGGGAGATGTTTCCCTTAGTCGGCTCGGCATTTTCGCAAAGTCCTTTTCTATTTTCATTTGGCATTTTAGCAATAGCTCTTTTGGTTTATGGGATCTATAAGATACAATCTAAATTTCCTTATATTCATACTCCCTTTAATTATAAGATTGCGATCCTACAATTTATAATAGTAGTCGCAGTGCTTGTAATTGGAATACGAGGCGGCTTGCAAATAAGTCCACTAAGATCTAGTGATGCAATTATCTCTAAAGATACCATGGTAAATGATCTTGTTTTGAATCCTGGTTTTACAGCAATCACAGATTTGAAGATGACCCAATTTGATAAGCGCCATCGTATGAACTTAGTTCTTGCAGCCTCTCTAGTAAGAAAAGAAATCGAATACAAGGGAACTGAATTCATAAGTAACGAATATCCCCTGCTTCGACGTACAACAGTAGCGACTGATAAACCACTTCCTAATATAGTTGTTATAGTCTTAGAAGGTTGGACTGGAAAATTCATAGACCGCATTGGATCAGGCAAGGTGAATAACAAGGTTCTAACTCCTTACTTCAATGATCTAAGCAAAAAAGGACTTTTCTTCAATCACTTCATTGCCTCAGGAGGAAGGACTACAAACGGGCTTATGGCTTTGATTGGAGGAATACCAGATCGTCCAGGACTAACAGCCGTTCGAACTCCCCAGATTCTCAATCGATTTTCTGGCTTAGGAAATATTGGAAAATCTTTAGGCTATGAAACACTTTTCGTAACAGGCACTGAACTCAGCTTCAATAACAAGGGTAGTATCATGTTTCATTGGGGTTTTGACACCTTAATAGGTAAGAAAGAACTCGAAAAAAATCCAAATTATAAGACAGGGCCTTGGAGTTACTATGATGAGGATACGTATGAGGCCTTACATAGAAAGATATTAGAATACCCTGAAGATAAAAATTTCATGGCTGTCATCCATACAGGAACTACTCATTATCCATATACAGTTCCCGATGATAAATTTAAAATCTTTGATAAAACGACACAAGATCATGAATATCTGAATGTGTTACACTATGCCGATTGGGCTTTGGAAGGTTTTATCAATAAAGCAAAGTCAGCAAAATACTTTGACAATACGATCTTTGTTCTAGTATCCGATCATTCCCACCATAGATTTCTCAATTACTATGAAGACCGTTCTGTACCTTTCTTAGTTTATTCACCGAGTAGAGTCAAACCAGAACTCAGAACAGAGATTGCCTCACAACTAGATGTGCTTCCCACTATTGTAGGCTTTTTAGAAAAGGAAGTCTATTTCAGTTCTATGGGTCGAGACCTTCGCAAAACAAAAGCTAAATCTGCTTATTACGCATATGGGAATATCTTTGGTTGGATAGAGGATGAGATAATGTATGTCCAAGCTATCGAGCCTGGAGTTGGCGAGACCAAAACGATAAAGCAACCTTTCATAGATACAAAACTCTGCCAGGCAAATATCTTACTCTGCCAAAAACACCATGATATGACCTTAGCCTATCTTAATATTAGCAATGAGTTATTAGGTTTAAATAAACTATTTCCATCTGAGAAGAATCTAGAGGATATAAAGAAGACTCTACCTCCTATTAAATAAGAAAGTATCGAGATACTTTTATGATTTTATGAGAGTTTCTATCGGTTTGGGTTTTGTGTCCCCCAAAGTAAATTGAATACTACACTAAGAACTTATTCACAATTAACAAGATAAAAGAAATAACTACAGAAAAATTCATCCAACTTTTCTGTAGTTTAAACAGTTATGCTATATGTTTCTTATTTTGTAGACTCAGATTCTTAAGTGGTTGCCAGACTGTAGCTGTAGAAGGTTTTTCTTTTAACAACAATCCAGAGTAAGGAAACTAAGGACAAGCTAAGTAGGGGTATCGCAAGGAATACAATTCCTGGAACCTTGAAAAATACTGCAACTGAAATTAGAAATCCAACTAATATTATGTTACGAATTACTTCGCTACGCTTAGACCATTTCTTCATTTCCATAGTCCGGTTGATAGAAACCAAACTGAAGACAACAAAGAGACTAACAATTATTAATGGCCAGCCATGAGTTATATCCAATTTTGCAACTTTCCAAATCAATAAACCTACAGAGACTAGAACAATTGCTTGTAGTATAACATAGATCATTACATTCACGGGAGTCTTAGGATCGTATTTTTCTGTATATGCTGGTTCTTTGAATTCATCTTCTGGAGTTATCATATATTCAGGCTTCCATCCAGGTTCCTTGAAAGCAAGCTTCCATCGATCCGACCAAGTTTTCGCCTTTTTCATATTTGCTAAGAGTTCAGTATAAACATGTAAATTCGCTGTGATAGGATTAAAGGTATTTACTGGTTTTGTAAGTCCATAGATGACTTCGTCGGTTTCCTCTTCGAAGCTTCCGAACAATTTGTCCCAAATAATGAAGATCCCACCATGGTTCTTATCAAGATATTTTCTCTGGGTTCCGTGGTGAACTCGATGGTTGGATGGAGTTACCATGAAAATTTCCAAGAAACCAAGCTTTCCAACAAATCTTGTGTGAACAAAGAATTGGTATACTTTCAGAATTCTATGACTTAGGAAAAACATTTCCCAAGGAATTCCAAGTAGAGCCATAGGAAGAAAATAAGTATATTCGAATATTCTTTGGAAGGCATTTCCCCTAAAGGCAACGGATAGATTCATTTCCTGAGTGGAATGGTGGGTCACGTGGCAGGCCCAAAGAATATTGATTGTATGAGTATGTCTGTGGAACCAGTAATAAATAAAATCAGCAAGGACAATGGAAAAAATCCATGAAGCTAGAACATTCCAATGAACAGTAAAACTAGGTTCTAAAGAAAAAGGGCTTTGTAGACTGAAAAGTTGAATGCCAATTTGCGAGAGCGAAAAATGAGTCTCTAGCCAATTGTAGGCAAAAAGCGCTCCGACTAAGATTCCAATCCCTGCAAGTGCGAAAATAATTCCATTGCTTACATCTGCAATGAATACATTCACTCGGTAATAACCTTTGTCTTTCCAATAAGAAAAAAATGCTTCTACACCAATGAGGACGAGCATTGCCGCAAAGGCATACTCCATAAAAATATCACTGTTTATAGACATAAAAAATTGCCCCCAACCTCGAAAATCCTTTTCGAAATGAACCCAGAACGATCTGCCTTCTATCTTTTTGCGAAGGAATACACTGTCAAATGACTTTTGCTAGGATCAATCCGCTATTCAATGAATCTTTGAATAGGAAAGGTTTATTATATTAGACCGCTCAATGCGTTAAGATTGTCTATAATTCCACTCGGAAAAAATTCAAAAGGTAAGAGATAATTTATAGAAATACTGGCTAGCTTAGAATTTTTTTCAAAATATCTCTATTTCCAATAATCGTAAGAACAGTGGCAAGCCCACCCATCATAGCACCTGCTATTCCAGGAGAACCACCAGCGTCGGCACCTGTCAGTAAAAGTCCTTCGATGGGAGTCTTCACTTCAAACCAAGGTGATTTTTCTTTATCATATCGATTTGGCACACAGGCGAGACCATATATGGCTCCATCAGGATGTGAGGTAAAATGTTCATTTGTAATGGGAGTTGAAATTTCAATGTAATCTACAGTATCTCGAAAACCAGGATACATTTTATCTAACTTTTGCAATACGGCTTCGGAAATTCGAGTCTTCATCGCCTCATATTCTTCCCCGCGTTTCTTCCATGGAAGATCCTTCCATTTTGCAAAATTATCATAGTCGGTGAAAGTAATGAAATCGGCTGTATGAGATTTTGCTTCTGGATCTTTCAAGCTAGGAAAGGACATATATAAATTTTTTATTTCAGAGCTTCCATCCTCTTGAAGCCAGGCGTTTCTTCCTGCAAAATTTTCCTCATGATCATTCGAAGCAAAGACCCAATGGTTCTCACCCTTGAATCCAAATTTGGCAGGACTTTCTTTGAGTCCCATATAAACACAGACTGAGGTCGTCATTTTTTCTTTTTTGTAAAATGATTTAAGATCATTTAGAAAAGGAATATCTACTTCTTTAGAAATAAATTTTGTATACGTTGGATAGGCTCCCGCACCAGATACAATGATGGGTGCGTAGAAATTTCTCTCTAGCATCTCTCCACGTAAGCCTTTAGTCTTAACACCTACAGCTTTTCCTTCTTCCATCAGAATCTCCAGGACTTCTACTGATGATATTACAGCTCCGCCCTTGGATTCAATGATGGGCTCAACGGAATCAAAAATTTTGCCTGCTCCCCCCACCGGATAGAATCCACCATTGAGATAATGAACAACCAGGGAAGCATGTGTCGCAAAATTACACTTAGACGGTGGTAGGCCATAGTCTCCCCATTGGGAGGCAAGTATAGCTTTTAAGTCTTGATCTTCGAAGTGAAAATCTAAATAGTCTTTTAGTGTAAGAATACTTTTCTCTTGCATCTGTGCATTCATTGCTTTGACTGATGGAGCGGAAGCTTTTAGCATCATTGATTTTCCAAAGAGAGCTGATGCCTTTCGTATATCTTCAAAATAACGGTTGATAGATGATTCTTCTTTTGGGAATTGTGAAATAAGATCACCCTGGAATTTTGCAGCATTGCCATAGAGTTCGAAAGTTCTTTGGGGATAGACAAATTTTTCAAAAGGCTCGGACATTTTGTTCCAAACTACTTTGCGATCTGTAATCTTATCCATTAGCTGCCTACAAAAACCACCATCCTGCATATCACCCACATAATGGATTCCCACATCCCAGTGGTACTGCCCCCTTTTTCTTTGGAAGGAATGAGTATAGCCTCCTGGCTGAAAATGCTTTTCAATTACTAAAACTTTTTTATCCGCATATTGAGAAAGAAGACTTGCTACCGTTAGGCTTCCCATTCCTGAACCTATGCAAATAATATCAAAATGGTCTGTTTCTAAATTCTTAATCATATTCTTACTTCCTATATATTCAACTTCATCGAATTCCTAATAGCTTCGTCTATTTGCGTCCAAAGTTTACTCTTCCTCTGGCAAGGAGATCAGAAGTAAAGTTTCTTATTTATTACTCTGATAAATAAGTCTATATTTTAAACTGGCAAGAATATTAAATTTTTCTCAATTAAAAATTTCTGATCCAATCAATTAGAAATCTTTTAAATAATAAAAGCTGCTACTTTACTTGAAAAGAATGAAAGATTTCTTCTTGTAAGCTTAAGCTATTTTCAAAATATCAAAATAGAAAATTTTGAAATAAAAGGCCTAGATATGATTCCTTTATTAACTAAAAACAAAGACAAAGACAGCATTGGGAATTTAATTCAATTTTGGAGAAAACTAAATAAGATCAGCCAAATGAATCTTGCATTAGATATTGGTATATCAAGTAAACATTTGAGCTTTATAGAAACTGGAAAATCAAAGCCTAGCAGAGATTTAATCAATCGGATTTCTCATACTTTAAAATTATCCTTAAGACATAGAAATGCATTTCTTACAGCAGGCGGATATTCTTCCGAATTCAGCGAAGAACCATTATCTAGTTCAAAACTTGAAACCGTTCGGCTAGCTGTTCAAAGTTTATTGAATCAGCATGAGCCTTTTCCTGGAATTGTAATCAACCAAAAATATGACATACTTATGAAGAATAATGGATTTGATAGATTCGTTCACTTATTTTTAGAAAAAGGGATCACAGAAAAATATAACAATAGTCTAAAATTATTATTTGCCCCAGATGGACTTAGAAACTTTACAAAAAATTGGATTTTTATTGAGCAATTTTTACTGAGTAGACTGATGAACGAGATCATAGAAACGCAAAATAATGATTTGGTTGTCTTATACAATAAATTGATAGCGCAGAAGAGTAAAGGAAAAATCCAAACCCAAACTATTGATACCAGCCTTCCCTACTTAGAACTTTCCTTTCAAAAAAATGAGCTGCATGCTGAGCTATTTACAATGATCACTACTTTAGGCACAGCTCTGGACTTGACAGCCCAAGAATTACGCGTAGAATTATTTTTTCCTTCAAATGAGGCGACTAAGAAGCTTTTACAAAAAAAATGAAATAATTACCTCTCAGGTAATTGCATTTTATAATTTTAGAAGTATAATTAATAACTTAAAATAAAAAATTTTTATTTAGGAGAATAAAGATGAATGTTTTTAGAATAATTTTACTTCTTATGACAATTGCAATCCTAACGATTACATTAATTGTAGGACTCAATCACGGTTGGGATTTATTGACTATATTTTTTAGCGATATTATGGCACTTACTTGGCCAGGCCAATTCAATTTTGATTTTATGTGCTTTTTAATACTATCAGGACTATGGGTTGCTTGGCGAAATAATTTTTCAACTGGCGGAATTACTCTGGGCTTATTAGCTTCTGTAGCTGGAATCATGTTCCTTGCTCCTTATCTCTTATTTTTATCTTATCGTAGCGAGGGTGATATGAAAGTAATTTTATTAGGTGAGAGCAGAACTAGCTAATTGAATGTGGGTTTCAAAACTGTAGGATCCAATCCTACAGTTCCCTTAAAGTAGATACATATAAATCAATTTTCTAGACTAAGGTAATTTTCATTTAGATTTTCTGTTAAACATCTATTTAGAACTAGACTAGAGTCCATGAATTTAGAAATTTCCAGTTTTGATTTTTCTAGATTTCTTTATATAGAATTAGATATTTTAACTTTAACAACAAAATTCTGAATTGAGGCTTATAAATTGGAATTAATAATAGATAAAGAAACTATTGAGAATTTAGAAGAGCGTCTAGTAGAAGGAATAAAAAATAACGAATTACATTTTTTAGATCAAGTTCTTCATGATGATTTATTCTTTATAGCTCCCAATGGACAAATCATAACCAAGGCTATGGATTTATCATCTCATTGAAACCGCGACATGGTAGTGGAAGAATTAGTTACAAGTATAGAGGAAATTAGAATCATCGGAGATACCGCTATTGTTGTTCTTGTTTATGACACCAAAGGTACAATGTTAGGGAATCCTATACAAGGGAAATTTCGATACATTCGTGTGTGGAAATTATTCCAAGACGGTTTAAAAGTAATCGCTGGAAGCTGCATTTTAATAAACTCTTAATTCTATGATTTACAAAACAATGAAGAAGTGCGATTAATCCTTATTGATAGTATGCACTACGCGTTGAGGGAAAGGGATTTCAACACTATTAGCACGAAAAGCTTGTGTAAGTTTCTCTCTAATTTCGCTTTTGATATTTTCAACACGAAAAACATCGTTCGTCCAGAAATAAAGTCCAAATTCAAGTGCAGATTCACCATGATCTAACATTCGAACAAAAGGATTAGGATTTTTTAATATTCTATTATCATTATCTAACGATTGGATCAATAATTTCTTAACAAGATTTATATCTGAGCTGTAGGCTACTCCAACTTTTATATCAAACCTAGATGCAATCGCGTTATGTGTCCAATTGATAATTTGAGTCGAAGTCAAATAAGAATTAGGAAGTATTAAATATTTATCGTCTCTGGTTAGAACTAACGAAGTCCTTAGATTAATTTCTTTGACCTCGCATACCAAATTATTCACTTCAATAATATCCCCTACCTTTATTGTTGAATCAAACAATATGATTAAACCAGATATATAGTCATTGAATAAATTTTGTATACCTAAACCTACTCCAACTAACAGAGCAGCTGAACCTGCCAGAAAAATAGATAGATTCAATCCTAAAATCTGTAAGCCTATCACAGAAGATATAATAAGGATAAAATATTTAAATAAGGAATAGATAGAATACTTTTTAGCTCGATTGATTTTTGTAGATCTATTTATTACTTGTTTGATTATAAATAAAATAAGTGTAACGAGTAGTATAAATACGATTAACTTCACCAAGTGAACCACTTGTATGAAATAGGCATCGTATTCAAAAATTTTAAATTTTAATAACTCAGTCATTGCGATTAATTTTTATCTATTCAGAACAAATTCTATTTCGGTTCAATTGATAGAATATTGCAATGTCCCTAATAATTCGAGGAACAAAATAAACTACCTCGGGAGGGAATCGAACCCCCACTATCGGTTCCGAAGACCGATGTTCTATCCGTTGAACTACCGAGGCAAATGTAGTTCATCCACTCTGTCAGGATGGCTTGGTTTGGGTAGAATTTTTCAAAAAATAGCTTGCTATCAGAAAGAAAGCTTGCTAAACTTTGAGAAAGGGAGAATCAAATTTTTATGCCAACCCAAGCAACTCGTACACCATCATCCAATTCAGGAAGCAAATTGAGATCGAAATCCAATTTGAATGTCAAAACCAGAAATACAAAACCAAAGAAAGAAGCTGAGCTAGATAATAAAACAATCCAATCTATCCAAAAAATATTCGATTCACAAAAAGCAAAATCTTTAGAGTTGAGGCAATCAACTCCAGCCGAACGAATTGAAAAGCTTAAGAAAATCCAAGAATCTATTTTAAGGAACCAGACCAAAATCCAAGAAGCTCTTCGAAAAGATTTCAATAAATCCGAAGCAGAAACAGATATTTCAGAAATTCTGCCAACTATCGGTGAATCTAAAGACGCAATCCGTCACCTAAAGTATTGGATGAAACCACAAAGGGTGGGAACTCCGATGACTATGTTTGGTGCAATTTCCGAAATCCATTACGAACCCAAAGGACGTGTTCTAATTATTTCTCCCTGGAACTATCCTTTCCACCTAGCATTCGCTCCTATACTTGCGGCTATTGCAGCAGGGAATACTGTAATCTTAAAGCCATCTGAATTCACTCCTGCTACTTCTAAATTAACCAAATATATGTTAGCTGAAATATTTTCAGAAGATGAGGTAGCAGTACTGGAAGGTGACTTCCGAGTGTCAGGAATTTTGAATGATCTTCCCTTTGATCATATTTTTTTCACTGGCTCTACCCATGTTGGGAAAATCATAATGGAAAAGGCTGCCAAAAATTTAACATCCGTCACACTAGAACTTGGAGGAAAATCTCCTGCCGTTCTTACAGAAGAAGCAGATATCAAACACGCTGCTGAATCTATCGTTTGGGGTAAATTTTTAAATGCTGGTCAGACCTGTGTTGCACCGGATTATCTCTTTGTTCCTGAATCTAGGAAAGAAGAATTCATTGATGCAGCCAAGCTTGCTGTTAACAAATACTTTGGTTCTAATTCAGAAAATAAATCGCAATCTAAAGACTTTTGTAGAATCATAAATGCAAGAAATTACGAAAGAGTGACTGGTTATGTAAACGAGGCAGTGAAACAAGGTGCCAAGATTGAAATGGGTGGGGACTTTGATGCTGCTGATAATTTCATTTCGCCTACTATAGTTTCTGGGCTTCCCGAGCATTCTCGAATTATGCATGATGAGATTTTTGGCCCAGTTCTTCCCATTATGACCTATAAAGACCAATCTGAAGTCATAGATTTTATTAATAGCAAGCCGAAACCCTTAGCGATGTATATTTTTGCAAAAGCCAAAGACAAAATCAAGAACCTATTGAAATCAACCTCTTCCGGTGGAGCAGTAATCAATGATGTGATCATACACCTTGTTAATCCAAATCTTCCTTTTGGTGGAGTGAATCATTCTGGGATTGGAAGCTATCATGGAATTTTTGGTTTCAAACAATTTTCACACGAACGATCTGTTCTCAAACAAGCTCCTATTAGCTCGATCAAAATGATGTATCCACCTTATACTAATTTTGTGAAGAAAATGGTAGCTCTAACAACTAAATTTTTTCTATAGGAATCACAAAAATGATTAAATATGTTCTCCCTCAAATGATTGGATTTGTATTGATGGTAGCCGGATGGTATGTATCGATTATCAATGTCGGACTTTTTAAGTTCAACCAAGAAAGGTCTCTTCATACTAAAGAAACACTTTTTGGGCTTGCTTTGATTTTGCTAGGTTCCTATCTTCCCCAGATTTGGATTTCAATTCTGAATAAACTCGCTAAGAAATAAACCTAGAGAAAACTTCCCTCTTTCCGTTTATAGTTTGATCTTTTTTACTTTTCGATTGTCTTTGTTCTGCAAAAGTGGACTGGACAGTCGAAATTAAGAGGAACCCTTGGATTACGAAGTTATAATTGGATTAGAAGTCCATGTCCAATTGGACACAAAGTCAAAAATTTTTTCCCCTGCTGCTGCCTCATTCGGTGGCAGTCCTAATACCCATGTTGCTACCGTATGTGCGGCTCTTCCTGGTGCGCTTCCCGTCTTAAATGAGGAAGTTTTAGAAAAGGCAATCACAGCTGGACTAGCTCTAGAATGCAAGATTGCAAATTTCACAAAGTTCGATCGCAAGAATTATTTCTACCCTGATCTCCCCAAAGGCTACCAGATCTCCCAATACGATAAACCCTATGCCACTGGTGGTGGCGTGAAGATTGAACTGAAAGATGGTTCTGAAAAATTTGTCAACCTAACTCGAATTCATATGGAAGAAGATGCTGGCAAATTGATCCACTCTCATGATCCATCAATCAATAGATCTTATGTCGATCTCAATAGAGCGGGAACTCCTCTTATCGAAATCGTCTCGGAACCAGAGATGAGATCCTCAGAGGAAGCCTATGTTTATTTGAATAATTTAAAATCTATACTTCGTTATGTGAGAGTATCGGATTGTAATATGGAAGAAGGTTCCCTTCGTTGTGATGCGAACGTTTCGATACGACCACGTGGTGAGAAAGAGTTTCGAACAAGAATTGAAATCAAAAATCTTAACTCATTTAAGGCAGTTCGCCAAGCGATTGAATATGAAATCGAATGGCAAAAAGATGTATATTCCCGCGGTGAGTCCTTCAATCAAATGACAAAACTTTGGGATGCAAGTCTACTTAAGACTGTCCCTATGCGCTCTAAAGAAATGAGCCATGACTATAGATATTTTCCAGAACCAGATCTTCCTGCCTTCGAAATTCCTCAAGAAAAAATAGAAGCTATTCGTGCTACTTTACCTGAACTTCCAACTAAGAAAAAGTTACGGTTCATGAACGAACTTCAGTTACCTGAATATGATGCAGAAGTTTTAACAGCGGAAAGAGAAATCTCCGAATATTATGAGGCAGCTCTCCAAATTTCCAAAGATGCCAAGAAAACATCCAATTGGGTTAAGGATGAAGTGCTTGGTATAGTGAACAAAGAAAGTATCAGCATTGATAAATTTTCTGTAGGTCCAGAAAGAATTGGTCAACTCATAGCACTCATCAATAAAGGTGAGATTTCTGGGAAGATTGCTAAGACTGTCTTTGAAGAAATGCTAACAAGTTCACAGACTCCGGATCAAATTGTAGAAGCCAAGGGTTTAAAAGTAGTTCGTGATGATAAAGAAATCGAACGTATTGTAGACCAGGTTCTCGAAGCCAACCAGGAATCAGTTAACTCTTATAAGGCAGGCAAGGATCGTGCTTTGGGTGCACTTGTAGGTGCAGTAATGAAGGAGACCAAAGGAAAGGCGGACCCTAAAACAGTTAATGATCTGTTACTCCAAAAGCTAGGGCCTGCACCAGGGAAAAAATAGTTTTTTCATTCCAGAGTTGCGACTTCCCTAAAATCAACAACATTTTAAAGGATTTTTCTATACTATATAAACTCTTATCCTTAAACTCTATCAGTCCTGTGAATGAGGAAACAAATTCCTCAGTTTATACAATTGCCTACAATGGAAATGAAATTTTAGACCTATTTTCTAGGATCCGCATCCTCTGAACAGATGTGGTCTTCTAAGACAAGAAGTGTAACTGGAACAAAATTTAGTTTATGGGTAAATGCAAATTTTGGAATCTTAACAACAGGAAATGCTACTAATAAAAATCGGGTTTCCTTTTGTGTTCGAGGAACCTGATCTTGATACTTTCTGCACAATCCCATATAAAACTCTGATTTTTCAGAGGTAAGCCTGTTGACTGAAATAGGCTTTTAACCGACTATGTCTCATAGCTCCAAAATCAATGGAAGATTTCACTCATTTACATCTACACACTACCTATTCCATGTTGGATGGTGCCATACGCATTCCAGACCTGATGAAGAAGGTCAAAGAGTCAGGGATGTCTTCCGTTGCCATTACAGATCATGGCAATATGTATGGTGCAATTGAATTCTACAACCAAGCAAAAAAAGAAGGCATCAAACCTATATTAGGTTGTGAATTCTACGTAACACCATCCAGAAGCAAAGAAGAAGAACTCAATCAAATTGCAGACGGTGGAGCCTACCATTTAATCCTTCTAGCTAAGAATGAAGCAGGCTATAAAAATATTATCAAGCTAGCTTCCCGTTCCTATACGGAAGGATTCTATCGCAAAGCCAGAATCGATTATGATTTACTTTCAAGAAATAGCGAAGGCCTGATCTGCTTAACAGCCTGTCTTGCAGGCGAAGTAAATAAAAAAATTCTCGAAGGCAAGGAAGACCAAAGTTTCCAACTAGCAGGGAATTTGAATGAGATCTTTGGCAAAGAAGATTTCTACCTCGAGATCCAAAATCATGGAATCCCCGAACAAGCTATAGTAGCTAAGAAAATTTTAGAATTTTCCAAGAAGCTTGGCATCAAAACTGTTCTTACCAATGACTCTCACTTTCTCACTAAAGATGACCAAGAAGCACAGAACATATTACTTAGAATCGGAATGCAGAAGAAAATCGATGATGAGATGCGCTTCGGTTTTAACTCAGAATTTTATGTGAAAAATCCCCAAGAGATGATGCGTCTCTTCCCTGATAATCCAGAAGCATTCTATCACACACTTGAAATTCGGGACAAATGCGATCTCAACCTAAGTTTTGGAACTCCATTACTACCAGAGTTTCCTGTTCCTGAAGGCTTTGATGCTCAGTCCTATCTTGAAAAGATCACCGAACAAGGGCTGAAGAAACGCTACAAAGTAATCACTCCCGAAATCCAGACTCGTTATGAGTTTGAAATGAGTACAATTCGTAACATGAATTTTGCAGGCTACTTCCTTATTGTTCAAGATTATATCAATTTTGCCAAATCAGCAGGAATCCCAGTCGGCCCAGGAAGAGGTTCTGCTGCAGGCTCCATAGTTGCCTACGGGGTTGGGATTACTGATGTAGATCCGCTTAAGTATGCACTGCTTTTTGAGAGATTTTTAAATCCTGATCGAAAGGAAATGCCTGATATTGATACCGACTTTTGTATGGATCGTAGGGAAGAAGTAATTAACTACATCAGACAGAAATACGGAGAAGACAAAGTAGGACAGATTATTACCTTCGGATCTCTTGCCGCCAAGGCGGCCTTGAAAGATGTCGCCAGAGTATTTAATGTTTCTTTTTCAGAATCCAACGAAATGACTAAGGCTTTCCCAAAGACTCTTGGAATTACCCTTGATGAAGCTGTTGAGAAATCGGAAGACCTTGAAAAAATTATAAACCGTAATGAACTCAATAAAAAAGTATTCAACATTGCACATAAATTAGAGGGAAACTTTCGCCAACCCGGTAGACATGCCGCTGGTGTTGTGATCTCGCCTTCTCCTCTAGAAGATATTGTACCTCTTGCTACAGTTGCTGAAAAGGATAAATCGAAGCGTTCTATTGTTACGCAGTATGATAAGAACATGCTCGAACTTGTTGGACTGATCAAGATGGATATCTTAGGTCTCAAGAACTTAACTACGATTAATTATTGTTTAAATTTGATAAAAGAGCATAAGAATAAAAAGGTAGAGATTGACCAACTTCCCCTCGATGATGCTCCTACCTATTCCCTTTTGCGTAAAGCAAATACCAAAGGAGTGTTTCAGTTAGAATCTTCTGGGATAACGGATCTTGTTGCCAAGGCTCAGGTTCAAAGTTTTGAAGAGATTGTAGCCCTAATTGCCTTATACCGTCCTGGTCCGATGAATGCAGGGATGTTGGATGAGTATTTAAATCGCAAGAGCAAGAAAAGTCCCATCATCTACCAGCATCCAGATCTGACCCCAGCGCTGGAAGAAACCTATGGAGTCATCGTCTACCAGGAACAGGTGATGAGTATCTCAAGAATCATCGGTGGCTTCACAGCTGGTGAATCGGATGGTCTTCGTAAGGTTATGGCGAAGAAAAAGATTAAAGAAATTCCCTATTATAAGGAAAAATTCATTAAGGGTGCTGAGGAAAGGAAAATTTCCCCTAAGGTAGCTACTGAACTTTTCGAGCAGATGGAGACATTTGCAGAATATGGATTCAACAAATCTCACTCAGTCGCTTATGCGATGATTACCTATCAGACTGCCTACCTTAAGGCAAACTATACAACTGAGTATATGGCAGCACTTCTTGCTACAGCAAATGGAAAAGCGAGTGATCTAGTAAAATATATCAATAATGCAAAAGATATGGGAATAGCCATCTTAAGTCCTGATGTGAATGAATCCGATGTTAATTTCAGTATAACTGGTGAAAATAAAATTCGATTTGGGCTAGCATCCATTAAAGGTGTGGGTGATCTTGCTGGCAATGAAATCATCCAGAAAAGAAACAAGCATGATCGCTTTCAAAATGTGGAAGATTTTATTAAAAATTTAGATATTAGACTCTGTAATAAAAAGGTAGTAGAGAGTTTGATTTGCAGTGGAGCTCTTGATAGTTTTGCATATACTCGCAAATGTCTATTCGAATCAGTCGATACTATACTTTCCTTTGCGGCTAAGGAACAAGAGTTAGCTCAAGAAGGACAATTTTCTCTCTTTGGAGCCTCTGCTCCTGCTATGCAACTCAATCTGCCTAAAGAAGCTGCTGAATGGGAATTTGATCATATCCTAAGAAAAGAAAGAGAGATGACTGGACTATATTTCTCAGGTCACCCACTTGATCAATACAAGACACAACTCAGACAACTGAAATATACTAAGATAGAAAATTTAGAAGATATAAAATCCAAAACTAAAGTTGATATTGTAGGAATCATTACCAAGAAAGAAAATAAACTTACTAAAAAAGGTGATGAATTTGCAAATTTTGTTATAGAAGATGAAACAGGCGAAATTGATTGTGTCTGCTTTTCAAAATCCTACCAAGAAGCCAAGCATTTACTATTTGAAGGGAAAGCTCTATTCTTAAAAGGTATGTTAGAAAAAGTTGAGGTCGGTGAATCTGAAACTAAGGGTCAGATTATTGTTAATAGCTTAGAAGAACTAACTGATGCTAAACTTGAAGAGAAAATGGAAAAGGCGATCCACATCAAGATAGATTTAGGAACCCACCCTCAACTCGATACAATTAAAAAACTCAATGATATTCTAGGAAGCAGCAAGGGATCATCTAGTGTGTTCTTTCATTTGTCTGGCGATGGCAGCCCTAAAAGAGTGATTAAGGCTCATCCACATTTCAGTGTTGATCCAACTCCTGAAATTCTTAAAACCATTCTCGAAATTCTAGGAGCCAATACTGTTTACTACACAGTAGGCGAAGAATTACGAGAATTTGTTGTATAAATTATTTAATCTTTAATATTACTTTATTAAATCTAATTATTACTCTTCTACGTTTCCAGGACGTTTGAATGCCATGATACGTTTCAGATCTTCTTTCATTTGAGCATAAACTATTGGATCGTCTTCAATCTCAAGTGCCTTAGTTAAAGGAACTTCAGCTAGTCTTAAATCTATTTCGCCTAAATAATGAGAGGCTTTCATTCTTGCACCTGGTTCGTCACTTGAAAGCATATTTGTAAGTTCTTTAAAAGAAGGAGTTGCTCCTCTCTCAAGCGTACAAATTGCACCTAGCTCAGATGCTTTTGCATAATCATCTGTTTCCGATCCAACTACTTCTTTGAGAGGGCCTAGGTTTTCAACTTTTTCAAGAAGGCGTAGACCATCAGCAGCAGATGCACGTATGTAGGAGTTCTTATGTTTCAAAGCATCTTTTAATGTTGTTTCTGCTTCTGGAGTGTATTCCAATCTTCCTAGAGCTCTTAGCATTTCTCCAGTAGCAAGGGGAATAGTATAGTCATCCTTATCAAAGAAAAATGGGCTACTAAGCGAGTCACCAGTTGCAATATAACCCATAGATCTTTTAGCTTCTTTCTTAAATTCAGTGATTCTTTCTTGTTGGATTGTGTATTCTTCAATCAATGGTTTTGCCGCATAAGAACTTCCAAGGTAACCTAAGGCACGAGCGGAATGGAATTTGACAAGTGCAGTGTTCCTAGGACTATTTGGAAAATTATCTGGCCCTCGTAATGCTTTTACTAAACTTCGAACTGCTCGCCTAGAGTTGAAAAACATTAATTCTTCAGCTGCATAAGCAGCGTCATGAGGTTCTCCGTAAAGTAATTTCTGATTTAGCTTTTCATAAACATGTAAGTTTGGCTCAGGTACATGAAACCCTTCTTCAATAGAAAAAATAGAATCTGTAAGAATTAGTATAGTAATAAAAGCTAAGATTTTTTTCATCTGCCACTCCCTAACATATCATATCGGAATTTAATTATCTCTTCTTTATGAGACTGATTCACTTTTTTTCTTTTAACTTTTCAGCAACTTCATTCATTCTATCTGAAATATCTTGAACATTCGAGTTAGATTCATCAGCCAATAGAGTTTCGCTTAATTTACCAAGATCTTTAAGTATCTGGTCCTTTTTCTCAATCGTTCTGGATGCCAGGTTTCGCAATAAATCTTCTTTGTAAGAAACAATTTCTGATGAATTCAATTCACCTAAATTAACCATGCTTTGGATGATTTTCTCCACTCGCGCTTGGTTTAAGTAACCAGATCCAATTCCACCCAGTACCAATCGTTCGAAAAGACCTGAAATATTTTTTCCTGTTTCTCGGATCAAGGCAGTAAGCATAAAATTACTAAAATCTTCATTTCTTTGTCCAAGACTTACTTTGAGAAATGTCTGACCCAAAATTTTAGGAGTTATATCGTTGCCAGATAGGTTATCAATTACTTTGACTTCCTTGCCATTCAATATCATTTCAGCAACATCTTCTAAAGTAATTGTCTTACTAGTTTCAGGATCATAAAGTCGTCGATTCGCGTATCGTTTAAGAACTTTCATAGAAATCTACCTAAGTATTCTACTTAACAATCCGTGGGTCAACTAAAATAATGCAAGAGTGCAAGGAAAGAAACGCATCATACAATGTATAATTAAGTCAAATCTTGATGATAGCTCATCCGATTTTTTAAATCAATATTTAAAATGGAAATCGATTTCACCAGAAAATATTTCAGGCAAAATGGCAATTCCAAATTTACCTCCAGATGAATCTAAATGTTATGTTTTCAATAATCCGAAACTTGATGTTCTAACTGAAATTAGAAACAATTATTGGGATACCTTAGTTATTGGCGACATCAATAAGGAAAATAAAATACAATTGTTTCGCTTAGGTTATTCCAAAATTTGGACTGAGCTTAATTTATTAAATAACATTCCACTAGAAAGTTTTATAGCAAAAGATAAAAGCCTATGGATCTGGATATATACAGGTATAGCTTCTTTAGATATAATTTTTAAAGAGATTTTTGAATCAATCGGTCATAAAGTATTTTTGCCATTGCAATGGATAGATTTACTAGAATCCATTCCCAACCAGAAACCAGATTGCGTTATTTTAAATTGGGATTCAGCTCTTGAATCAAATCGAAATTGTATAGAGCTGATTGATAAATCTATCAATCGATCTAATCACCTCCCTTTGATACTTGGCTTGAAAAATTTTCAAGCATCTGGACTTGCTAAAAATCTTATGAATGGGATTAGTAGAATTTCCAATATCATCATGACAGAGAAACAATTACTTCATAGTATTATACAAAGTTTATTTATTAATAGCAAATCATTAGTTCAATTAGAGCGTAGAGACATCCTTCAATGGGACAAAGCTATTCGATTTCAACTCAAGAATATTGAATTAATTGAAGAAGATATGATATCAAAAGTAAATCGCAGTAACATCGAATTATTTTATTTTGCAAAACAATTTAGTTGGCTATTAGATGAAGAACTATTCCATTAAGAAATCATCTGGTTGTAGCTCTTCGGCACCTCTATGAGGAAAGGCTTGCTCATAAAATAATGCTGCAAGTAAATCAAAATCCTCATCGATTTCTAAATTATTTTTCTCCCAATGCTCTGTTCTTCTTTTAATTAATAAAGAAATTGTTGAATCTTCTAAAGAAAATGGAATTTTAAATTTATTTAATTCGCGTATCATCCAATTCAAATTATAAATTAAATAATCCGGAAATAATTGAATAGTTGCTAAAGTTGGTTCAAATTTCATTAGACCTTCCACAACATAGCAAGCCTCTTTTAAATCGGTAGGATCGGAAGTTTTCTCATAATTTCGTAGAACTCGATGAATTGTATTGAGCATTCCCATTCTATCATGGTAAGATCTTTCTATTATTTCATTATTCTTTGGATATTCACCCATGAATCGAATAACATCGAAAAATTCATTTTTCTCTTTGAATATTTTTATATATCGATCTAATCCATCTTCTCTTTCTTCTGGATCAACTAGTTGAATATAAAGAAACTTTGTTTCATAGGCAAATCTTGATTCTTTTGGGATGTAGTATTCAATCCAGATCGGTTCTTTATAATAATTTAATTCTTCTTCTTCAGTTAGATCTGGAGTTACTTTTAAACTCTTAAGTTTACGAACGTCATCTGTGACAACTTTTCTGCCTTCAACTTTAGTTCTTTGCCTTTTAATATTTTTTAACTCGCTCTTATTTAAGAGCGGTTTTGGCTTAAAAGATGGTTCCATAACTAATTTAAGTATCGGGAGAAAACTTATAAAATTGGATCAAATTCTTTACGAATCTTTTTTAGTTCCCTTTTGCGACTTTCTAAGATAGCTTTGGCATTTATGGACATTTGCTTCCATAAAGTTTTTTGTGATTTCATATGAATTTCATGAATAGAATTTAACTCTCCAATAAGTTTAACACCATGGGATGTAAAATCTCCAGCCTGCATTGCAGATTGTAAATCATTTAAGCTGTAATCAAGATTAATAGTTTCTTCTATAAACCGGAATTGGACTTTTTCGTGGTATTTCTTAGGAATCAATTGGTTCATTTTTGCTTGGTTTTTTAAAATATTTTCAAAAAGCATAGCACCCCAAGTAAAAGTAAATACTGAGTGCAAAATTGCATACAAAGGCCTAAGGCTATTTCTCCAAGGTGAAAAATAAATTTCATCATCAGATTGGCGGTCGAACATTTTGTACTTTTTAAAAATCAAATTTAAGTGATGGTGAGAATTTTCATGTATAAGATCGTCCATAGTATCCAAAAAATCTCTTCCCCAGAGATTCATGTATGTAATTCCCTGTTCAGTGAAATGACTGTAACTTACAAGATCTTTAGATCGGACGAGATGTATCCTATCAGTCAATACTTCAAATATGCCAAACCCGAATGGATAGATTTCTTTCAAAGAATCATAAGCAGAGCGCAACTGCTTTTGTTTATTAGGCTCGATAGATTTTAATTTATAGTAGCTTTCTTCATTGAGTAACTTTCCTGTCTGCGCAGGGGGTCTCATTCTATGCTTATATTTTCTTATTTTATTTATGCATCTATCAGGCAATAATTCATTCTGAAGAGTATAAGCAGATTCTAATTTTTGTCTAGCAAATTCCTTGGAAATGTTTTTCCACTCTTTTTCATTTGCTTTTGCAATAGAAAGAAAATGCAGGGAATAATTTGCCTCAGAATCAAAATCATTATCCAAATGATCCATAATTAAGTTGTGCAATTCATTTGAACTACCTTTGAAATTTTGTATAAAAATATCAAAATCAAGGAAATACTTATATTCATTCAAATTAAGTATCATTGTTTCAAGATTTGCAATTGCTTTAAGTTTATAATAAGTATTAGCGATGCTTGTTATTTTCTTTAAGATCGCAGAAGGAAATTTATTTCTTGCAATGTATTTGCAAGCCTCTTTATAAATATGAACTAAATAATCACTTTTCCAATCTGTTAATACTTCTAAATCAAAAAAATGAGAAGAAGTAATCATGAATAAAGCTTAGTTATGTACAATCGAATCCAAAAACTAATAGGACTCAAAATCCCAGAATCAACAAATCGAATGGTATGGTTTTTATCAACAAAGATAGTTGTAGGATAACCAGTAACATTAAATTCTTGAATTCGATTAGAGGGAATAACAACTACAGGAAACTGAATGTCTTTATCTTTAAGAAAATCTTTGAGTTCACTCGGAGATACCGAGCCTTCCTCGATTGAGACAAAATTAACTGCGCGATCTTGAATAGCGCTCAGAGCAAATTTTAGAAAAGGTTCATTCAATTTACAGACTGAACACCATGTAGCCCAAAAATAAAAAACTGTAGGTTGATTCGGCTTTAAATCTATTGATTCAGATCCTTGAACCCATAAAGAATCATTGAGTTTAGGTGTTGTTCCATGATCAGACCCACGAAAGAAAGCTAGTCCTAAGGAAATAACTGTAAAACCTATAAACAACATTAGGTATTTGATCCAAGTGTTCTTCTTATGATAACGTAGATCTTTAGCGTCCATTAAAACTCCGTAGGTAGATTAATATCGAGTTTAGCATACATAACTAGAAAAACAACAGCTAACCATAAAAACCCCGATGCGAGAACGGAACGATCCGTTAAAATTGCCTTAGTTGGGTTATGCCCCATATTCTTAATATAAATGATATAAAGACTTCGAAAAATTGCATAAACTACAATTGGAACAGTGTATATCATTTTATCCGTTCCTAAATTCTGTATGGTGGAAGCAGAGATTGTATACATAACATAACTCATCAAAGTCATTGTCGCAACAATAGACATCATAAGATCTAAGAAGGAGGTAGAATATTCATTTAATATTTTTCGATGCTTTCCAGCATTCCCTTCTAATAGATCCAACTCACCTCTTCTTTTGCTAAAACCCCAAAATAAAGAGAGCATAAATGTGCAAAGCAATAGCCATGAAGAAAATGCAACATCTATCACAATAGCGCCAGCAATGGCTCTAAGCACGAAGCCAATACTAATACTCATTACATCCAAGATAACTAAATGTTTTAAATATTTACTATAGACAATATTGAATAAAAGATAAAATAAAACTATAAACGCAAAACTTGGCTTCAGCATATAAGAAGCAACTAAGGCAAGAGGCAATATTATCAATGTTATTGCTAGTGCAATTGATCCTTCAATCGCACCTGATGCTATAGGTCTCTTTTTTTTCTCAGGATGCCTGGCATCTTCTTCCTTATCCAAATAATCATTAATAACATATTGACAAGAAGCAATGATAGAAAAAAGAAAAAAGGATAAGATTACCGTAATTACAGCAGATTTATCTGTGATTCTTTTCCCAAAAAGAATTCCAGCAAATAGGATTAAGTTCTTAATCCACTGAGGAATTCTCATTAAGAGAAGATAATTTTGAAAAATACTTTTCAAAAATTAATCCTTAAATTTATATCTTTCCTCAGTAATTCGGGTTCTGAGAATAATTTTCTTTGCTTTATCGATTTGTGACGTATTTAGAACAAAGAAAGGATTTGAGCCAGTGCTAACCATCTCTACAAAACCACCTGGTTTTGCCTTTCCCGCTTTTAAGTCATTCATTTCACCTATACTTGAAAAATCTTTAATTAAGAAATTTTCATTTAAGACAAAATCTCGCTTATATAAGACTCTATCTCTTTCTCCCAAAACAGTAATTTCAGCGATTGAAAATTTCATCCTTCTTTGGTCTATTGGATCAATTCGAATACTAGAGAATGAAATTGGTTCAGTTATTCCAAAATCATAATCAACCCACTCTCCCTTTTTGCTTTGAACGACTGGAGCGGTTAGAGAGTTGGCCTCAATTGCAACAGGACTTGCTTCACTTAGAAGAAAAAGTTGCGCCTTGCCATCTGTTAAATTGGGATATTTTACTTTTTGGTAGATAATGGAAGCAATAATAAGACTAAAAATCCCTACGACTGTTCCAATTTGGACTCTCCATCTTTTCTTAACATCATCCAAAGTTGTGTGAAGTTCTGATTTACGAATGAGTCTTAAAAACTTTTCAATTCCTGTAAGTAGGCCTGCGATCTGTTCTTCGCAAATTTCAGCATTCTTCTCGTTGGATTCAAGATTTGCAATATTTAATAATTCCTTCTTATCTTTGAACAGATTTGCTAAACTGTCTGGCAAAGATGATAGTCTAGAAGTTATTTCATTGGTATCTTTAGCAGGGTGGAATTTTTTATATTCTGCACAGATATTAAAAAGATCTAAAAGCAAAAGCTTCAGAATTACAAGTGCATCTGTGCTTTTAGCATTAGAATTCAAGATCTCTACGGATTCCATTCTCTCGTATACGGATTCTAATTTTTCAGAAAATAAATTCTTACGAGTCTCTTTATTAATTTCTTCAGTGCTGAGATCTGGTCTCTTCCAATCTATTTTTAAATAATCTTTTAACTGCATAATCTCCAATTAATCCTCTAGAAACAAAAATTTCAATCTAAAAACATCAACCTACCTGTATCTTAACTCCATCATCATCTCCCATTCTTGGGACTCCTGTATGTCCAGTGGCGGCAATTAGAATCGTAAAGATTCCGATTCTACCTACGAACATAACCAGACAGTAGAATAACTTTTCCACATCACCCAAGGTTGGAGTGAGTCCTAAAGAAAATCCAACAGTTGAAAAGGCAGAGATCAATTCAAAGAAAATTACATGTAAAATATGTTCATTTTGATTCATCAAAGTGAGTAATAGAAAGATCATTGCGATAATAGTAGTCGCAAGGAAGTATACTCGAATGCTAATTGCTATTGACTTTTTAGAGACAATCTCTCCAAAAAGTCTCACAGTTTTGGCTGGATTGATTACGTTTTTCAAATAGGCAAGAAGAATGACAACTGTAGTTATCTTCACCCCACCAGCTGTTCCTTGAGGACCACCGCCAATAAACATAAGAACTATGATCATCACAATTGTTGGATCATTAACTCCTGATAAATCAATTGAATTGAAGCCTGCAGTTCGGGAACAGACTGATATAAAGAAAGCATTTGCAAATTTAACTGCTGGCTCCATTCCGTACAATGTGTGCGGATTGGATGATTCTTGGAGCAGAACAAATATAGTTCCCAAGGCAATCAATCCAATAGTTCCGTAAAACAACACCTTCCATTGGATTTTATTAGAGCTACCTAATAAATGACTATCATATTCTGTAATATTTTCATCCAAAGAATGGGACATTTTAATTATCAATGGATAAAATCGAGGAAGATCTTCACGTTCAGGATGATCCATAATTTTTCTAACATAATAGGTTTCTAAGGATGCTTCTAGGTGAAACATAATGCGGTGCAGTGATTGCAAAAGAATTTTCTCAACATAGATAATTACAGGAAAGCCGATTCCACCTAAAATCACAAGTCCCGAAATAATATACAGGGCGGTTGGATAGTAAGCAATTATAGAAAGATCATCTAAAATTGAAAAACCTGCATTATTGAAAGCTGAAATTGAAGTAAACAAACTTAAGAAAAATCGATCTACATTTTCAGGAATATCTCCAGGAAAGCTAATATAAATTAAATAAGTTCCAATTGCTTCAATGGTAAAAGAGATATTAATAATTGAAAATAAAACCCTAAGTACGGTTGGTTCGTCTTTTTCTTTACTGGATTGAGATTCTAAAATCGCAGATGCCTGTTGGGAATCAATCGATGTGGATATTTGATGGCTTGTGTCAGATTGTTCGCTAGAAACGGAGTCTAGATCTACATTTCCATCGCTAGACTTAGCTTCAGAATATTCGATTATTTGATTGGGTTTGGCCTCTTCCGTTGAATCGATTGCATCTTTAATAAATTGGTGAAATTTTGTATTTCGCGAAAGTCCTTTAAGGATCAAAATTCCAATAACAACAGTAAATGTTATGATTCCCAAACCACCTAATTGAATTAAGATCAAAATGACAACCTGAGTCATAAATTCTAATTCAGAGAGTGGAATAGGAGTAAGCCCTGTTACGCAGACAGATGAGGCAGAAAGGTAGAATGAGTCTACATAGGAAAGGGAACCTTTTTCAAATACATAGATAAAAAAACTACCAATTAGAATAAGAAGAAAAAATCCACCAACAACGGATCTTGCAACCGAGAACCGACTTAAGAAATCCATGAACCATTTCATCTAGGCAAGTATGGAAACTACTACGGAAAACCCAACCAAAATTCCTTTACAAGAGAGTCCGTTTTAGCAGATTGGTAATTATTAAAATTGAGGAAACTATGAGCACTGCCACCTTTACCCCTTCTGAGAAATTACTCAAAACTAGAAATATAGGGATTTCTGCACACATCGATTCAGGGAAAACAACCTTAACAGAGCGTATTTTATTTTATACAAATCGTATCCATGCGATTCATGAAGTTCGTGGTAAAGACGGCGTGGGTGCGAAAATGGACTCTATGGAACTCGAAAGAGAGCGTGGAATTACTATCCAATCTGCTGCAACATACTGTACTTGGAAAGATACTTCCATCAATATCATTGATACGCCAGGTCACGTAGATTTTACAATTGAAGTGGAGAGATCTCTAAGAGTTCTTGATTCAGCAATCATGGTATTATGTGGTGTAGCTGGAGTCCAGTCTCAGTCAATTACTGTTGATAGACAGATGAAAAGATACAACGTTCCAAGACTTGCCTTTATCAATAAATTAGATAGAACGGGAGCAAATCCTTGGAAGGTTATCAACCAACTAAGAGAAAAGCTTCATTTAAATGCACATGCTATCCAACTTCCTATCGGTCTAGAAAATGACCTTAAAGGTGTAGTCGATCTAGTTACGATGAAAGCCTTATACTTTGAAGGTGAGAATGGTCTTGATATAGTAGAAAAAGATATTCCAGAAGACATGGTAGAGCTTGCCAATGAGAAGAGAGAGGCCTTACTTGATGCAGCCTCTTTATTTTCTGATGAACTAACAGAAGCAATGTTGGAAGGTGAGCCTACTACGGAATTGATTAAAGCAGCAATTCGTAATGGAGTATTAGCACTTAAACTTGTTCCCGTATTCATGGGTTCTGCCTTCAAGAACAAAGGTGTTCAGACATTATTAGATGGTGTAACTGATTACTTAGGTTCACCAATGGACGTGAAGAACACAGCCATGGAAATAGAAAACGAAGACTCTGAAATTACTTTGGTTTCTGATTCCGAGTTGCCTTTGGTTTGCCTCGCATTCAAATTGGAAGACGGTCGTTATGGCCAGTTGACTTATATTCGTGTCTACCAAGGTAAGATTCAAAAAGGTATGGCGATCTACAACTCCTCTACAGGAAAAAAACACAACGTAGGACGTTTGGTTCGTATGCACTCTAATGAGATGGAAGAAATATCGTCTGCAGAAGCGGGTGATATCGTTGCACTTTTTGGAATTGATTGTGCTTCAGGGGATACTTTCACAGATGGAAAATCCAAACTCACAATGGAGTCCATGTTTGTTCCCAATCCTGTTATCTCACTTACAATTGAATGTAAAGAAGGTAAGCAATTAGCAAACCTTGCAAAAGCCTTGAACCGATTTACTAAAGAAGATCCTACCTTCCAAACAGAAGTTGACCAAGAATCTGGTCAAACAATCATCAAAGGTATGGGTGAATTACACCTTGAAGTTTATATCGAAAGAATGAAACGAGAGTATGGTGTAGATTTGGTTACAGGGGCGCCGCAGGTTGCTTTCCGTGAAACGATCACACAAAAAGCAGAATTTGATTATACTCACAAAAAGCAGACTGGTGGTCAGGGACAATTTTCCAGAGTTGCTGGTTACCTAGAACCTATTCCTGCAGAAGAAGGAAAGGACTATGAATTTGTTGATAACATCGTAGGTGGTTCTATTCCTCGTGAATACATCGGATCTTGTGATAAAGGTTTCCGTTCTTGCCTTCCTAGAGGAAGTATGATTGGATTTCCTATCATTGGAGTTCGAGCAGTGATCAACGACGGAGCTTACCATGATGTAGATTCTTCCGATATGGCATTCCAAATTGGAGCAAGATATGGTTTCAGACAGGGTTTTTCTAAAGCAAATCCTATCATTCTTGAGCCAATCATGAAAGTGGATGTGGAAGGACCGACTGAATTCCAAGGAGCAATCCTAGCATCTTTGAACCAAAGACGAGGTGTGATCCAAAATACTTCGGAAGAAGACAATTATTGCAAAGTGGAAGCAGAAGTTCCTCTTTCAGAAATGTTTGGCTATTCAACAGTGCTTCGATCTTCTACACAAGGTAAGGCAGAATTTTCTATGGAATTTGCAAAATATTCTCAGGTTCCTAGAAACGTAGCTGAAGAATTGATGAAAAAATACAAAGTCAATACTTCGGAAGAGTAAAATCCAACTCTTTTAAAACCTTTAAACCCTCGTTTTTTCTAATGAATCATCATAAAAAAGCGGGGGTTTCTCATATCTGAGCTATACTTGATCCGAAAATAAAAGAGATAGTCTCATGAAATTTTCAATTCTTATCTTACTTCTTTTCATAGGTAATTTTGCTAGTCTTTCTGCAGAAATACTGAGCTTTAAATCTTACAAGGTAGTTTCAAGAGATACGTTATTTTCTATTTCACAAAAATTCAGCATCACAACCAAAGATATATATCGTTGGAACGAAAAAAAGAAAAAGGATCCTAGGCTTTTTGTAGGTGAGACTTTACGAATACCAGTTTTTAAGACGGTAGCTGTAAATAAAAATCTGAATAGTTCTGGAGAATCAATGTCTGCTTATTCTAATTTTAAATACCCACTGGAAAGAAAATCGAAAATCAATCTAGATTATTCTGCGATTACCTATGCTCCCCACAAAGGTATACTTTTTGTAAATCCAGCTAAAACTGAAAATGTGGTTTCTATAGATTCAGGAAAGGTAGTTGCAATAGATTACATGGATGGCTATGGTAACTATATCATTATGCAACATATAGGTGGATATTATTCTGTTTATGGCAATCTTTCAAGAGTGCTCGTTATAGAAGGTCAGACAGTTTCTCAAGGAGCCCGAATAGGAAATATATCTAAAGAGAAAGGACTCTACTTCCAAATTTCAAATAAGGATAAACCATTGAATCCAATGGCAGTGATTCGAAATGGCTAATAAAGAATTTATTAATTGGGAAATCCAAAATGCGGAAATTGTAAGCGCAGATAAAACTGAAACTAAAAATATATTTATAAAAAATGGAAAGTTTGATTCCATCCAAGATGAACTTAGTAATTCTGAGACTGCTTTGTTTGATGCTAAAGATCTTTTCCTCTACCCAGCCTTAATCAACAGCCATGACCATTTGCTAGCATCCTATTCTCCCAAAATTGGTGGTAAGGTAAAATACAATAATTGGCTTTCTTGGGACAATGAATTGAAGTCATCTATCATTTTTTCAGAGAGACAGACCTTAGATATTAACGATTTATATGCGTTAGGAACTTTCAGAAATATGCTTGGTGCAACAACAACAGTGATGGATCATATTCCTCATTTTGTAAATCGCAGTCAAATAGATGACTCAGTCTTACGATTGGTCAAAGATTATTCACTTTCCCATTCTATTTGTTCTTACCATTTAGGTTGGGGTGATGGAGTAGAGATTGAATACAGCATCGCAAAACAAAAGAGAATACCATTTGTAACTCATTTAGGAGAGGGTTTTGACGAAGAATCTTATAGATCACTAGAAAGTCTTAAGAAACAAAATGGACTTGGAGAATTTTCAGTTTTAGTTCACTGTCTTCCTTTTGGAAGTAAGGAAGCCAAAGAAATAGCAGAAGCGAATGCTAGTCTAGTTTGGTGTCCAAGTTCTAATCTACATATTTTTGGAAAGACAACAAATATTGAAGCCTTCATCGATGCAAAGGTAAATATTTCTTTAGGAACAGATCTTGCTATGGCGGGTTCGGATAATCTGCTCGCAGAAATGAAAGTTGCCTTCTCTATTTTGCAAGAAACTAAACATAAAAAATCAGCATCCCAGAATCTCTTTCAAATGATGACTATAAATGCTGCCCGCGCCTTGCGACTTGATTCTAGCCTAGGCTCAGTTGAAACTGGAAAATTTGCAGATTTTTTCTTATTGAAAAAAAAACACGAAGACCCATATGAAAATCTTTTAAAGGCAGAATCTGAGGATATTGTTTTACTAGTCAAAGAGGGGAAACCTATATTCGGATCAGGTAGCCTCGAATCGCTTTTTCAGGAGCTGCATGTTGCCTCTGAATCGATTTTATTAAGGCATAAAGAATCTGCTAGCTTCCAAATTACTGGTTCACCAAAAAAAATCATGAAAAAGCTACAAACTGCTCTTGGTTACAAAAAGGATTTGGCATTTTTGCCAATAGTGGAATAAATAGTTTAAGAGGAACATATTTGTCAGGACCTATCGTTAGAAATTATAAAAGTGGATCCATTGTTTATTTTGAAAAAGATAAGGCAGAAGATATCTATGTCCTCCAGAAAGGCCGTGTCATACTTACTTTTACATCTGTTAATGGCAATGAGCTGAAGGAAGATGTTAGACTGGGTGAATTTTTCGGAGTTAAATCAGCATTAGGAAGATACCCACGAGAAGAGACTGCCCAAATTGTGGGAGACGCTTCTGTGCTCGTTTTCCGCATCAATGAATTCGAGAAATTTGTTTCCAATAAAACTCATCTTATTATAAAAATGCTGAAAGTATTTTCTAGCCAGCTGCGCCAAGTCCATAGACAACTTAGAGAAATCCTTGGACAGGGTGAAGCAAGAAATGCTTCCTATGAACTTATGAATGTTGCGGAAGTCTTTTACAAAAATGGAGACTACGACCACGCAGCCTATGCCTTCCAACAATACATAAAGCATTACCCAACAGGTGCATATGTTAAACGAGCCCAAGAACTCTATGATGCTTCTTCTAAGCACCAACCTTACCCAATTAATATCCCGGCTCTAACCTACCAACAGGAAGGTAGCTCTCCCAATAAATTGGAGGAGATGCTAAAGGCTCCTGCGACACAACCTAAAATAGAAGCAAGTATGGCAGCTGCTGATCCTAATTCCATTCCGGGAATTTTTCAAAAAGCCCAGACATTAATGAATGCAAATCAATTGGATGAGGCTGGTAAGCTTTTCCAAGATTTATCTTCTAGAGAAGATAGCACAACCCAAGACGACGAGAAATCTGTTGAAAAAGCTATTTTCCATCTAGGTCTTATTAAGTTTAAGAAAGAAGCATATGACGAAACTTTCTCTGCAATGTCCAATTACATTAAGAAATATCCCAAAGGCTCCTACCTAAAAGAATGTATCTATCATTTAGCTATGAGTTCTGAAAAACTTGGGGAAAAAGAAAAAGCAAAAACTCTGTATAATAAAGTAACTCTACTTTCTCCTGCTGATGATTCCATGACCAGCAAGGCAAAAGTTAAAATGAAGGAACTTGCTTAATGAATGATGCAATGCTGGAAGCAATGTTCGACAAATTTGGAAAAGTATTCCAACCGAATGAAATTCTTTTCTGTGAATATGAGCCAGGGAATGACTTCTTTCTTATAAAAGAAGGGAAAGTTAAAATAACAAAGACTGTTGGATCATCTGTGAAGACTTTGGATGTTCTTGAATCAGGAGATATCCTAGGCGAGATGGCTATCCTAGAGGAGCAACCCAGATCTGCTACTGCAATTGCTGTTACTGAAGTGAAGGCATTGAATTTCAATAGAGCCAATTTTGAAATGCTGATGACCAAGAACCCGGCTCTTGCAATGAAGCTGTTGAATATTTTCTCCATTCGTATCTATGATGCCAAGAGAAGATTGATGATTCTACTCATGGATGATATACTTGGCAAGGTCGCTGACGTATTTCTAATGTTACATGAAAAAAATTCCAACTCGGATAACTTCCATGAAGTCATTCTAAACACTACTGTGGAAGATGTTGCGAATTGGTGTGCTCAACCTGTTGGCGAAGTGCAGAAAGTTCTCAACCAATATGTGAAAAATGGGAAAATCGATTTATATTCCGATAAAATAATTATTCACAATATCAACGACTTCCAGAGAATCGTTAATCAGAAGAGAAAACCGAACTAAGCTCCCTTAGCTCAGGTGGATAGAGCATTAGTTTCCTAAACTATGCGGACAGGTTCGAATCCTGTAGGGGGCAGTTTTGAATCATAAGACCCTTGGAAGAAAATACCCTACTCTATTTCATTAAAAAGTCCACTAGCTTTCTCGAGAAGAAAGGAATACCTTCTCCAAGATTGGAAGCAGAAATACTCATCTCCTTTGTAATGAATTTGAGTCGAATACAGCTCTATGCAAAATTCGATATGCCACTTACTGAGGAAGAAAAAGATGCCTACCGCCAACTCATAGTTAAAAGATCTGAAAAAGTTCCTTCTGCTTATTTGCTTGGCAAAAAAGATTTCTACAATTCCACTTTTCTTGTCAATGAAGCTGTGCTCATTCCTCGACCCGAGACGGAAGAGTTAGTAGATTTCGTATTAAAGAATTGGATAAAACCAAATGAAGATTCTGGGATTCAAGCACTTGATCTGTGTAGTGGATCTGGATGCATTGGAATATCAGTGCAAAAAGCACGGAATAATTCTGAAATTTTTTTCCTGGATGTCTCTGCTTCAGCCTTAGAAGTTTGTAAAACTAATTATAAAAATATTTTACCAGATCAGGAATTTTCTGATTCTAAATTTATTGAATCTGATTTTTGGAAGAATTGGAACCAAGATTCATATTCAAAATTAGATTTCATATTTTGCAATCCGCCCTATGTTCTTCCCGAAGAAGAATCAATCTTAAGTGAAGAAGTTCAAAAGGAACCTAGACTTGCACTGATTGCAGATGATTTTCTTGCAAGTCATGAAATTATCCTTTTAGGTGCCTACTCTAATCTTAAAGCCCAAGGCAAGATGATTCTGGAGACTCATCCTAAGAAGGTGGAAGAACTCATTGAACTTGGAAAGAAGATTGGTTTTGAAACTAACTCTATGCTCGATCTATCGAAAAAAGAAAGATTTGTGATTTTTTCAAAATAGAATAAAGAGATTTTTGGTTGGTAGATCTGAGTATTATTTTAGCTGAACCATAAGCTTATGTCTATGATCAGCATACATTTTTGAATAAAGCATATTTGAACTCAGCAAAAGTTAACAAAGAATTTTAAATACCTATCAATCGGATACATTTCCTGAACTTATGCTATTTTCTCTTTCTTATGCTCGCGAATTACCAAAAGTAAAAATCCAAAAGCTAGAGAAAAACCTATGCAGACTACAAACACAAGGTAAGGTCCTTTCTGAAAATATGCAATAGCAAAAGCTAAAGGTGCAAAGGCACGTGCCAATGAACCAAACGCACGAAAGATTCCCAAGTTTCTACCTTGGTGGTTGGCACTAGATCTGAGTGAGGCAATGGAAGAAAGGCTAGGATGCAAAAGAGCTGAACCAACAGAAAGCAAACCTAAGAATAAAAAGAGAAGTCCCGTATTTTTGGGGAATCCAAGAAGACCTAGATATCCTAAGGATAAAAATACCGTTCCCACGATTGCAATTTTTACTTCGGCAACTTTTCCAGATAGTCGTCTAACAACACCACCTTGGATAAAAATGATGATGCTTCCAATGAATAGAAAAGTAAGACCGATGTCCTTAGGCGTAAACGAGAACTCGGTATTTAAGAAAAAGTTCAGACAGAATTCAAATCCAGAAAAAGAAAAGATAAACAAAAGATAGATAAAGGAAATAGAGAATAAATTCCTAAACCTTGAAGAAAACATATCAAAAATAGGATGAATTGATTTTTTATATTCAGCATTCTCTTTATCATTTGCAAGGCTACTAGATGATTTATCGCTAGAAGAATTCGAAACTAATTTTGGCAAGGTCTCCTTATAAATGATACCAACAAGTAGAAAAGTAAAAAATGCTATTAAGAGTGAAACGCAGGCTGAGGCAGAAAAAATTGTAAAAGTTATAGATTGAAACGCTGGGAAAATTTGACCGAGTTCAATCCCACTAAGCAGTCCCCCTAGAAAGGGTCCGAACACAAATCCAAGACCTATCCCCGCCCCTATCATTCCCATACCTTTAGCTCTATCTTTGATGGATGTGGAATCGGCCATAGAAGCGCTGGCGACTGAAATGTTTCCTCCCATAGCACCCGTTATAAGACGAGAAACAACAAAGCTTGTGAAGCTTGCAGAAAAGAGCCAAACAATGTAACCTAAAAGATTTCCTAAACTTGTGAAAAGAAGAATTGGCTTTCTGCCAACAGTATCTGATAGTCTTCCCCAAATTGGTGAGAAAATAAATTGTAAAATAGAATAGATCGAACCAAGAATCCCTCCGAATAGAACAATAAGAAATGCCTTACCTTCATCTCCTGCTAGAGATTCTGCCATTTGATAGATCCATAAAAAAATAGGATCATTTCCAATCTGAATATAATGGCGAATCGTTTCTGGAAAAAGTGGAAAGATGACAGAGAAACCCATCATATCACCGAAAACTATTAAAAACAAGATCAAGGTATTTTTATTCATAAAGGGCTCAATAATTACAGGCTGATAGATAATAGATAGGGATGCAAAACGAAAAGATAGCAGTACGTAAAAAATCCTCCCCCTAAACGTATAAGGGAAGGATCCTTTGAATCAATTAACCTTTTTTAATAAGCTTATTTAGTTCATCGATTCCTTTCTGAACGGTTTCCTTCACTTGTGCTGGAACCATAGTCTCGATTTGAGCAGAAAGATTAGTGTAATTGTCTTTAACTTTTGTCAAAACTTCTTCGTAGCTCGCATTAGCTTGGTTAACTGCAGCTTTTGAATCTGATACAGTTTTATTAAGTAGGTCACGAAGTTTTTGGGCATCTTCTGAAGTTTCAGCAGCACCTTTAGTTTTAAGTTCTTCGTAAAGTTTTTCTAAATCAGTTACAGCTGACTTCAACTTTCCTTCACCAGATTTGAATACAGCGATGCTAGCATTCACTAAATCCATTAAGATTTTTTCCATTTCCATAACATTCCTCTAAAAATTAGTATTACAATTATTTAAGAAGGAAATATTTTAGGCAACTCGTTTCTGAGAGAAATTAGAAATTCTTAGCCGTTTTCAATCAATTTCTTGATTTGGTCACGGATTTTAGCTGCAGTCTCATAATCTTCTGTTCGAATTGCATTTTCTAGTGTATCTTCTAAAATTTGTAATTGAGTTTTGGGAAGTGAGGCTGGCTTTTTATCTGAGGTAACAGATTGACCTTGGATTTCTTCAGCGTTCATTAGAATTCCTGCTTCTTGGAAAACTGCTTGTGCGACATAAATAGGTGCATTAGCTCTAAGCGCGAGAGCAATTGAATCAGATGGTCTTGCATCTAATACAATTATTTCTTCATCTTTTTGCAAAGAAACCTTAGCATAGAAAGTATTGTCCAGTATCTCTTCAATGGCTATCTTAATTACATTTGCACCCAAAGCAGTCACCATATAAAGCATAAGATCATGCGACATTGGTCTAGGAGGCTTGGTTCCATCAATCACTGAGGTAATGGAATGTGTCTCTAGTGGTCCTATAAATATAGGCACAACTCTCTCTTCCTTCGATTCCTTTGCTTTTAAAAAAACAGCGAAACCAACATTTGTGAGAGATATGTCCGATATACTGACCTCTAAATAATCCACAATGCTTAGACTCTTTTAAAGAAATTTCGTGGGCCCAGAAGGGCTCGAACCTTCGACCCGCAGATTATGAGTCTGCTGCTCTAACCAACTGAGCTATAGGCCCCGAGACTCCAGTTTTTTTTTTCTATCACTATCGACAAGAAGAAATCCATTGTAAGTCGAGAAAGCTTTGCAGTAATTCTTCCTCATCTTTGCGAATAAAAACTCGAATGAGAATTTTGGATTCATTCAGAAGTATGCTCAATTTGGTAAGCTGATTCCCTTCTGACTGAAATGATTCTTGGAATAGCAAAATTTTTGGATTATTTAGAGAAATTGGATTTTCTGGAAAAATTTCTTTGATTTCCTGATCTGATAAAATTCGAGAAAGTTCCCTAAAGACTATAAAAAATTTATCTCCTAATTTAGGATAAACTCGTAAACTTTTTTTCTGACCTTCTCCATAGTTTAAATAAGCATCTTCTGGAATTTGAAAATCACATTTTAGGAAAGAAAATTTTTCCATTTTGCGAACACCTCGATTTTGAGAAGGAAGGTTCAAGGGATCAGAAAGAAGACTCGTTGACAAAATTAAACTAGAGAGTAATATCAAAACTACAGATCGCATGCAAAATTTTCCTTCATCCAGTTCCCAAGTTCTCATTGAACCAACTAAGATCATCCAAAAAAGAAACGGATATTCGGGAGTTTACATTCATTTTCCCTTCTGCATTCAAAAATGTTCCTACTGCGATTTTTATTCTATCGGCTCAGGCAAAACCAGATCCGAAGCCGAGAAAAATATTTTCCAAACATACAAAGATGAATTGGATTTCAGACTTCATAACAATACATTATGGAATACTTATACCTATGATACAATCTTCTTTGGAGGCGGAACTCCATCGAGAATGGATCTGAGCAGCTTAGCTGATTTTATAAATTACTTAAAGCTACGCTTAGCCCTTAGTGAAGATTTCGAGATGACTTTAGAAGCGAACCCTGAAGATGTAACGAAGGATAATGTAAAAGCTTGGAAGCAATTAGGTTTTACAAGAATCAATATGGGCTACCAATCCAGTAAGCCTGAGCATCTCCAATATGTGGGAAGATTTTATGATCCTAAACAATACAAGCAAGCTCCGCAAATTCTTGCTGATTCTGGGATTTCTGAAACAGGTTATGATTTAATATATGGATTCCCTGGTCAGAAAAAAGAAGAATTCTTAAAAGATATTGATCTTCTATTATCTTATAAGCCAACACATCTCAGTATGTATTCACTCACTTTGGAAAAAGGCACTGAATATTCTAGACAGGTTCGCGAAGGAAAAAAATTGCAACCAGAGGAAGAACTGCAAATCGAAATTTTGGAATCCCTTCCTCAGATTATGCATGCGAATGGATATGAATGGTACGAAGTGTCCAACTATTGTCTACCTGGACACAGATCCAGGCACAATCTTCGTTATTGGATGATGGAGCCTTATTTAGCCATAGGCCCTGGAGCTCATGGTTTTGATGGGCAACACCGGTATGGAAATGCTCGCAATTTAGAAACGTATACCAAGAATCCTATCTTAGCCAAACTAGAACCGATTGATTATAAAATTGAATTATTTTTATCCTTATTCCGAATTTTTGCTGCTATACAAATCGATAGCTTCCTAGGTGATTTGAATTCTTCTTTCTATAGGATTGTAGATCAAAAGTTAAAATCATGGTCAGCTAAAGATTTAGCCTCATATGAAAATGGAATCTTTCAATGGAAGCCTCAGGCAGTTTACTATTTAGATAATTATATTTTAGAATTGAGCGAGGCGATAGAAGAAGAATCTTCTAAAGTAAAAGTATAGTATGTGTGGACGTTTTGTACGATTTACCAAAGAAAGTTTATTCGCTGATTTGATTCTGCGAGATGGAAGTTCCTTCTTGGAAGAAGAGCATTTTGCAGCGAGATACAATATCTCTCCAGGAACTCCAGTGGAAATTCTTCGTAAAGATTCTGGTAACTACTACAATGACTTTGTCTTGTGGGGTCTTCTACCTTCTTGGTCAAAGGATGCTCTTCAGAAAAGATATTCCAATGCAAGATTGGAAGGTATTGAAGAAAAGCCTTCTTTTAGAGGTCCTTATTTAAGAAGACGTTGTTTAATTCAGGCTGATGGTTATTACGAGTGGATGACCAAGAATAAAAAGAAATTTCCGTATTTTATTCATACGCCTGAGCAAACCCCTTTTGCCTTAGGTGGCCTTTGGGATATTTGGATGGGAAAAGACGGAAGTGAAGAATACACGCTAGCTTTGATAACCATGCAGGCTAATAAATCTGTGTCTTATATACATGACCGTATGCCAGTTGTTATACCAAAAGAGCATTATGTGTCCTGGTTAGATTCTAGTCTAAGCTCAAGAGAAATCCAAAAGATTACAGAACTCAGTCATTCCAATATATGGAATAGCCACCAAGTTGGACAGGAAGTAAATCATTCTAGTGCCGATGGTGCCCACTTAATCCAAACTGTTGAGCCCGAAATAGAAAAAGAACCTGGACTATTTGATTAGTAATTTTATAAAAAAGTTTGATTCCAAATTCATTCTTTAAATCATGGTTATCACGGGCCTGTAGCTCAGTTGGTTAGAGCACACGCTTGATAAGCGTGGGGTCATGTGTTCGAGTCACATCAGGCCCATACCGTGTTTGGATTTAGCTTACAGGTTACCAGATCTGTTAACGCTTAAGTTCGAATGAACCTACGGTTTTTACTAGAAGAAATGGGGTCTTAGCTCAGCTGGGAGAGCATCTGATTTGCATTCAGAAGGTCATCGGTTCGATCCCGATAGGCTCCACCATTTTTCTAGAACTTACACTTCCCTATTTAGATTCTTTGGTAATTTCTATACTTTGGTTTTTAAAAAATTTGCTTAAACAAGAATCTGTTAAAATTTTTCATTTAACTCTTGTTACGTAAAAAGTAAAGCTTTTAACAGCCATATTTCCATGATAATCGGTAGCCAAAACTTCAATTGTATGTTCACCTGAGGGCAGAGAAAGATTTCCTACCAGATAACGATCTTTTAAGAAAAGGTCTGAAAACTTTAAACCATTTTCATTTAGCCAATCATTATTCTGGAATTGTATAGAATTAAAATTGCTCTGTTGTATTGGCTTTCCATTTAACTTAAATTGAACAGACTGAACTCCAAACCTTTGGCTCTTTCGAACTCCACTGTCTTGTATTAAAACTGTAAATGGAAAAGAATCAGAGAGATTGATTGTATCTCCCGAATTGATATTGGTGTATTTTTCCCCAACATGTACATTTAGTCCGCCAATGAGTGGAGCTGTTTCATCAATGATTTTTGGAAGATAAATCAGAGGATTCACTATCTTTCTTCCAAACTCTAGACTAAGTACGAAATGCAAATGACCACCGCTGGAGTGACCTGTATTGCCTGTGATACCTATTTCTTGGCCATTTTTTACAGCTCTATCTAGCTTACCATGAGAAGTATGGAGATGGTAGTATGCAGAATAAGCACCTTTTCCATGATCAACCCAGACTGTATCTCCCGAACCCCACTCTTCGTGAAAAGGATCATCGGATGTGTATCTAGTATAAAGAATCTTCCCTTCGCCAATAGAATGGACTTTTTCTAAATAAGATGAGATATCAACTCCATTATGGAAATGATCCCATCTTGATTCTCCAAAAACAGAGGATATACGATCTGATATCTGTTCGGTTTGAACAGGCCAATTGAAATTCCATTGTTTTTTATCTTGGGAATGAAGTGATGGAAAAAATTCCTTGCAATGGAAGCAGAAAACTAGCAAATATAACAAAGTAAAGGATTTCATATCTTCTTAAATGATACCATTTCATATTTCCTTCAAACATCTGCAATGCAAAAACAACTAAACCCTCAAGAGATCAATCAGCTCGTATCAGATGCTGGAAATGGCAATTCTGAAGCATTGAAAAATTTTTTCGAAATCTATTCAGAGGATATCTATAACTTTCCCATTCGTGTGTTTCATCTTTCAGAAGACGATGCGAGTGATTTCTATATTTATGCATTTGAACGACTAAAATCTGGTCGACGATTGCAAAGTTTTGGTGGAAAATCCAGCTTTAAAACATGGTTCTATTCTGTACTCAGAAATCTACTCATTGATTGGAAGAGAACCATCAAAGAAGTAAAAATCCAATCCATTACCAGAACAAATGTGGATGGAAAAGAATACAATACTATCGAAGATGAATCCGACCCCTTGCTTCCTGAAAAAGAAAAGGCATTAGAAATCTCAGAGCAATTTTTAGAAAATCTAAGTGAAATTAAAATTGAAAGTAGAGCTATTTTTAAATTGTCTTATATTTTTTATCTTCAATTGGAAAAAGATGAAGTGGAGTATATTTTAGATAAAACTAAAATCAACTTACTCGAGTTAAAGAATTGGATTTTAGAAACTAGATCTTCCCTTTCCAACAAAGAAGAGGATATTAATAAACTAGAAGATAAGATTACATCCATCTACCTCAGTATTTTAGAATTAAAAGAACAACAAATTACAGAGCCTATCGAAGATTCAAAATCCAATCTACCCATTGTTGATAAAATTGGAGCTTCTTTACAAAAGAAATACGAACAAAGACGTAAATTAATTGAAAGAAAACAAAAGGGTCATTTTCTTTCGCGAACTCCCTACAAAGAAGTTGCTCAACTTTTAGGTATTTCTGAGGGCGGAGTTAGTGTGACCTTAATTCGAGTTGTGGAAAAATTACAAAAAAAAATTAAATTTGATGAGTTTTCTTAAATAATTCATCGTCTGATTTTCAAAGAGACAGGAGCTAGGCTATGCCACTAAAGAAGAACGATTCCAACCAATCATCTGAAGAAGAAGCATTAAATAGATTTTTCAACGAGGATCCACATCTATTCGATGAGGCCTTGGAGAATGATTCTATTTTTCATACCATAGCTAAATTGGAAACCCTGCTCACTCTTTCTAAAAAAAATTCAATCATACCTTCCTTATCACTATCTTCTCAAGAATTGGAAGAGTTCCAAGCGGACATTGATATTGCTAAAGCTGAAATAGAAATGCAAGCAAGTAAAAAAGCAAAAGTCCCTGAGTTTCTATTACGCTATGCTGATAGAAATATAGATAAACCTGAAAGAAAGCAGACTCTCTTGGTAAGACTTTCCCAAATGGGTATTCAAGTTTTTGAGTCTTTGAAAGATGGCCTAAGTCTAACTCCAAGCCTATCACTTTCTCCTGACATTCGTTCATCGCTCGGTACTTTAAACCCTAATACTGAAAATTCCGCAAGTCATGTTGTCTTCGAAGAAACCATTCAAAATGGTCAGAAATTTTTCTACCAAATGGTTAGAGAAACACCAGAAGAAGTATTCCTAAGCATTAAGATTGAACAAAATGAAGCTACAGAAGAATTCAAACAAGTGATACTGAGAAAAGAAAGTCGGTTCATTTTGTCCAATCGTTTGAATTCTGATGGAATTGTTAATTTTTCTGGCTTAAAGGAAGGGGAATATACAGTAGAATTTCTAGGTTCTTCTTCTAATAAATTAGTTGACTTATATTTAATCGTAGATTAAGTTTTACCAATGATCAGCCTGATCATTGATCGAGTCGGTAATGTTAATATTTTCAATGTCTTGGATGGAAATACGCCCAGTGGTGAATCCCATCTCCAATCCACAATTGACGATGACCTCGTTCTAGAATATATTTCCGAAATTGAAAATCTTGTTCGTGTTTCTAATATTGTACAGAACTCAACTAATAAGACAACTATCCTAAACACTGATATTCTGAGTGAACTTAAGACTTTAGGTCAGACATTTTTCCACCAATTCTTTCCCTCAGAAATTGTAGAGAGATTGCGTTTAGCAACTGATAAAAGTATTCATTTTAATATAGATCCAAGACTTGCTCTGATTCCCTGGGAAGTCTTACATGATGGCAACTGTTTCCTTGCAGATAAATTTCATATAGGCAAGACAATTCGTGGAGGCTTCCATGTGAAGCCCAATCATGGTAAAGAAAAATTAAAGATGCTTATCATTGCTGATCCAACGGAAGACTTGATCTGGGCACAGAGAGAAGGTGAAGAGCTCTTTCGCATTCTTTCAGAAAAAGTGTCTTCTTCTCGTTTGGAATTGGAATTCATTGGTGGGAAGCATATTACGAAATTAAAACTTTTGTCCTTGATTAAAGATAAAAATATCATCCACTACTCAGGGCATCTTTTCTTCTCGGATGATCCTCTTGAAAATGGTTGGCTTTTGTCCGATGGCAAAATCCTAAAGGCTCGTGAAATTAAAAACTCTGGAATCTCTACGGATATTGTATTTAGCAATTCTTGTCTTTCTTCCACGCAGGTGAGTAAGAACATTAATACAAATATAATGAATAATTTTGCAGGATCCTTTCTAATGTCCGGTATAAAAACCTTTATTGGAACCAACTGGGAGATCCTAGACAATCAGAATACAATCGATTTTACAATTCGATTTTATTCATACCTCTTTAGCGATAAGACCGTTGGGGAATCTCTCTTTATGACTAGAGAATATGCTAGACGTAATTATGATCCAAATGACCTAACTTGGGCTAATTACTCACTCTATGGGAATCCTGATTTCACTATACTACTTGACCCTGAGAATGACTCCGCAGCACAAAAGATTATCAACCCTTCTTTTGTTATGAACTTTTATCCTACCCCCATTGCGAGATCCTATGTTAATTTTCTAAACTCACAGAAAGAAAATCTTCCAACTGAAATACAGATGGAGAAACTCATCCAATGTTTTGAAGAATTTTCCAAGGTTCTTGGTTCTATTGTTTTTAGTGATCATAAGTATCATTCTTTAGGAAAGAAATTTCCAGAAAACCAAGATGATTCTATTCCTATTTTCAAATGGTGGGATTTAATTCATGCCTGCCTTTGGGATTTTAAGAAATTAAAAATAACTCCCCATGTTGAATCCATTATTGACATCCTAAATTCCAATCATGATGTTATCCAGAAATTATTGAATTGGACTTTAATGTACAAAGAAGGGAAAATCACCGAAGATGCCCGTGATTCTTATTTGATTACGTACCAGTATTTTTATGAGAATCTTTTGGTTGAGCTAGAAGAATTTGAGAAGATCAATATTTTCTTGATTTCGGAGAATTCCAATCATCACTATTTCTTTCGTGGAATGAAGCCACAGTCCTCATTGATAACTGCTCCCTTAGTTAAGCAAGATTATGTGGGAGAACAGATTGAAAAATTCCGTGGCAATCTTGTTGTTTATAACGAGAAAAAGAAAATCATGATTCCCTACCACGCTAATCTTATCGACAACCACGAGAAAGGCGAACTTGCTCTATCTTTTCCTGGTTACCAAATCATTGACTATAAAAATAAATCCCACTCCTAGCCTAAATTGATATGAGTCTCTGTTACCCTGAAGATGGATCTGTTTCTTGTGGTTCTTGTTGCGGAATTTTTAATTTAAACCTAACAAAAAAAGACATCACACTACTTCTCTTTCAGAGAACAGAAGAATTTAAAAACACTGTAGATTTCAAAGTATCATATTCTCTACCTGCATATAGGCAATCCAGAGAAGCTAAAGAAAAGCAAATATCCAAAAAAGATGATAGCACTTACAATTGTCCATTTCTGGGTTATTTAGATGAGGGATACAAAATGGGCTGCATGATTCATCCAAGTCGGACTGGCAATCCATTGAGTCAGAATTATTCCTTCTATGGAAGTTCGATTTGCTTAGCATACCAATGTAGAAATCGAGAGAATCCAGATTCCATGCAATGGAGTAAAATTTTTCAAGAAATTTCTTCCAATTCATTAGAATACTCACAACTTTCAGCTAATCATGAAATCATTCAATCACTGGAAATTATTTTCACAAAATTAAATTATCCTAAAGATTGGATCTTCGGAAAATTTCGCGCAGAAGTAAAAGGCTTTCTTAAAGAATATATAGATTTTAAAGGTATAAGTGATCAGAGAACGTCATTTGAAATATCATCTCTAGAATTAGAGACAGCAAAAAGTTTAATAAAAAAGCTAAGTAAGCTCTTAAGAAAGAACTCACCTAGCTTTAGGTGGTTGGGAAATCTAATTACTTAGATTCTTTAGGTAGGATTGTTTGAATGTAGTTGATACCTTCTTGAGCGTATTTTCTGATATTTACAGATAACTCGCTAGTATCTTGAGCACCTTTCTCAATCAAGCTTTGGAAGTTAGATTGAATTCCTTGGAATCCACCATCAAATTCTTCTTTTGCTTTTGAAACAGCACCTAATACAAAATTCAAACCGTCTTTAATTTCTTTTTCCATTTTTTACTCCTTTTTCGTCTTTTGTGCGATGCACAAATATGACCTTAATATACCTACCTCCAATAACCTTGCACCTCTTTTTTTATCTCTTTATTGTTTTTTTTTATACTTTTTATAAGCAAGTTTTAAGACAGTATTATGTCTTCTAAACTTGAGCCCATACTATGGTTGGATGGAAAATGCCATCTACTTGATCAAAGACTGATTCCTTCTCAAAAATCCTATTTTATTGCAGAAGACTTACAATCTACCGTCTATGCTATTCGAGAAATGCTAGTTAGAGGAGCACCAGCCATTGCAATCGCAGGTGCTTTTGGAATGGTGATGGAGATTCAAAAAATGGTTCAGATGCCATCAAAAGAAAAATTGGACGAATTGTTCGCAAGTCTACAAGCTTCTCGTCCAACTGCTGTAAATTTGAGTCGAATGATTCTTGATTTTAAAAGTAAGATTGAAGGCTGGCTTGCCAAAGATATACAGCTTGATGAATTCCAGAAAGCTTGCGAACTTTTTGCTGTGGGTGAAAAGAATCGTGACCGACAAGCTAATGAAAAAATCGGACAGAATGCACTTTCTTTATTTCCTAATGACAAGAAGAAGCTTAATATTATTACGCATTGTAACACTGGATCCCTAGCAACAGCAGGACATGGAACAGCTTTGGGAATCATTCGTAGCCTAAGAGATGCTGGTTACGAAATCACTGTATTTGCTGATGAAACTCGTCCCTACCTACAGGGTTCTCGACTAACAGCGTTTGAAATGCAAGAAGAAGAAATTGAATGTTTTATCATTACAGATGGTATGTCAGCATGGCTTATGAATGATCGAAAGATAGATGCTGTTATTGTGGGTTGTGATAGAATTGCCTCCAATGGAGATACAGCTAATAAAATCGGAACTCGTGGACTAGCAATCATTGCAAAAGAATCTTCTGTTCCATTCTACGTGGCAGGAACCAAGGACAGTTTTGATTTTTCCATGAAAACAGGTGAGGAAATTCATATTGAGATGCGTGATCCCAAAGAAGTAACCAATTTAAATTTTCTAAAAGATCCCTCTGGCAAAAGTATACTTACAGAAGGAATAATTGCTCCAATCAATGCTAAAGCCTTGAACCCCTCCTTCGATGTGACTCCTGCTAAATATATAACAAAGATTATAACGGAAGATGGGGTATGGAATCCGGGAGAACAAAAAAGGAACGAATCTCAGAATTAAAATCTTTGCTAAGAACATAAACAGAAGTATTATGTTTTTTCATTTGCTGTAGAAGCAATTTCTGGAAGCCATTAAAATACATAGCAGCCTGCCATTTAAAAGACGTAGGTTCAGCAAGCCAATCTAACCGGGGTAAGATAAGAAATTTTCTGAGAAATTTCTTTTGGGTATTTAACTGATCAAAAGTTATGAAATAGGACTTGCTATGATGAAGATTCAGAGAATCTGGAAATATTTTATTTTCCTTGTAAGGATAGAAAAGCCGACCTTGGATCAGAGCAAGCCTTTGCAAGGAAATGGGAAATTGAATCTCCATTTCTTGTTTACTGCTCCAGTCTTGGATTATTTTACCCAAGACAGATTCTGCTGGAGGCAGTTCAGAAAGCCTAGTCTGCTTTAAGAGTTTATCCATTTTCTTATCCAAACGATCATTGAAGCTAGGTCCGATATAGGAACTAGTTAGATTTTCATTTTTTAACTTAAGATAGAACTTAACTGCAACTTCGAGATGTATAATTTTTCTATCTTGTCTATCATATAAAATAAAGTCAAATTCCCCAATTGTTTTGGAATGATCTTCTCTTAAAGGTAGGCCTTTGTAGATTAAATCAATATCTGGATAATTTAGAAAAAGAAACTCTAAAAGAAATTCATAGTATTTTCCCAAACGATTGCTGGGTCGTTGTTTTAGAAATCCAAGAACATCATTGGATGAAAAATCTATAGAGGCTATCTTTGGTAAGAAATAATTTCTCAGTCTGATGATAAATTCAGAATCTACATTTAAGTTGATAGTGTCTTCGGGGAAAAAATCAGGAGAAAGTAGACTGGGAGATTCCAAGACCCATTTCAGGTCTTGGATAAATTTTATAACCTGTCTATCATCTTCCTTCGACATGAAGAAGTTTTGTAGTCTTAACTATGATTCGAACTAATATATAGAATAGAGTTCCTGCACCAAAGAATATTATTTGTTCTATGCGAAGAGCTTCAATAAAACCAAGAGCAAATCTTCCTTGCTCATTGAAGTAAAGAATCGCAATATCCATGATGGTAAAAATTACAATAATTCCATATAAACCTGGATACTCTCTTTTCAGAATATTCTTAAAAGAAAAATCTAAATTCGCAGGTTTGTAATTTTTGAAACTAGGAATAAAAGCGGGAGTAATATTCGCCCATTTAAGATATGCATCTTTGAATTTGCCTCTTAGGAAAAATTCTTCAGCAAACATGATTCTTTCGTAATAAAGGTAAAAGAATAAAATAAAAATAGCAGCGAATAACACGGATTTGAGAAGTGCTACCACACCTAAATACATTAAAAAATTACCGACATATAAAGGATGACGAACCGTTGAATAAATTCCTGTTTGGTTAACAACATCTGCAACCTGCTCTTTTGTATTTCTACCTGAGGTTCTGGCAGGCGTATAACCAATCGTAATGCAACGAACAGCAAGACCTGCTAGACTAATCAACAGACAAATACCAGTATAGAGCAAATTGGTAGAATAACTATCACCCCAATAATACACATTCGGCAACAGGAACAAAGAGCTAATTAGTATTACTCCTGGTACATAGGTTCTCCATCGAAAGAGAAAATTTCCTTGTTTATCAAATTCTTCGATTAATGCCATAATATTTTAAAAATTTCCTTGATTCATAAGCTTTGCGAAAATAAATTCCACCTATGTCAACTAAATCATTCATCCCTCCTAAATTCAACTACCCTTTGCTCTGGCTCACAGATTTTTCACTACCTTTTCTTCTTAAAGCAGTGCACAATATTGACAGTGTTGAAATTTCGGAGGAAGATAAAAAGACAATAAAATCACTTAGAAAGCATAGAGTCATAATTGTATCCAATCATCCAACCACTCAGGAACCTCCAGTCGTCTATTCCCTTGCAAATATAATGTCTTCTCGTTTTCACTATATGGCATCACGTGAAGTATTCGATTGGGGTTCTGGAATAGTAGGAGATTTCATCCAAGCAATCGGAGCTTATTCTGTTATTGCTGGTGCAAGTGATAAAGAATCATTAAAAGCTACTCGAGAAATCATTTCTGCACCTGAAGGAAAATTAGTTTTATTCCCTGAGGGGGAACCGACCTCAGGATTAAATGATACATTACTACCATTTCAACCAGGAGTAGCTCAATTAGGTTTTTGGGGATTGGAAGATACCATTAAAAAAGATCCCGATGCAAAATTATACATCCTCCCCGTGTTTATTAAATACAAAATGAACGCAAAAGAAGATGTTATGAAAAAGGATTTGGATTTATCATTATCCGTATTAGAATCTAAAATGGGAATTTCAAGAACAGGCAAAACTATCGTAGAAAGATTTCTATCCATTGGTCGAAGACTCTTAGAAAAAGAAGAGCGTGAATATGGAATAGAAATTGAAAACCCAGAAGATTTTGACTTCCGTATGGGAAAAATACGACACACAATACTAGACAATATTGCAAAAAAGATCGAATTGCCTAAATACGATCCTGAAGAAAATGCAATTGTCAAACTAAGGAAAGTTCTTTCTTTTCTTGAACTTGCTACCTTAGATATTGAAAGTTTAAAAGAAAAAGGGCCAAGTAAAGAAGTTGCAAAATGGGCAAGGAAGGCTGCTCAAAAAGCTTATGATTTTATAACTATGCAAATAAATTATATCAAAGAACAACCATCCGCAGAGAGACTCTATGAATGGCTCTATAGATATGAACAAGAAATACTAGGTGAAACTAAGATGCGTCCTCATATCGCAAAGATTCGAGTAAGCACACCAATACTAATGAATTCGCTTTATGATGATTACAAAAAAGACAAGAAGAAACTTGTTCAAGATACTACTCAAGATTTAAGAAATAAATTGGAAAATTTACTCGAAGAAGAAAAATCTCTAGCCAAGGAAATTTTTAGTCCAGACTATAGATTTTAATGAATTATACATTTCGTTATCACCTATGGAATCCTGAGGAAAATAACGAAATCTATGATGCTATTTATTCTATTCTGAAACAAAAATCTTTAGAATCATTTACTTCTACGATCTTTACTATTTCCAAAGATCTATTGTTGAATGGAATTAAAGCAAATCTCAAAAGATTATTCTTCCAAGAAATAAAAGCAGATATAGCCCACCCGTCTGATTATGAATTAGGCGTTCGGATGTATAAAAGTAAAGTCCTACATGGCAAACTTCCTGATTACAAAGAAGCCGCTATTGAAAATGACTTCTATGTTGAGATCAATCTTTTCGATAATGAGAAAGGATTTTTTATTTCAGTTAAGAATAACCAAACTATGGTTAATAATGAAATGAACAAAATTCGTTCCTCTATTCTTCACTCACAAAATTACAATGATATCATGGAATATTATTTAGAGAGAGCTGATGATTCGGAAGGAGAAGGTATAGGTATCGCTTTGATTGTTCTTTTGTTGAAATCAATGAATAGTCGCTTGGAGAATTTCCAGATACGAAATGAAGATGATTGCACTATAGCCAGTGTTGAAATCTCCTGGGAAGGATTACAATCTAGCACCTGGCAATAATTGATTAATCTATAATATTTAATAAAAATGCATAAATTATTTAAATGATTTTTAATTTAAGTTAACAATTAATTTTTCTCGTTTTAATTATTCTAACATAATATATGAGTTTCGTGATTTCATACGAAAGAATGCGAAAATTATAATGCATAGTGGGATAAAAATAATATGAATGATATTGTAGATAATTTTCTCATATTCCGAGAATGGTTGTAGAGGCTCAAAGATAGACTGTTTGTATCTTGCCTCTACTAGCTCTTGGTTGCCATTTAGAATTTCATAAGCATTTACCATAAAAGGAATATTTGCCGATTGATAGAGATCACGAAACTCAGGTAGTACAAGTAAATCAGAGAGTAAGTAAGGTGATCCGATAATAATTAATTCTGACTCTTTGTCAAAATCAGTAGCTGTCTTGCGATTCGTTTCATCTAAAGAAATTCCTTTTGGAGCTTCTGCAAAAGCTGATTTAAATTTACCTTTGATATCCAATCCAAGTGTTAATTTTTCTGAACTTAGCTCGGGCTTTAAGCTTGTAATTTGTTTCTCTCCAATAAAAACATAATCTTTCAAGAGGCTAGATTTAGCATTTGTCTGCATTATGATTTCATAATTCGCATTATCTTGAGCGGAAGAATCAAAGCTGAGACTATGTGCCCAAGGCAATAGCAGATATTCGATATCTTTTGTTAGAGGATTAGTCTTAGAAAAATTTTCATATTTGCTGCTAAGTACTAACCACAATGGATAAAAAGATTTAACTGCATCCATTTGATCTGATTCCACTACAGCTCCCATTGGCATTCCCATGGATGGATTGTAGACTAAATCAGAATGTATATTCACTCCATACTTTCCGAGAAATGAATTCAGATCAGAAATCCCCTGTTCAGTTTGAGCAAGCCCTTCCAGACCCACCGCCAATCCATTGTAATTTTGTTCAGGATTCATTTTGAAATCCATAGATTTAGGAAAAAGAATTAACTTACCACCTCGCATTAGAAATTGATCAATTCGATATCGAGCAATTTCATTCCAGTCTGGCAAGCCAATTATAAGAAGAATCTTAATATCAGCTGGAATACTCTCATTATTGGCAGAAATCACAGGAACAGATCCAAATTCTTCTTCAAAAATTTGATGAATAAAAATTCCAAATGTATCCTTCCCTGACTTTAGACTGGGTTCTTTGGGTAAGGAAGAACCAGGATCAACTAATACTGCCAAGTTGGAACCTTGGTTCTTTTTTTTCCGGATCATTTTCTTGATAGTGGATACAATCTGTACTTCCATTTGTTCTACATAGAAAGCTACGGGGATAACCTCCTTTTGCTTGTCGAGCTTTAAGGTAAGCCCGAGAAAAGCATTCTTAACCTGAGCTGATCCTACTTCAATCTTCTCTAACCTCTGAGGATCTATTCCTTCTCTATATGCTTGTTCTTGTATTTCATTTGAATCGTCCGGATCAAAGAATTGAATCCGAATCTTAGATGAATTGATAGATTGAATATACTTTAACATTTCCTGAGCCATTAAAATACGAGCTTTGTATTCAGCTGGGATCTCGGAAGAGTAGTATGCATTTATATATATTATTTCATCTAAAGATTCTATATATTGAATTGTTGAATTTGTTAATGAAAATCTCTGCGATGAGGAAACATCCAATCTACAATTTAACCCTGAAACGAAAAAATTTATTGTGATAAATAGGATTAGTATTTGCAGCAATAGAATTTGATTTGAAGATATTATTTTCTTATTAAAAATTTTCCAATTGTCTTTAATTTTTTTTAACCTATCGAAACTCATGATTTCTGAGTCCTTAAGATAATTACATTAATTCCTAGCAATAGACTTATGAAGCTTAGTAGGTAAACAAAATCCCTGAGATTCAAAATTCCAATACGAAATGATTCAAAATGACTGGATAGGGATAAATAGGTAACTAACTCGCCGAATTCATATCCAAAAAATTGTAATATTGGTTGGTATCCCATAAGAAAGAATACTAAGCATGAAAGTAAAGTTAAGACATAGGCCGTAATCTGATCTCTATTCAAAGAGGAAACTACAAGCCCAATCGATATATAGGATGCTGCAAGCAGTAGCGATCCAAAGTATCCAGAAAGAATCAAACCCTTGTCTGGATTACCTAGAATAATTACTGTTAGAGGAGTCAAAATTGTAGCAAGAAGTGCCAGGCAGATAAAAATTAAGGCTGCAAGAAATTTACCCAACACCAATTCGTAATTTTCATAAGGCAAAGTTAAAAGTATTTCTAAAGTTCCATTTCTATCCTCTTCCGACCAGAGACGCATTGTAATTGCAGGAATGAAAATTATAAATAAAATTGGAATCCAAAGAAAAAACTGTTCCATACTTGCAGATTTCAAATCCCAAAAAGAATTTTTACCAAGACCAAAGAAAAATAAAAAATTTAAAAGAATTACAAAAAAGGCAGAGAAGATATATCCAATTGGCGTATTAATAAATGCAAATAATTCCTTTTTGATTAAAACCTTCAGATGCTTTCTCAATATATTTGATTTATATAACATTCTCTTGGTATTTTTTGGAAAGTTTAAAATATAATCTTGTAATTTATCGAATATTTGCATCTATTTACTTCTCGTTAGATCATAGAAAATATCATCTATAGATCGAATAAAGGGTCTTATCTCATGGGCAGAGAATGAGTGCTTGGCTAAGATATTGAATACTGACTTACCGCCCTGACCTAAGCTATCAATGGAATAATTAAAAGTTCCATCTTCATTGCTTTGCAGTATCTCAGCATCCTTCATTCCTGTGCCAAAGAAAATTTCTTTTACTTTTTGAATGGGAATATCGGAACGAAAAAAAATACGGTCTGTTACACCAAGATCATTTACGTCCGCGTCCATTACTATCTTTCCTTCTGAGAGTATAATTACTTTCTCGCAGATTTCAGTTACTTCCTGTAAGATATGAGTAGAGATTAAAATTGTTTTATTTTTGCCAAGATCTCGAATTAAATTTCGAATCATATGAATTTGATTGGGATCTAAGCCACTGGATGGTTCGTCTAATATTATGTAGTCGGGATCGTGAACTAAGGTTCCTGCCAGTGCTACTCTTTGTTTGAATCCCTTGGATAATTGTTGAATGGGGACATGGATAACAGTTTTGAGTTCACAAAGATCTAGCATTTTTTGAATAGCGATTCTTTTTATTCTTTCTGGAAGATCTCTAGCATCTGCACAGAAATGCAGATATTCTCGGACATTCATTTCTGTATAGAGAGGAGCATGCTCGGATAAATAGCCTAATCTTCGTTTTATGGCAATGAAGTTTTTATTCAAATCTAAGCCGTCATAACTTACAGCTCCCTCGGTATCAGAGAAGTATCCAGCCATGATTCGCATGGTAGTTGTTTTGCCTGCACCATTCGGTCCAAGTAAACCTGTGATTTTACCTTTTTCAATGGAAAAACTAATTCCATCGACTGCCGTTTTTTCACCGAATTTTTTTTTGAGATTCTTTACCTCAATCATCTACAATTCCTTTACTATTTCACCTTTTGGCAGAGCATATGGCACATATCAGCTTCTTCAAATTTGACTTCTAAGTCATAGTCTCCACCTTTTTCCAAAATCCGAAAACCATTTTCTTTTACAATTTTTTCCAGAGATTTAGAACTGTGAAAATATTGAGGATGCCCCTCGCGTCCAATGGGCTGTTTCGTCTTCGCATGGAAAAAATTCAAATACACTTGGATCATTTTCGATTTGGGATCAAAAGAACTTTCCCACTCAAGAAGAAGATTTTGTTTAGTTTCCTGGATTTTTTTACGGTCAAAATTTCGAATGAGATTCATTTCACTTGTGAAATCAAAGAAAAAAATACCATTTTTGGGTAGAAGTTCAGCAGCTTTTGCGATCATATACTCTGGATTCTGGAAATAATTCAGGGTTGTATGCGTAGAAATTACGAGGTTAAAAGTTTCAGAATGAGCGAATTCGGCTATATCAGCCTGAATCCACTGGATTTTTGAGCTAATTTTCTCCGCTTCTAAGATCATAGCCTCCGAAAGATCCACTCCTAGCCAAGGTTTTTTGGATTTAGAGGCATGTTTTCGATTTTTTTCCATGAAATACAGCAATCGCCCTGTCCCACAACCCAAATCTAAGACTGCATCTGGAAAATTCTTGGAATAATGCATGCTTCTCTTGAGAATATAATCTGACCAGTCTTTATATGGGACATAACGCATAGAATGATCGTAGATTTCAGCAAATAAGGAATAGGGTTCAAGTTGTTTCATAGGGAAAAATTCATTCTCTTTGTTTTTCTTCTTGCAAGTTTTTCCATCGTTCAGACTAATGTGACATAATATCTTATGGGCCTTGAAATACTTATACCTTTTCTTGCAAGCGTTGCAGTAACCATCGGACTACGTCGTCTAGACAAGTCGAACACAAAGCTAAGTCAAATCAAAAGATACGCTTTGAAACTCTCTGAAGAGATCAATCAAACGGCACTGCTCAAGATCCAGTCGGTCAAAGACGCGGGCATCGATATTGACCTACACTTAAAACATGCTAAAAAAACCAGCGAAGATATCCAATCCCTTTCCAGAGAATCTGGAACCCTGTTTGATCAAATTAAATCTAGCAGAGACTACCTAACTTCCCTTACCCAAGAAATGAATAGCATTTCTGAGCTTGCCCATGATGCGAGATCTGAGGCAGAGATTCTCCAAAATGAACTTATGATTGTTGAGAACCAACGCAAAGAAGTTGGGATTCTGCGTGAAGATTTAGATTCCGTTAAAGAAGAATCAGCGTCTATTCTAGATCACTTCCAAGAGAAACTAGATCTTAGGTCTGATGAAATACTACGTTCCCTTGCAACCAAACTGATTGAGCTAGAAGGCTTGATGGAAAAAAAATCTGACTCTCTAGATCTTACTCTAGACGAAATTGCAAGCTCAGCCAAATCAAAATTGCAAGCTCAATCTGAGATGCTTGTCCAAGAAACTGTGGGTCGAGTTGATATAGCAAGGAAAGAAATTGACGATGTGATGGGACGTATCTCAGAAGCAGAAAGCATACTGGATCTAAAGATTAGTAAATTCGAAGATACTACTGCTATTCTTTCAGAGAAAGTCGATCGCTTCGATGAAAGACTAGAAGACAAAACTTCCAAGGCACAAACCAAGGTAGAAGATAAACTCAGCACTCTGGAAAAGAAATTATCCGAACGATATGAACGCGTAATTGAACAGGCTAGCCAATCCAAGGAATCTTTCTTAGAAAGCATTCGTATGGAAGTCGATGGAATCAAACGAGAAATCGAAGGTCTTTCTCTAGAGACTATGACTAGAAGAGATGAAATCCTAAACGAAACAAGAAGACAGGCTGAAAATCTCAATGGAACCATATTAGATTTCCAAGAAAAATACCTAGATGCTGAGAATAAATTACTCAAGCAAGCAGATACTCGGAAATCAGAATTGATGCGCCAAATGGAGACATTTGCAGAAGATTTCAAATCTATCTCCACTGAACTTAAATTAGAAGCAGAAAATATCCGAAAAGAAGCCTTGGGTGAAATCAAAAATTTCAATAAAGATTTGGAGCTTACACGAGTCACCAGCGAAAAAGAAGCCAAGGACTCTATTACTCATCTCAGAAAAGAGTTAGAAGATAAGTTAAAAATTGACTTTTCTATAGTGGATGATAAGGTTAAAAATTTAGAATCCATCATTGAAGAGAAATTAGGTGGAGTGGATCATTACGTAGGTGATCTAAAAGATGCACTTACCGAGACTGCTAGGGAAATTTTGGAAGAAGCTGAGAAGAAATCCAATGGATTTGAGAACATTTTCCAGGCAGAAGTATCCAAAACAGAATCCAAGATAGAATCTATGCTTCACTTCTGGGAAGAAGAAATTGACAAAAATAAAGTATCCGCCTTACAAAGTATAGATTCTCTCAACGAAAGATTGCAAGGAATCCACATCCAAGGTGCGGATCTTCTAGACAAATTCAAAGAGGAATACGAGGACTCTCGCAAGAGACTTGATAACTATCTGCAAGCGCAAGAAGGAAGCCTAACAGAGGAAAGCAAGCAAGCTCAAAAAGAATTAACTGATAAATTCCAACACTTAAAGAAATCAGCGGATGATTTCTTTAACCGCCAAGAACTCAAAGTCGAAAAAATCAACGAAACCATAGATGCCAAGATTAGCAAACAACTTGCTAAGCTAGTCGACAAGGGCAATCTTCACATTGGTCAGATTGAAGAAAAAGTTCATAAGCATATTGCAAGCCTCAAGAAAGATTTAGAAGAATCCTTCCGAGACAACAAAGAAGAATTCGAAAGCTTCAAGCAAGATATCGATAGAGGAATAGAAGAAGCTCTGCAACTCAAAGAAGAAATTCTTGGATCTGTCTCAGGCAGCCTAAGTGGAGTTCGGGAAGAAGTGAGAGATCTAAGCAATCATATTGATCTTGCCAAACAAGAAATGCGTTTCCTGGAAGAATCCAAGGAAACTGTCCAAAGATCCGAACGTGTGCTAGAAGAATTGAAATCTTCCTTGGTTGCCACAGAAGCCAACCAAGAACTTCTAGAAAATTACCTCAACTCTGTGGAAGTTCTAAGAGAAATGAAAAAGGATCTGGACGCAGAAGTTGAGTCCACAGAAGAAATCCAAAACCGAATTTCTAATTTAGATAGAGAAATCTCAGTCATCGAAGCAAGAGAAAGAGAACTCAGCGAAACCATTCGAAAAGCGGATGATAGAGCCAAACATTTGATGGATAGAGAGAAAGATATTCTCACAGTGGAATCTCGCTTTGACAAAATCGAGAACCTCATTGCGGATCTCACCGAGCGTCATAGACAGGCGCTTACTCTACAGAAGCGTATTGAAGAAATGCGCAGCGATACTCAAGTTTCCAAGGATGAATTGGAAGGTTTATTGGCTGAAGCCGATGAAAAGTTCGAAAAATTGTCTTCATTTTTAGATGTTGTTCAAAATAGTCTGCAAAATATGCCAAGTGTCACTACGAGCAAGGCAAATGGATCAGATCCTATACTAGAAAGGAAGAAAAACACCGTTTTGAGTCTATATGAGAAGCACCATTGGTCTCCCGATTCCATCTCAGATAAACTAGGGATCGAGAAATCCTTGGTAGACACCATTTTAGCCTCTCGCAAAGTAAGATAAAAAAGGAGTATTTATGTCAGAAGAAACAAATGAATCAACAGAATCCACAGGTCGTGAGTCTTTGATCGTAGCTAGCAAAGTAAAAGCATACATCAAATCAAAGGGTTGTATGACTTCATCGGATGCTGTAGATGGCTTAAACGAGCGAATCTACAAAATGTTGGATGAAGCAATAGAAAGAACACAAAGCAATAAAAGAACTACCGTTCGTTCCTACGATTTCTAAGAGAATCTTGATTTACATAAAAAACCGTTCTGAAATCGAAAAGATGCGCAAGGCTGGCAAATTTGCCGCCAAGCTACTGCTTTACATTTCTGATTTTGTGAAGCCTGGAGTCTCGACTCTAGATTTGAATAACCTTTGTGAGGATTTCACAAAAAAACACGGTAATAAATCAGCCCCCTTGGGATACAGGGGGTTTCCTAAATCGGTCTGCACTTCGATTAATAATGTAGTTTGCCACGGAATTCCCAAAGCAACCGATGTCCTCAAAGATGGTGATATTGTAAATATCGATGTGACTCCCATTGTGGATGGCTACCACGGTGATACATCCAAGACATTTTTTGTTGGCTCAAAAATTGATCCCATTCACAAGAAATTAGTAGAAGACACTGAGAAATCCATGTGGATAGGAATTGAACAAGTAAAGCCTGGCAATCGCATCAATGACATTTCCAATGCTATCGAAGATTTTCTTGCTCCCCAAGGATACGGGATCGTTCGGGATCTGATGGGACATGGAATTGGACGAACCTTTCATGAAGAACCTCAAATCCCCCATTTCAAAATGACTCGCAAATTAGCCAAACTAGAAGCTGGGATGACTTTTACAATAGAACCAATGGTTAACTTGGGAACGTACGAAGTGCACTTTTCTAAAGAAGATAAATGGACTGTAACTACCAAAGATGGCAAATGGTCAGCGCAATTTGAACATACAATTCTAGTAACTGATAAGGGCTACGAAATCCTCACCTTACCCGAGTAATATGGGTTCCAATCGAATTATCCTTCCACTTACTGTCTTCCTGATTGCAATGGCGTTTGCCTTTGTTTTTACCAATAAGGTTCAAAAGGAAGGCCCAGAGATAGAAGAAGAAGTTCACCCTATGCCTGAACTTCTAGAACTTACAATGCAAAACCAAAATAAAGAAATCATAAGTCTGAAAGATTTAGGTGATTCTTATAAATTAATCTACTTCGGGCAACTCTCTGCTTCTGACTTAGATTGGGAAGCAGTGCTCAAGATGGAAAGAATGGCTTCGCAAAATTTCAAGAAACCTTTGACACCGATCTTCTTTTCATTAGATCCCAAAAGGGATACCATCCCTATTTTACAAAAGTCTCTGCAAGCTTCCGCAGAACATGTTCAGGCGCTTTTTCCATCACAGGACAAATTAGATTATCTAGCAAAAGCCTATGGAATTCATTATCAAAAATCTGAGCTACCGAACTCCAATTTAAACTATACCATTGATCATAACACATGGTATTATCTCACTACCCCCGATTACCGTATACTTGGTTCTTATCCTATCCAAATCCAGGACGAGAGATTGATCAAAGAAATAATCGCTCATATGAAACAAAAGCATTGAGCCTAAGTATAAGAAAACGACCCATTCTATGAAATTTTTTGGAACAATTTTATTTCTTCTTTATACAATAGTTGCCCCATTCATTCAATTCCTATTCTACCTTGCCATCTTCATTTCACCTAGAGCTAGAAGATTCCATGAATTACGCCTTACAGCCAATAGAGAGATTAAGACTCTTACTATACCTAACAAAACTTTGTATTGGCTACACGGAGCCAGTGTAGGAGAACTAGACCAAGCTAAGTCTCTGGGAAAAGTAATCAAAAAACGCGAACCAAATTCTCTCTTACTTTTAACCTGGGTATCGGATTCTGTTACAGAACGTAACCTACTCGATTCACCCTGCGACTACCACTATCCGCTCCCCTTGGATGGACCTTTGTCTTATCGATTGCTACTAGGAAAATTTCGCCCTAAGAAATTAATCCTATTTGCCTGGGATACCTGGGCCTGGTTGATTCGCTCCAGTAAATCTTCAGGCTGCCAAGTCTATCTAACCTGTGCAACATTGGGAGATACTTCCAATAGAAATAAGGGAGTGCTTGCTTATTTTACGAAGCTCATCTTTTCTTGGTTAGATGGAGTCTATCCAGCCCATAGCATTTTGGAAAAAGATTTCCAATCTATTCTTACCCAGAGACAAAGATCTGAATTGAAAACTTTGGGCGATACAAGATTCGATGCTGTAGCTCAGCGAATCCAAAATACAAAACCCAATGTAAAATTTCGAAACTGGGCTAAGGAAAATCGTAATATTCATAAGGCTCAATTGAACTTAGTTTTTGCCTCTACCTATCCAAGCTCTGAATTAGGAATCTTGGAATGGCTTTCTAAGACAAAACTAAAAAATCAAATTTCACTTTGGATCTTTCCCCACAAAATCAACGATGACAGGCTCTTGTATTTCGAAGATAAATTGAAAGATTCAGATTGGACCCATGCTCGCTATTCCCAAAATGATCCTTCTGCTACTATTCAACTTATGGATGAGATGGGACTTCTTGCCTATGCCTACGAACATGCCAATCTCGTTTATGTTGGTGGCGGCTTCCAGCATAGAGTTCATAATGTTATCGAGCCTGCTTATTTTGGAAATCCACTTTTCACAGGAATGAAGATAGAAAATTCTTCAGAAGCACTTGTGCTTGAATCTCTTCATGGCTTATTTCGATATGAAAGCATGATAGAACTACTTGATGATATGGAAGAAAAGATTTTGAGCGAATATAATTTTGCAGAAATTCGTATTAAGAACAAAAACTTTGTGCTAGCAAATACAGGAGCCTCTCAGAGAATCTACGAAGAGATATGGAAACATCCAAAAGTATAACTCTATCCACGGTTTCTATCAATTCAATAGCCTTAGATTTTGAAGGAAACTTCACACTCCACAAAGAAGTATTAGAAAGTAAGGAAACAGAAAAGTCTAAGATAATTTTATTTCCTGAATTATCTCTTTCAGGATATGGCTGCGAGGATGGATTTTATTTTCCTTGGGTATGGGATGCTTGCATAAAAAGTCTCGGAAAATTACTACCACTCACTAATGATCGTTTGGTGGTAGTGGGACTTCCCCTTTTTCAATCACCCTATTTATACAATACCTGTGCAATCATTTCTAATGGAAAGATCCGTGGACTGGTTGCGAAAAGAAACCTAGCCAATACAGGAATCCATTACGAGAAAAGATGGTTTACGGAATGGTCACAAAATCAAGAACCCATACGAATCAATTCACTATTTCCCGAATCCTTCACTGAGGCAGATATTTATTTAGGCGATACAATTTTTGATTGGGACGGCTGCAAGATCGCACTTGAAATCTGTGAAGATTCTTGGGTGGTTCATAGACCTTCCCACGAGTATTCCGAGTTAGGTGCATCCGTTATACTTTGTCCAGGAGCCTCCCATTTTGCCTTTGGGAAATACGAAACTAGATCTCGAATCTTCCAAGAAAGTTCTAGAACCCAAGGAAATGTTTTTGCTTTTGCTAACTTAATCGGCAATGAATCCGGACGAGCAATCTTTGATGGTGGAAATCTTATCTTCCAATCTGGTAAAATCATAGGCATAGGCAAAATTCTCCCACTCACTGATACTTGCATATGCACAGCTACTTTTAATATACAATCCATTGCCAATGATAGAGCTAAATTCTATAGAAGAAGCACTGTAAAACAGTTCTCTAAGAAAATGATCTCTATACCAAGCTCTCCCTTCCAAAATGAGATTGTATCTAGCCCGATTCAAAGATTGCCTATAGAAAATAATTTTCAATCCTTTAGTTCTGCTCTCATCCTAGGTTTATTTGATTACCTTCGTAAATCCGGCATGAAAGGATACACTCTGTCCTTATCGGGAGGAGCTGATAGTTCAGCACTTGCCATTTTGGTTGCTGCTATGGAATCGGAAGTAAAGAAAGAAAGAGGCCTTTCTGCCTTTTCTGAGCTTGGCATTGATTCACCTCTTCTAACTACTATCTACCAAAAGACGGAGAACAATTCGTCCACAACTCAGGAGATTGCTGCAAATCTAGCTAAGGAAGTGGGAGCTGAGCACCATAACATTAGCATTGATTCCACTGTAGATTCTATGGTAGATCTCATTTCTCGAACCATCAAACGTAAACTCAACTGGAAGCAAGATGGCATTGCTCTTCAAAATATCCAAGCACGAGGAAGATCTCCCTTGGTTTGGTTACTTGCCAATACAAAAAACCAATTGCTACTTTCCACAGGCAATAGGTCAGAGTCTTCAGTTGGATACACAACTATGGATGGTGATAGCTCAGGTTCGATTTGTCCTATAGCTGGCGTTAGCAAGAAGTTTCTTTTAGATTGGCTGCACTTTATCAACAAATCCGGAGACTCTAGAATTCCTACATACAAAAGTTTGGCTGATTTATTGTATACAAAGCCTTCAGCTGAATTAAAACCTTTGGACGAAGAACAAGAAGACGAAAAAGACTTAATGCCTTATGCAATCTTACAAGATATAGAAAATGCTTTTGTCAACCATGGCTTAAACAAAAGCGAAATTCTCGGACAATTAGTCCAGAAATGGGATAGCTATTCGTCTAACGAACTAAAAACTATGCTAGAAAGATACCTTTACCTGTTTCGCATCTCCCAGTGGAAGCGAGAGAGATTTGCTGTATCCTTTCATTTGGATGAATATGGACTCGATCCTAAAACTAGCTTTCGATTTCCTGTGCTTAGCGGTCGCTGGGATAAATCCTTCTAGCAAAAGAACTGTGCAGTTTTCATTTATTAAAATATATTGAATCCTGTTCTGGTTTCTCAAAATATTCATATAATTTACAATCTTTAATATATCTATATTGTAAACGTACTTCCCAAAAATATTTACCACTACCAAGAACATTAGTTTCTATATTGCAGCTATTCTCTTCACAGACTTGCGATAATTTTAAATTAGTCAATGTAACGTCATCATAAATACTTACTTTATATTTCAGAAATTTCATGAAAGGTTCGTTCCTACTAGATTGGATATTTACTTCATCTGTCAAAATAGGATCACTATTTACTGAAGTACAATCATCAGGAATAATAATTTTATCAATACTACTTGGTGATGATTCATTGTTTTTTCCAACAAAACGAAATAAAAATGTTTGTGTATCATTCAAAATAGTATTTTCATTCGGTTCTAATAAGTAAATTTTATCTTCTGCTAAACTAAGTAGTGCTAGTAAAGATATTAAGTCACTTCGTCCAGTAGGTTCGCTAGGAGAATTTATAAATACTGCAAAAGATAATAATAAAACAAGATATCTTGGATTATTCCTTGTTTTATGATTTAATATATACTTAAAACTAAGTATTGATACAATTAAAATAGGCAAACAAAGTAAATCGGAAAAGTCTGCGTAGCCACTATAACCCAGACCAATATCTATGGATTTGTAAATTGTATCGTTTAAAGTTAGCGATAAATTAATAAGTAAGAAAAAACAAAGCACTATGCTTGTAGAAAAATAAAAAATGGTCTTTTCTTCTATTTTTCTAAGCAATAATTTTAAGATGGCTGTCATTATAAAAGGACTTAAATATATTCCAATTAGATCGGAGATTTTTCCAGTTATAAATCCAGGGAATTGAATCTTTAGAACAAGATCATTCAAACCCCAGAGCAAAATTAAAATTATATGACTTTTGAGACTTAAGATTTGAATTGATTTCATGGTTACCAAAATGATCCTGATCGAGGTTTTTCAAAAGTAAAAAATTCTAGAGTATTAAATGTACAATTTAATACTCTATTACTTGTAATATTAAAAGCCATAAGTTCTATAGCTTGGGTAGTATTCCTTGGAAAATTAGGACATGATATAATTAAAATACTACTAAGACAATGATTGACCGCTTTCTTTTCATATAAAATAGTCTTATTCCGAGTATCAATCTCTGGATCCTCATCATTTCCTAATTCACTAAAGAAAAAGGATTGTGCTGAGTCAAAATTACACGAGAGAGATTTAATAAAGGTATATTCAGTTATTTTATTCTCGGTCTCAAATTTCGAAATTGTGAATTCCTGGTTTGGATTATTGGGAGGCAGGAAACAATTAAAAAGCAGAATTGGTATTAATAATTTTAATTTCATATTGGATGATTGCACATATATTTGTAAGTCGTCTTAACTTGAGATATCTAGAATAGAATTTCTCAATACGATAACTAAAAAATACGCAACAACCACAGCAAGAAATAAAATCACATTTTTTCATTAGTTGGTAATTTATGGATGATTATTTAGTGAATAGTTTGTTGGTTTGGTTATTGAACTTGGACTTTTTTCTCCACATATTGAGGAAGTGACTAAGTATGAATTTATGATTGACCGTAATACACAAATGTATCACAATAGGATTTATGATTAGTTTGAGACTACCACCAGAACTGGAAAGAAAGTTAGATTCATTTGCGAAATCTGAGGGAAAAAGCCGCACTGAAATTGTAAGAGATTCTATCCTAGAATACATAAACAAGCGACAAGAAGATAAAACTCCGTTTGAATTAGGTTTGGATTTATTTGGTAAACATAATTCTGAACTAGCTGACTTAGCACAAAATCGAAAAGAATATTTACAGAAAGCCGTCGGTAAGAAAAATGAAAAACGCAGCTCTCATTGATTCTGACTTTTCCATTTATAAAACGACTAAGGGAAAATTCTTACAAAATCTTATCAACCCATAAATCAAAAGACATTCTTTAACCAACAACCACCGCAAGAAATATAATTTTTTACGGTGGTCATACTATATTAGGCTATTGTAACTTTTTATTTTACTGAAGTATCACTGATACAGCTGAGCCATTTCCTGTAACTAGAATAGCGGCATCAGTATACGAACTACTAGCAACAGTAAAAGAAGGGGGATTAGTTGAAGTTTGAGTTACTGCCGATCCTGCAGTTGAACTAGTGGAGAAACTACATCCCGAACTATCGAGATTAACGTATGCTATAGCAGTAGCATTGCCTGTAAACACTATCTTTTTCCCGACCGTTAAACCACTTGCAATTACTATTCCGGTTGTTGTTCCATCAGAGTTAGCGAAAAAAGATAATTCTTGAGAAGTAGATGTTGCTGTGATATACGGAATGGATACAGTTCCACCGTTTATTTTACATAGACTTGAAATTCTTTGGTTTTGAAGATATAATAATGTGAAAAGGGTAGTATCGTCATCATTGTTTTCTTTTTTCTTACAAGTAGCTAAGAATACAAGTGATAATAGCAAGGTTAAGGTTGTGATTTGTTTTTTCATGTTAGATTTTATTTCCTTTATTTTGTCAAGCTAATGAAAAAAAAAAAACAATCACATTTTCTCATTTGGTGGAATTTTATGGTTTTTTTTAGTTAATAATTTGGTGGCATAAAAATATAACTGTTATATTATCTTTAAGTTAATAAAATCTATTTTCCTTCATCTACGATACCTTCTCAATCTCGCCGACTAAAGTCCAGCTTCCAAGCTAAAATCCCCATTGACATTCCTGGAATTTTCCCTAATCTACTGTCAGGAGCCAAATCATGAATCATTTATCTAAGTTGAGTCTACTTGCACTAATTGCTTTAAGCAGTCTAGTGGGTTGCATCTATACCAATGTGAAAGCACCGGGACCTGTTAATAACCAGACCCAGTATCTTCTGACAACAGAGGATTATAAAATTCTTGGAACAGTGGAAGCAGATGGAATCTACAAAGCCTATGGACCTTTTGTTGGTGTAGGCGGACAGGGTTACGAAGAACTTTATACAAAAGCAAAGGCAATGGGAGCAGATGAAATCATCAATCATGTCTTTGAAGTTGAAGGCTATAGTCTCTTTCTGATCATATACAATGAGGCAAAATGGCATGCAAGAGCAACCGCCATCCAGTATACAGACAAGGCGAAAAAGTAGATTTCCCGGGACGTAGAAATTTAGAATTTTCCACATAATGTGGCAGAAAAAAGTCAGAAATAAATTTCCCGACTTATTCAAAAAATTATTGCAATTTTTTGATTCTTTTGTCACATTCTCAATCAAGCAAAAGGAGAATTCAAAATGCGAAGTTTTTTAGTAGGATTTCTAACAACATTGTTTCTAACAGCTGGGATTAGCGCTCAGACTTACACCATTTTTATTCATGGAAAGTCTGGCAAGAACCACAACGGAGTGGGAACAACTGATGTTAACAATTATTGGGGTAGCTCACCTAATACAGTTTCTGGTTCCAAAATTTTCATCGGTTACGATGGAACTTCTGATCCAAGAACATATGGGTCTGCTAGAGCGCAAACAAACATCTCTACTGGTTTAACGAACAATTGCAAAGGAACTAAATCTTGCAAAATAGTTTGCCACAGTGCTGGTTGTTATGCGATTGAGTATTGGTTGTCGAATTTAGGTTCAACTGCATCTAGCAAAGGATTCAATCTTACTAAAGTAACTGCACTCGCAGCAGCTTCTGGTGGATCTGAATTAGCATCCGCATTAAACGGAGCAACTTTTGGATTTGCAGGAAATGCAATGGATAAGGCATTAATCGTATCTACTGCAAGAGCAGCCTTCAATCACAACAATACAGGAGCAGTAGGAGTCTATCACGTACCTGGTTACAAAGGTCTGATAGGTGCATCTGCGATTCTTCCAGGAGAAGATGACTATGCTGTGGCATATCATTCTGCTTGTGGATATAGCAGAGTTGGTGGTGTAAGCAAATGCCAATCTTCCTTAACTCAAAGTGAAGGAATTTGGCCATTTAATAAGAATGTAACTTACAACCAATATTCTGGACATTACAGAGCACCATCTGTTGGTTCCGCTGGTTTGTATGAGAACCATAGCGAATTAACAAATGACGGTTGGAGATAAGAAAGGAACTTCTTAAACCCAACGTTTTTGAGCATTGAAAGCCTAGCTTAACGCTAGGCTTTTTTTATACCTTTACAGAATGCTCGCTTTGGATTAAAATGAGACTGTCTTATGAATGAGGAACATTATGAAAAATATATCAATCATCTTATTTGGATTTATTACTTTGAACGCCTGCACTAGTCTATTTTGGAGGGCTGGTGGTCTGTCTCCGGAAAAAGTTTTTTCGAATGATAGCATTTTGGAATACACAGTCATTTATCTAGAAAGAGATTCCTGGAATCTTATGAACGGGACAACTGTAAAAAAATCTTACCAAACAGAATTGGTTCTCTACCCTGATGGCAAATACTCTGAACCCAAGAAACTGGCGAATCTAAACTCATGGACTCTACCTGGGCTAGTTGCTTATAACGCAAAGGCTGATCGATTGGTATGGGTGCAAGGAATGAACGATGAGTACGGAACGTATTTAAGAAAGCTGGGATATGCTAATTCCATTTCAAGCCAAGGCTTGCAAAATGCAGTATTCTTCGAGCCCAACCAACAGATTTGGAATCTGGAACTGTCTGAAAATGCTGAGACAATCGCTTTCGTCATATCTAAATATGGGGAAGATTTAACTGTTAAAAATCCTCAATTGGCAGTATGGAACATTTCCAAACCCCAACCTACTCTCTATGATCTTCCAAGTTGGCTAGATTCACCAGATCATAAAATTCAATGGATAGCAAATGGCAAATTAAGCATCCAAATGGATTCTAAGAAAATGATTTGGACTAGTGCTGGCTTAAAATAGGTATAAATGCCTAAGAAAATAAGGCTTGCATCTAATGAGACATAATCATTAATATCTAAGGTAGGATGCACTCCAGGCTACTTTAAATCATGATTGAGAAGAAATTTACAGAGAAAGTAGATATCATGTCCAAATACTTAAATGTATTGGATCAAACAGAACCTATCCGTAGATCTGGTTTTGTCATTCGTGTAGTCGGGAATGTAATCTATTCCAATGGCCCGCCCGATTCACGTATTGGTGAAATCATGGAAGTGGAAAAAGGCGAAAAACGTGGCTACCTTTCCTGCGTTCTCGTAGGCTTTAAAGATCATAATTACACCTTAATGCCCTTAGGTGAAATAGAAGGAATATTCCCCAATGCCTTTGTATTTTCCTCTCGCAAAAGAATCTCTATCCCAGTTGGACAAAGTATACTTGGTAGAATTTTCAATGGAATTGGAAGACCTATAGATAACAAAGGATACATTGAGTCTAAAGAAGAACGATACACTGATAGTCTCTCCCCGAATCCTCTTTCTAGGCCAGCAATAAGAGAAATTCTACCAACAGGCGTTAGAGCAATCGATGGTCTACTTACTGTTGGCAAAGGCCAGAGGATAGGAATTTTTTCTGGATCTGGAGTTGGTAAGTCTACCTTACTAGGAATGATCGCAAGAAATACTACAGCTGATATTAATGTAATCGCACTTGTCGGTGAACGTGGTCGAGAAGTAAATGAATTCCTAGAGGACGATTTAGGAAAGGAAGCTCTCGCAAAATCTATTATTTTACTATCTACATCTGATTCTCCCAAGATGGAACAAGTCACCTGTGCGCAGTTAGCCTGTTCAGTTGCAGAATATTTTCGTGACCAAGGAAAGGATGTACTACTCTTGATGGATTCACTTACAAGATTTGCCCATGCTCTTAGAGAAACTTCTGTAGGTGAGATTCCCATTACAAAAGGATTCGGTGCATCTGTATTTTCAAGACTCTCCAAATTAGTTGAGAGAGCAGGAAGAGTAGGAGAAACTGGGAGTATCACAGGATTTTATACTGTTCTAACGGATGCTGATGAAGACATGGATGATCCTATAGCAGATGCAGTTCGGGGATATATTGACGGACATATTGTACTCTCACGTAAGCTAGCCAAAGAATCTCATTTTCCAGCAATAGATATTGCATCCTCCCTATCAAGACTTATGGTAAAGATTGCCAATGAAGACCATTATATGCATTCAACAATAGTTCGAGAATTAATTTCCAAATATAAAAATAGTGAAGAACTAATTCTACTCAATGCCTACTCCAGAGGAACCGATCCAAAAGTAGATATGTCCATTGATAAGAAACCAGCTATAGATAAATATCTAAGACAAAGAATAGAAGAAAAAGTAGTCTTCAAAGATGCTGTTGTCGGATTAAAAGACATTTTACTTTCAGAAGAATTAGAAGAAGACTTATAGTAAGATAGATTATAAATGAAGAAGTTTCAATTTAGATTAGATCCTTTAATTGTTATTAGGAAGAGAAAAGAGGATGAAGAAATAAGAAATTTATCAGTAATAGTCTCGGAAGTCAATAAACTAAACTCTGAAAAGAATACACTAATTGATGAAATAGAATCTATCTCGAATAACATTTCCAAAAACATACAAAGTGGAATTTCCATTCAAGCCTATTATGAATATTCAGATGTAAATCGGACACTTGGTCTCAAGATAAATTCTATAGACCAAGAGATTGAAGGAAAGCAACCCGATTTAGATATGGCTAGAATGCGCGTAGACCATGCTCGTAAAGAAAAGAAAATACTCGAAATACTAAGAGAAAATAGTTTAGCAGAATTCAAGAAAAAAATTAGAAAGGTTGAGCAGGTTGAACTAGAAGAATATCTAACAACTTTAGAATTCAATAGAAACTCTGATTTCAATGATCTGCTAGATGAAGATGAAAGAGAGAAGCAACCTGGAAGAGTATTTAAAATTATTTCTAAAGAAGATAATTTAGATGAAAATTTGCCAGAGGAATATAAAAATCTCAAAGCAATTTATGACAAATTCTCAAAAATATAGGACAGAAAAATGGCAAGCTTAACAGATAAAACAAGAGCATTTTATTTAGTACTTTTAATCGCATTTCTTATTGCAGTCGGATTTTTCGTTTTTGACTATTTTCGAATTATCGATGCAGAAGATTATTTTCCATTTCTAGCAAAATCACCCGACCAAGTTGAACAAGACAATGAGTCACCAACAGAATTAGAAAAATTAGAAATCCAAAGAGCTCAAGAAAAGATAATAGAAGATAGAGAAGAATTAGCAATCATTAAAGAACAATTGGATAAAACCCAAGAGGAACTTAGCCAAGAAAGAGATAGATTAGAAGAATTAAAACTAGGTGTTCTCAAGAAAGAAGAAGAGATCCAAGAGAAGAAGAAATTAGAAGAAGCTCGCTCTGAAAAAATCAAGGTCCTTGCGGAAAAAGTCGCAAATATGCCTCCTAACTCGGCAAGAGATATGCTTATCAATTGGCCTGATTATGATATAATTGACGTTTTTGAGCAGATGGACAAAGACGCAGAAGAAGACGGACGTCAAACAATAACTACCTACCTGCTAACTCTCTTTCCAGCAGAACGCCGTTCTGTAATTACGAATAAATGGTTAGAAAGTGAAAATAGATCAGATCTTTAGAATGAAAATAATTCTTTCTGACGACGAAATTTCTGGATAGAATACAACACAAATTAAATTTTTATAAAAATATAACTATACATAACATTTATTTATTAAAATTATGAAAATACAATCATGTCCAGTTCGAAAAATGTATCTAAAGATAAATTAATCAAATTTGAATTTACACAAGAAATCATAGATGGATTTCGAAAGGTTAGTCAAATCCCTGTTGATTTTTTCAATAAGGAAGGACAGGTACTTATAAATAAACAAAATCACGCCAATGCTGATGATTTTGGAAAATTACTCAAATTCGAGTTTCAAGGAATTTTTTACTTAAAAGAAGATCAAAAAAAGTTATTAACATTCGGAACACCAAAAGAGACTGTTAAAGTTAATAAAACAGATTTATTAAATAAAGATAAAACACTTCAATTTGCGAAACAAACTTCTGCTTTAATTGCAGACCTTAAGAAATCCTCTCTATCTTCTAATCATGCAAATTTTATTCATAATTCTATCGATAACATTCTGACCGACTTTGTATCCAATCCAGAATATGAATCTGGCCTAATAAATATTCTTGAAATTCTGGGCGGAGCCGGTGTCTCCCTAGAATCGGAATTAATGACAAAGCGAACAATAGTTGCAATGGGAATGAAAGTTCGAAATAAAAAAAACTTAAATAAAGGAGAAGACCCTGTCGACAAAAGGGATCATTTAAATTTGATGATGGCAAGCTATCTTCTTGATATCGGCTATTCTAGGTTAAAGGTCCAAGATAATCCGAAATTAACATCTGAAGATTATGCAACTATCCAACAACATCCAATTATAAGTTATCTTATGTCCTTAACAGCTCCAGAAGTATCCACTGAAATTCGTACTATGATTCTTAACCATCATAGACCATACAGAGGCACTGGTTTAAATAATAATTTTCCTGATCAAAGATCTATATTTAACAAACTTATGGCGATTAGAGATAAATATACTAAAGAAGCAGGTAAAGAAAGAATAACATCCGATATCCAAGATCAAATTAGTCTAATCGCAAACGACGTCAGCTCAGTCAATCTTGATGAAAATATTTCCATTCTTTCATTAGCTAGTGAATTTTCTTCATTAACTTCCGAACAATCTTGGCGTGGTGCAATGACACCTGACAAGGCATTAAAAATAATTTTAAACGATTCGTTTTTTTCTTATAGCAGCAAAAGTATTCGTCACTTAGTTGATTATGTTGGTTCAAGTCTAACAAATAATGTATCTATTATAAACCCGTTCGATTTTGTAATCACTGCTTCAATAGATTCAGAACATTCTGTTCATTTCGATGTGTGCAGAGTGATTAAAGTAACCAGGTTTCAAACAAGACCCTTACTAGAAAGAGTAGGTACGATTCAACCCATAATCAAAAAAGAAAAACGGTATAGGATTACTGATTTTAAAAGAGATACTATCAAAGTTGACAAAAGAAAAGCTAGATTTGACCTTGAAAAGACAGTTGATTCAACACGAATTATCTACCTTGTAGATCCAGATATCAACGCTGCTCTGTATGAGAGTGTCTCGAAAATATCTGAACAATAAACTTCATTATATTTTTAATTTAATTCTTATTTTCATTTAGATCTAATATCATTCTGCTAGGTACATGAAGATTTACCTTGCTTATTTGAGCAGGAGATATTGTTGTTACTTTTCCATTTTCCCATGTAACCTTCATAGAATCCATATAAACTGAAAAACTATGAGGTTTGGGATTTTTATCTTTGTAATATGTATTTTTACTAAAATCTCCTGGAAGTATATCTTCCGTATTAGTAATAGTTACCGTAGTTTCTTTATTTGATTGGTAGATATTATTAGTGGAAACCACTTCATAAGCTATAGATTTAATTGCTGTAGTTGAATTATTATACACTTGTATGAGAAGATCCCTTCCTGATCCAATCTGAAAGTAGCTAGATGATGAATCAGTTGTAGCAAAGTCATTTAATAAAACAGGATAGGCTTTAGAATTTCTAAGTATTGGTTTTAAATCTTTTCTCTTCTTAGCTATCTTCTCAAAAAATGGATTAGCTTCTTTTATGATTCCTTCTTGAGCTTCTTCTAAAGCAATAAGATCACCCGCTTCAGGAGATTTATCTCCAATAAATGCAGAAACTAAAATAAAAGGAAACCATACAAATTCCTTTTGTTTTACAAGTTGAGTTACCGACTTATCTTTCTCAAAAATTAAAGTAGTATTGATATCAAATTTTATCTCAATATCATTTTCCTTGTAACAAGGTAAAATAGTAAGAGTTAATCCACTAAGCATGCAAAAAAATGAAAATGAGTTATTCTTCCGTTCTCTAAAATCTTTTACTCTTAGTTCCAAGGTTGGTTTTATGGAATCATATTGAAGTTTTCCAAAAGTCTTTCCTTCTTCAATAGGTAAATCAATCCAAAACTTTATTGGCTCTTTGATTTCAGTAGGCGGAATTGATTTTGATTGTGCATTAGAAATTTTACTTTCTTGAAGTATTTGCTCTTCAACATTAGGTATTCTCTCATAGAATGTTAGACATTGGCTTAGAAAAAGTAAAAATCCACTAAGAATGATCGATTTAAAAATTTTATTTTCCATAGCTTTACCTCAAATTCTAAAGATAGAAATTAACACTCAGTTATAATTCAAGAATGGTCAATTAAAAATTAGTAAATGTATATTATTAAAAATAATAAATTAACTTAATTCAAGGCAATGATATATTTTTAATTCTCTATTATGGAAAAATATCAATTAAAAATAATTCTTTCTAAATCCTCAAAGGATTGCTCTAATTTATCATTGATAATTTGATAATCAAATTTTTCTTTTTCTAAGAGTTCTTTTCTTCCATTCTCTATTCGTTTTTGAATGCTTTCCATATCATCAGAACCCCGACCTATCAATCTTTGTATCCATACATCTTCTGAAGGAGGTAGAATAAATATAGATTTTGAATTAGGAAGTTTTTCTTTTACAATTCGTGCACCTTGGACATCTATATCTAAAATAATATTTTCATTGTTGTTGATTGCAGACTCTATGTATTTTCTCGGAGTACCATAAAAGTTATCATGAACTTTAGCCCATTCTAAAAATTCATCTTGATCTATTCCCTTTTCAAATTCTTCAACTGTAATAAAATCATAAGTAACACCTAAGATATCACCTTTTCTTGGTTTTCTAGTGGTGCATGATACAGAAAATTTCAGAAAAGGATATTTCTTGAGCAGCATTGCTATCAAGGTGGATTTACCCCCACCTGCTACGGAAGAAATGATAAATAATTTCGCAGTATTATTGCTGGTATCGACTCCGCTCAATTCAAAAACCTCTAAATCAATCTAATTCTGTTGATTTAAAATCTTCGATCTCTTCTTCTTTAGCAATCAAATTATCTTTTTTCTCAAGTCTTTTTACTAAACTTTCAGGACGAATAGCTGATAAAAATATATGTCCAGAAGTAGTTAGGATAATAGAACGTGTCTTACGGCCCATTGTTGCATCAGCTAACATATTTGTCCCTTTAGCTTCCGACTTCAGTCTCCTCGCTCCAGCTGAATCAGAAGACATGATTCCAACTATTTTGGGCAAAAGAATTATATTGGAAAATCCAATGTTTAGAGCGAAATAATCTTCCATCAATCTCTCTTTAATTTACAAACATCTCTATTAATCATTAACTGGAGATTCATTGCTTATTTGCGTCTGCTCTTGTCCATTTTGACAGTTTCGATAAGTAAGACCTCTCTATAACCGAGATTCATAACATCAGCAACTTCCTCGTGAGAATAACCTTTAGTCAAAAGGAATACAACCTTATCAATCTTAGTTGCACTTGGGGGTAATTCTTTTAATACGGATTCTGGAGATATAGTAATGGAATCCTTAGGTTTAGGATTTCTAATTTCTTCTACCTGAGTTAGTGTAGAAAGAAAACTTCCTTCTTCTTTTTCCTTTTCATCATCAAGATTTCTTATCCTTGTGCTTTCTTGGTCAGCAAAAGGATCTCCATCCACTAAGTACGCTATAGAATTAGAATTTGATTCTTGTTTTATTAATGGGGCTGGTCGATTTTGAAATATATTTTGTGTTTCATCAAATGTCGAACCTATAACAATATTTTTAACCCTTTTACCAATACTAGCTATAAGGGACGATGATTCTTCCAATGGAACATCAGGTTTACTGATTACTACTGGTTCATTTTGAGTGTAAGCATTTGCAATACCTAAGGCAATTTTATTCGGAGCGGGTTCCATGTAAGGATAAGGAATGGGAATTTGTTTAATTTCTTCCTTTTTCGTCTCAAAACCATTGTTAGTATTATTTAATACCTGCTTAGAGTTATTGATTAGATTCTGAAGTTGAAGGCTAATTCCTGAACCTACATCTGAATCTTCTTTAAGATTGCTCTGCAATCTCTCTGCGCGTTGAATCAGATCTCGTAGACCGCGTAGTTTAGAATCTAATAACTCAATGGATTGGTCAGATTGATGAATAAAATCAGCATAGAAAGATCGTATTTTTTTCTCTAGTTGAACACCTTGGCTCTCTTTCAGAGTCTTGGTCATCTTAGCAGAAAAAAATACATACATTCCTAAAGCGAATGCTATGTTTATAGAGATTAACGCAAGGATTTCCATACTTGCCTCCGGATTCAGATGTCTACCAACAACAATCCTTCTTTCGGAGATTCAGCATTAGCTGAATAGGGTTCTTTTAGGATACTCTACCACGGCTGCGTTTTTTTCTCCAGTCCTTTTTTCCACCATCTGGATCTTCATAAGGAAGCTGGCGAATTTGCCCATTTTCTTCTAGGAAAGTTTTGAATTTTACTTCGTTCTTCACTTTGTATTCTGCATTTTTAATTTTGATAGTCACACCACCAAATAGAGTCTTCTCGACAGAGACTCTACCATGTGCAGATTGTTCTTCCATGTAAGCAGTTAAAGTGTTTATTTCTTGGTTGTATTCTTCAATTCGTTTTTCTAACTTTTTATCACCAGCACTTAATTTCTGTAGATGCTGTTCATTTTCTTGTGTAAAAGAAGCAGGGTCTGTTTCTTTTCTAGCTTTTAGAGTCTTAAGAGTTTTGGTAAGTTGGTCTTTCTTTGCTTGGTTTTCAGCTTTCTTATCTTCGTATTCTTTGATCTGCTTTTGTATCTTGGGATTGTTTCCAACAATAAGATCTGTCTGTGGATTCGCAGGTGAGCCTATAACTTTTGCAGCAATTAATTTGGTAGCTTGGATGGTTCCACCCACAATCTGAGCACGCTTGCCCCTGCATAGAACTCTACCTCCTGCCATAAGATTGGAATGCATGATGCCTTCTTGGACTAAGATATCTTTGTCGGTGATGCAGGTTGCGTTTTGTATAAACTTTGCAACAATATTCCCACCTGTAGATTCTATACGTGCTTCTTCACGACCTGTTATCCCCTGTCTTACAATAATATCTCCGTCTGCCTCAACTACCGACTTCTGAACTGTTCCAAAAATTTCAATATTTCCTGCCGCTTTCACATGGAAATTATCTTCCACATTTCCAGTAATTACGATGGAACCTAGGAAGGTAACATTTCCAGTTTTAATTCCAACATCTCCGTTAATACGATAGACGGTCTCAACAGAGAGTCTTCCCAGAACATAAAGAACCTGTCCGTTGACTTCCGCTGTTAACCTGGTTCTATCTTCCGAAAGTATAGTACCCTTGCCTTGCTTCAATTCAACGTCTCGACCATCATTGGCAGGTAGCATCATACCATAAAGATTACGTCCAAACTTACCTGGTTGAGCAGGAATTTTCTCAGCTAACAATTGTCCAACGACAACGTTCTCAATTAGATCTAGATCTTTGTAGTCAACTCGACCTGATGCATCTTCACGGAAATTAACAGATTTTTCTGTACGAACATGAAAACGAATTTCAGCTGCCTTACCATTGACGGGAATATCACCCTCAGCTGCCGCAAAAGGAACATTATACTTTTCTTCATCGAGATATTTCTTAATTAAATCTTCTTTAATACCATAAACAACACCAATAGATTTCAAGGCATTGGCTACGTCTTGGACTTCTAAGTCTCTACCACCTGGCTTTGCTGGAATTAATGTGACATTAGCTCTCATCTGATCAGAACTAATGTCCGTTAGCATGCTTGCTTCCATATTAGGTCTAGGCTTCTGATTTGATATGAGTTCGGAACTACCGGTCGCTTTCTCAACTATTGATTTTATTCTAGATTGCTCTACTTGGGAGATGCCTCTGTAAGATAATTTTTTGGCAACATCGTCCAGCTTTACTTTCTTACCATTTCCAACAGGAGGAACAACAATTAAGAATACACCCTGTCTGTATATTTTGACAGTAGTGTAACCATCTTTGTCTTTTGGTTCAATAATATCTCGGAGCTCTTTACTTGTTAGTTTCCCTGATCCACCCGTTAAGGCTTCATCAAGGGATTCTA
>JAACWH010000055.1 GCA_009991425.1 Leptospira sp.
GATCTCCATAATTTCATAATTTTCTAATAAGGAACCTCTGCTTGGAGCAATGTTTTTATTGATACAATTTGCAATCTCATTATAAATTTTAGGAAATGGATTGGAATCTTTTAAAATATTCTTAGGAATGTTAACAGCTTGCAGACTTCGAAAGCCTTTGTATAGTTTTGACTTTTTTGTTTTAAAAAATTGAAAGCCATCATTACCAAGAATGAACCTAGCTTCTGTAGTTTGGATATCCATTTCAAATTGGAAGTATTTGCGGTAGCCTCCAACTTCTAAGAATACATTTGCATCATTGGGAAATTGCATCCATACATATGCCTGCTCTTCTATCTTATATTTTGGATTGGATTTATGAAATTTTGCGTGCAAAGACTCTGGCTTACCAAGTAGCCAATGGATTAGATCTATGGCATGGGTTCCATCATGCATCAATGGACCGCCTCCTTTTCCTGAAAATGCAATTCCTGGATCTTGCGCAGAAGTTAAAACAGAAGCATGAATGGTTTTGATTTTACCAACTTCTCCTGAATCAATAATTTTTTTCGCCCAGGCATAGACAGGATGAAATCTTCTTTCATGATTTACCCAAAGACGAAAAGGAAATTTCTTCTGAAGTCCTAATAATTTCTTGGCCTGTTTCATTTCTCTTACCATAGGTTTCTCAACTAGTAGATTTGGGATTAGTGATTTGATACAGGATTCGAGATTTTCCCAATGGGAGTCACTAGTGCTTGCAATAACTGCAAGATCGATATCTTCCTTATTCCATTGCTGAGGTTCTAGAATCTTAAATTTATTCTTCAATTTCCATTGTTTCTGGAATTCTTCTATACGTTCCGGATTTTCATCCCAGATGTATTTAAGGTCAAAATATTTTGATACGCTTGAGTTTAGTAGAGTTCCGGTATGTGTGCAAGGTTTTCTACGGAAGGGATCTTTTTCTAGGAGGCTAGCAATTCGTCCTAATCCTATAAGAAGGACTTTTATTTTTTTCATTCTCTCTAACTTTAAGGAATCGTAATTTTTTAGCAAAATATTTTATTTGGAAAGAGAGTATTTTGTGTTAGAAAAATTTCAATATTCATTTTCCACTGTAGCCAAAGTTCTGAACCATGAGTCAAAGATTCAATGGCGTTCAGAGGATTTATTCTTTAAAACTATTACCAATTCTTCACAAGAAGCAAAGCTTGGTAGTTTATTCGTACCATTGCTGAGTAACCGTGATGGACATGAATTTATCAAGGATGCTCTCAAACGTGGAGCTAGCGGTTTTCTTGCCAATCGTAAATCAGAATTTTTAAAATTACTTAAACCTGCAGAATTAGAAAAAGCAATCCTAGTTGATAATACTTGGAAGGCTCTAGCGGATTTATCTCGATTCCATAGAATGAGATTTTGCCCTTTCATAATCGGAATTACAGGTTCCAGCGGGAAGACAACAACCAAGGAATTGCTAGCTAACTGTTTCAGTCATATTTCCAAAACTCGAATGGTTGTAACAGAAAAGAATTACAATAATGAAATTGGAGTTCCCTTTACACTTTTTCGAATCAACCAAAAGACCGAAATTGCAATCATTGAAATGGGAATGAACCATCGCTATGAAATCCAAAGACTAACAGAAATGGCAAGACCTGATTGGTGCTTGATCACAAATATTGGATCTGCTCATATTGAGAACTTAAAATCACCTGAATCTATTGCCCAAGAGAAAACGGATATCCTCATTGGAATGCCAAGCGGTGGTAGACTCTACATTCCAGAAAATATTCTCTATCCAGAAATTGTTGAATCCAAAACCAAACAATACCAGATCAATCCTGTATTTTGGAAGATTCAATCTGCCTCTTTGAAAGTTGTAAAAAAATTGCCTAATGGTTTTGATCTAGAATGGGATGGGATTCCCTTTCACTGGGCATCCCCAGGAGAGAAGATTCTTTCTAATCTGAGCGGAGTCTTAAGACTTGCTTCCGATGCTGGTCTAGATAAAGAGATCTTAGTTTCGAACATCCAAAAGTTCAAACCATCCAAAGGTAGATTGGTTCTTCATAAGAAAAAATTTACCATCATTGATGACACATATAATGCAAATCCAGAGTCCATGGAATCTTCTATTTCCGTAGCTAACCAATTATCAGACGGCAAAGATTTTGTTTGCATTCTGGGTGATATGAAAGAACTGGGAACCCACTCTGAAAAATACCATAAACAAATTGCTAAATTTGTAAGCACACAAAATGTAAAATGGCTAGTTGGATTCGGTAAGGATGCAGCTTTCTTTAATCCTAATTTGGTGGATAAAAAATCTAAAACTTCTTTCCTTCACTGTGTTGATTCCGAAAAGAACATTGATCAAATGGTTCAAGAATTAGTAAAAACCATTCCTGCAAAAACTGTCATTCTAGTAAAGGGATCAAGATCCATGAAGATGGAACGAATTGTTGAAAAAATTCTTGTAAGCTAAGCCCTGAGTCAAAATCTAAAGATATGCCTAGTTCTAATTTGAAAGTTGCTGTGATCATGGGCTCCCAATCTGATTGGGAGACTATGAAAGAAGCCTGTATGATTCTAGATAATTTTTCCATACAATATGATAAGAAAATTGTCTCAGCACATAGAAGCCCTGAGCTTTTATTTACGTTCAGTAAATCTGCTCGTGAATCTGGTTATTCCATCATTATTGCAGGTGCTGGTGGAGCTGCTCATTTACCAGGTATGGTTGCCTCATTGACAACCTTGCCAGTATTAGGCGTTCCGATTCAATCGAAAGCACTAAGTGGCCTTGATAGTTTGTATTCCATTGTTCAAATGCCCAAGGGTGTTCCTGTAGGAACTCTTGCAATCGGATCGGCGGGTGCTGCCAATGCAGGTCTACTTGCTGTTCGCATGCTATCTTTATTAGATTCAAAATTAGATATAGAACTTCAGAGATACCAAGAAAAAATAAAACAAGAAGCTCTGGCGAAAGAAAAGGATTTGTTAATTTGATACTACCTCCTCATTCCTTAGGCATTCTTGGTTCAGGTCAATTGGGACGAATGTTCACTCTTGAGGCAATCCAAATGGGATATACTGTTCATGTCTATTCTCCTGACAAGAATTCTCCATCTTGCAAAGCGGGAGCTGTTGAGTGGACCGGAAGCTATTCTGATTTTTCCTCATTGAAACGATTCTTAGATACTGTATCATCACTCAGTTTCGAATTTGAAAATATTCCACCTGCCTGCTTGGATTTCATCGAAGAATATGCTAAATCAAGAGATGAAAAATTCTTAGCACCTAATGTGCATTCCATAAAGATTGCTCAGGATAGAATTTTTGAGAAAGAATTCTTCAATTCAATTGGACTGAATACAGTTTTGTATTTACCAATCATTACTGGGAATGAAGATTTTTCCAAATTTCCTATGCCTTCAATTCTTAAGACAACTCGTTTTGGATATGATGGAAAGGGTCAGTGGAAGTTTACTAATGCTATTGAATTAAAGGAATTTTTAAAATCAAACCCTGCTTCTAAAGAATCACCCTATATTCTAGAGGCATTCTATCCATTTGATTATGAAATTTCAGTGATATATGCGAGGAGTCATGAAGGAAAAGAATTTATTTTCCCACCAGCTTTGAATTACCATCGCAACTCCATTCTTGATATGACCGAATTTCCTGCACCTATTCCAGAAAATATCCATAACCTAGCAATTTCATCTGCTTCTCTCTTAGGAAAAAGTTTAAAATATGCGGGTGTCTTTGGTTTGGAATTTTTCGTCGCAGGTGATGAATTAGTTGTGAATGAATTTGCACCAAGACCGCATAACTCAGGTCACTATACCCAAGATGGTTCTGATATTTCTCAATTTGAATTGCAACTTAGAATTCTCACTGGCATGGATTTACCTGAGCAAAATTCTATAAAGCCATGTCTTATGAAAAATATTTTAGGCGATGACTATGCTAATTCTTTAAATCTATGTCTAGAATTAATGTCTAAGGATTCAAGATACCATTTGCATCTCTACCAAAAGGATGAGGCAAAACCTGGTAGAAAGATGGGTCATTTAAATTTCACAGGTCAAAAATCAGAAGTAGATAAAAGATTCTTTAATTTGACTTAAGAATTTCTATTCCCCATTTCCAGACATCACCTGCACCCAGGGTGACGAGAATATTTTTATTTTTGAGAATAGATCTAAGAAATTTGGCATCTTCTTCTATTCCGCCATTTAATATTCTAGAATTTCTTCCTAGTTTCGAAAGCTCTGCCTGAATTAATTCAGAGGAAATGCCATCTTTTGCAATTTCGCCTGCACTATAAATTGGTAATAGATAAATTTCATCAGATAAGGATAAGGCTTCTGCAAATTCCTTACAGAATAGTTCAGTTCTTGTGAATCTATGTGGCTGGAATAAAACTATAGTTTTTACAAAATTGTTTTTAGTCTTTTCCTTCTGTAAACTAGAAATAACAGCTTTCACTTCTGTTGGATGGTGTCCATAGTCATCCAATATCTTGGTTTGTTGGTAATTGCCCAGAATTTCTAATCTTCTTTTTACACCTTTATAATTTGCGAGTGAATGTATAATGGATTCAATATCTAATCCAAGTTCTACGCATAAAGCGATTGCTAGACTAGCATTGATTAAGTAGTGTTCTCCAAGAAATGGAATCCTATATTCATACGATTTATTTCCAATATAAAATATTCCTGATGAATCATTTATTTCTATTTGGTAAATTTTATAAAACTTATCCAAGTTGAATTTTGAATTTTCTTTTTGATTTATCAAATTTTGAGCGATTGATTCAAAATCAGATTTTTGACCAACCAAAATAATATTTTCATCATTATTTAAATTAGGAATGATTTCTCTTATACCTTTATCACCAAGATAAAGTATAGTTTTGTAAAAGTCAGATTGGGATGCGTATTCTTCGAAAGCATGCAGAAGATATTTTTTTTCTTTGTAATGATCTAAATGATCATCATCAATATTAGTAATAATACGATAGTCTGCTGAGTGATTTAAAAATGTTCCATCCGATTCATCCGATTCATAAACAGCATAATTCCCTTTACCCCATAGTCCACCTTTATAATCAAGTAAGGGCACATCTCCACCAACCATTATGGAAGGTGAAAGATTGTGATCCATGAGAACCCCAGCAACCATTGCTGTTGTAGTAGTCTTACCATGCGAGCCTGCAATAGAAATTGCTTTCTTTTCAGAGAAGAGTTTATGCAAAAGTGCAGATCTATGCATTATCTGGAACTCTTTAGAAGGATGATTCAATGAATCTATTGAAATAGCCGTTGAATAAACTAGTGTGGAGTTACTTGGTATATTGTCTAAACAATCAGAAAGCGTAGTAAAGATTTCTAGTCCTCTAGCTTTTAAGGCATCCTTTTGTTTAGAATCTTTCTTATCATATCCAAATACATTTTCACCACGATCAAGTAAAATATGTGCAAGGCTGGACATTCCAGATCCTCCCACACCTAATAAAACATAGGTTTCATTCATTGCCATGGAAAAAGAAATTCAAAGTATCACTGCTAGAATTGATTTTAGATGCTTGCAAAGAAGCTATAGACATTTGCAATAGTTTACCATCTTCCTGGTAGAGAGATTTTAGATGATCAATTAATAAATTGGATTCTGAAGATTTGCTATCAATAAGAATGCATGCACCCTGAGATTCAAAGTATTTTGCATTAGCCATTTGGTGATTGTCTTTTGCATAGGGGTAAGGAATTAGAATCATTGGAAGCGAAAAAACAGAACATTCTGCTAATACACCAGCACCAGATCTAGCTACCACTAAATCTGCCCACTCATAATGAGAACCCATATCCTTTGAATATGAGATCGCCTCTACAGCTGAAGAACTTTTTTGAAATTCATTATATAGATTAGCTCCTGTTAGAACTCTAAATTTAATATGCTTATTGATAAAGCTATCACTCATGGCTCCAATTACCATTTCATTGATTTGTCTTGCACCTTGGGAACCACCTAGAACCAGTACATTCATCATATTTTTATCAGAAAACTTTTGATTCTTTATTCCAGGAGTCTTTGGAATCACAGCCGATCTTACTGGGTTACCAAGAATAGCTGTCTTTACTTTAGTATTTGTATTATTTTCAATAGGGAAACTCAAAGCTATCTTTTTCGCAAAATTCCAAAAGATACGAGTGATTTTCCCTGGTATGCAGTTCTGTTCACATAAGAAAAGTTCTTTTCGAAAGATGACTGCATATAGCAAAGCTAGAACCGAAGTATACCCACCCATTCCAATAACTGTTGTTATGTTATTCCTGTTGAAATTAAGTGAAGCTTTTATGAATTGAATGAGAAATAAAAAAGGATAAATTATTGAATTAGAAATTTTAAATTGTGGAAGATTATGCCAAATTATTTTAAAATCCGAATCTTTGAGATCAGGATAATTTTTATTTCGTAGCGGACAATGTAAGTAAACAGTTGCAAGATCGTAATTTTCTTTGGAACGCGTCAACTGCTCCAACAATGCAATTCCTGGAGATATATGGCCACCAGTCCCGCCTGCTGCAATTAAAATTGTTCTCATGTTTCCAAGTTCTCTTTTCGGGTAATATTTACAAGTATTCCACTAAAAATAAATGTACTAATTAAAGATGATCCACCATAACTAAAAAAAGGAAAGGATACACCTGTAATAGGCAGTATTCCTGTGACTACAAATAGATTCATTAGAAATTGAATTGAAAGTATAGATAGTATTCCAGATCCTAAATAAAAACCGAAGGGCTCATTGATTCGTTCAATGAGAAGATAAGAACGAAATATAAATATTAAAATAACTGACCACAATAAACAAAATCCAAAGAAACCAAAATCTTCTACAAATGGTGAAATAATAAAATCTGTATAACCATATGGTAGATATTTATGAGAATATCCAGCTGAAATATCATTACCCCAAATGGAACCTGATTTGAATGCAAGATAGGATGATACTAATTGATGGCCTTCTTCGTAGCGGTAAGAATAAGGATCTAGCCAAATATCTATTCGTTTCCTTCTATATCCTACTCTATCAACTAACAAAAACAATAAAGGTAAAATTGAAATTATAGATATAGATAGTTTTTTAAATGAAAAACCTGCTATGTAAATCATTGTCACTAGAACAAAAAATATTTCCATAGTTGTTCCAAAAGATGGTTCCAATACGATTAAAAGTAGAATTGTGCTTATAATTGAGAATGGTAAAATAAATTTTTTCCAATTAATGGATTCTGTTTTTTTAAAATTTTTAAAAAATCCTGCAAGGTAAATTAATACAGTGATTTTCGCAAACTCTGATGGTTGGAATTGAAAGGGTCCTATGCCTATCCAACGATTGAAGTTACGACCATAATAAGTACCCACTGATTTTCCTAAACCTGGTATGAATACTAGAACTAAAAGAAAGATTGTAACAAAACAAAGATAGATTCCCATTGAATCTAAAATACGGAAGTCCATCTGAGAAAATACGACGAACAAAGTTATTCCTGCAATAAGCCAAATGATTTGTCTATTAAAGAAAAAGTAGGCGTTATCAAATTCTCTTTCACCGTAACTAAATGAGGCTGAGAACATAACTGCTATCCCAGTAAAAGCTAAGAGAAAAATGATAGAGATTAAGATTCGATCTTGAACATTCTCCCCTATTTTCACAAAGTTCATTGGATTCTAAGTGTGGAAAGTGAGATCAAAGCGAGAATAATACCAACAATCCAAAATCGGATAACAATTTTTTCCTCAGGAACTCCCGATAATTCAAAATGATGGTGTATCGGACTCATTTTGAAAATTCGTTTTCCTCTTAATTTAAAAGATGCAACTTGTAAAATTACACTCATTGTTTCCATTACAAAAACTCCACCAAGTATAATCAGTAGCAATTCTTTCTTCAACATAATCGCAATCATTCCTAATGTTGAGCCTAAGAATAAGGAACCTGTATCTCCCATAAAAACTTGAGCAGGATGTGAATTGAACCAAAGAAATCCAATCAATGATCCTGCAAGCGCAGATAGAAAAACAGAATACTCATGTGCTCCAGGAAGGTAGGGTATATTTAAATAATTCGCAGTGATCGGTGTTCCCGAAACATAAGCTATGATTCCAAAGGTTATAGTTGGGAAAAGCATGGTTCCTGTTGCAAGGCCATCCAATCCATCCGTTAAATTTACTGAATGAGATGTTCCTATAACAACTATTATAGCAAATGGAATAATGAACAATCCCATTGATAGGACTGGTCCTTTAACAAAAGGGAGGAAAAGATCTGTTATCTCAAAAACAATTCCTTTGAGTTCATTTGGATTTGGTTTACCAGTTACGTAAAAATATATAAAAATGAAAACTACGGAAAGCAGGATGGAAATAAGAAATTTCGTCCTCGCTCGCATGCCACCTTTAATTTTAAGAATTGCTTTACTATAATCATCGCTAAATCCTAAAATAGCAAATCCCAAACTTGTAAAAAATAATAATACGAGATTCAAATTATTCCAATTACCCCAAAGAATTACAGATAAGCTCATAGTGAAAACAATCATTAAGCCTCCCATAGTTGGTGTGCCTGATTTTGATTCATGAGATTTGGGACCATCTGTGCGAATGCTTTCTTTGAATTTTAGATTGTATAAAAATTGAATGATTTTTCCACCAAGAAGAAAGCTTAAAAACATAGAAGTAATTCCTGCAGAAAGTGCACGAAATGTAACATAGCTAAATATTCTAAAAAAACCTAGCTCATCTCCCCATAATTCAAATATTTCAAAAAACATACTTTCTCCTTTCTCTAAATTCCTTAATACGAGAGATTTACCAAGCTTTTTCTATTTCTTCCCCATCATCAAAATGAAATTTTTCTTTTCCGATGATTTGGTAATTTTCATGTCCTTTTCCGCAGACTGCAAGAATATCACCTTCTTGTAAATTATCGATTGCAATTTGAATGGCGTTTTTTCGATCAATTTCACGAATGATCTTCGATTTATCCTGAAAGCCTTTTTCTATATCATTTAAAATTAATTCTGGATCTTCTGTTCTTGGATTATCAGAGGTAAGAATTACAAGATCAGACATACGCTCAGAAATTGCAGCCATTTCTGGACGTTTCGTCCGATCTCTATCTCCTCCACAACCAAATAAACAGATCAATCTTTTAGGATTTAGTTCTTTTGCACTTTGTAGAATATTTAAAAGAGCATCGGGAGTATGAGCATAATCGACGATTGCGATTCTATCTTTGTCAGGACTGTAATAGATATCAAATCTGCCAGGAATGCGAGGAATACTTTCTGTGAAGGTTGTTATTCTTTCTGTAGCAATATTCAATTCTACCCAGCAACTGATTGCTAAAGCTACATTTTGAATATTAAATCCACCAAGTAAGTTAGATCGAACCCGCAGATTTCTATGAAAGGTAGATTCTGGTTTTTTAATTTTGAAAATAAATTCTGAACCGTTTATACTAAGTCGAGGTTTATCGATTTCATAATTACATGTTTTTCCTAGGAAATTAATTTTGCTTTGGAGAGAGTGTTCCAGGATTAGCTTTTTCATTGCTAGACCACCTTCCGCATCCAAATTGATTATCCCAAATTTATATTCCTTAGTAGATTCCTCCAGAAGTGTAAAGATACGAAATTTACTCTTAAGATAGTCATCCATTGTTTCATGAAAGTCTAAATGATCTTTTGTGATATTTGTAAAAAGTGCTGCTCTAAATTGAAGGCCATTGGTTCTACCTAATTTCAATCCATGAGAACTTGCTTCCAAAAATACGAATTGTATTCCTTCCTTCAGCATATCTCTTAATTGAAGTTGTAAGGAGGAAGCCTCGGGAGTTGTATAGCCTGTTTCAATTATTACATCATTGTATTTAGTATGGATGGTACCTATTAAACCAGATGGTATTCCTAAACTTCTTGCAAAATGGTAGAGGATATGTGTTAAGGATGTTTTTCCATTTGTACCTGTTATAGCTATGACTTCTAATTTCTTTGAGGGATGATCTAAAATAAAGGAAGCTATATAACCCTGCATTTGGTTGGATGATGAGTCTGAGCTAATCACATTTTCAAACTTTTCTTTGGCGATGGAAAGGAATTCGGAAGTTTTAGAAATTAAACAAGTACTCGATCCATTTTCGATTGAAGATGTTAAAAAATTTATATCTGTGAATTCATCACTCATCACAAAAATATCATTTTTCTGAATTTTTCTTGAATCTGCCCAAATATAATTTATTGGATTATTTGTATTTCCTTTCAAAAGTTTGAGTTGAGAAAATTCTTTTAAAATATTATCAATAATCATCTGAATTCTTTCCCTTCAAATTAGGTAGGCTAATGGTGTGAATCATTCTTTGATCTGTAGGTGATTTATTTTCAACCGAATTTTGAAATAATTGATCAATTCTGGAGGCTGATGATTTTGTTAGAATAGAAATTTTTATTTCTTCATTTTCTTTTATGAGTGATTCTTTCATAAGAATATTCTTAGAAATTTCTCTTTCAATTTTATGAAATTCTGTGGATTGCCAAACATTTAGAAAGAAAATCGATCCCCAAATAAGAGCCAATGTAAATAAAAATAAAGTGTCTTTTAAATCTTTAATATTCCAAATCATTAAATCAATATCTCTTGTTTTTAGTATCGACCGATTTCTGAATCGCACGCAATTTCGCTGAGCGTGATGCTGGATTCATTTTCATTTCTTCCTCTGAGGGTAAAATTGGCTTCTTATAGATAAAGGAAAATTCTTTATTCTCCATCAAAGTATCACGAAGACTATGCTTGACAATTCTGTCTTCCAAAGAATGAAAACTGATAATTTGAAAGATTCCATCAGGTCTTAGAAATTGGGGAAGTTGTATAAGTGCTTTCTTGAGATGCTGAAATTCTTGGTTTACTTCAATTCGGAGGGCTTGGAAGACTCTGGTTGCTGGGTGTGTTTTCGGTGGCCAGAATTTACGCGGAATTGTAGTCTCAACTAATTTAGAAAAGTCGCTATTGCTCTCAATTGGATTTGTCCTTCGACGTTCTAGTAGTCTCTCTACAATTTTTTTGGTCCAGCGCTCTTCACCATATTCATAAAAGATTCTTTCTAATTCTTTACTTGGATAGGTATTCACTATTTCTGCGGCTGTAACTTGCTTACGATCTAAATTTGTATCTAGTCGCATATCAAAGCTTTCGGTTCCTCTAAAACTAAAGCCTCTTCCTGATTCTAAAATATGATAAGTTGAAATTCCCAAGTCCAATAAAATTCCGTTAAATCCATCACCCCAACCTATCTCATCTAAATCTGATTGTTCTAATTCAGAAAAATTTATATTTAAACTTTTAATATTAGGTCTTGAGCCTAAACGAGATAGTGCTCTTTGGATCATAGCAGGATCTCGGTCTAGAAATAGAATTTCACAATCTGGAAATGCTTCTGCAAATTTTGCAACATGTCCACCTTCTCCACCTGTCCCATCTAAAAATCGTAAGGATTTAGTTTCTTTAAGGTTATCATGAACAGTTCTTACTATATCCTGCCACATAACAGGGAAATGAGTAGGCTGGAATTCTTCGAGCATGATTAAAATTTAAATCTTTTTTTGGTAAACAGTATGACCTAAAAATTTAAATTTATCTGAAATACCAAACATTGTCTCCGAATGGCCAATGATTAAGAAACCTTGGGATTTTAATATTTCTTCAAAATTATTAAAAATAAATTTTTGAGTTGGTTTATCAAAATAGATTACAACATTTCTACAAAAGATTAAATCTAATTTTTCATTAATCGGATATGGAAATTCTAGAAGATTGATTTTCTTGTATTCAATGATTGATTTAAGATTCTGCTTTGCTTCGTAATAAACAATACCATCTTTCTCGGATTTGGTGAAGTATTTATTTTTCATTTGGTCTGTAACTGTTTCTAGACGTTCTGCTTTATAAATTCCATTTTTCGCAGTTTGGAGAACATTCGTATCAATATCGGAAGCAATAATTTTAAGATTCCAACCTGGACGAGTAAAAAAATAATCTAAAAGAGTAATTGCAATTGAGTATGGCTCTTCACCTGTAGAACTGGCTGAGCACCATACTACAAGTTTCTTATTGCCAGAAGCTTTGGATGCCTCTTCGAACTGGGGCAGATATGTTTCCTTGAGAAAATCAAAATGATGGGCTTCCCGAAAAAAGTCAGTTTTATTAGTTGTGATTCGGTTGATGAGTTCAGAAAGTTCAGCCTCCCTAAATTTGGGATCTGATTTCAGTTTATTTACATATTCTTCGAAGGTAGTCATTCCATGCGAACGCAATCGAATATTCAATCTGGATTGCACCATAATTTTCTTGTGATCAGCTAAGACAATTCCTGTCATTTTATAGATCATATCTCGTAGGTATGCAAATTCAGCATCATGAATGGTTGCGATGGAAGATTTAAAATTACTCATAGGGTTCATTGAAAGGATTCTTTACTAGTATAAAAATACAACTCGATTTTTAAATCAATATCCCAAACCTGGAAAAATGAAGGTTGGACTCGTTGAAAGTTTGAATGCTCGCCCACTTACTTGGGGAATCGAAAATGACACAAGTCTAGAAAAAGTATATCAAAGCCCAAAAGTTCTTAACGAGATGCTCTTGCGTGGTGACTTGGACACTGCCTTAATTTCTTCAGTAGAATGTCTTAGAAACAACGATAAACTCGCTTATTCGCTTTCCTGTGGTGTTTGTGGCAAAACTTCCGTTAGATCCATTCTTTTTTTTCATCATCGTTCAGAATTAGAGGAATTATCTATAGTTACTGTTGACATAGGTTCTAGAACATCAGTTGCCTTATTAGAATTGCTTCTTTTTAAACAATTCCAACGAAAAATAGAAGTTAAAGCTCAGGATCCAACTTTGATAAAAAGTAAATTAAAACAAGGCTTAGGATCACATTTGCTATTCGGGGACAATGCTCTACTTGCAGAATATGATGAAAATAAATACCTAGTAATTGATTTGGCTGAATGGTGGAATCGACTAACTGGGAAATATTTTATTTTTGCCCTTTGGGCCTATCCTAAAGATAAATGGATAGAAGATTCATTTTTTTTGAAGAGCCTAGACTATGGACTAGAAAACATCCAAGATATCATCGATCAGGAAAAACGATTCCCTTCTAAATTTACCTATAACTATCTAATGAAGGAATTGCATTATAAACCTGAAGCAAAAAATTTCCAAGGTTTTCTGCAATTTGAAATTGAATTGAGAAATTTAGGAATTCTATAATTTCAAAATATGCGTAATTTAATTTCCCAAATTTTGGCATTTCTCTGAGATTCTAAAGAATCAGAAAGTGGGTATACATAATTTAAACTTCCCAAATTAATTGTTCCCTTATTGGAATAACACTCTGTATTGGAAGGAAATAGTATGCGAAAACTCATCTTACCTTCTTTTAAAAGTTTGCCAGTTTCATTTATAATTTTCTTTTCACCAACAGATGTTTCTTCTAAAAATTCGCTAGTTAAGGAAGGAAATTCTCGTTTTATCACCAAGGATTTACCCTTAAATTTAGTGATCATGTTACCAGGTAGCATTCTTTCCAATTCTGAAATTTCTATAAAATCGATTTTGTAGCTAACTCTTCCTTTATTTTCAAAGAAAGGCTCATCAAATTCTCCTTTTTCGAGCAATCGAAATTGGTAATCACGAATTTTAGTTCCTATAGTATTTCCCATGCCTTGATTTATTTTGGCTTGTATGGCAGCTTTCTGGGTTGGGAGAAATCGAATCATTGAGGACTTTTTATCCTCTTTTAAGGGAACAGAATAAGTAATTTCAACAGTGCCTGAATATCCTTTCTTAAATGTAATCGTCTCTTCGTAATCAAAGCAATTGTAAAATGTAAGAAAAGGAAGAATTAAAAAGATATAGATAAGATATTTATTATTTCTGAAATTCACTCTTTGAGCATGAAATGATCAGTTTCATCTGTCAACAAAAAGAAAGGCTCTATTTCTAGAGCCCCTCTCCCATTCTAATTCAGAAACGTTTAGCGAATCTTATTTTGAATTAGGATACGCTTCGTTTCCGTGTTCTAGTAAATCTAGACCTTGGATTTCCTCTTCTTCAGATACTCTTAGTCCCATAATTAATTTAAGAACGAAGAATACTACATAAGAAGTTCCAAATGCCCAAACGAAAGCAACAAGGATTCCAACAACTTGAGTAATTACTTGATCAAAACCATGGCCATAGAAAAGACCTGAATCTAGATTAAATAAACCAGCTGCTAAAGTTCCCCAAGCACCACAAACCCCGTGAACAGAAATTGCTCCGACAGGATCATCAATTTTGATAGTGTCAAACATCAATACACTGAATACAACCAATACACCAGCGATAAGTCCGATCAGAACAGAAGCTCCGATTGAAACACCATCACAAGGAGCAGTAATTGCAACTAGACCAGCTAGAGCACCGTTTAGTGTTAAGCCAATATCAGGTTTTTTGTATTTGATCCAAGTTACGATCATCGCAGCAACAGCACCAGCTGCAGCAGCCATTTGAGTGTTGATAGCGATAAGTGCGAAATCACCACCGCCTACAGAAGTTGTAGAACCAGGGTTAAATCCGAACCAACCTAACCATAGAATGAATACACCGAGTGCAGCCATTGCCATGTTGTGTCCAAGGATAGGAGTTACTTTTCCATTTGCTTGGAATTTTCCAATTCTAGGACCTACTACGATCGCACCAGCTAAACCAGCCCAAGCTCCAACGGAGTGAACTACTGTTGAACCAGCGAAATCTAAGAATCCCATATCTTCTAGAAATCCTGCATAATTGTCTCCACCCCAAAGGCTTCCCCATGCGAAGGAACCATATACTGGGTAGATAACAGCTGTAATGATTACAGAGAATATAACATAAGTTGCGAACTTTGTTCTCTCAGCCATTGCTCCTGATACGATAGTTGCAGCAGTTGCAGCAAACACCATTTGGAAGATTAGAAATGAGTTTCCCCAGTTTCCTTCACTTTCAATCAGTGAATCAGCTAACGAAGGCATACCAATTCCAATTCCCTCTATGATTGGTGGGCCAAACATGATTGAAAAACCTATCAACCAAAATGCTAATGAACCTAAAGAAAGGTCAGCAAGGTTTTTCATTAAAATGTTTACTACGTTCTTAGAACGAGTAAAACCAGCTTCTACATAAGCAAATCCAGCCTGCATGAAAAAGACTAAAAATGCAGCAATACAAGTCCAAAGCCAATCTGTTTCACTTCTCAGTGTTTCAACATCTGCTTTTAAACTCTCCAAAGTGACGGGTGCTTCTGCCTCAGCAGCCTCTGCAGGTGCAGGTGCATCTTGAGCATTCAACCCAGCCACAGCTAATAGAACAGCGAACGGGATTACGAATCTTAACATTCTACTATTTTCTCCTTTATTTTCCTTTTTATACTTTTTGTTTTAAAATGAATCCTTTTCATACAGTCGCCTTTTTAGAATTTTCTTCTAATTTCAAAAGGGAAATTTTCAATGACTCGTTATTTGGTGTACTTTTAACACCTTGTTGAAGAATTTTTATGGCTTTAGGTTTTGCATTTTCTTTGAGGTAGCATCTTGCAAGTAAAAGACTTGCTTTAGCAAAGGAATGATCACAGGAGAGAGATTTCTTGAGTGAACGTTTCGCTTCACTAATTTTATCTGCCATATAGTAAGCTCTTCCTAATAGGAAGTGAGCAATGGCTGTATTCTCACCTGTTGTCTCTATATATTCCTTAAAGTATTTGATAGATTCCTCGAATTTTTCATCTCTGTAATGAATTTTTCCTAGGAACATTAAATTATCTTTAAGTGATGGATCAATGCTATATGCCTTTAATGCTAATGCGTATGCATCATCATCTTTCTTCTGGCTATTTGCTAATTTGGCTTGTTTGATATATGGTAGTGCGTTAATGATCGATTTATTGCATTGGATCATAAGTAGAGAGAGATCATCCCCATTGGGAACATCACCTTTGTGATCTTTAAATTTTTGCACAAATCGTTCAGATAGGTCTTTGATGTAGAGTTTATTTTCTCCACTTTCAAGATCTGATTTTTCAGTTTTGATCCAGTCGATTACCATTTCAGTTCCAAATTCTTCTCTAGAGGCATTCTTTTGCTCTGCGAATCCATCTGTAAGTAAAACAAGAATATCACCAGGGTTTAATTTCCCTTGTTTTTCTTCATAATCCGTCTTTCGAACTTGAAGTATACCAAGTGGAACTCCTTTCGTATCTAACTCTTCGACAGTGGCATTCCCATCATATATATGGAGCATTTTTTGATGACCTCCATTGATGTAAGCATAGGTATAGTCTGAATAAATTCTAACGATAAAAGCGGTAAAGTATGTTGATTCAGGAAGTTGGTCTCTCAAGGATTCACCTAGTTCTTCCATTATTTCTGATAAACCTAAACCAGATTGTACACATCTTCGAAAGTGATGGTGAATAGCCATAGTCACTAAGGCAGCAGGGATACCATGTCCCGATACATCAATATTAATTGCGGTGAGTGAATTTCCTTGGCGAACAACATCGTAGAGGTCTCCACTAACCTGAACCATAGGTTCATAATAGGAGCCAAAATACAAACCGTTCCAAGGTGAAAGATCTTGTGGTAGAATTTGGGATTGAACATTTCGTCCCATTTTCATATCCCATTCTAATTGTGTAAGAACCGCGGCTTCCCTTGCCCTAGCAGTCATAAGACCTTCGATTAGTCTAACTCCAGATAAGGCTAGTGTTAATTGTGCTCCAAGAGCTTCGAGGATTTCTAAATCATCAGCAATGAAAAAATTATCAGTATCGCTTTCTACAGCCAAGGTTCCAAGAACATCATCCTTTTGGATAAGAGGTATGCACATAACACATCGAGTTTGTTCGCCCTCATCTGTGTATTCCGGAGAGGCATGAAGATCTTGAATGATCATAGGCCTTCGACCATTAAAAGTTAAGCCTGAATAACCCTCATCGGGTTTCAGATTTCTCCTAGGTGGAGTTGTATCTGTTACGAATTTAACTGGGACTAGTACTTCGCCATCATAAAGTCGAAGTGTAGAATTATCAGCTTCAAAAATTTCTCTACAAAGGGATACTACCTTATCGAAAAGATCTTCTTCTTTATCGACATTAGCGAATTCCTTTGAAATATATAGTAAAACAGCAATCTTATCTTTGTCTGTTAATCCTCCTACCACCTTGTTTTGGCCTCGGAAGGAAACTACTTTTCGTTTTGAAATTTCGAAGTCTATCATAGATTTTCCTATAGATATGATTGCAATTATCGTACCAATCACCGAAATGCCTCAGAAGTGCACAATTTCTGCAATAAAGCACAGAGATCTTGTTTATATAATGAGCAGATATTAAGGGAACTGTTTATATAGTAAGCAAAAATATTAAATATTTTACAGAAAATCTAGTATTATGTCGCTTTTATTTGGAATTATTCTAGATTTAATGGATGTTACTTATTTGGTAGGAGATGGAAAATGAAGCGAGTGTTTCTTTTTCTCTGGAATTGCTATTAGCAGTTAATGCATAATCAATTAAGCCAAAATGGATAGAAACCTTTTCAAAGTTATCCTTGGACTTGTCGTTCTGACTGGATGATAGATTCCAATGGTAGCTCGTTCCAAGGCTTAATCCTAGTGATCTTTTCATTCTACCATCTTGTAAGTAGATTCCACCCCATTCATTGCCTAAGCGTAGATCAAAGTTGTTCCAGATGAAATTTTTTTTCTGGATAGCATAGGATCCTGACCATTCCGCACCTATTCCTCTTTCATAATCTGGTGTAACATCTGTGTCGCTTGTAATTACTTGAGAATTTTCCCAAAATGCTTTTCTGATTTCAGTATAAATGCCCCAATCTGAATCAAAATAATATCCTAGCCCAATGCTAAATAGTTGAGGAAGAGTTTCTTCTAGTTTTTCAACTTCTTGGTAGTCTTCTCTTCTATATTTTCCTAAATACTGAATGGAAGTACCCAAGGACCAATTTCCATTTTGGTAGGCAATACTTGCAAATCCACTTATTGACCAAGGACTGAAGCTTTTGCCTCTTTGTAAGCCTCCAGCTCCAACTCCAGCCGAAAGGGAAAAATATTCTAAGAATTGGTAGGAGAGCCCTAAATTGCCTTGGTTTAGATAGGACTTTTGATTTCCAGGAAAATGATTGGAAGTTCTTTGGTTGTAAATGCCCCAAAATCCCCAGTCTTTAGAATAAGAGTAATTTCCTCCTGCTCCACCAACTTGAAGTGCGGATTCTTGTTCCCCCTTTTTTCCGCCTTGGACACCTAAATCTGCTATAGATAATGATTCCAAATTCACAAATCCAGGATTGTTGTATAAAGAACTAACTGGATCTTTCCATCCAACACCAAATGAACCTAAACCCATACTAATTGGATTATTGTAATTGGGTTGAATTGGAGTTTGGGCTAAGAGAAGACCCGAAAATGGAAGTAGCCAAATTATTAAAAATATGCTTAGAGTGAAATATTTAATCATTTTACAGATAAGGACAGGATTAAAGCCTATCCTAAAGAAACTATATGTTTTTTTGATGAAAAGAAAGAATGAGAGGCAAAAGATTCACATCACCTGAAAAAAGGTTTCATTTTATGTATCCTGAAGATTGGGAAACCTTAGTCGTTGAAGAAATTCCAGCATTTTTCCATCCAGAAATGGGTGGGGTTCTACAAGTTTATTCATTTGCCAATAAAGTTGGAGATGTTGATTCTATGAAGGAATTAAAAAATTACATTGCTGTTCATGAAATAGAATTCAATGATGAATTAGTCGCTACTTTTACCAACGCTGAAGGAACCAATATTCTATCTTGTGAATTCAAAAAGGACGATAGACATTGGTGCGTTTATTCCATTTCGAATAAGAACAAATTACTTATTGCTACCTATAATTCCGACACGGACATAGATGACAGAACCTACAAGATTCTCGCTTCCATTATATCCTCAGTACAATTTTTAAACTAAATCTCTAGAAAATCTATTGACTCTATCTAATTTTCTGATGCTATATTAGGATATTTTTAGATCGGAGTAAAAAAAGAAATGAAGAAAATCGGAATCTATGTAGGAGCCTCTATACTTGGGCTTCTTTTGATCATAATTATAGGATTATCATCCCTTAGTTCATTCATCACACCAGAGTTTGTAGTTCAGAATCTTGAATCAAGCCTGAATGCACGTGTGTATGTTAAAGAAGTTAACCTCAATCTATTTTCTGCTACAGAGGTGAAAGGAATTGAACTTACGAATCGTGATAGTGTTGCAGATAAAGGGACTCCTTTAGAAGAAAGAACCCCTATCAAAAATCCTTTAGTTCAATTAGAATCCATTGATTTAGGTCTTACCCTCTCTGCCTTATTAAAAAAAGAATTTCGTCTAGATAAATTAATTATTAACTCTCCAGATCTAACGCTTGTTCTGAATGAGAATGGATCAAATAATCTTTCTTCTCTTTTCAAGCCTCCCGTTACTGTGAACGGCGAACCAAATCCAAGTTTAACTGCTGAAGCCTTAGCAGAAAGAAAGAAGGAAGAGGAAGAAGCTAAAAGATCCTCCGATGCTAGTTCTAATGAACCTTTTTCTATTAAAACAATTCCTATTTCCATAAGCATGGGTGAATTAGGGATAAAAAATGGAAATATCAAAATTGTAATGAAGAAGACCAAGCAAGTTATTCAATTGAATGCCTTGAATCTATTCTTGAAGGATTTGGATATCGTTCCTGATGATTTAGAAAATCATAACTCATTAAAATTAATTTTAAACACCGATTTAGGTATAATTGGTTCTAATGGAAAGGAATCTTCTTTATTTCTATTGGATACAAATGGAACAATTACACCTTTTGATGCAAAGACTGGTTTGGTGAATACTTCTATCGTTCATTCAGTAACAATTAAAGAAGATTCCTATATAAGCGGATTTGCTGTATTCGATTCTCTAGCAGGAGAGCTGCCAGCACTTAAGAATTTGAATATCAAGATGGATAAACTTGCTCAGAAATCGACATTAAAAAAAGATGTAACAACAAAGATTGGTTATTCGAAAGGACGAGTTAGCTTCAAAGATTCCCCTGTATTTCCAACTACCAATTATGATCTAGTAATTTCAGAAGGAACTTGGATACAAATAACCAATTCCACTCATATAATGAATGGAAAAATTATTGGAACAAAGGAGGAATCGGATAGAGCTATTTCACAAATCGATAAAGCTCTACAAGGAGCAGGAAAAGGTGCGGATACATCTGAATTCAAGAAAAAGATTTTTGGTGATTTAATAGAAGGAGATCGAGTTGCACTACCTTTTCAATCCACTGGCAATATCAAAGATCCAAATGTTGGTCTAAAGATTCAACTTCCGTCTATTGCGGATTTAATATCTGGTGGAGCAAAAAAAGCAATCTCAGATGCCATCGATAAAAATATCCCTGGAGCTGCCAAGGATGCATTAAAAAGTTTTGGTTTTTAATCTAAACTAAATTGATTTAATTACTGATTCAAATCATTGAAATAAAAAAGCTATCCATTCCAAAAGAAGGATAGCTTTTTTATAGTATTGGACTAATTAAGCAGATTTAAGATTTACTTACTTGCTACTTTTCTTTCTTTGCGATGGATCTAGGATTTTTTTCCTAAGTCTTAAACTTACAGGAGTTACTTCCAGTAGTTCATCATCGTCCAAGAATTCTATAGCCTGTTCCAAACTCAGTTTCTTATGTGGAACCAAACGAATTGCTTCATCAGAACCAGAAGCTCTTACGTTTGTTAACTTTTTCTCTCGAACAGGATTCACTTCTAAATCATTTTCTCTACTGTGAACACCAACAATCATACCTGGATAAACAGCAGTTTGCGGTGGAACAAATAATTCGCCACGTTCTTGAGCCTTCCAAAGTGCATAGGCAGTTGTTTCTCCGCCGTCCATGGAAATCAAAGCACCATTCTTTCTTCCTGGAATATCACCTTTATAAAGATCATATTGTGAGAAGCGACTAGACATTACTCCTTCTCCACGAGTTTCAGAGATGAAAAATCCTCTAAAACCAATTATACCCCTTGTCGGAATATTGTATTCAACTCGAGTCATACCAGAAGCATGTGCATCCATAGCTGTCATTTCACCCTTACGGCGGTTTAACTCAGCAATTACTGATCCAGTGTAAGCATCAGGTAGATCCATTACAAGATTTTCAAATGGTTCTAGTTTCTCTCCATTCTCATTTTTCTTGATGATAACTTCAGGCTTAGAAACATTAAGCTCATAGCCTTCTCTTCTCATAGTTTCAATTAGTACGGATAAGTGAAGTTCTCCACGACCCAATACCTTGAAACGATCTTTGTCTTCTGTTTCTTCTAAACGTAAGGCAACATTGGTTTCTAATTCTCTGTCAAGACGCTCTCTAATATTTCTTGTAGTAATAAGTTTCCCTTCTTTACCAACGAAAGGAGAGTTGTTCACTAAGAAATACATCGATACAGTTGGCTCTTCTACTTGGATAGCAGGAAGTGGGAGTGGCTTTCCTAAATCACAAACTGTATCACCAATAAAGACATCTGGAATACCAGCAATTGCTACGATATCACCAGAACCTAGCTCATCTTTTTCAACTCTTTGCAATCCTTGGAAACCAAAAAGTTTTGTAATTTTATAATTTGCAGTCGTTCCATTAATTTTGGCTAGAGTTACATCTCCGCCTTTTTTAATTTTACCAGCATAAATTTTACCAATTGCAATTCTACCAACATAATCGTTATAATCCAAGCTGGTTACTTGGAATTGAAGTGGCTCATCAGATTTATCAATCACTTTTGGAACATGTTTAAGAACCATGTCGAGAAGAGGTTCTACATTTTGTCCAGGAGCATTACTAAGATCAGTAACTGCCCAGCCTTGTTTCGCTGAAGCATAGATAATTGGAAAATCCAATTGCTCATCAGTTGCTCCTAAGTCAGAAAATAAATCAAAGGATTTATCAACTGCAAAATCTGGTCTTGCACCATCACGGTCAACCTTGTTAACTACAAGAATAGGTTTATGACCTAGTTGTAATGATTTACCTAATACAAACCTCGTCTGTGGCATAGGACCATCAAAGGCATCAATTAGAAGAAGAGTACAATCTGTCATAGATAGAACCCTTTCTACCTCACCGCCAAAGTCAGCGTGACCTGGTGTATCTACAACGTTAATGCGAGTTCCCTTGTATATCACTGAGGTATTCTTCGCAAGGATTGTAATCCCTTTTTCTTGCTCCAAATCATTGGAGTCCATAATTCGTTCTTTATCTTCTTTCGTTGTTACTGAGCCGGTCTGTCTTAGAATGGCATCAAGAAGAGTTGTCTTACCGTGGTCGACGTGTGCTATAATTGCTATATTTCGAATTTCCATACTGTAACCTACCATGAATTTCTACGCTATTTTCCTGTCTATGGGTATTTGCTATTGACTCAGAGAAGCTAGTTGAAACTCTGGATAAAAGTTTAGGAAATAAGGAATTCGGATATGTTTGCGATCATTTCTATCGGGAATAAACAATTCAAAGTTGAAAAAGACCAGGTGTTTCTTTCCGAGAAGTCTGGCAAGAATCCTGGCGAGCAGTTTGATGCTAAGATTCTTCTAGTTGCCAATGATAACAAGGTGAACCTCGGTGCAAGCTCGTTATCAGCAGCAAAAGTAACTGTAAAAGTTCTCGAGAACCTCAGAGGAGATAAGATCCGAGGGTTCAAATACAAGAGGAGAAAGAATTACAAAAGAAGCTGGGGTCATAGACAAAGTCTTCAAAAGCTTCAAGTAGTAAATATTGTTCCAGCTTGATTCGATTAGTTATTTATAAGAATAAAGGATTGTATTCAGGTTTAGATTGTGAGGGTCACTCTTCCAAGCTAAGCGGAGAAAAAGGAAATAATCTTGTTTGCGCTGCGGTTTCTGCTGTTTTGCAGACATTATTTCTATATTTGAAAAGTGAAAAATGCATTGATGCTGTAAAAATTGCTGATGGTGTTCTACTCTTCCGCTTGGTTGAGATTCGTAACCCTAAGCTCGCCATTTTAGTTGACCAAGCTTTCAAAATGACAATAGTTGGAATGGAAGCAATCGCTAAAGAGCATCAAAATGAAATCGAAATTGTTCAGATAGACGATTTTGAATTAGAAAATAGAGCTGTTTCGTAATTATAATAATTTTCAGGAGTTGACACATGGCACATAAGAAAGGTGGAGGATCATCCAAGAACGGTAGAGATTCACAGTCGAAAAGACTGGGGGTAAAAGTTTATGGAGGCCAAGCAGCAATCGCAGGGAATATCATTGTTCGTCAAAGAGGAACAGTTGTTAAACCTGGTAACAATGTTGGTGTGGGAAGAGACCATACCCTATTTGCACTTATAGACGGAGTTGTTGCTTTTGAAAACGTTGATAAAAAAAGACAACAAGTTTCTGTTTATCCTGCTGCAGTAGCATCCTAATTTAATATACTAAGCCGCCCTGTCTAAATTTATTGATGAAGTTCCCATCATTGTAAAAGCAGGGCATGGTGGAGCTGGCTCTGTCCACTTTCGTCATGAAAAATTCGCTGAATACGGCGGACCAGATGGCGGAGATGGTGGACGTGGTGGAGATGTAATTCTCAAAGCCAGCACATCCATACAAACACTCGATCGTTTTCTTCCAGATAAAATATACAAAGCAAAAGTCGGTGAACATGGTGTTGGTCAAAAACGCGATGGATCAGATGGTGAACCCTTAGTTCTTATGGTTCCTGTGGGAACTGAAGTAATTGATCGACAAACCATGGAAGTCTTATTTGACTTTGAAGAGGAAGCAGAATTCACTATTGCTTATGGCGGTCGCGGTGGGAAAGGAAATACTTTCTTTAAATCAGCTACTCTTCAGGCTCCTAAATTTGCCCAACCAGGTGAAGAAGGAGAAGAAAAAGAAATCCTTTTAACTTTAAAATTACTAGCTGATATTGGTATCGTAGGTCTACCGAATGCTGGTAAGTCTACTCTGCTTTCCAAAATTACAGAAGCCCACCCTAAAATTGCCAATTATGCATTCACAACTTTAATTCCTAATTTAGGTGTTGTTAAGCGGAAAAATGATACCTTCCGATACACAATTGCAGATATTCCTGGCATTGTGGAAGGTGCCAGTAGAGGTCATGGATTAGGACTTTCTTTTTTGAAACATATTGAACGAGTTCGAGGTATACTTTTTCTTTTGGATGGATCGAATTTAGAACTCGAGCACAACCTAGCTCTTCTTCGTGTTGAAATGGAAGAATACAATACTAGCCTAAAAGAAAGACCTTTTTTAATAGCCTTAAATAAAATTGATCTATGGGATAATGAAGAATCCTTCACTCAAGAAATAATAAATAAATTTAAAGATTTAGGTGAGATTATTCCAATCTCTGCTGGCAATGACATTAATATTGATATTCTATTGAACCGGATGGATGAAATTTTCTTTAAAGATAAAATTATTGGAAATTAATTTGGATAATTTAGATTATTGTAAATAAAGAAAGACTATATATATGAACGCTGAATGGATAGAAAAATTAAATAATGCAAAACTAATAGTTATTAAAGTGGGTTCAGCGAGAGTTTCTGGACCAAGAGAATCAGTGAATGATTTTCTTTTCCATTTAGCAGGCGATATTCGTGAGTTAAGAAATAAAGGTAAGAAAGTAATACTTGTTTCTTCTGGAGCAATTGCTCAAGGTAAGACAGTCTACAGCCAATCTTTCGGCAAAGAAATCGATCAAAAAAGCACTCTTTCCGACAAGCAAGCTTTAGCTGCTATGGGTCAGAACCAGTTGATGAATCTATATGAAAGTTTCTTCTCTAAAGTAAATATCCCTATTGCTCAAATTTTATTTGGTAGGGGCGATATCCAAAAAGATGGTTCTCATAAAAATTTAGAATCTACCTTTCGTAAACTTTTAGATTGGAATGTTCTTCCTATAGTAAATGAAAATGATTCTATATCAACAGAAGAATTAAATTTGGGAGACAATGATTTACTATCCGCCTTAGTAGCGACTCTTTTGGATGCTGATTTACTTATGATTCTAACTGGAGTGAATGGTTTTCTTAAAAATGGAGAATTGATCGAATACCTTCCCAATGTGGCAGCTGAAGAATTTCAGCATGCAACTGGACCTAGTGGGCCTGGAACAGGAGGTATGAATACTAAATTAAAAGCAGGTAGTCTTCTGCTTCATTTCGGGATTCATACAGCAATACTCAATGGGAATGAACAGAATTGTATAACTAAATTTTTGAACGGAGATTTGCGTGGAACATTAATTGGAAATCCTGACCTTTTTTCCAAACAAATCAAAGAAGAAAATTGGATAGAGAGGTTTTACCAATGAATTGGAAAGAATATTCAGAGGATATAGCTAAAAAAGCTTTTGCATCTAAACGATTGATTAAAAATCTAACAAGCGATTTTAAGAATAAAGTCTTGTATCAGTTAGCAGATGAAATCATTAAACAAAAAGAAGCTATCATTACTGAGAACCAAAAAGATCTAGAAGAAGGGAAGAATACTAATTTAAGTTCTAGCTTCATGGATAGATTGCTTCTCAATGAAAAACGTATCGAAGGAATGGCAAAATCGATTCGTGATATAGCTAGTTTGCCCGATCCTATTGGAGAAGTTACTCGTGGTGTAACTCTAAATAATGGGTTAGAACTTATTACTAAGAAAGTTCCCATCGGAGTTTTAATGGTAATCTATGAATCTCGTCCTAATGTGACCTTAGATGTTTCAACTCTTTGTTTTAAATCAGGGAATGCTTGCATTCTCCGTGGAGGAAAGGAAGCCATTTATTCCAATCGAATTCTAGCTTCCATTTTTAAAGAAATCTTAATCAAAAATAATCTTCCCGAGGATGCTGTCGTGTTTGTGGATGAAACAGATCGTAGTGTTATGTCTGAACTTTTACAGCTAGATCAGTATATAGATATAGTTGTCCCTAGAGGTGGTGAAGGTTTAATTAAGGCTGTATCTTCGCAGGCCAGAATGTCTGTTGTGAAACATGATAAAGGAGTTGTTAATCTTTTTGTCGATGAGTCAGCCGATCTTGAAGATACTTTAAAGATTGTAATAAACTCTAAAGTTCAAAGACCTTCTGTCTGTAATGCTCTGGAAAATCTAGTAATCCACAAAAATTATCCTTATAAGTTAGAACTATTGAATGAGTTAGCAAAAAATGATGTGGATTTATTTCTTGATACTTTCTTAATTTCTATATACCCTAAGGCGCAGCCTGCAACAGCTGAGCTTTATTCTTTGGAATTTACAGATCTTAGACTTTCCTGTATTCAAGTTGATAGTTTAGACGAAGCAATTCAATTTATAAACCGTTACTCTTCCGGTCATACAGAATGTATACTGACTAAAAATATTGAAAGTATAGATAGATTTAATTCAGAAATAGATTCGGCTGGCATATTTGTCAACTGTTCTACTCGTTTTCATGATGGCGGCGAGTTTGGCCTAGGTGCTGAGGTTGGCATTTCAACAGGCAAACTTCATGTCAGAGGGCCAATGGGTTTAGAACATTTAACAACTACCACATCTTATCTTATGGGAAAGGGTCATGTCCGAACCTAAGAGGATAGCACTATATGGTGGAAGTTTTGATCCGCCACATATGGGTCACCGTAGATTAGTAAAGAATTTATTAACAAATTTCCCTGATTTAGAAAAGATATGCATTCTACCAAATCGTATCTCTCCATTTAAAAGACGAAAATACTTTTTGCCAGATGAATGCCTTCAATTGTGTAAACTCAATTTTGAGGATTTAGATTCTCAAAAAGTAGAAGTTCTAGACAATGAAATTCGTAAGGAAGCAGTGAGTTATACTTATGAATCAATCCTGGAAATTAAATCAAAATATGTTGGATCTGAGTTAGATCTAATAATAGGTGATGACCAGATTGCTGATTTAATTAAATGGAAAAAGATTGAAATCATTCTAAAAGAAGTTTCTAGGTTCATTGTTTATAGAAGAAAATACCCAGCATTTCGCCCTATTCCTCTTCCCAATCAACTTCTCTCTCATAAATTTTTAATCCAAGAAAATGAATTATGGGATGAATCTTCTTCCGATTGGAGAAAGAATCCCAATCAGAACAATCTCTATCCGAAAGTCTTAGATGAAATTGTAAATATTGTCCGAAATAAATATCCTCCTGAAATATTTGAGAAATGGAAAGATATTATCCAAAAGGAAGTAACGGAAACTAGGTTCAAGCATTGTTTAAGAGTGTCAGATATTGCTGAGAGTTTAGCAAAGTCTTATGATTATCTATTTCCAGAAAAAGCTAAATTAGCAGGTTTAATACATGATATCACCAAACAAAGAACTAATGAATTTCATGTCGAAAAATTTCATCGCTATGGATTTGAAGGCTACCATTCTATCCCTAAAGAAGCCTACCATGCTTATTCAGCTAAATACTACCTTGCAGAATTGGGATTAGATGATTTTGAAATTCTAGATTCAATTACATTCCATACTCTAGGAAATCCTTTGTTGAATAAACTTGATGGAATTATATATATAAGTGATTTTTTAGGCTCGGATTATTTTTACAATCAACCAAGTTTTGCTGAAAGTTTTGAAATTGTAAAATCGAGTTTTGCTTTTGGTATGAATTTAAAAGCTAAAAATACAATTCAAAATTTATTAGACAAGGATAAAAGAATACATGATAATACATTGCAAATTTATAATAAAACAAATCAAATTTTGGAAAAGGTCTAAATGAAAAAGAACAAGACACAAAAAATTTTATTGACTGTTGCCTTAATAACCGTTCTACTTTCAGGAATTTTATATTTATCGCGGCAATTTGGTTCATTGAAACTAGATAAAGATATAGTTAATTTTAAAAAGGTTACTTTTTTGATTCATGCAATCTCTGATAAGGATGATTATTATTTTAGTGTATTAGTATCACTTTATCCCAAAGAGAAAAAATGTGCATTATTTTTCATTAATCCTTTATCTAGTTTTGAAGGTGATGATGAGACCTTAGAGCAACTGGGAAGTTCAGCTCCAAGTAAATTAGAAGGTGAATTAAATCGCATATTAGGATTTAGTCCTAATTTTATTTTGAAAATCAATGAAACTAATTTTAAGAAAATAATTAATTTCACAGGAGGATTGCCCTTCTTTTTTGAACCCAAGATTTCTATTACCTCAAAATCCTATAAGCGACCCGATAGTGGTTTTTACAATTTAGATGGTGATGATGCTTATGATTTTTTAACTTCCTTAAGTTCGAACCAAGCTTTAGATTATGTTGCAAGACTAGAAAAACAAGAAAGTGCTCTTCTATCATTCTATCATAAAATCTATTCCAATAGAGAAGAAATTAAAAGGCCTTGGTTTTCTTTTTTATATACATTTTTAAATACTACTATGGATGAAAATGAATGGTTGAGTTTGGTAGATTTTCTCCTAGAAGATGAAGTCTTCTTTGGAGTATCAGAACTACCAGGGGAACTTATTGGAATAGAAAAAACAGATAGATTTATGCTTAGAATAAAAAAAGATACAGTTAAGATTGCATATAGTAAATTCGAAGCAGACATACTTTCTGAATTTTTTTCAGATACCGAGCGTACAAGAACAGAAGTTTTAAATGGAACAAATATAAATGGTCTCGCTAAAAAAGCTAAATCTTTGCTAGCTGAGAATCGGATTAAAGTTTTGTCTGTTGAAAATGCCTGGTCTGATAGTATCAAAGATTCTGTAGTTTTAGATCGTTCTGGAAATTCTAAGGTCTCTTCCAAAATTTCAGCTACCTTAGATAATATGCCTAGATTTTTTATAATTAGAAAAGAACTTGGATTGGATTCAACAGTTGTATTAGGAGAAGATTTTGATAAAGCAAAATAATGTAGAAGTCGTGACGATATTAAAAGAAATTCGAGCGATACTATTGGATAAAAAATGTGAAGATATAAGCTTCCTTGATTTACAAGATGTAAATTCTTACTTAACCTACTTCGTAATTGCTACAGCAAAAACTAATACACAGGCAAGATCCACCGCTCGTGAGATAGATAAGTATATGAAACCTTTACGCAAGAGCACAGGCATACAAACTAGATCTGTTACGGGCAACTCAGTAGCTAAAGATGATTCAGGTTGGTTGCTATTAGATTATGGAGATATACTTGTTCATGTCATGGAGTCTGATATTCGATCCTATTACAATTTAGAAAGACTATGGGGAGATGCTAAATCTATAGATTTAGATTCTATTTCGTAGATCTTCTATGGAATTACTAGGAAGCTCGCAGACCCTATTTTTACAAAAATAAATTTCTAATTTATCCTTAGGTTTTCTTCCCGTAAGTATAGGAAGTAAATCTTGGGAAGTTTCATAAATTTGCTTGTTATTCAGAACATAATGCACCCCAGGAAGGAAATTTTGATGAAGCAAAATTTTAATTTTCTCAATTTCTTCTTTTGATTCATTTTGAATATTGATTACCCATTCCTCACTGAGTTCTTTGTATTGAAGGTAGGATTTCAACATATGAGGAAAGCTGATTCCTTGGTTGCTTAATTCATTTTGAAAATGAGAGAATATTCCTTCAACAGCCTGAGAGAGCTTATCTGTCATTTGTCCAATTCCAATGAGACTTAGGAAAAACCTTGCAGTTGCACTATTTCCAGATGGTTCGACTCCATCATAGCCATCAACAGATCTACGAATCAAATCCTTTTGTCCGACCTCGGTTTCATAAAATGGTCCAAATTCAGAAGAAAATTTATTAAGAATTGTGTTGGCAACATCCAAAGCAATCTTAACATAATCAGAATTTTGTGTTACTTGGAAAAGTTTCATAGCTGATAATCCGTATTCGGAATAATCAGCTAGTGTTCCATTGTATTTCTTTTCCTTTTCTCTATATCTTCTGAATATTTTTTGATCTTCCGTTAGATTATCTTTTAGAAAGGAAAAAGTTTTTTCAGCTAGTTCAATTAATTTTTGATCAGAAAATGCAGCTCCTGCTGTAACTAATGCTTGGATATAAAGACAATTCCATGACATTAGAATTTTGTCATCTCGTAGAGGCCGAAGTCTTTGGCTTCGAACTTTCATAAGTTTCTCTTTAGCGGCTTTTAACCTTTCTAAGGAGCCAATACCGCCTAATTCAGTTATGATTTCATTACGATCCTTGGGTATTGTCTCATGAAAAATATTTTTGTGTTCGAAATTTCCCTTTTCAGTTATATTCCAAAACTTTGCTATATCTTCTAAATCATCTTCTAAGATAGATTTTAATTCCTGATAATCCCAGACATAGAATTTGCCTTCCACACCTTCACTGTCAGCATCTTCTGCACAGGAAATTCCACCTTCTTCAGTTCTAAGATCTCTTTCAACATACTGAATGATATCTAAGGCGACTTCTTTGTAATATTCTTTATGTGTGAGTTGCCAGGCTTCCATATTTGCTAGCAAAAATAATGAGTTATCATAGAGCATTTTCTCAAAATGGGGGACTAGCCATTCATGATCAGTGGAATATCTACAAATTCCACCACCTAACTGATCATAGACTCCACCTCTTTTCATTGCGACCAATGTATTCTCAGCGATTTCAAGAGCCTTGGGATCTTTTGTCCATTTATAGTAAGTTAAAAGATAAGAGATTCCCATGCTAGGAGGAAATTTATTTTGGTTATTGGTCTTAAAACCAAAATATTCTAAATCAAAATAGGATTCAAAGAGTTGGAAGCATTTGGTAAAGCTGTCACCCGAAGGAAGATTAGAATCTTTATTTGATGAAAGATCCATTTCCACTAAATATTTACTGAGTTCATCCGCAGCCTTTAGCATCTCATCCTTTCGATCTCTCCAAAATCCAATGACAGTTTGAAGAACTTCTTTAAAGCTTTTCATACCATACCTTCTTTCTGGTGGAAAGTAAGTTCCTCCAGTTAGAGGTTTCAGCTCAGGAGTGAGAAATAAGTTTAAAGGCCAGCCGCCTTGCTGGTTCATGGCATGGATGGCGTCCATGTAGATTTTGTCTACATCGGGACGTTCTTCTCTGTCCACTTTAATACAAACAAAATTTCCATTTAGGATAGTGGCCGTTGACTCATCTTCAAATGATTCCTTTTCCATAACATGACACCAATGGCAGGTTGCATATCCTATAGAGAGAAAGATTAATTTGTTTTCTTCTTGAGCTTTCGCAAAAGCCTCTTCCGACCAAGAATACCAGTCTACAGGATTGTGTGCGTGTTGGAGTAAATAAGGACTTTTCTCTTGGATCAATCGATTGGCAAAAGGCATGTATATTAGACCAAAGTCGCATTCTTTCAATGAACAAAAATTCATTTTATCTTGAATTTGAATCTCTTTCTTTGAATCTGACAAATAGAGATATTTGAATTCGATGTTTCAGTTAAAAAGTCATTCTTTGAAAGTTAAAAATAAAATACTGATACTAGCAATTGCATTCCTATCTCCCTTTCATTCTTTGATTGTTGCAGATGAATTTGAAGAGCAAATGCGAAGAGCAAATCTCAACGAATTAGAAAATCCTACTACGATTAAACAAGCTTCAGGTCCACAGAAAAAGGTTAGTTTAACAATTCAAGAAGCAGTGCAATTCGTTATACAGAATAATATTTCTGTACAGAATGCAAAGTATGAAATTATTAAAGCAGATTCTCCTGAATTAAAAAATAGATCTAAATTTGTTTGGAAAGTGATAGGTGGAGTTACTATTTTTAATCAGCTCCAACCTTTGAATAACGCCAATCT
>JAACWH010000120.1 GCA_009991425.1 Leptospira sp.
GAACCCCTTTATGATTTTGTTGTCCAAAACTATATTATGGACGGGTTCCGCTTTTTTCAATTCCTAACGGCTTTTGAGTCTAGCTCAATATTGGAAATTTATTTACTACTGATTATGAAAGATTGGAGTTAACTGAATTTAAGAAAGAAGGGAATGATATTATCATTCTTGAAAAAGGAATTAAGCCGAAGATTCTATCAGTTGATTTTGATAAATACATTGATTTTCCTTTAGGTAATTACAATAACGGATATTATTATGCGTGGAGATCACTGAAACTTGGGTCATGTTATTTTGTTACTAAGATCGGATATACGATAACTAGACCATCATCAGAAACCTCTACACAAAACAATTATGTGCAAACATCTTATGAAAAAGAATTTTCCTATGAACAATCCGGCAAGGCCTTAGAAATTTGTGCAAAAGTAGGAGAGAATTTTGTTGGAATCTTAGGTTATGACCCTGTTGAGGAGGAATCTTTCAATTTTATTGAGAAACCTAAGTTCTATTACGATTACTTCAACTCATATTTATTTGGATTAAATAAGCCAAGTTATAGAGGTGCTCAAAGATATGCTTTTGATATTTATAATAAACCATACAAAGATTAATATATATTTGAGAAGTCGAAAAAGATGTATTTACAAATAATTCTTAAATATTAAAAATCTAATTAGAGCAAATGAAATTACAATTTGAAGAAATAAAAAATTTAGAAGAAGATAGGAAGTTACTTATCTTTCGAAATTATTTAAAACCAAATTTCTTAAATTGTGAATTAAAAATCGCTATCATAGGGAATAAAATCGATTACCTTGATTTCTATTCAAACCGTTATGGAATAGCAAGATATGATTTCTCCACGCGAAAGTTCACAGCAAATTCTTGGGAAAAAGAAGATGACGTTCAAGGAATTTCTGAACTGAGTAAACACTATACATCCATCTATCTTAATTCCAATGAAGATTCTATATTTGCTAGGGAGAAAGTTATTCCAGATGTTCAAGAGAATGCAGATAATTTGATTATAGAACTAATCGATAAGGTAATAAATAATTCAGCAGGTTCAATTTCTGATTTTCCTTTTATTCAGAACTTCATTAATAAATAATATAATGAAATTTATTTCGCAATGAATGATATTTTCTTAGGGTTTGTTATATCGACTATTCTGAATAAAGATTCAATTGAAGGCAAATTGAACTTCCCCCAAGAAACTGGAGACTCATTAAGCAATTAATTTTGCATAATTCATAGGACTGTTAAATCCTAATGTAGAATGTCT
>JAACWH010000082.1 GCA_009991425.1 Leptospira sp.
GACCCAAACGAATCCTTCGAAATATATAACCAACTATAAAAGGTATAACTGAAGCTATAATTCCGAATCCTGAGATTTGAATGAGCTTGCTTCCCTGAATCTCGCTTCCAGAAATTGCAAAATTGATAAAATAAGGAAAAATCAATAGATATAAAGGTAACTCATTAGATAGCGATAATTTATTGATAAAAGATTTTGATTTCATTTATATTTTTTCAAATATACTTTATCGATAATTCCAAAAGTCAATACCTTTATTTAGATTTGGTGCTAAATGTACGTAATTTAATTCCTTCAATCAATTGGTATATTTTGAGTGGGATAAAAAGAAAACGATCAAGCAATTGAATAAACGAAAAAATCAAAGAAGGATAGACTCGTTTTCTATTCCATTTAACTCCAGAAATAATCTTTTTTGCAACCGTCTCTGCCGATTGACTAGGAAATGGAACAGGAACTAGGTTCCCTGCTGTATCAAAGAATTTAGTTCTTGTTGCGATAGGATAAACAACCATAACATGATTCTTTGAATTTATTTCATATCGGAATGCCTCCATAAAGGAATGAACTGATGCTTTTGTTGCTGAGTACAATGCATAGCCAGGAAGAGGAAGATGACTCATCGCAGAAGCTGTGGTTATAAAGAAAATGGGTTCATTTTGTACAGAATTTAAATAAGTAAGTGTATAGATGGGAGAAAATACATTTGTTTTATAAATCTTCTCAATTCGATTCCAATCTGGAGTTGAAATTTTCTCATAATAAGCAAATCCTGCATTGGCGAAAAATATATCTATTCCACCCATCCATTTCTTTGCAGCATCGACCATAGATTCAATATTTTCAGGTTTAGAAATGTCTTTCTCAAAGGCCATAACCGAATCATGCTTCGGAATTTGTTCTTTATTGAGATCGACCGCAAAGATCTTTACATTAGTATATTTTAAAAATTGAAGTAGAGTTTCTTTTCCTATTCCCGACGAGGCACCAGTGATTATAATTCGTTTATTATTGATATCCATGTTAAAAAAATTCCTTATTATTTAGCGTGACAAAATATTCTTTTTAAATACAATTTAACCATGAGACTTACAAAACCATTCATTTTACAACTGATTTTCTTGTTATCAAGTTTTCAAGCCATCTATGCTTTTGATTGGGAATTAGCAAAAAATAAAAACGGTGTTATCGTACATACTCGTGAAGTAGAAAATTCCGCACTCAAAGAATTTCGTGGAAAAGTAATCATTCAATCAACAGTTGAAGACGCATTAGAATTAATTAAAGCTCCTTCTTCTTATACAGCATGGCTACATGATTGTAAATCAGCAGAACTTCTTAAATCAAATAGCAAAGAAGAATGGTTTGTATATTTAAGAAATGGTGCGCCATGGCCCGTGAATGATAGAGATGTGATTTTCAAATCTAATCTATCCAAAGATGCTAAAGGTGAAGTAATTATTAGATTTAAAGAATCTACAGTATTATCAAAGCCAATTCCAGATGGTGTAGTTCGAATTCCAAAGATGAAAGGTCTTTGGAAGGTAACACCTTTAGAGGATGGAAAGATTCAAGTTATTTACCAAGCACATACAGATCCAGGTGGTTCTATCCCAGAATTTGCAGCTAACATGGCAGTTGTTGATATCCCATACAATACCTTGTTAAATTTAAAGAATAAATTGGGTTCTAAGAAATAGAATTTAAAGATTAATAAAATTGTTTCAAACTTTAACATTATAGCCAAATCAACTTGTATGATTTGGCTATTTTAAAGCTTTATTAAAATTTAATCAAGTAGAGTCTTCAATATTCAACTCCGATAATCTTATCTATCAAACCATATTCTAAGGCTTCATTGGAAGAGAACCAAGAATCACGATCTGTGTCTTGTTCAATTTTTTCCATAGGTTGACCTGTTGCTCGCGAGATTATTTCATTTAATAAATCCTTTTCCCTCTTAACCGATTCAGCAAAAATTCTGATATCTTCAGCTGGTCCTTTGAATTCTCCCATAACATGAGGTTGGTGAATTAATACTTTACTGTGAGGATAAGCATAACGATTCCCTTTCTCTCCTGAAAGTAATAAGACTGCACCAAAGGACATTGCCATTCCCAAGCACACCGTATGTACTGGATTGTGAAGACTTTTCATGACATCTAAGATAGCCAAACCTGCAAACGTCGAACCACCTGGGGAATGTATGAGTAAAGTTACAGGTCGGGTTGGATCAATAGCTTCTAAGTATAAAAAGCGATCGATTAAATATTTCGCAGAGTTATCGTTCACCTCCCCCCAGAGAAAAATTTTCCTTTGTTCCAAATAAACATTTTCTATTTGAGCATTTCCATTGATTCGTGTAGCTTCCATATTATCCTCTATGCTGCCTTAAGATGTGTTAAACTAGCCTGTGGTCGGAAGGATTCACCGATCCCCATTCGAAGAATTTTCTTAAGATGAAGATGTCTTTTCTTAATAAAAGATAGTGTCTTTCCTTCTATTTTTGAAATTTCTTCGAGAGTAAAATTTTTATAATAATATAAATCAATTAATTTCTGATCAGCTGGCTCTAATTGGTTAAGGTTATAAAAAATTGTATCCAAACATTCTTTTTCTAAATAAGAAGAATACAATTCTTGGTTATTTTGATCAATCCGATTCGGATCTACAAATACTAGACTTTGCCTTTCTTTCTTTCGCAAAATACGATCACTGTGTTTGATAATTACCCTTTTAAGTAAGGATGGAAATGCCGAAGAAGTATTTATCTTTTCAATATTTTGAAATAGCTCCCAAAAAGATTCCTGAACTACATCCTGGGAAAGATCTTCATCTTTCATGATTTGTGAGGCAAAATTTACCGCAAAACTCGAAAACCGTTTTTGAAGATCTGTCCATGCATTTAGATCTCCCGACTTTGCCTTATCTAAAAGTTCAATATAAGATTTGTCTTTCATGTAGCATAATGTCCCCATTATTTTCCAATTGGTTCTAAAAAAACGAAAATTCTAGCTATATTTTAGAGCAAAATTAAATTTTTTTCGACTTTGGAAGAGGAAGGGCTTATCATTTAATGAATCCAACTATGGAAAATACCTTCACTAATTCACAGAAAAACTTATACTTTCATTTATTTGTAACGTTGATCGTTATATATATATATAAATCTTAGAGATGCTTTTAAAAATTACTGGACTCAGTTATTTAGATTAAGTTTTTAAAATACGTAGTCATTTTGCTAAATTTTGTTAAGGTAAATTAATGTATTTAAACAGTTTTACAATCTATCGTTTATTTCTCTTTATTTTTCTATTTATAAATATATTTTGCTCTTCTAAGTCAATAAAAGATTCTTCTAATACATCTCTATCAACTTTAGAAAATTGTGAACAAAGAATTCTTGATTATTATGATTCAAGTTCAATAAAAAATATAGGTTATGTTTTAATAGATGGTAATGACAACTCGAAATTTGGTATATTAGGAGAAACCAAGGAAGGTGATAGATTTAAGATCGGATCCATAACTAAGATATTTACAAGAATTGCCATACTTCAATTGCAAGAGAAAGGGAAGCTTAGATTAGATGATCCTATTGAAAAATACCTTCCAGAGTTTAAGGGAATTAAATTTACAGGCAGTAAAGACGCTAAGGTAACAATTAGGGATCTACTAACTCACCAATCTGGATTATCAAGTGATTTATTTAATGAGTTTTATCTAGACCCAAAAATCAATGATGAGGATATTTTACTAAAATTCAATAATCTTCCATCAAGGTTGACTGAGACTTCACGAGTTGATAAAAATGTTGTTCATTCTTATTCGAATTTAGGATTTTCTCTATTAGGAATTTTGATTGAAATTGTTTCTTTGAAATCAATAGAAGATTATTTCCAAGGAGAAATATTTGATAAAGCAGGTATGAAGAACTCCACATTATTAGAAAATACTAATAAAGGAAGGACTATACCTGGATATGAAGGTATATTTTTTATTACAGAATCAAAGAAACAAATTATTAGAGATATTTCTGCAGGAGCTTTATCTACAACTCCTGAAGATATAAGGAATTTTCTTCAAACATTATTTGTTTCAAAAGATAAAGATGGCTTATTGCTTAAAAAATCATCCTACGCAGAGTTTATTAAAAAGCAAGCCCAACCAATTAGAAATTTCGAAATGGAATTTGGTTTACCTTTGTTTAGAACCAAGAGATATTTAGAAAACAAGGAATATATTTATGTTGGTCATTCGGGGTCTTTGCCTCCATTTTTTGCAAATTTGATTTGGGATCCAAATGAAAATATAGCTGTATTTTTAGTTGCAAACACTTTAAGCATTAAAACAGGACAAATTGCACCCCTATCTGAGGATTTATTGGATTTTATGGTGGAAAAAAAGAAAAATATTCAATTTGATAACATGGATATCAATGAAAAATTCTCTTTCCTAGCGAATAAATATACAACTTTTGATAAGCAAACAAGTCTTAACGAATACTCAGGTTTATACTCTTCACCTTCAGGTCTGATTGAAATTAATTCTAATAAGAGTGATGCGGCTGAAGTAAATTTCGTAGGTTTAAATTTTGATACAAGTCAACGAGAATATCATTATGATTTAAATTTTAATTTATTCTTTGGATTAATTCCTATTACGATTCCAGGATTGGAAGAATTGGCTCTATCAACTCATAAATTCGAGAATGAGCCATTGATTGCTGTTTCTAGCAACAAAATAGCATTGGGTTATCTTGGAATTGGTGAAAAAATTCATCCGCTAGCAGAAGACAAGGCTTGGATCAGTAAGAAAGGAAGCTATTCTCCACCAAATAAATCTGAATGGTCAATGATTCAAAAAATCAAACTTGATTATAACTCAAAAGGATTCTATGATTTCCATCTTGAAATGAAGTTATCAGGTATGAAGATTAAACAAGAATTTCAAGCGCAACCGATATCGAATACTACTATGAAGATTTTGGGTAAGGGTCGAAACCTAGGTGAGAACTTTCAAATAGATTCTGAAGGAGTTCTCCACTACTCTGGTTATAGAATGATTAAGGAATAAGTTAATTTAAATATTAATTTCATTCACCAAAATTTAAAAGAACAATCTATTTAAATTTTCGAGAAGTGACTTTAACAATTGTAAAATCTGTATTTAGAATTTAAATACTAACTTACAACAAAATTTAGAATCTTACCAGGAACAAAGACTATCTTTCGAATCGTCTTGCCTTCCAGAAAAGGAATTACCTTTTCATGAGATCGTGCAATCTGTTCAGCTTCTTCTTGGTTGATATCTTTAGGGACTAAGGCTTCACCGCGTAACTTGCCATTCACTTGGATGGGAAGAGTTATCTCATCATCAACTAAATACTTTGTGTCCGCTGTCGGAAATTTTTCTAGAACTAGATCAGTCTTCTTGCCTAGCAAAGACCATAGTTCTTCTGTTATATGAGGTGCGAATGGATTCAATAGAATTAAAAGTGTTTCTAGGACTTTTCGTGGCCTTCTCTCAGAGGGAGTGATCTCATTTACTAAGATCATCATCTGTGAAATGGCAGTATTAAAAGAAAACCCCTCTATGTCTTGTTTTACTTTATCAATAGATTTATGCAATATTTTCAGTTCTGCTTCCGTTGGCTCTAGATCATCAACTCGGAAAGATTCATCGGGACCTTGGTGGAAAAGTCGCCAAACTCTATTTAGAAAACGATGAACTCCTTCTACACCTTTGGTCGACCAAGGTTTCACCATTTCGAATGGACCCATGAACATCTCGAAGAGACGAAGTGAGTCAGCGCCAAACTCTTCCACTACGTTATCTGGATTTACAACATTTCCCAGAGATTTAGACATTTTTCTTTTGTCTTCACCGAGAATCAGTCCTTGGTGAATCAATTTTTGAAAGGGTTCAGGAGTTGAAACATGACCAAGATCGAAAAGTATCTTGTGCCAGAATCTAGAATACAATAAGTGAAGAACCGCGTGTTCAGCTCCACCAACATACAATCCAACAGGCATCCATTCCTTTTCTAACTTAGGGTCACAGATTTGGTTTGGATTCTTAGGATCAATATAACGTAGATAGTACCAACAAGAGCCTGCCCATTGAGGCATAGTATTTGTTTCTCTTGTTCCCATCATTCCGGAGGCGGGATCTTTATAGGTCAACCAGTCTTTTGCGAGAGCGAGAGGTGATTCTCCTGTTCCAGACGGTTTGAATTCTTCGAGATCGGGAAGAGTTAAGGGAAGCTCAGATTCTGGAATAGGACGTGTTGTTCCATCTGGGTAATGCACCAGGGGAATTGGTTCTCCCCAATATCTTTGTCTTGCGAAAAGCCAATCCCGAAGTTTGAATTGGATTTTGGTCTTACCTATTTTCTTAGATTCAGCCCAAATGCTTGTTTTATTAAATGCCTCTTCGTATTTTAAGCCATTTAATTCTAGTTCGCTGGAATCAGAATTGATGCAGATTGAATCCTTGGAATCAAAAGCTTCTTTTACGGAGTTATTGTCTGACTTAGAGTCTTCTGCTTGATCCGATATAACTTTAGATTGATCTTTGTTAGATGAATCGTTTGTTTTATCTTTTGCCGATTGATTCGAGTTTGGATTAAGTATAACAGGCAATATAGGCAAATTGTATTTGATGGCAAATTCGAAATCCCTTTGGTCGTGGGCAGGAACTGCCATGATGGCACCAGTTCCATAAGTTGCCAAAACATAATCTGAAATATAAATGGGAATCTTTTGGGAAGGATTT
>JAACWH010000121.1 GCA_009991425.1 Leptospira sp.
TAATGTCTGAATGATCTTTTCGCCATACTTCGCTCGGAAAACTTTATTCTGTTCCACCTCAACAATCCGCTCTCCTATCTTCCAATTCGATACAAGCACCGACTGGTTCCAATCAGCATCCCCATCAGCTAGGGCAGTCTCATAGATTTGGGAAATTTCTTCGATTAAGGATTCGTAGGTGGATGGCATTTGTCTAAGAGATATTGTTTAAAAATAAAATCAATATTTAAAACAATAACTAGAGTTACCAATTTTATAAATTTTTCATCTCGAATGAAACTTACCCCAAAAAGCAACCGAATTCATCCTTTTCAACGATCTGTATGAACTCTGAGAAATGATTCACAATAGGATTAGGTTCGTAGCTATGCCATTTTAAATCGGCTCTCTGCCAATAGATTTTCCAAACCTTACTTTTTTTTATAAATGTGGCCTTCGCTATGGGATTTTCAACCATTTGCGACTTATCATTCCAGCTAGGATTCTTAGAAAATATCTCAACACTTTGTTTTTCAATTCGATAAGAAATATTGTTTAAATTTTTTACATGAGCACCATCGAAACGATTCTGCAAAAATTTTTCAAAATCTCTTTGGATGCTTTTTAATTCGAATTCAGAAAACATATCTACATTAAGTTTTAGAATTAATTTTACTCTACTCTAATTTTTTTTTAAATTAAGAATAAATTAATTTGAATAAGATGATAAACATAAGTATAAATCAACCTTGGTTCTTCTTTTCCAATTTCTTGATGTCTTCTTCAAGTTCTTTCAAGCTCTCTTCTTTCTGCTTCGCCTTTTCTTGGAGCCTATATTTCTCATATTCTTCTTCTGACTTTTGCAGAGCCTTATCATGACTAATCTTTCCTGCATGAGTGAGAAGTTCTCTTGCGTTCAATTGCAGTATCGCATCCAGTCTTGCAATCCAGTCCTTCATATACATAGGAACTCTTTGCTGAGCCATGGTTTCGGCAAAGGCAAGGTATTGTTCCACAAGAAGACCAAGCAATTTGATCTCGTCCTCATTCAAATAATTCTTTGCTACACTCACATCGGATTTGCGAATCGACGTCGTATTTTTCTTATCCAAAGATAGCATACCCATGAGAGGAAGTTCCGCATTCACTCGAAGATAGACAAGTTCCGCGGCTGTCTGCTGACTGATTGCCCACAAAAGTTTATTTTGAACTACTTTAAAGAACTCAATCGTCTTCTCATCCTTGGGGTCGTAATCAATGCTAGTTGTATAGATATCT
>JAACWH010000022.1 GCA_009991425.1 Leptospira sp.
TTTTAAAGTGTTCTTCGTAAAATTTGTTTCCTTTGCTCATATCTCTACTCCTAATTTATTATGATATGAGTGTCCAGAAAATTAGGGGAAGTTCAGGGATTGAGAATAAAGAAATTGCTATGCTCTTAAGTGAAATTGGAGTTGATATTGGACAAGGTTATTATTTTAGTATTCCGATTCGATCAACTAGCGTTGTTGATTTTATAGAAAAATATTCATATAAATAAGGAACAATCTATCTTTGGTTCTAAAGTAATTTTTATTCTTATAAATCTTTTCATATTATCGTGAGTAAGACTTGAATCCTGTATTTATTTATCTATTCAGGATATATTTATTTAGTTTAGCATGTGTTATTTTTTTTACTAATTAATTATAACTAATTTTAATTACAGAAAAATCATCTGTAAGTTCAAATTGATTTTCAATTTCGGCTACGACTTTTTCGAGGTTTCCTTCATATTTCTCGATGAGGTTGAGGAAAATTTCCTCGTCACTAGCGATTTTTCTTTCCCCTAATTCATTTACTTCAACTACAAGATCATCTTTTCCGTCTGATCCTATAAAAATTGTATCCCCTAATTCCAATTGGAAGGATTCCACCTTGGTGCTTTTGCTTTCCCCTAAAGTTCCAATTTTTCTTGTTTGAGTATCATTTGGTATATAGCTTGCTTTCGAATCGCGAAATAACACAGCACTTGGGTGTTCAGCGTTAACAAAATAAAGCATGGCAGATTCTTCTTCCAATAAGCCGATAAAGACAGAGACTAGCATATATCCATCGAAAGAATAAAATACCTCATTCAATTCTCTAAGGCTTCTCTCTAGCCAAATAGCAGGGGTTACATCGTCTGCTTCAGCAATGAGTTGAGTTCGAGTAATGATGGATTTCAAAACTACCCCAATTACAAGGGCACCACCAGCTCCCTGCATGGATTTACCCATTGCATCTCCATTTACAATAATAGTATATTTCTTGGAACCTAGACTTAGTGTATCAGCCAAACAAATATCTCCACCCAATTCATTCATGAAATCACGAAAAATAAATCTTTTATATTGACGGATGCTAAATTCTATCTTGATATGTTGGCTATGCGTTTGATTGGAAGCCAATGGTTCGAGTAAAAGGGAAGTTAAATAATAATCCCCATCTTGTTGGAGTTTTAATTCATTTATTTTTTCCAAACTTTCACTTAGCTTTAAGTTCTTTTCATTCAATAACAAATAAATTGATGATATGACTTTATTCGTTAATAAGCAGACTAAAATAAGAAGTAAGTTCGAAAGTACAAAAGAAAATGTAGTCATCTCTAGTTGTGTATCTGTTACGATGTTTACTATCGGATAAATATCTAGATAAGCAAAAGAATTCATTAATAAGAAAATCAAGGAGCTTGCGTAAGCTACAAATTTGCCTCGATTTAGAATCATATCCGTAGAGCTTAAAGTTGTTACAACAACATAACCCAAAATAGCTGGTGAATAGGAAATGCCTGTTGTAAAAACAGAAGCAGAGATCGTCATCAAATCTAAACTAGCAGGAAGATACCAAAGTATAGGGTTTCGATCGTATATTGAATAGCGACGTTCTATGAGCCAGAACCATATTATAGCAGTTATTAAATGGAAAAAAGATAGGACAACCATCAAATAAAAACCATTTACAATAAAAGAAATTAAAAAGATAATTCCAAATATTAAACGAGCTAAATTTGCTCCTCGTGAGTCTTTAATATGTTCTGCTTCAGTTTTACTCATTTTCGTTCAAGGACATTTTCAAAAAAATCCTCACTATTTCTTAAGGGATTATTCATGCTATGGCTGATATCCAATTATGGGAAAGGTTGTTCCCTATTTACAAGTAAAAATTATTTCTTTTGCGATTCAATAAATTTACTCTTCTATACAATGAATGAGACTTTGAAGCAAAAATTCTCTTGAGAAAAAGATTGAAGATTCAGTGATATTAATTTTAAAATCTAACTATTATTGATAATAAGATTAATTTAAAATTTAGAATTGTCATTATTCTCTATAATTAATTTCTGAAAGGAAATAAATTAGTGAATACAGTAAGGCGGATTGATCGATGAAATTCAAAAATAGGCTTGTTAATGCAATTTTCTTATATGTTATATTTTTAATTTTTTCTCAATCAATTCAAGCTGAGAATAACTCACCATCCAATTCAGCCGTGCTGTTGCATCCTAAAGAGAATATTGAATTCATGCCTAAATTTCCAGATAGTGCTCCGGAGACTCTTAACGATTTAGCAAAGATTGATTGGGCTGATCCACTTATTTGCTGTGAACTCAGCTTTCCTAAAAATGCGAAACCAGGCAAATTCAAAGCACCAGATGGAGGTCTTGTTGATTATTGGAAACAGAATTCTTGGCAATGGAAAAGAAAGGATGGTTGGATTGTCTGGAGTGGAGGAAATTTAATCTCTCTTTTGCAAGGAGACGATATACGAATCAATGCATGGAGGATCAAAAGTATTGGTGAGTTCAATAAACGAAGCGTAATACGATTCCGAGATAAATCAGTTTTGATTCGTTGGTGGAATGACTATTGGAAGATGTGGATAGTTCGATATGAAAAAGGATCTAAGATGATGCGATTTGTTCAAGCTGGTTCAATACTTCCTTTGACCAAGCAATACGATACTTACGATATCCATTACAAAAAAGAATATGAATTCTATATTGATATATTTTTCCAATCACCCCATTACCAATCTCTAAAGAAATTATTGAAACAAGAGTTTTATGCGGAAAATAAGAACCAAACGCCCGTTCTTTTCTTTGATACCCTACAGGACTTCAGTGGCTACCTCCAAGAAGGGAAAGACCCCCAAAAAGATTATCTCTCTTCGTAAAGATTCATCTATAGAAGAGCTTAGAATATGGGAAGACGCAATGGCGGAGCAAGCAGCTAAATCAGCTTTTGGTATGAGCCGTGAAGAACTTTACAAAGCAGTATTAAAGCATTTCACCAACAATAGAGCAAAATATGAAGCACTGTACACTCAGTGGAGTAGTGAAAATCTACCTCTAATTGATCGACTTCCTGGAGATGGTGATTCTGAAATATTACCACCTAACTGGAAATGGCCAAAGACTACACAAGAATTGAAAGAAATTCCTAATATTTGGATGGCTTATCGAATGGATTTCAGTCGCTATCCTTTGGATATTACAAACCAATTTCGTGGGACAGGAGGTGAGCTTGTACATCGTTACAAGAAAGGTAGCTTGGATTATTCAGTTGTGCTTAAGGATTACACGGTTTATTATTATTTTAATAGTGATGGATCAGTTAAGTTGGTTCAACTTCAGAGAGGTAAAAAGATTTTGCGAAACTATCCTGATGGTAGAAGAGAAATTTTCTTAGAAGATGGATACTGGGCTTTCTCCAAACTTGAAAGTCCAAATGTTTTAGTTCATGGTAAAAATAATAAATAGCTTCTAATCCAAAAAAAATACAGTCATTACGAAGAAATTATTGCGTATATTAATACACGAAAAAATAATCGTATATAAGTAATTTTTGGGAGGCTTTTATGTTAGTAATTCTGAGTTGGCTTGCTTTAATACCGTCCGTATTATTCATTCTAACTGGTTTCTTCTCTTTATTTCAAAAAGGTATGAGGCCGTTTCTTTTTAGAAAAATTACATTGAGCGTAGCTGGATTTGGTATACTAGCTTCTTTGCTTGCTATTTTTCATTTGTTTCAAAACGGAGTTCAGACTATCGTGCTATGGGATTGGAAGGGTATAGGTCTTTCCTTTAGATTGGATCCACTCAGCATTCTGATGCTCACTATGATCTCTTTGTTAGCATTTGTAATCATTCAATACAGCAGCAACTATTTGGATGGTGATGCTAAGCAAGGCAGCTTTATGGGAAGACTTGCGATTACAATTGCCTCTGTTGAACTTTTGGTCTTATCAGGCAATTTACTTTCCTTAGGAATAGCTTGGGTTTTGACAAGCATCAGTCTTCATACCTTGTTAACATTCTACTCCGATAGAAAAGCAGCAATGATAGCAGCTAAGAAGAAATTTATTTTAGCAAGAGTGGGTGATGCCTGCTTGCTCTTTGCATTTTATCTAATATACAACAATATGGGAACAGCTGACCTAGCAACTTTGTTCTTTAAGTTTAATACTATTCAGGATTTAAATTTTGAATTAACTTTAGCTACGTCTTTGATCTGTGTAGCAGCACTATTAAAGTCTGCCCAATTTCCAACCTGGGGTTGGCTCATTGAAGTTATGGAAACTCCTACACCTGTATCGGCGCTTTTGCATGCGGGAATTCTCAATGCAGGTCCATTCTTGGTAGTTCGATTCGCTGCTTTGATGCAACACTCTGAGCTAGCATCCATCATCTTAGTTGGCTTTGGTGGACTAACTGCACTCTTCGCATCGGTATCTCTACTCACACAGCCATCGATAAAAGTTGCACTTGCTTATTCCAGCGCAGCACACATGGGCTTCATGCTACTTGTTTGCGGCTTGGGTGTTTACCCAGCGGTAATGCTTCATTTGGTTGCTCACTCTTTCTATAAGGCACATGCCTTCCTTTCATCAGGGAGTATGGTGGATGTATTAATCAGCAATAGAGTGGTTATGCCCAAGAGGATAGGTAGTCTTCCAAGATTCATATTGAGTATGTTACTTGGTATTGCCATTTATGGTTTGTTCGCTTATATTTGGGAAATAGATTTGAATCAAGCTTCAGATTTACCTCTACTTGGAATTGGAGCAATCTTTGTCTTGGGGCTTACCTTAATGCTCACTCCGGCAATTGATTCAGAAGGTAGTGCCTTAGGTGTTATTAGGACTGTGATTCTTGCCCTGCTTACTACTACTGCTTTTTTCAGTTTGGAAGCTCTCATGCATTACTTACTTCATTCAGAAGTCCCAGGAAGATTTGCGCTAAGCAATACAAGAATGATACTTACTGCTATTGTTGTATCGAGTTTCTTTGTCGCAATCTTTCTACAAGCCTTGGCACCTGGGCTAACACTCAAGAAAGAATACAGCGCTTGGGCTCTTCATTTCCGAAATGGACTCTATGTAAATGCTTTCTTCGATAGAATGGTCGGTTCCTTAAGACAAAATACCATTAAAGGAGAATCTCATGTTTAAATTACAAGACCAACAGCAACAATACCAGAAAACCAACACCCTTTTGGATAAGACTCAGGTGAAAGAAATTTTACAAACAGCTTGCAAAAAAATAGCACCTGTATGGCCCTTGGAAAGTTTTGTAGCGGTAAATCCTTTTTTTGGGATGACTGACAAAAGTTTCCAAGAAGTGGCCACAAGAATGAGTAACCTATCTGATGTGAAGATGACTCTTCCAATTGCTTACTATTTGGAAGCTTACAAAGATGGAAAAATATCTAAACAAGATATATCCCAAGCTCTGAAAGAATCTTCTGCTCCCATCGCTGATGGTGTAGATTCTTTTCTTGCAAAATGTAAAGAAAGTATAACTTCTGGAAATAAATTATCTTCAGACAAAGATGTTTTCAAAACTGTCGTTGATATTGCTTCCGATGTTTCAAAAAAGGATTGGTTTGGATTTGAAGTAGAGAGAATTTCCTCTTGGGCTTCTGTTTACTTTGATGAAGGTCAGGCAATTTGGAATTCTACTGATAAAAATCTAAGTCCATACCAATCTTGGCTGGAAGAAGCTAAGATTGATCGTATGCCTTCTGTTATGGGTCTGAATGGCTTTAGAGCTTCTATGCAAAGATTGCCAGCTGATCCTATAGCTTCTGCAAATTTTGTCCTAAATCATTTAGGAATTCCAGAGCAAGCTAGAGATCTTTACTTGCACAAATTAATGCTCAATTTAATCGGATGGTCTTCTTATACGTCCAAAATCGTATTTGAAAAATCCCTTTATGGACAAGAAGATGAATCTAACATTGAGTTCCTGGCAATCCTTCTTGCTTATGAGTATGGAATCTACGAATCATTTACATCGGATGAAATTCATGAGTCCTGGAAGCAGTGTAAACTGAAAATGATTGAGTTATCTGACAAAATGGATTTAAGTATTCCTGAAAGTTTGGCTTTAGTTTTCCAAGCAGCGATGGAACACTCTGTTCAAAGGTATCTTATTTCTGAAATCAATTCTAATAAGAGTAAAGAAAAATCCTCAGAACAAGCAGATGTGCAAGCAATCTTCTGTATTGATGTGAGGTCGGAAGTTTTTCGAAGAAATCTAGAATCTGTTTCTACAAAAATAGATACTCTAGGATTTGCAGGATTTTTCGCCTTCCCTATAGATTACTACTCAATTGGACATACCCAAGGTGCTACTCAATGTCCAGTATTATTAACTCCTGCAGTTAAAATTGCGGAAAGGCTACCTAATGAAATTTCTTTAGAAAAGGCAGTCCAAAGTAGATCCCTGAGAGCACATGTTAGACGAGCTTGGACGACTTTCAAGATGGGAGCCGTGTCTTGCTTTAGTTTTGTTGGGCCTATTGGCTTAATGTATCTACCTAAACTTTTCACTGATGGCTTCGGTTGGACAAGAACCGTTCCACATCCCAACCAAGATGGATTGAGTAAGAAAGTGAACCAGTCGAAATCTCCCAGTCTAGTTCCTTCCTCAGAAAATGGGATGAGCTTAGGAATTCCATTAGAGACAAGAGTGAAGATGGCTATGGGAGCCTTGAAGGCAATGTCGCTCACTTCTAATTTTGCGAAGCTAGTATTAATCACAGGTCATGGCTCTACAACTGTGAACAATCCGCACGCTACAGGGCTTGATTGTGGCGCCTGTGGTGGACGAACAGGGGAAGCTAATGCAAAAGTCGCAAGTCTAGTGTTAAATGACAAGGAAGTTAGAAAGGCGCTAGAAAGCCAAGGAATTCCAATTCCAGAGGAAACGATTTTTCTTGCCTGCCAGCATGACACAACTACTGACCAAATCACTATCTTTGATAGAAATTTAATTCCTTCGAATAGAAGTTCAGACTTAGAGAACTTGGAAAATCATTTAGCACAAGCAGGTCAATTGTCAAGAAATGAAAGAGCGAAGAGAATGTCACTGCCTGAAGGAGTGAATCCTGACTTAAATATTTTTGCAAGAAGTAAGGATTGGGCACAGGTTCGACCTGAATGGGGACTTGCTGGATGTTCTGCCTTCATAGCTGCACCTAGAAACAGAACAGAAGGATTGGATCTTGCGGGCAAATCATTTCTCCACTCCTACGATTGGAAAATGGATGATGGATACGGCGTCCTAGAACTAATACTTACTGCACCAATTGTCGTTGCTAGTTGGATCAGTCTCCAATACTATGCCTCCACTGTTGATAACAAAATGTTCGGTTCAGGGAATAAGACCTTACACAATGTCGTCGCAGGAATCGGAGTTCTAGAGGGCAATGGGGGAGACTTAAGAATAGGTTTACCTTGGCAATCCGTCCATGATGGTGAAAATTACCAACACGAACCAGTTAGGTTAAACATTGTTATTGAAGCGCCACAGGAGGCAATCAATGGCATCCTTAGCAAGCATAAGGGCGTGAAAGATCTTTTTGATAATGGATGGTTGCATCTTTTTACAATCGACGATGAAGGTAAAATTGATTCCAAATATGAGAAAGACCTTTCTTGGAAAAAATTGCCTAGAAGAAATTAAAACTCTTAATACTTAGATTTTAAATTTTCCGACTGAATGGCTCTCTGTTAACAGGGAGCCTTTTTTAATTTTTACTGCCTTCTTCCTAGAAGGTATGCTGTCTAATAAGTATATATTTACAAAAGCACGAAATCTTAAATGCCTAATCCAATTACCCAAATTCCCATCTCAATACTTGATTTAAGTCCTGTTGTTAAAGGTGAGACTGCTTCTGATGCCTTTAAACACTCTTCATCTCTTGCGATACTTGCTGAGTCTTTATCCTACAATCGATTTTGGCTAGCTGAGCACCACAATATGCCTGGTATTGCTTCCTCAGCAACTTCTGTCTTGATTGGACATATCGCTTCACAAACATCTAAGATCCGAGTTGGTTCTGGTGGAATCATGCTACCCAACCATGCTCCTATAGTAATCGCCGAACAGTTTGGTACATTAGCATCACTTTATCCGAATCGAATTGACCTTGGTATTGGCAGAGCACCTGGTACAGACCAAGGAACTACCTTTGCTTTACGAAGGCAGCAGATTTCTGGTTCTATAGATTTTTTACAACAATTGGAAGAATTAAGATCTTTCTTTTTACCTGCGTATCCGGGTCAAAAAGTGAGATCGGTTCAATCGGAAGGACAAGATGTACCAATATGGTTGTTAGGTTCTAGTGGCTACTCTGCTGAGGTCGCTGGCAGACTAGGACTTCCTTTTAGTTTCGCAGGACATTTTGCGCCTGAGCAAATGATGTCGGCCTTGGAGATTTACCGTAGAGTCTTCCAGCCTTCTGAGGTTTTAGATAAACCATATGCTATGATAGGTGTCAATCTTTTGATTGCTGAATCAATGGAAGAGGCGGAATTTCTCGCATCCTCACAGGTTCTTAGTTTTCTAAGTCTGCTTCGCGGTCAACCTAAGCAAATGGAAGCACCTTCCCAGGATCTACTTAAGAATTTAAACATCCAAGAGCAGTCTTTTCTCCACCAAAGAATGAATGCATCTATCTTTGGTGATAAAGATTACGCTAAAGAAAAGCTTAAGGAATTGATTCTTAGAACGGAAGCTGATGAAATAATAGTAAATACTATGGTCTATGATTTTGATATGAGACTTAGATCCTACCAATATTTGGCAGAATTAGGAAATATGCAGGCAAGGGCAGAGTCTCAATCCGATACGAGTTCGCCTGCTTTAACTGTATAAAATTGGTTCCTCTTCCCTTTTTAAAATAAAATATCTTTACTTTAACGATGATTTAAAGACTCTACACATATAAACTAATTCTCGTTTAGTTGAAAATTATTTAACTATTGTGTTTGAGAATCAAACAAAGTTTAAGGTAAACACTAATGAGCCCATTTCTTTCTTTGTCTTGGAATGAACAAAAGAAGATTCTAAGAAAACTACAGTTTCCCCTTGATTTAGATATGGAATTTAGGACTTACTATTTTGAGAAATCACAGATTTTTTTAAAATTTATTTCAACAATTGGTGCGGCTGTCTATTTTTTAAATGTATTTACTGACTGGAATTCTTTTCCCGAAATTAAAACTCAGGCATTGATAATACGATCAATTGCAAGCTTGATCATACTTTCCATTTATCCTTTTAGTTTTATCCATAATTATAAGAAATACCATGATATTTATGGGCTGTTTGTTTACTTTGTCGCTTCATTCGGTTTAATTTTTATTATGTATTTAGGAGAAGGTCATTTGTCAGATCTCTACCACAGTGGCTTAATATTAATTATGGTGGCTTATCTTACATTCGGTCGTATGAAATTTCGTTATGCTACATTTGGAGCATTGATAATTGTTCTTTCTTACTTAGGAATTATGATACAAAAAATGGGTAGCCTCAATTCTATTTTATTGCATAACTTTTCTAACTTAACAGGTATCAGTATTTTATGTATACTACTTGTTTATATAATTGAATATAGCCTGCGCAAAGAATTTTTGCAGATGAAACTTTTGGAAAATGAGGTTGATATGTCAAATCAACTCCTTCTTAATATCTTGCCTGAGAAAATTGCTAAAGAATTAAAGATACATGGATCAGTGAAACCTGTATTTTTTCCTTCCGTTACAGTATTATTCGCTGATTTTGTTGGATTCACAAAATTTGCAGATGATACATCTGCTGATAATTTAATCCTAGAGTTGGATGAGTATTTCTCAAAATTTGATTCTATCATAAAGAAGTATTCCTTAGAAAAAATAAAAACAATCGGTGACGCATACATGGCATGTTCTGGATTGCCTGAGGAAAATAAAGATCATGCTTATAATGCAATCCATGCTGCTAAAGAAATGCTTCAATTCGCAGATGAACGAAATCATAAAAATCAAGGCAAAGGTCTTCATAAGATTCGAATCGGACTTCATTCAGGCCCACTGGTTGCTGGTGTTATTGGAGATACAAAGTTTACTTATGATGTATTTGGTGATACAGTAAACCTTGCAAATCGTATGGAAACAGCCAGTGAACCAGGCTCTATTAATATTTCGAAAGGAACTTTTGATTTGATATCAAATAAATTTCAGTGTATAGAAAGAGGCAAGATTGCAGTTAAAGGGAAAGGTCTAGTAGAAATGTATTTTGTCTCCTAAATAATGTAAGGGATTCAACCCATAAGTGCAACGGTTTAGCTAGCCTCCCAAAAGACTTTATTCGAAGTTTTACATTAAAAAATGATAAATTTATTGTTGATCTAAAAGCAGTATAGTTTACACTTTTACTGGACTTGTGCAATAAGGTCTAAGAGGCATCTCACTTGGTAATATCTAATACTAAAAAAATTCTGCTTGTAGAAGACGATTTTATTATCGGACTTAACCAGAAAAATCAATTACTATCAAAGGGATATGATGTTACTATGTTGCATTCTCCAGACGATGTTCTAAAAAGTATTTTTACAACCAAGGATCAATATAATTTAATTCTAATGGATATTGATCTTGGTTCTAATATGGATGGAACTGAGCTTGCCTCTGAGATATTAAAACAAATTCATGTACCAATAGTTTTTCTTTCCTCCCATATAGAAGAGAACATTGTTAGAAAAACGGAAGAAATAACATCTTACGGCTATGTTGTAAAAAATTCAGGTGTGACCGTCTTGGATGCCTCGATAAAAATGGCATTTAAACTTTATGAATCTAATAAACTTCTTCATTTTAAAAAAGATTATCTAGAGGCTGTACTACATTCTATAGGAGATGGAGTCATAGTAACTGATAATGAAGGAAAAGTTACAAGGTTGAATCCTATCGCCGAACAATTAACAGGCTGGACTATCCAAGATGCAAATAATCTTGAATTAAATGATATTTTTAATATTATTAACACTCAAAGTCGTCAAGCTGTTGAGAATCCAGTTGAAAAAGTTCTTAAGACAAATCAAATCGTTGAGCTAGCAAATCACACTGCCTTAATTTCGAAAAATGGAATAGAATTCCAAATTGCTGATTCTGGATCACCTATTAAAAATTTAAAAGGTGAAACCAAAGGAGTTGTCTTGGTCTTCAGAGATGTGACCAAAGATTACGAAGCTCAACAATTTATTATAGAAAATGAAAAGTTATATCGTTCCCTTTTCGAAAATATGTTGAATGGCTTTTGTCATTGTAAGCTTGTAAAAAATGAGAACGGGAAAACGGATCTAGAATTTGTTTTGGTAAACCCAGCTTTTGAAAAATTGACAGGAATAGAAAGTCCCACAGGAAGAAAACTTTCTGAGCTACTTCCAGGAATTCTTGATAGAGATTCACAAGCAATTGCTAAGTTGATTCAGGTAGCATCTACTGGGGAGTCCGTGCAATTTGAAACTTATATAAACTCCTTATCTAAATGGTTCATTATATCTTGTTATAGCTTAGATACGGAAAGTTTCTATTTAGCATTCGATGATATCACTAATCGAAAGAAAAATGAAGAATTGCTTTCCTATCAATCTAGCCTTTTGATCAATGTGAAAGATTCCATTATTGGAACCGATAAAGATTTTAAAATTAAGTATTGGAATCAAGCTGCTGAGAAAATATACGGTTGGAAGCATGAAGAAGTCATAGGTGAAGTTGTAGGAGATATTCTAAAGACTGAGTTCAAAGAGAATGATAAGCTCACTGTTATAAATAAATTAAATGAAGAAGGGACTTATTTTAATGAATTTAAACAATTTAAAAAGGATGGCAGTGAAGTATACGTAGAAACACATACTTCTAAAGTGTTTAATCCAGAGGGTGAATTTAATGGATACATAGCTGTAAGTCGGGATATCACGGAACGTAAAGAGTTTCAAAATGAATTATTAATTAGTGAGGAACGCTTAGATGGTATAGTTGAGTCTGCAATGGACGCAATTGTGAGTATAGATGAAAAGTTTAATATAATTGTTTTTAATACTGCTGCTGAAAGATTATTTAAATACAAAGAGCAGGATATGATAGGCAAAAACATAAATACACTAATTCCGAATCGCTTTCATATCGAGCATAATAAAAGCATTGATGAGTTTGGTAATACAGGAGTTAGCACTAGAAGTATGAGTGATTTAGGAAAGGTAGTAGGAATTAGATCTGATGGAGAAGAAATTCCAATAGAAGCAGCCATTTCCCAAATCAAAGTTGCAGGAAAGAAAATATTCACTGCAATTCTAAGAGACGATTCTGTTCGAAAGAAATCTCAAGAAAAGATACAAAATCTGCTCAAAGAAAAAGAATCTCTTCTCAAAGAAGTTAACCACCGAACTAAAAATAATCTTCTAATTATCTATTCATTGTTGAATTTGCAATCAGAAATGGGCGAAAAAGGGAATGTAAAGGAAAGTTTGTTAGATGCAGCATCAAGAGTAAAAGTGATGATGGTTTTATATGACAAACTTTATATCTCCAATAATTCTTTAACAGTAGATGTAAGTGAATATTTAAAAACTTTGATTCATGAAGTGATAAATATTTTTCCTTTAGAAATCGAACCACAGTTAAAATTTCCATCTGAATCATTAGTATTAGATTCCAAAATTATTTCCACACTTGGAATCATTTTAAATGAATTGCTAACTAATTCATTCAAATATGCATTTAATGAAAATTCCAAAAATAGTGTTCTATTGGAAGTTCAGTATCTTAATAATCACATTGTAATTCAATACAATGATAGCGGAAGTAATCTACACGAAATTCAATCAGATGTAATTTCAGCGGGATTTGGAATTGAATTTATAACAGGTTTAATTTCTGGTTTAGATGGTAATTTTACCTATGAAATTAAGGGTAATTTTAAAGTAAAAATTGAAATCCCTTATTGAATCTTCTTGATTGACAAGAAGTTGGAAGTTAATAACTCTTAGTTATGAAGCTATCCAAAACTTATCCATACTTTCCCTTTGATAAGAGAATTTTAAATAGAATTTATTTCACTTTAGTCGGAATTATTGCTTCTTTCTTTTTTCTACTTTCTATAATTTTAATCACACTTCAATTTATTCTTGATAAGGATTTAATTAGAGGAATGATTTCCAAGCAAATCAACGAATCGACTAATTTTCTAATTACTTACGAGAAGGTAGAGACTATTATTTTCCCTCTTCCTGGAATTCAATTAACAGACATAAGTGTATCATCTTCAGAATACTCTATTGCAAAAATAGAGAAACTTAAAATCTATTGGAATATCTATGCGCTTCTTCTTAAGAAATTTGAATTAGATTCATTATCTATTGAGTCAGGTGAAGTTTTTATTATCCGCTCTGAAGATGGTTCTTTACCAGCTTTTGCTAATACAAAGAAGGAACAGGAAACGGTTGATAAGATAGCTTCAGATACAGAGAATACACCTGACGGGATACTTAATCTACTACCTTATGAGATAAGTCTGCAGGATATTAAATTATATTATATCGATCAAAGGTGGTTAAGGGCGGATCAAATTAAAATTGAATCCTTGCGATTGAATACTGATTCATCCGACAGACAAATTAAGGTAAATTTAGATGCAGAAATTAATGGGGATAGAATTCATTTATTAGCAAACAATCATATTCTTGAAAATAATTGGGATGTGGAAAACATAGAATCACAAATTCAAATAAATTTTACAGATATTCACCTCAATCCATATAATAATATACTATCAATTCTACCAGATGCGAAGTTCGATAACTCAATTATTAATCTATCTTTGGATGTTAATAAAAATAAAGATAATACTATAGCTGTGGCTTTAAATTCTTTTTCATTGAAAGGATTAGAATCTACAAAAAATAAAAAAATCCAAGACATCTCAATTCAAACTATGTTTCAGATGAATCTGAAAGAACAAAATCTTTCTATAGATAAATTTTTATATGAATTGAAGGACAAAGCAAAATTATCCTTAACTTCTGAACTATCTTGGAAGGATAGAATAGAGCTTACATCAAAAGTCAACTCTGAGAAAATAGATTTAGATTCTACAATTTTTTGGGTAACTTTACTAAGCAAGGTCGACAATACTAAATCATTTATCATCACTGATTTACAAAATCAGAATAAAAATTTAACCAAAGATATAGAATCAAAGAAATTAATTTCTAAATCAAATGTAAAATCTGAGCTAGAAAATGAAGTTGATTCATCAAAAAATCTTCCACCTAGTATTTTAGTAAATTTAGATTTAAACAAAATATTAGTAGCCAATCATTACATTCATAAGTTAACAGGAAAAATTCAAGGGAATGATGAAGAAGTAAAATTTTCTAATTTAGATATTTTTCTTTATGATGGCAAAGTAAATGTCAATGGTAAATTTAGACCTAAAGACTCAGGTCATAATATAACTATATCAGTGAATGCAAATGGATTGGATATGCAGAAACTTTTAGCAAGAGTAACTAAAGATCGATTATTAACAGGCAAAATGAATGCAGTAGTAAATCTTAAATCTAGAATTTCTGAGAAAGATTCTTTTGCTAATTGGTTAAACATAGATAGTAATTTTACAATTTGGAATGGTGAGTTATTAGGTTATGCTAATTTCATTCGTCCTGTAGCTGAAATTGGTAAAGCTATAAACTTTTATGAAGGCAACGGAGGCAAAAGCACTTCTTTTAAATCAATTAAAGGCTCGGTAAATTTTCAAAATAAAGTTTTAACTCTTAAAAATTTTGATATGGAAGGTGTGGGAATCAATGCAGAGGGATCAGGTGTCTATACACTCAATGGAAAAGTTAACATGCGTTTTGAGGCATCATTGCCAGGAATTGCAGGGAAAGCATTCAAGATTCCAATTTTATACAGAGGTGTTTTAGGTAAAAATATTGCATTCATTGATCCAGTATGGATGGCATCTGTATATGTTGGTTCTATACTTTTTGCAGGGCCTGCTGGTGCAGTGATAGGAGGCTTAGCTGGATCAGCATCATCAGAGGCAGTTCAAAAGGCAACAGATGTTGTCTCTGATTCTTATGATTCTGCTAAAAGTTTTCTATTTGGCAAAAGTAAGAAATGAATGATGCTTTGCTATTTTTGATAGAGTTAATAGAAATAAGGGCCATCTTATAAGGAGATAATATGTCAGAACAATCTAGAACTATAACAATCATTGGATCAGGAATTATGGGAACTGGCATGGCGATAAATCTTTTGAAGAAAAATCATTCTGTACGTTTATTTACAAGAAAAAAGAAATCCTGGGATCAATTTTCTCAAGAACAAAAAGATCTATTAAACTCTACATTTTGTTCACAACACTTAAATCTCAAGGATGCTTTGGAAGGTTCAGAGCTTGTCATATTATGTTTAACTGAGGATGAGGTAGTCGAAGAATTATTTTTTGCTGAGGATTTTCTGAAAGCTTCACCAAAATGGATTGTTGATACGGGAACTACCTCACCAGAACTAACATTGAAAATGTGGAATTCATGCAAGGATAGAAATATATTATTTCTAGATTCGCCTATGACTGGCTCGAAGTTAGCTGCTGAAAGTGGACAAATTCTATTCATGGTAGGAGGGGATCCTACTCAAATCCAAGAATTGAAATATTTCTTTGATACTTGCGGCAAGAAAACCATCCATTGCGGGGCTGTAAGTTCAGGTCAAAGAGCTAAGATCGCTTTAAATATGATACAAGCAGGCCTCTTTCAAGTTTATACAGAAGGCTTTCTATTGGCAGAGAAGGATGGTATTGATTCAAATACATTCATGGAGATTATGGAAAATTCTGCTGGCGCATCTCCCTTGCTTAGTTTTAAGATGAGGTCTGTTCTTAACCAGAATTATTCTGCACATTTTGCACTTAAAAATATGAACAAAGATCTAAATCATGCTATGCGAAGAGCAAGAGAACTAAAGGTCGTTTTACCAGTTGCTACTCAATTGAAACCGATATATGAGGCTGGACTGCTTGCAGGTTTTGGTGAAGAAGATTTCTGTTCTCTAGCCAAAGTTAATCGCTTATGGAATACTAAGAGTTTTTATAAAACTGAAATAAGCTGATAGCACCGCATCTGGATCTTCTACCTGGGGATAATGACCAACATTATCTGGTAGCATGATAGCGTGAACTTCAGAGTTAAGCTTACGAAAATGTTCGACCATATGAATTCCAGAAATTGGATCAGCTGGTCCATTGATAAGAACAATAGGAACTTTTGTCTTAAGAAGAACTCCAACCCATCTTGATCGAAACGTTTTTCTTTCAGTCATATAAGCAATATGTTTATGAGCAAGTAAATGTCCGTCTTTATATTTAACCAAATCCCAGAAGTCATTTATCTCAGAGTGACTAGGTTTATTCAAACCAAATACAGCTGAGAAAGATTTAGCAAATTTTTTCTTTGTAAGAAGTCTTGAAACTAGAAAACCAATTGGACTTAGGAGCACTTTTTGTATAAATCTTGGTCTATGCGTTTCTGGAAAAAGTCCACCATTTAGAAAGGCTACAGAAAGAATGCGATGTTCTTTTATATGCTTATCTTCCAATCTTGCGAGCAGTTCCTGTGCGACTGTAACTCCATAGTCATGGCAGAGTATATGATAGTTCTCTATATTTTTAAATTCCAAGAAAGCTTCCAACAAATTTGCCTGCTCATTGATGGAATACGGGAAATGGTTCGGCTTGTCAGAGAATCCAAAACCTATCATATCCAGTGTGAGTAAATTAAATTTTTCGGACAATCTGTACCATATCGCTTGCCAATCCCAGCTGGCAGTTGGAAATCCGTGGATTAAGAGAATAGTTTCCTTTTTAGTATTAAGCTCATTCTCCTCTTTGTAAAATATTTCATAATTCTTATAATGAAATATATTTCCTGAATTTTGCCACTCTGTAAGTTTCATGAGTCAATTTTATATTGATTCTGAAATTTGTATAATTGAAATTTAATTTGTTTCCTTCATTGAAGCGGGGATGAAATGATTTGGATTCATCTAGCCTTATGCTATAGATTTTAATATAATAATGAATTTAGTAACTGTATTTAAGAGAACTTAGCCTAAAGTCAACAATTCTTGTATACTATGGTTTGCTTCTAAAGGATGGCGTAGTTTCGAATCTTTCTTAATTTTATACCTGTTTCGCCGTCCATCTTTCTCAATTATTAAAATCTTTGCGTTTACTAAATCTCGAACTATGGCTTGAACAGCTCTTTCTGTTATCCCAACAAGTAAAGCTACTTCTCGAAGTAACATCTCGGAATTTTGATTAAGACAGATCAAAACATGTGCATGATTCGATAGGAAGGTCCATTCGATTGTTCGTTTGGGAGGTAGAGTCAATTCTTTTTTGGTTATCTTTGGCATAGTTTTATAAGAATGTAATGTTACGCATAATTTTACATGAATAAAATATCATAATGATTTATAGGTTCATTTCTAAATTTAGTTTCATATTTGTAAAGCAGTAATCTAATTATCCTGAATAATTATTGCAAAAATTACTATCTCTGCTAAAAAAAAATCTTGTCTAATACATGAATTAAAATTCATGTAAATAAATACATGAATAATTAAGCAGAGGGAGCGATTGAATTATTATGAGTAGTGTTAGCCAAGATTCCAAAACTAAGGGTAAAGATACAGATCCTATTACAATTTCTCTAATTAAAGGAGACGGTATAGGACCTGAGATTACAGATGCAGTAATTAGTATACTTAATGCGAGTGGTGCAAATTTAAAGTATGAAGAAGTCGAAGCAGGAGAGAAGGTTTATCTTGCTGGTAAGACTTCAGGTATCGCAGACTCGGCATGGGACACAATGAGAAAATACCCAATTCTTCTTAAGGGACCAATCACCACTCCCAGAGGAACTGGGTATAAAAGCCTAAATGTTACAATTCGAAAGACTCTTGGTTTATATGCAAATTTGCGGCCAGCAAGAACTTATGATCCATATGTTAAGACAAAACATCCGGGAACTGATTTAGTCATTGTTAGAGAAAATGAAGAAGATACATACGCAGGTATTGAGCATAGACAGACTAGAGAGGTTACTCAATGTCTTAAACTAATCACTCGACCTGGGACAGAGAAGATCGTAAGGTATGCCTTCGAATTTGCTAGATCAAATGGAAGAAAGAAAATTGCCTGCATGGTTAAGGATAATATCATGAAAATTACGGACGGATTGTTCGCTTCTGTCTTCAAGGAAATTGCAGATGAATATCCAGAAATAGAAACTGAAAGCATGATTATAGATATTGGAGCTGCTCACCTTGCGAATAATCCTCAGAAGTTTGATGTAATCTTGGCGCCTAATTTGTATGGAGATATTTTGTCTGACATAGCAGCTGAGGTTACTGGTTCTGTTGGTATGTGCGGCTCTTCCAATATTGGTGACACCATTGCAATGTTTGAAGCCGTTCATGGATCCGCGCCTGATATTGCTGGAAAAGACATAGCCAATCCGACTGCACTAATCAAAGCCGCAGTGTTAATGTTAGTTCATATAGGAATGCCTGAAAAAGCGAACCTAGTTAGAAATGCCGTCCTCAAAGCATTGGAAGATGGATATCGAACTGCGGATATTTTTACATCTGAGCCTGGAACCCAAAAAGTTGGTACTGCAGCATTTACTCAGGCTATCATTGATCGATTGGGTGAGAATCCTAAGCACTTAAAAGTTAGAGAGCTACAGAAACCTAAGCCTATCGTTCTGCAAAAACCTAAAACATTAGAAGTAAAGAAATTGGTAGGTGTGGATGTATTCATTGATGAATATAACAATCGTGATCCAGAGACACTAGGAAAGAAGATGGATGCAATGAAAAATTCCAGCCTTAATCTAAAGTTGATTACTAATCGAGGAGTGAAAGTTTATCCAGATGGACAACCTGAAACATTCTTAACCGATCATTTTCGATGTAGATTCGTTTCCAATGAGGGAAAGGATGTTTCTCATAAGGATGTAATCGATCTACTCGCAACTTTCAATTCTGAAAATTTAGAAGTGATTAAGACAGAAAATCTCTATACCTTTGATGGCAAGATAGGTTATTCCTTAGGTCAGGGAGAATGAAACGAGCATAAGACGATAGATTCTATTGTATTTAATGTAATTTTAATTCAATAGAATCTATTGTTCTTTGCTATAGTAAATCTTACCTTACCTTACCTTACTTTAAGATTGTGAACTATTCTATTCTAAATATCTTAAAGAAATGATTGGTTTATTTTTTAAATCTGTAACCTGTTTTAGAAATCCATCTTAAAGTAAGTATACAAGCTGCTAGAAAACCACAAATAGTAAGTAAACTAATCTCAATGCTTACATCAGAGATCTCGTAAAAACTCCAACGAAAACCACTGACTAAATAAAGAACAGGATTGAAAAGACTAATAGTCTTCCAAAAAGGAGGAAGCATATGAATTGAGTAGAAACTTCCACCTAGAAATACCAAAGGTGTTATAATAAGCATCGGAATGAGTTGTAGCTTCTCAAATCCATCCGCCCAAATACCAATTAGAAATCCAAATAGACTAAAGCTAATACAAGTTAGAATTAAGAGAAGTATCATTAAGATGGGATGTTCTATATGGATAGGAACAAATAGTGATGCTGTAGCAAGCATGAGTATTCCTAAGATTAATGATTTGGTTGCAGCAGCTCCTACAAATCCGACTACTATTTCAAGCATGGAAATTGGTGCTGCTAGAATCTCATACATGGTTCCAGTGAATTTCGGAAAATAAATTCCAAAGGAAGCATTTGAAATACTTTCTGTTAGTAGAGAAAGCATGATGAGTCCTGGAACGATAAATGATCCATAATTAATTCCGCTTACTTCTTGGATTCTGGATCCAATAGCTGAACCGAATACCACAAAATACAAAGAAGTTGAGATGACAGGGGAGGCAATACTTTGGATTAAGGTTCTTCCTGTTCTTGCCATTTCAAAATTGTAAATTGATTTTATTGCTTGAAAATTCATTTTGATTCCTTAATGAGTTCCACAAAGATTTCTTCTAGAGAACTTTGCTTAGTATGTAAGTCTTTATAATTGATTTTCGCCTTTTTAAGATCATCTAATAAATTCGCTATGCCTTTATCAGAACTTTGGCTATTGAAATTGTATCGAAGTTGATTCCCATCTTGCGAGATTTCTAATTTATGTTTACTAAGACTTGTTGGGATAGATTTAATTGGTTTCTTTAATTCAAGTAGTAATTCCTTTTTCCCTAACTTCTTCATTAGGCTATCCTTGTTCTCAATTAGGATTAATTCGCCCCGAGTCATGATTGCAATTCTATCTGCAATCTCTTCTGCTTCTTCAATATAATGAGTTGTAAGGATTATAGTGACGCCTTTTTCTCTAAGCTCACTTACGATTCGCCACATATCTTTACGAAGTTCTACATCAACTCCTGCTGTAGGCTCATCTAAAAATAAGATCGATGGCTCATGAGAGAGAGCTTTTGCAATGAGAACTCTTCGCTTCATCCCACCTGAGAGAGTCATAACTTTTTGATCTTTCTTATCCCATAGAGATAGAGATTTTAAAATAGATTCCAAATATTCTTTGTTAGGTTTCTTGCCATACAATCCCCTTGTAAATTGTAAGGTAGACCAGACAGATTCAAATTCATGTACATGCAATTCTTGTGGAACGATTCCTATCTTTGATCGGGTAATCCTAAATTTGTCAATGATACTATCTCCATCCACAAGTACTTCTCCCGTACTCTTAGATACGATTCCGCAGATTATAGAAATCAATGTAGTCTTACCTGCACCATTTGGTCCAAGTATTGCCACTATTTCTCCTCGTTTAATTTGGAGGTTAATATTAATCAATGCCTTAAACCCGTTCTCGTAGCTTTTGCTTACATTTCGAATAGTTAAGATTGCATTACTGATTAGATTAGAACTCATATGGGAAGTAAAAAAAAGATTCAGCAATTTGTCAAGGTATGAGATATTTTTCCGTCAATTTGAATCTTTAAATTAGAGATATTTCCAAATTTTGAGCCTATCTTTACTGTAGATATAATATGTTACATAAAATAATCAAAGGTCAATTTATTAATTCTTTGAAAAAATTAGATTCTTTATTGGATAATCTAAAGGGAGAAACTATGTCTAAAAAAATTGACGAAGGGAATCATTAAATAATTTTTATTTCATATAACAACAGTTTATTCAATTTTTAGGCACAATAGGAATGCGCTAGGGAAGTCGGATTATTTCATGTTATAGGATGATTCCAAGTGAATCGAATTTTTTTAAGATTTTGCCATACTTCTAAGCTTCCGCCCATTCTCTCTGCTGAACTTCTGGAAAGTGCTAAACCTAGACCTAATCCTTCTTTATTTTGAAGAGATTCTTCATTCTCTCCCCTAACAAAAGGAAGAAACAATTTTTCTGTATTAAGAATATTTTCATAAATACCATTTTCAATTGAAAAACTTATTATATTCCCAATAATTTTTAACTCGATTATAATCTCATCTTTGGGATTTCCATATAGCAATGAATTATCGATTAAATTTTTAAAGATGGACTCTGACCATACTGGATCTAGAAAAGCGGATGTATTTTGTTCGATTGATTTAGTAAGTTTAATATTTTTATCCTGAATATATTCATTTCTATCAGTGAGAATTTTATTTAATAAAGTGTTTAAATTTGTATCCTGGTAACTTCCTTCTTGGCTATTCAATTTGGAAAGTTGTAGAACCGCACCAACTAGCTCATCTATTCGTTCAATTTCATGAGTCAGTTCTTTTTTACGTTTCAAAATTCCTGTATTAGTTTCTTCGCTTTCATCGGAAAGTAATTCCAATATCACTCTCATCCGAGCAATAGGAGAACGAAGTTCATGGGAAACATGTGCATTTACATCCTTAGAGTTTTGGAGTGCTCTTTCTATTTGATTCGCCATTAGGTTGATGGTTTCAGCAACACTTGCTAATTCATCTTTCGAATAAATTTTGGCTCTTCTGTTTAAATTTCCCTGAGCGATTTCCAATGCCGTATTCTTAATTTCTGTTAAAGGCTTCCCAATCAAATAGTTCAAGGGAAGAAATAAAATAATAAACCCTAATAGAAGGGCTAATACTATTCCAAGAATAAGATGTGGACCTCCTCTATCAGGTTTTGGAATAGAAATAACTACTATAAGGCCTTCTTCTAATAAATTAATTTTCGCTAACCATGAATGTTCGCTTTTGCTAAATTGACTATTCTCAATTTTTATAAAATGGTTTCCTACTATCTTAGGGATATCTTCTTTGGAATTACTTCCTAAAATTGTTTCTGTTGAATCTAAGATCCAAACCTTCCCACCAATCCATCGTCCGATTCTTTCAGAACTAAGCTGCGCTGCTTTGACTCTATTTGATTCCCAATTATCGTTTTGTAAATTATTTATCACCAACTCAGAAAGTGATTTTACTCGATCAGAAAGAAAAGATTCCCATTGAGCTTTTTCATTCATTTCATTCATATGAAATAGTAAAGTAACCATAATCGCTATTGCAAAAAGTAGTGTTAGGCAAAAAGCGATATATAATTTTAAATAAAGTCTCATGATTTTATATCTCGTATAAATCTGTAACCCTTACCCCAGATAGTTTGGATGCGGTTACCTCCTGCTCCGATTTCGTCCATCTTATTCCGAAGCTTAGATACGTGAACATCTATGCTTCGCTCAAACCCCATAAAGTCTCTACCTTTCGTTATATTCATGATTTCATCTCTTGTGAAAATTTTATCACAATCAGTTGTGAGCACATAAAAAATATCTGCTTCTGCTGAAGATAATTCCACTTCTTTAGTTTGGAATTTTAGAGTTCGAATTATACGATCAAAGTATAGTTCACCAATTGAGATTTGAGAACTGGACTTATCATTATCTGAGCTATTGGAATTGTATCTTCTAAGTATAGCACGAATACGTGCATCCAGTTCTCTTGGATTAAAAGGTTTCGGAAGATAATCATCAGAACCCAGTTCAAGTCCAACAATACGGTCAGAATCATCGCCTCTAGCTGTAAGAATTAAGATTGGAATATTATTACTAGTTCGAATTTCTTTTAATACTTCCAAGCCAGATTTATTTGGAAGCATAATATCTAAAACTATGAGCTCAGGTTGGACAGATTGTATCTTTTCATCTACATCAGAGCCTATAAAATGACTATATACTTTATACTCTCGATTTTCAAGATACTGTTTAAGTAGATCTTGTAATTTTACATCATCATCGATAACGAGGATTTTCATTTCAGACATAGCTTAATCATAAGTTCAAGCAAGAAATGACAAGGACTTAAAGATATATTATAATGAATTAGCTATCAATTTTACAAATTTTTACAATTAATAGATAGATTGTAAAGTTCTGCTTACAAAGTTTTACATGAAGAACAAGATTACAGCCTTAAAATAGATTATTATAGATCTATTAAAGGAGGGTTCTAATGAGAGCCAAAAAAATTTTTAAATTCGCTACCTTCTTACTTTTTGGAGTGTTGACTCTAGGTGCATTCTCGCATTGCAGACCTAAATGGAATAGGGACCATAGTGAGAAAATTCTAAGTCACATGGATAGAAAAGTTTCTAAATTAGATTTGGATGAAGCGCAAAATGTGAAGTACCAATCCATCCGATCAAGGATACAAGCTGATCTAAAGATAGGTCATCAAGAAAGAATGAAAAGCATTGGTAGAATCAAATCAGAATTTCTAAAAGACAATCCTGATGTGAATACACTTAGTACGCAGATCAAAGAAGATCTTACTAAGAAGGATAATCTTATGTTCAAAGCACCTGAGTATTTTGCAGAGATATATGCCATACTCAATGCAGATCAGAAGAAAGAAGTCAGAGATTGGGTGAATGATAAACTTGAAGATTTCGAACCAACAACTAACTAATGGGAGTTATCGAATAAGATAAAATTCATTTGGAAAATAAATATCTAAATAATTATTAACATATTTTATTTATTTATTTATCTTTAGTCCCAAGGAGGAATACTTTTTCCTTGGGATTTTCTAACTTATTTAAATACTATTTTTGTTTTATAAATTACTTTTTTTTATAACTAATGTCTTACGCTCGCAGAAATCTTCCATTGCATAACGAACTCCTTCTCTTCCGATGCCAGATTCTTTCATCCCACCGTAAGGCATATGATCTGCTCGAAATGTAGGAACTTCATTAATAATCACACCACCAACTTCCAGTTCATCGAAGCATCTTTGGATATTACCTATATGATTTGTGAATACTCCTGCGTGCAATCCGTATTTAGAGTCATTGACTTTGTCTATTGCGGATTGGAGGTTTGCAACTTTTTCTAGAATAGCTACAGGGCCGAAGGCCTCTTCTTGGGATAGCTTGCAGTCACTTGGTACATTTTCAAGTAGGCATGCATTTAACACTCCTCCTGTAAAATCTCCACCAACCAAAACTTTTGCTCCCGCATTTTTAGCTTCATCTATCCAAGAGAGAATTCTTTCTTTAGATTTCGCATCTATCAGCGGACCTACTATCACGGATTTGTCTTTTGGATCTCCAGATTTTATTTTAGTAAATTCAGAAATTAATTTCTCTTTAAACTCATCGTATATATCAGCTACTGCAAAAATTCTTTGAACAGAGATGCAAGATTGACCAGCATAAGCAGTCGCTCCAAAAGCAGATCTCGCTGCGGCTAGATTTAAATCGGCATCAGATGCTAGTATCACTCCAGCATTTCCACCTAATTCTAATAAAACTTTCTTTTTGTTTCCGATTTCTTGTAATTTCCATCCTACGGATGGTGAGCCTGTGAAACTAATAATGGATATGCGAGAGTCTTTGCTGAGTAAACTTGCATTTTCATTGCTTGCGAATAGCACTTGTAATGCTGAACTAGGGATGAGATCGTCTTCTTTTCCGAATTCATCATTCACATCAAGACAGGCTTCTTCAAATATCTTGGCAAGAAGAAATGCCGCTCCAGGAGCTTGGGGAGCTGGTTTCAAAATTATAGGCGCACCCACAGCAAGAGCAGGGGCGACTTTATGTGCCACTAAATTCAATGGAAAGTTAAATGGTGTTATAGCAAGAATGATGCCCTTGGGAAAGAATTCTATTCTTGCTGTTGCAAAGGCTCTTCCTCCAGCATCCACATCCATAGCATAGGTCTCACCGACAAATTTGGTCGCTTCTTCCGAAGCAGTCTGAAAGGTAGCAAGACATCTTGTAACTTCTCCATCAGCAAGTGTATGAGGCTTTCCTGCTTCAGAAATGATGATATCTATATATTCTTGTTTTCTAGCTTGGATTTTATGTTGCATAGCAGCAAGCAGCCTTGCTCGAATAAAACGAGAACTTTTCTCGAATGGTTTCTTAGCCTGGGCAGCTGCTTGAAGCGTACTTTCGATTTCTTCAGGTGAAGCAATACCGTATTCATTTAAGCTCTTTCCATCATATGGATTGTTTACTCGGTGAGATTCTTTTGATTCTATCCATTTACCACCAATCCATTGTTTTATGGTTTTACTCATAAGCTTGCTTCAATCCCTTTTTCAATTACATTCAGACCCTCTTCCAATTCTTCTTCGGATATAGTTAAAGGAACGAGTATTCTAATCACATTTCCAAAGGTTCCAGCCGTGATTGAAATAAGGCCATTCTCATAGCAGTATTTGGCTACTTTAGAAGCTAATTCCTTGTTAGGTTCCTTAGTGTTATTATCTTTTACGAACTCCAAGGCTTGCATGGGACCAAGCCCTCTGACATCTCCCACTTGTGAATAGGATTTCTTCCAGGAGTCTAATCGTTTGGCAATTATTTTGCCAATGTGTTCTGAGTGGGAAAGAAGTGCTCCCTTATCTTTTTCAAAAAGCTCAAAGACGGCTAGCGCCGCAGCACAGGCTACGGGATTGCCGCAATAGGTTCCTCCGATTCCACCTTCGGGTGGAGCATCCATGATTTCCGCCTTGCCAGTAACGGCTGCTATAGGCATACCGCCACCGAGTCCTTTTGCCAGGGTCATGAGATCGGGAACTATACCATAGTGATCCACAGCAAACATTTTGCCAGTTCTACCAAAACCTGATTGGATCTCATCTAGTATGAGAAGGATTCCATGATCGTCACAGAATTTCCGGAGGGATTTCATATAGCCTATGGGGACAGGAATAAATCCCCCTTCTCCTAGCACGGGCTCAATGATAACGGCGGCTACATTTTCAGCTCCAATTTGACCTTGGATCATATTCACAAAAGATTGAAAGCAAGGTTCACATTTGGATTCCAAATCGGATCTGAAGGTTTCTGTTTGCTTCGTGCTTGAAATGGCTTTGGAATTCGAGTTTGAATTCGTATTCGATGCGGAGCAGTTCCCATTGCAGGTTGGACAACGGTATTGGTAAGGGAATTGAGCACGGTAGACTTCAGGATTGAAGGGTGCAAAAGTATGTTTGTAGAATTTTACTTTGGAAGTAAGACTCATCGCCATATAGGTTCTTCCATGATATGCATGGTCGAAGCAAACTATAGCTTGTCTTTTTGTATAAGATCTTGCAATCTTGATCGCATTTTCTACAGCCTCTGCACCACTATTGCAGAGGAAAGTTTTCTTTGCAAAATCTCCTGGCACTGCTTCATTGATTTTTTTAGAAAGATTAATATAACCATCGTAAGCAAGAACATTTATACTGGAGTGGATATTTTTAGTTGCCTGCTCTTGGATAGCGGCTACAACTTCGGGAGCCGTATGACCAACGTTAACGACTCCTATTCCCGAGGCAAAATCTAGCATCTGGTTTCCATCTACGTCCCAAACTTTTGCACCGTGGGCTTTTTCTATGAAGATGGGTGTACTATGGAAAGGACCTCTTGCTACATGCTTCTTTCTTTCTTCCATCAATGAGATAGATTTAGGTCCTGGAATTTTTGTTTTGAGATTGATATGCATAAGTCGGAGCTCCTAATACCAACCAATAGGATTATCATCCATCCAAATATTAATTTGTTTGGTCTCGAGGTAGGCTTCAATTCCAAATAGACCTAACTCTCTTCCAATACCGGACTGTTTGTAACCACCCCAAGGCATTTCATTGTAGGTTGGGTGGTAGTTATTGATCCAAGTGATCCCTGCTCTCAATTGATTGATCACTCGGTGTCCTCTTGTTAGGTTAGATGTAAAGACTCCTGCTGCAAGCCCATACTCAGAGTCATTGGCAAGAGAAATAGCTTCTTCTTCTGTCTCAAAAGGGATTACCGAAAGCACAGGTCCAAAAATTTCTTCCCTAGCAATTCGCATTGATGGCTTTACATCATCAAATATAGTTGGTTCTACAAAATTTCCTTTCGCAAATTCTTTGCCCTCTGGTCTTTTCCCACCGCAAAGAAGCTTCGCTCCTTCTTCTTTACCTATCTTAATATATGATTCCACCTTGTCTCTGTGAGATGATGAGACCAAAGGCCCCATTACAACTCCTTCTTCTAATCCATGACCTAATTTGATTCGTGGAACTCTCTTCACCAATTCGTCTACGAATTTACGATGGATGGATTTCTGAACAAGTAGCCTTGAGCCTGCTGAACAGACTTCACCCTGGTTGGCAAATGCTGCAAATAATGTCCAATCCACAGCGGATTCAAAATTACAATCCTCGAAGACTAAGATGGGATTTTTACCACCTAACTCTAGAGTAACATTCTTTATATTCTGGGTAGCATTTTCCATTACCTTCTTCCCAGTAACAGTTCCACCTGTGAAAGCAATCTTATCAACCATAGGATTGGAAGCGAGCTCTTCGCCTGCTCCTGCACCAGGACCTGTGATGATATTCACAACGCCCGCAGGGAACCCAACTTCTGTAAATATTTTGCCGAGTTCTAAGGCTGACATGGGTGTAAGTTCTGATGGTTTTAATACCAAGCAATTTCCAGCTGCAAGAGCTGGTGCAAGCTTCCAACAGGACATTAGAAGTGGATAATTCCATGGTACAATCTGTCCGCAAACACCAATTGGTTCTCGAACAATCAAGCTCACGGAACCATCAGGAGTCTGCATGGTCTGACCATGAATTTTGGTGGCTAGACCTCCGTAGTATTCGAAACAATTGGCAGCGTCTGTTACATCGAATTCAGCTTCTCTTCGCGGCTTTCCACAATCTCTAACTTCCATTTCAACAAACTTCTCAAAATTATCCATAATAGCTTGTGATACTTTGAAGAGTAATTTTCCTCTTGCCTGGGCAGAAGTCTTTCTCCATTCTCCTGAGTCGAAGGCTTTCCTTGCCGCAGCTATAGCAAATTTAGCATCTTCTGCGGTTGCCTCAGGTACTTTTGCCAATAAATCACCATTAGCTGGGTCAGTGATATCTCTTGTCTTGCCTGACTTAGCATTTACCCATTCCCCATCTATAAGCATCTTGTATTCTTGCATGGATTTATCCTCTTTTCTCTTGTTTAGTTGGTTTATAAAAATATTTCATAGTTGCTTTCATTTTTTTTGAATCAATTAATCAAATTCTTTCCTAAAAAGTAAATATATTTGTTCTAAATGAATTTTATAATCTATAATGCACAAAGCATTTGAACTGTATACTCCCGCATGTAATCCTTGAAAGAATTCAAGTTTTTCTTCTTGAAAGGGTCTGATACCCAATTTTTCCAATCTATAACACCTGTGATGGTATATCCATAGGTCATCCATAAAAAAGATCGAATGAAAATAGATGAATCTGTGTCACGGATTGACTTCTTGGATTTTGCCTTTTCTAGAAATTCTTTCAAGGGCTGAAAGGTCTTCAGTGTTACTTTCACTTCTTGGGGCATGAATTCATCTGGCCATTCCAACCATCTTCTCACATAAAGTTGAGCTCTGTGTGGATCTTTCAGCATTAAATCTAGAAATCCTTCCAATGCCCTCAGTAGAGTATCTTGAACTTTCTTTTTATCAGAAAAGTTACTTTCTTCAAAATCAAGAATTGGTTGGTTTAGCACTTGCAATTCTCTTTGGTACAGACTTTCGATCACAGATTTGTAAAGGTTGCTCTTCCCGCCCGTGTGGTAATGAAAAGTGGAAATATTAATGCCTAAATAATCAGCAATTTCTCTAGTTGATACTGTTTGGTAACCTTTTTCTGCAAAAAGCTTGGTCGCGATTTCAATGATTTTCTCGTTCATTGGTAAATCGGATTGCACTAGAGTTAAACTTTTTGTCATGATAGTATATAGACGATTCAATCAATCGATTGATTGAAAAATAATAAAATTCTTGCAAAAATAGATTATTTTTTAGTCTTATTAGTCTAAGCTTTTAATTAGTTATTCTAAGATTACAAACAGGAGAAATGAATATGAATAGAATTCATATACTCGCAATGGCTAGCAGCATAGCTCTGTTGGTTGCTTGCGGAGGCAAGAAGACAGGTCAAGTTCTAACTGAAGTTGGTTCTGGTGAGGGCGAAGTATCCATCGTTGCATGGGCAGGCTATATTGAAAGAGGTGAAACCGACAAGGGTTTTGACTGGGTAACTTCTTTTGAGAAAGAAACTGGCTGTAAAGTAAGCGTTAAAACTGCGGCAACCTCGGATGAGATGGTTGCTCTTATGAACGAAGGTGGTTTTGACTTGGTAACCGCTTCGGGAGATGCATCTCTTCGGTTGATCAAAGGAAGTAAAGTTCAAGAAATCAATACTGACTTGATTCCAAGTTGGAGCAAGGTAGACGATCGCTTAAAGAAAGCTCCATGGCATACAGTTGACGGAAAGCATTACGGAGTTCCTTATCAGTGGGGAGCTAATGTTCTAATGTACAATTCTAAAGTTTTCAAAGAAGCTCCTAATTCTTGGAAAGTAGTTTTCAAAGAAATGAATTTGCCAGATGGTAAATCCAATAAGAATAGAGTACAAGGTTTTGATGGACCAATTTATATCGCTGACGCTGCGCTTTATTTAATGCACAATGATAAGTCTTTAGGTATCAAGAATCCATATGAACTAGATGATAAGCAATTCGAAGCAGCCGTTAAACTTTTGAAAGAACAAAGAAAAATTGTTCCAAAATATTGGCATGATGCCTTTGTTCAGATTGAGGATTTTAAGAACGAAGGATTTGTTGCTTCTTCTTCTTGGCCATTCCAAGTGAATCTTTTACAAGCTGATAATGCTCCTATAAAATCAGTAGTTCCAGTAGAAGGTGCAACAGGTTGGGCAGATACAACTATGCTTCATGTAAATTCAGAACATCCAAATTGTGCTTACAAATGGATGGAACACTCTATTGATGCAAAAGTGCAGGGCGATTTAGCTGCTTGGTTTGGATCTGTTCCAGCTAACTTAGATGCTTGTAAAGGCAATGCTCTTCTAACAGATGCAGGTTGTAAGACTAATGGTCTTGATAATTTTGATAAAATTTGGTTCTGGAGAACTCCTGAATCCAATTGTGGAGGGGGGAGAACTTGCGTTCCTTATCATAGATGGGTTACAGAAATGATTTCTGTGATCAGCGGTAGATAATCAAGTTTATTTATTTTAGGCAGCATCTAACAAGATTCCTATTCTTGATTCGAAATATGAATTCTATTCTATTTCCCTTGTTATTTGCTGTCTGAACGTTTTTATATATATCTTTTTTGCAAAAGTAGGCAATCCATGAATCAGAATCCACCTCCTGCCTCAGGCCAATCCGCAGTTGAATTTCAAAATGTTTCCTGTCATTTTGGAGAAGTTATAGCGGTCAACCAAGTTGATTTTGCAATTAGGGAAGGGGAATTCTTCTCCATGCTGGGACCTTCAGGATCTGGTAAGACAACCTGTCTGAGGATGATTGCTGGTTTTGAGAATCCGACAGAGGGAATTGTTCGTATCCACGGTCAAGATGCTGGCAATCTACCACCTTACGAAAGAGATGTGAATACTGTATTTCAGGATTATGCCCTCTTCCCTCATATGTCTGTCGGTGAAAATGTAGAGTATGGACTCATGATACGAAACGTCTCTAAAGTTCAGCGAAAGAAACAGGCATTAGAAATGTTAGATATGATCCAGTTACCCGATGTCTACGATCGCAAACCATCTCAACTTTCGGGTGGACAGAGACAGAGAGTAGCCTTGGCGCGAGCTTTAATCAATAAACCAAGAGTTCTTCTTCTCGATGAACCCTTAGGTGCCCTAGACCTCAAGCTACGAGAACAGATGCAGATGGAGTTGAAGCTTTTACAACGCAAGGTGGGGATTACTTTTGTTTTCGTTACCCATGACCAAGAAGAGGCTCTGACTATGAGCGATAGGATTGCAGTATTTAATAATGGTAAGGTGGAACAGATTGGAACTCCCTTTGAAATCTATGAGAAACCTAAGACTAGTTTTGTTGCCAATTTCGTAGGTCTTTCGAATATTTTCGAGGGGGCAATCTCCCAGGAGATCTTCGGTAATTCCAATACGCATCTAGTTCGTCCTGAGAAAATTCAGGTAGCAGAAGCCACTGAAGGCAATTTTCCTAATAACCAAGACTCATCGTCTATTTCATTAAAAGCTCAGGTAGGTGTTCTCGTTTATACTGGATCTCATACAAAAGTTGAATTCTATACGAGTTCTGGAATTAAAATTCTCGCAAGTTTAGCAAATTCTCATTCTATTCTACCTTCTTTAGCAAAGGATAAAGAAGTGAAATTAAGTTGGAACCAAGCCGATAGCCAAGTTCTGGTAGGTTAAGCATGAGCACAATTGCACAGCGTATTTCAAATTATTTATTTTTTCGCAATAAGTTATTTCTAATTTTATTGCTCATCCCTCCTGTTCTTTGGTTGGGCATTATCTATTTTGGTTCCTTGCTTACGCTGCTGCTTCAGAGTTTTTTCTATATTGATGGCTACACTGGACTCATTGTAAAAGAGCTATCTCTCGAAAGTTATAAACAACTTTTTACAATCACAAATTTCGATATTATCTTACGAACAACTTCTATGGCTACTGTTGTTACAATCGCCTCAGCTATGATTGCATTTCCTATGGCGTACTATTTGGCACATTTTGCCAGTGAGAGATCTAAGCCATGGCTGTATCTAGCCATTATGCTTCCACTTTGGTCAAGTTATTTGGTTCGAGTCTATGCTTGGAAATTGCTTCTTGCCAAAGAAGGTGCGATCAGTTGGTTATTTGGCAAAATTGGACTCACATGGTTTCTTGATCTACTTCTCAGTACGCCTGTATTAGGTGGTCCATCTCTCTCTATTTCTTATTTTGGAACCTTCTTGGTCTTTCTTTATATTTGGCTACCCTTTATGATCATGCCCATCCAAGCATCCTTGGAAAGAATTCCTAAGAATTTAATGGAAGCAAGTTCGGATCTGGGAAGTCCTCCGGGCAAAACTTTTTGGAAAGTAATCTTCCCTCTTGCCTTCCCAGGTGTTGCTGCTGGTTCTATATTCACTTTTTCTTTAACCTTGGGAGATTATATCATTCCAGGAATCATTGGCCCTTCAGCAATCTTCATTGGTCAGGCAGTCTATTCCCACCAAGGGACTGCAGGTAACATACCTTTGGCGGCTGCATTTTCTATAGTGCCCATTCTTATCATGGCATTGTATCTTTGGATAGCTAAGAAATTGGGAGCTTTCCATGCCCTTTAAATCTTCGAATAAGAAAAAAACCAACTCAGCCTCCCAAAGAAGAGCAAGCTGGAGTCTTAAAGCATTTGCTATCATTGGATTTTTATTCTTGCATGTCCCCATTCTTTTTATTTTTCTCTACGCCTTCACTACGGAAGAGAAATCCTATCAATTTCCTCCACCTAGTTATACGACAAAATGGTTTGCAGTTGTCTGGGAAAGAAATGATATCTGGCAGGCGATCAAACTTTCCGTTGAAGTGGCAACCTGGTCCACACTTTGCGCGCTAGTACTTGGAACTCTGGCTGCGGCGGCCGTTCATAGGGCAAAATTCTTTGGTAAAGAAATTATTTCTTTTGCAGTGATTCTTCCTATCGCGCTCCCAGGAATTATAACGGGGATTTCTCTTAGGTCAGCCTTTTCCATGTTTGATATTCCCTTTAGTTTCTATACCATTGTCATCGCCCATGCTACATTTTGTATTGTGACTGTTTACAATAATGTACTCGCAAGATTTCGAAGAACCTCTCTTTCTCAGTTGGAAGCTTCGATGGATTTGGGTGCAAATAGCTTCGCAACCTTTCGACATATTATACTGCCCAATATAGCAACGGCACTTCTTGCGGGAGGAATGCTTGCCTTCGCTCTTTCCTTTGATGAGGTGATTGTAACAACTTTTGCCGCAGGCCAACAAACCACGCTGCCAATCTGGATGCTGACAGAGCTGATTCGACCCAGACAAAGACCAGTTACCAATGTTGTAGCAGTTTTTATCGTAATGATTACCTTTATCCCTATCATCGCAGCCTACTATCTCACCAAGGGAACTGATGATGTCATGGGTTTAGGAAAATAAATAAGCCCTCATAGAAACCTAGATTGTGCCTGATATCTGGTTTTTTGGATAGATTTCAAATTTTTAAGGAAAAAATCTCTTAATTCTAGAAAAAATAACTACCCTCTGCTCAAAAAATAATCTATTTTATTCTTGTCCAAATTTGTGCGCCGCACAAAATGGTCTCAAGATTTGTGCGATGCACAAAAAGAGGCGAAAATGAAAAACGAACAAACAACTTTAAACGAAAATACAGAAGGTTTCTCGGCTCAAAAACCCAAGTTGAAGAAAAAAGCGAAAATTCCCTTTTTGAAACGAATCTCTTTCAGCTTTTTGCTGCTATTTGTTTTCCAGTCTACCAACGAGCAGGTTCTATCTCGTTACCAAGAAAATCAAATCCTACAAGAAAGAGAATTTGTTCAATCTTATATCCTTAGCCAGAGATCAAAAATTGATCCTAAAGAATTGAATCGTTTGGTAGACACAGTGATTCAAGAATCACAAAACCTTGATTTTGGCAATAGCATAGACAGTCTCAGAATCAATAAGACCTCCTTCCTTCTTGCAATGATCCAAACTGAATCTCAGTTTAAGAAAACAGCAAGATCCAAGAAAAAAGCCCAAGGTTATATGCAACTTCTTCATCCTACTGCGAAGTGGATGGCTGAAAAAAATGGGATTCCCTATGAACACAAAAAAATCCAAGAACCAGAAATCAATATTACTATTGGTGTTGCTTATATGAATTATTTAACTAAAGAAATGGGAAATCTAGAGAAAGCAACTCTTGCCTACAATGCAGGGCCTGCAGCTGTTCGCAAATGGGGTGGAGTCAATGCCTATTGGACGACCATCAACGAACACTACAAAGCAATAGAAACTCTCAAGAAAACAACTTCTCCAAAGAAAACTAAGCTCCAAGTTATGGTGGCTATGTTAGAGTAAGGAGTAAAATCTTACCAAATTTGAATAAATCTTGTGAATAAAAGTTCAAGTTAATGCACTTTTGATGATACTATAGGCAAATATTTCACTCAAGAATTATATCGCCAGCCTGGAGAATGGTTAGTCCAGTTCCATTTGCGATGTTAGAGGTTGAATTATAGCCTAAGCGACCACTTCCACCATTTCCCCAGCATCGAACCGATCCTGTATCTAACAAGGCACAGGTATGACTAGATCCTGCTGAAATTTGAGTTGCTTTTCCTCCTAGGTTGATATCTCCAGAAGCAATAATACTTGGTGTAAAACCATCGCCTATATTTGTATTGGTATTATTCCCTAATTGTCCACTGCTACCATCTCCCCAACACCGCACATTCCCAAGCTCATAGAGAGCGCAGGTATGAAAAAATCCAGCAGTAATTTGTTTCACGATCCCGCCTGTAGGAACATCACCTGTGGTAATGATGCTAGAAGGGGCAGAGTCGCCTATATTGTTAGAAGCATTGTAACCTAAATTCCCATCAGCACCCTCTCCCCAGCATCGCATTGCTCCATTATTTAATAGAGCACAGGAATGACTTGCCCCTGAGGTGATTTGAATGGCTAGTCCACCGAGGGGAATGTCCCCAGAATCTATAATAGTTTGACCACCAGCACCGATTTGAGTTGTATTATTATAACCTAATTGTCCAGAACCATTTCCTCCCCAGCAGCGTACTGCTTGGTTGCTCATAAGTGCACAGGTATGTTGGTCACCTGTTGAGATCTGAGTTGCAGTTCCACCCAAGGGAACATCTCCAGCCGTTTGAATACTCGGTCCGAATCCATCACCTATAGCTTGTGTATCATTATATCCTAGTTGTCCGAAGTCACCTCTACCCCAACACCGAACAGCTCCTCTTGCTAACAAAGCACAGCTATGTACCGTTCCTAGAGATATTTGAATTACTTTTTCTCCGATGGGGACATTGCCAGCTGCCTCAATACTTAAAGCCACACCATCACCGACAGCATCAGTACTATTATATCCGAGTCGACCATCGGCACCTTCCCCCCAACATCTAACATTGCCTGAGCTAAGTAAGGCACAACTGTGGACGTCTCCTTCAGCAAGCTGGGTTACGGTTTCTGTGATTGGAAGGAAAGCAGATTGTTGGATAGTGAGATTTCCAGCGGCACCATCTGCAATATTTTTGTTATTATTATAACCAAGTTGCCCAAGGGTTCCGTCGCCCCATGCTTTGACACGACCATCTTCAAACTTGAGTAGAGTATGATTGGATGCCATCATAGTCGACAGGCTCTTTGTAGGTGGGGTAGGATTATTGAATTGCAGACTGTATCCGCAGTGTGAACTGGAGTCTCGAATTAGAGACTTAACGAATATTGTATTTAAAAAGGATTCCGACTGTATATCGCAAGGGTTTTCAAGATTAGCGTTTACGCAATTTGCCATGGAAAGTAGAAAAAGGATTGTTATCAAGTAATGGGTTTTGTTCATATTTAAATTTAAAAGGTTATTGGTTGATTTAAACTAATCTTAAATAGCTGTTAATTCATGCTTTATTTTTGTAGTCTTTTATGCGAATGCAAAATTTCCTAAACTAAAATTTTTACGATTTCTTTAAGTGATTTTTTAAAAATCATAAAATTTATTTTTATAGAATTTAAGAAAATTCCATCGTTCAAGCTTGGGGTTTTGCAAGGAAATGTATAATTTTTCTGAAAATATCCTACTTGAGAAGATAGCCCTTTTCAAAAGAATAACAATAGATGAACAAAAAATTAGCTTTATTCCTATTTTTAAACTTTTTTACCTTGTCCCTTTGTTCGGAAAGCCAACACCAAATTCGGCTTCACCCTGATGATTCGAAGATCATCCCTTCGGCGGAAACTTTTTATAACCGAGTGCTACCTAATTTAAAAGGAAAAAAGATTCTATTAGTTACAAACCCTTCTGGAATTGGGATAAACCCAGATCGCATCAAGACGGAATTTTCTAAACAAGGCGCTATTTTAAGCCAATTGATAGGACTTGAGCATGGATTTTTTGGTCTCGAAGAAGAGTTCAATAAAAGTCCAGTAACCCTTGATTCTACTTTTGATCTGCCGATCTATCATATATACAAACTGTCCACTGCTGATCTTCTCAAGGTCGTGCAAGAATCTGAGGCAATTGTATTTGATGTACAAGGTATGGGAATGAGGTGTTATACTTACCTAACGGTCCTTAAGCGATTGATGGATGCAAGTGCTGGTCGCAAAATTCGTTTTGTAGTCTTGGATCATATTTCACCTAGCATGCATCTTGGTGGACAAGGAGATTTTGTGGAAAAAGGATTTCAGAATTTTGCAGGAGAATTTCCAAGCCCCTTATTTACAGGACTTACTTTGGGTGAGGCAGCTCTTTTCTATAACGCTGAATATCTGAAGAAGAAAGTAGATCTCGAAGTTGTTCCTGTGGGTGAATACAAGAGAGGGCAATCAATGGAAAATGCTGGTATCCCATGGAATACACCATCACCTAACTTGCCAAATTTGGATAGTGCAAGAAATTATTTTAGTTTAGTATTTTTAGAGGGGGTAAATGTTTCTGTAGGACGAGGTACACAAGCGCCTTTTGTTTATTTTGGTGCACCCTGGATGAATCATCCTGAAAAATTTGCTGAAGTATTAAATAAGTCATCTAACAAGGAATACTATTTCACTCCTGTATATTTTAAACCTACATTTGGTCCTCATACTGGCAAAATCTGCAAGGGTCTAAGGATGAATCTTGTGAATGCTAATTATGATCCCTTGAAGCTGACATATAATTTAATTTCAACAATGAAGAAAATGTATTCCAAAGATTTTGCTTGGACTAGATGGTCTAAGGTTTATTCAATCGATTATCTTTGGGGCAATTCTAAGATAAGGTCTGCCATTAATGAGGGAGTCCAGTATGAGACTTTTACAAAATCATTTAAAGAGAAAGAAGTAAAATACAACAATAAAGCAAAATTGTATTGGTTGTATTAAAGGAGATTCTATGAAACAAAATTTTAAATATACACTTAGTGTTTTTGCTCTGATGGCTATCACATTTTTATCAGTAACAAATGTTCGCTCTTTATTTTCAGAAGAAAAATCTTCTTCAGAGAAATCTAAGGTCAATTCAAGAGCTTTACCAAATTCCGAAATAAAAATTAGCGAGAAAGATGCATCTGAAATTTCTAAATGGGTGCCTCTGCCAGAAAGACAGTTGAAGACTCGTCTCAAAGCCTACGCTTTCGCAAAAGTAAGAACTTCTCTTCTATCAAAGTTAACTTTTACAAAAGAAAAACTGTACCAGTATTCACAATGTCCAGAAATGTTTCCAAGTATGCCTGGTGATTTTCCATGCAGTCTTTTGAATTATGATGGTAGTTCTAGTCTACCTGTAAAGGATCCTAGCTTAGAATATAAGGCAGGGGGAACTATTGCTATTTGGGAATCGGATAAAAAAATTCCTTTGATTGGTGGAATCGCACTTCAAATCGGTGCATCTAGCTTACAGAATGAAACAAACCCAGATTCAATCATTGCTTATTACGATTCCAATGGATTGATTTCTCATTATAGATTCAAAGAAAGAGTTATTGTATTCAATTGGACAAATGAAAATAAAGAACCCACACTTAAATCCTTGATCTCTGTGGAATTGAATTCAGAGAATTGGGTGAAGAGTGGAGAAGAAATTGACTATTCGAAATAAAGGAATAGCAAAGTTTTTTATAAAGGATTTCTTTTTGAATTCTAAATTGCTTTCTAAAGAATAGTTTTATTGCATGAGTAAAAAAAATATTACCAAAGGCTACCTGCGAATGATGGGTAAAACCTGGAAGTCAAATTCCAAGGATCAATCCCATATTGAAATTCAATACGATTTATGCTATGTAGAATATGCGGACGAATTGAACGGTAAAAAACCAGGAAAGTCAGAAGCTTTAGAAAAATCTATATCAAATATTTCTAGTAAGATTGGTAAGTTGATTAAATTGAAATTTTCTGGTAAGATTCGTTGTGTGAATTGTGGAAAGCTTACCAAAAAAAGTTTTAACCAAGGATCATGTTATAATTGTTTTGTGGAACTTGCACAAAATGATCTTTGTATCATGTCTCCGACTCTTTGTCACTATCATTTAGGAACTTGTCGTGAGCCTAAATGGGCTGAGGCGAATTGCTTTAAAAAACATTCTATCTATCTAGCAAATACATCGGGAGCTAAGGTTGGAATCACCAAAGAAAAGAAAATTGAAAATCGTTGGATAGACCAAGGGGCTGTTGAAGCAATTGAATTAGTGACTACTGACTCTAGAAGAGAGGCGGGAGTAATAGAAGCATATCTAAGTCAGTTTTTGCCAGATCGAACTGCTTGGCAGAAGATGGTAACCACCAATCCAGTGCAAGGTGAAATTGATTTTGTAAAAGAAAGATCCAAGTTTGTGAGAGCTATTGAAAATGCTAAACTAACTATGGAAAGTGAGAAAGGCAAATCAATTCCTATTGAAATGAAGCCATCTAAGATGAAAGAATCGACAAAAATCAATTTTCCCATTGAGTCATTTTCTAAAGCAAAATCGATTAAAGTAGAACCTGATCAAACAATCGAAGGCAAACTTCTCGGAATCAAAGGACAATACCTTATCTTGCAAGATGGTGTAATTAATCTTAGAACTTATGAAGGTTATGAATTTGAATTAATTATCCAAGATTGATACTATTTTAAAAAAATTTCTAATCATGAATAAAATAAATTATTTATCGAGAAAGTTTTACTCAGAAATTAGAAATATTGTGATTCTTAACAGTGGACAGCTTCTATGAATCCAGTTCTTTACCAAGACGAACTTATACTAATTGCTAACAAACCAGCAGGGATACCGATTCATGAAACCAAAGATCCTTCGCGTCTCGACTTCACAAGACAACTCCAAGAAACACTGAAGCTTCCTTATCTTCGGACAGCTAACCGTCTGGATTTGAATACAACTGGTATAGTAGTATTTGGTTTAGATCCAGCTCGCAATAAGGATGTAGACGAGATTCTAGTTGATTCCAATAAATTCTATCTAGCAAAAGTTCATGGAATAATTAAGGATTCTCAATTTCGTATTGAAACTTTCCTAAAAGATGGTAACAAAAGAGTGCAGACTGTTCGTTCTGGTGGAAGAAAAGCAATTACTGAATGTAAAGTCATTGAAAGAAACATAAGAGCAAATACCAGTTTGGTGGAGGCTGAACTTATCACGGGTCGACGACACCAAATTCGAATTCACCTTTCTGAGTTTGGTTATCCTATTCTAGGAGATGAAGTTTATGGAAAAACAAAGGATGATGGATTAAAAAGAAAACCATTAGATAACAATATTTCTGAGAGGAAGGAATTTTCTCAAAATACAAATTTACACTTAAATAATAAAATTAATAACTCAATACTGCATCTACATAGTTATAAATTAATTTTAAATGGAAAATTCTATTCAAACCTTATCATTGAATGTTCTCCTGATTGGTAAAAATATCTTTGCAAAGGATTTTAATTTTAAACATTGGAATCCTAACATTCTTAATTAGGTAGGATGAGATCATGTCAATTAGCAACGAAAAAGATTTAAATGGAATTTTAAAAGTCGGACAATTTGTGGCAAAAGTTCGTAAAGCAATGATGCAATATGTCCAAGCTGGAATGACCACCTGGGACTTAGATCAATATGCTAAATTATTTTTTGATAAAGAATCAGTCGACTCTGCCCCTTTTAAAGATTATAAATTTCCTGGAATGACTTGCATAAGTCTCAATCATGAAATCGCACATGGCATCCCTTCTAAGCAGAAAATCATCCAGAGTGGAGATTTAATAAATATAGACATCTCAGCACATTTAAATGCTTATTATGCGGACACTGGAATTTCTTTCACAATATCCAATGAGGGTGCTAGAAGATTCGCAAAACTTTGCGAAGCTGCCTCTCAGTCGACACTATCAGGAATCAAACAAGCTAAGACAGGCAATCCTCTGCGCTGGATTGGTAGGTCTATCAAGCATACTGCAAATCTAAATGGATTTACAGTTATCAAAAATCTCGCCGGTCATGGAACAGGTAGCAAATTACATGAAGACCCTCAAGTTTTGAACTACGAAGATAAAAGAGAAAAACGAATTTTAAATGAAGGTTTGGTCTTGGCAGTTGAGTCTTTTATATCAACTGGATCTGAGTATGCTTATGAAGCTGGTGACAATTGGACATTGACAACCAGAGATAATTCTTATGTCGCTCAAATGGAGCACACAATTATTGTTACGCGAAAGGGCCCTATTATAGCAACCCTTTAATCAAATAAAAGGTTCCATTCTCTCGATAAGGATTCTTCGATTTTCACCTGCTTGTAAGGAAACGATTCCTCTTATAATGGCATGTCTTTCTTTGGATTTTGTTTTGGCATAGCTTCTCAATTTATTTCCAAGTGGTAAGAACACTAAATTGGCAAATGCAATTCCGTAAAATGTCGCTATAAAGGCCGTTGCAATGCCTTCACCTAAGGCAGCTGTTCCTGCTCCCAGATTTTCCAATACATGAACAAGACCTAGTACAGTCCCAATGATACCAACAGTTGGCGAATATCCACCTGCTGTGTCTAAGATTCGAGCCGATGTTGATTCATCTACTTCTTGTTCGTCGGCATACTCCATTAGTATTTCTTCAAGAGTTCTAGGATCAGAACCATCTACAACTAATTTGATTCCTTTGGCTAGAAATGGGTGGGGAATTTTCTGGATCTCATCTTCTAAAGCCAAGAGTCCATCCTTACGAGCTATTTCTATAAAACGATTGAAAATTTTTACAAGATCTATTCTAGTTTGAATTCCCATTGCCTCGAAGAAATGAACTCTAAAGTGATTGATCTCAGATAGTGAGTAGGATGCAAAGGTTGCTCCTATTGTGCCACCTAATATTAATAATATGGACGAGGGCTTTAGGAAAGCGAGTAAGCTTGCTCCTTCAATTAGAATAGCTAGTAGAACAGAGAATACGGCAATTGCAATTCCGACAACACTTGTGTTCATTATGGAACCTCCTTCCCTAAAGCTGCTTGGTATAGAAGAAACCAATCTTCTCTATCTAAAATAATGTCTAAAGACTTCGCCATTTGCTGGATACGTTCCGCACTGTTGGATCCTATTACAGGGATGATTCCCGATGGATGTCGAAGCAGCCAAGCCAGTGCTATTGCATTTTCGGTAGTGTGGTATTTTTCTGTTAGATCTAGAATGATTTGTGATAAGGAGGGAGCTGCCTTTTCATGTTTAGAAATTTCACTTGAGCTTGCATTTTTCTGCAAATCTGCGACAGATCTCATAAGGCTTCCTCCACCTAAAGGCGACCATGACATGGGTCTAATCTTCTGTTGGTAGAGAAAATCTATATCACCATTGATAAATGGATCTATCTTTTTGAGGCTTATTTCTATTTGATTGGTAATGAGAGGATTTTTCATCCGAGATTGGAGGAGCGATACTTGGCTAGGTGTAAAATTGGATACACCAACATAAGATACTTTTCCTGTTTCTATCAATTGATCCAAACAAACGCCTGTTTCATCTGCATTCAATAATGGGTCAGGCCTATGCAATAATAAGATATCTATTTTTTCTATCCCAAGATTTCTTAAAGAGTTATTTACAGATTCTTCAATATGCTTTGGGCTGGAATCATAGTGTTTGACTTTTCTACTTGGATATTTATCTGAGAAAAGCATGATATCAGTTTTTGTTACAAAATGTAATTCAGGCAGTTTTGATTTTATTTTCTTATAGACTGTACCGAAGAATTCCTCGCATCCATAATTCCCATAGATATCTGCATGATCGAACCAATTGATTCCAAGATCTATACAGGTCTGGATATTTCGTTCTATATCTTGTTCTGTTAAACCACCATCTAACATGCGCCAAGCACCATACACTAAACGAGAAATGTGTGGGCCTTTGGGATGAATTCTAATTTCTTGCATTACTTTCTCGCTCCATAAGTAAGAGGGGTTTCTGGGGTGGATTCAGGTGTTCGACCTTGGATTCTACTAAGTTTCGTATTATTGAGTGAGGGTAGAAGCAAATTTTTAACATAGTCAATTTCTTGTAATAATGGATAGCCTGAGAAAATGAAAGAACGAATTCCCATATCCTTGTAGACTTGGATTTTCTTGAGTATTTGTTCAGGTGTTCCAACTAGGGCTGAACCACAGCCAGATCTTGCCAAACCAATTCCCGACCAAACGATATCTTCAATGAAACCATCTGAATCGGAAGTCTTGCGAAGTTCATCTTGTCTTAATACTCCAGCAGATTTAGAATCCAATGCTCTTGATTTCAAGTCTTGTGCTTTTGCTAAATCTAATTTGGAGATCAATCTCTTTGCATAGTCTTTTGCTTCTTTTTCAGTCTCTCGAACTATCATGTGAATTCTTAAGCCGAAGTCAATTTTTCTTCCAAGCTCTGCCGCTCTGGTAGAAAGGTCAGTCATAGTTTCGTACAAATTGTTCTCTGTCTCTGGCCACATTAAAAATACATCACAGTGTTCTGCACAGAGTTTTCTAGCTTCTTCCGATATTCCACCAAAGTAAAGTAAGGGGCCTCCATTTTGTTGGTAGGGCTTGACAGGATCTGTTGGCAGTTGTATCTGGTAGTGCTTGCCATTGAAGTTAATTTCTTCCTGAGTCCAGGATTGTTTTAGAATCTCAATAACTTCTCTTGATTTTTCATACCGTATGATATTGTCTACCTTTGTGCCTGGTAGGTCGGAAGAAATAATATTTACGGTTAGGTTCCCTTTCAACATATGATCTAAGGTTGAAATTGCACGGGCAAGCATAGGCGGATGGACTTCTCCACACCGAACGGCAGTTAGCAAGGACATATTGTTCACCATAGGAGCAACTGCGCCTGCAAAACTTAGAGTATCCTGTCCTACTTGGTAAGATGATGGTAATAAAATATTTTCAAAACCAGCCTGATCTGCTTTTACAACTATGTCTTTGCAGTGTTCAAAGCTACTGCGAAATTCTCCATCCATCTGCCCTAGAAATTCAAAATCTCCATTGCAGATATCGCAAAACCAAGAAATTTCAGTTGCATCCTCTGGGGTTCGGATGGAAAATTTTCTCTCAAACATGGCTAATCTCCTTGACGAATACGCTATAGCAGATAAAAAGTATAATATAATGAATAAAGCGCCCAGATAAATTGGGTGATTTCAGCTTAAAAGAGGCTTCTTTGGACATTTTAGATTTCATAGTATTTGGGGCGATCATCCTGGGAATCTCTTTTACAGGTTTGTACTTCACTCGTTCTGAAAAAAATACTTCCTCTGATTATTTTCTCGCGGGAAAAAAGATCCGCTGGTGGGGTGTCGCAGGTTCTCTTTTTGCCACAAATATTTCTTCGAATCAATTAGTTGGAATGTTAGGTGTAGGATTTTCCATAGGATTTGCACAGAGTCTTTATGAGTTCGGCAGCATTCCTGCCTTATTGATACTCGCATATTTTCTATTGCCCGCTTATCGTAAGCTAGGTGTAACTACACTTAGCCAATATCTGGAAAATAAATTTGGAAGAATGAGCAGTGTCGCTTATTCAATAATTTCTATCCTACTTATCCTAATCCAAATGACTGCTGCTTTTTATATTGGAGCAAGGACAACTACATATTTGCTAGATGGAGCGGTCACTTATGAGTTGGTAGTTTTGCTTATGGCTTTTATTGTATTCGCATATACCTATAAGGGTGGACTTGAGTCTGTTATACTAACAGATGTAATTCAATCTTTCTTTTTGATTGGTTCTGCGCTGCTACTTACATTTTTTACTTTTTCCTCGGGCAAGACGGATTCCTTTTTCTCTCTTATTGTAAATCACGATAAACTTCATATTAGTCTTCCTGCAGACCATCCTCAGCTCCCTTTTCCAGGAGCAATGACCGGCTTATTCCTGCTCCATCTTTTCTATTGGACTAGTAATCAATACATAGTTCAAAGGTCTCTTGCTGCTATATCATTGGAAGAAGCTAGGACTGGAATTTTTATTGCTTCCTTTCTGAAAATTCTAATTCCTTTCATCACAATAGTGACTGGTATTGCCGCTTCACAAATATTCTTATCTCAAGAACTTCTACCTGATGACACATTCTCGAAGTTATTAACTGAAGTTGTTCCATCTCATTACGGCTTTAAGGGCTTTATTCTTGCTGGCGTCTTTTGCGCGATTGTTTCTTCTTTGGATTCAATGGTGAATTCTGCTGCTACCTTATTTTCAATAGATCTCTATGCAAAATTGCATCCTAAGAAAACAACTGAAACTCAATTGATACAGGCTGGTCAATATTTTACAATTTTTATCCTAGCACTTTCTATCTTATTTGCAATTACTCTTTATACTCCCGATTCAAAAGGAAATTTCTTTATAAGAGTATCCGATCAATCTTCCTACTTAACGCCTGGGATCTTGGCTGTATTCCTAACGGGAATTTTATGGAGAACTCCATCTAAGACGATTGCTATAATAGTAATTTTGCTAAGTCCCTTTCTATCTATTGCTCTGGAAAAATTCTATCTATTAAATTTATTTGACAAAGCAAGACCAATTTTTGGAGTGAAATTAAATTTCTTGTATAGAGTTCTTCTCTGTTTTTCAATCTCATTTGTTTTACTTGCTCTCTTCCCAGCCAAATCTAAAGAAGACCAGCATTCCAAAAAAGACACTAAAGATTTTCTTATAAATTTAAAAAATTATATTTCCAACCGAACTACAAAACAATGGTTTATAATTGTTCCAATTTTTGTCGCTCTAGCATCTATTTTTATTCTTGGTGAAGTATCAGCTAATAGAATTGAAACAGCTTTGCCTATTGCAATTTTATTTCTACTTATCAATAGACCTTGGAGATCCATAGAAAAGTCCTTAGTGGGATGTCTAATGGCTCTTTTTAGTTTTATATTAGTTTATTATTACTGAGCGCTTTTTTCAATTATCAACAAGTCAAAATTATATGAAGAACTACCAACCCTTTTATCAACCTGTAATTTCTATTGAAGATAGTAGGGTATTTGGACATGAGATTTTGGCTAGAGATATCTCCGTTCAACCTGCGATTCTTCCCAAAGAGTTTATCAATCAAAATTCTCACGATGAATTTAGAGATGCAATTGAGACATCAATTTTAGAAAAAACTTTTTCAGATTATAAATCCTCCCCTAAAGGTAAATTATTTATTAACTTAAGTCCTGATAGACTTTTGCGAGACTTAGAAGAAGATCCCAAGAAATCAGGACGATTAGGAATCCTTTCTCTAGTAGAAAAGCACCAAATTCCTCCCGAAAATATATATTTAGAGATTATAGAAATCTCCACTCTCCGTTCATTAGATTCCCTTGCCACTGCTGTTGAACTAGCTAAGCACATGGGCTATAAAATCGCTATGGATGATGTTGGTTCGGAATCTTCCAATTTAGAACGCCTCGGCGCACTCCAACCAGATATCATTCGAATTGATCTAATACTGCTCAAGAAATCTCTTCAATCCAATCGTTACAAATCTATGTTAGAGTATCTAAAAGATTTGAGTCTAGGTATAGGAGCAGAACTACTATTTGAGGGAATTGAGACTTTAGATGAGATGAATCTTGCTATTGATTCGAGTGCTCGCTATCTCCAAGGTTTTCTTTTGGGTATGCCATCTGCCGAGGCTCGTAATTTGCTTGAGATGCCTAAGCAGCTTGAGAATTATTTAGTCGAGTTTCATAGTTCAAAGAGAAATTCCATTTTGCAAGAAATTGACTTTGAGGAAAGGACTAGAAATATATTAACTAAGCAAAATATTTTTAGCAAAAGAATCCAAGACATTCTCCATATAGATGTACAATCTGTATTTTTCGCAACTCCTGAAATCATGAGAGTCTATGCTACGGATTGGAATGGGAATCAAATTTCACCATATTATGAAAGGTCACAAGGAAGCTCATTCAAACAAGATAGTAAATCAATAGGTAAGAATTGGTCTTATATGAGTTATTTTTATAAGCATATTAAATTATGCTTTCGTTATAAAAATTCTTGGAATACACAGGATCCTTATTTTGATTCTAAGTTGGATCAAAGGGTTCTTGTATTTTCCAAAATCTTAGATAATGAAGCAATTTTATTCGTGGATGTTGTGCTTCCCTAGTTAAGTAGGAATCAATCCCACTTTTTTAATTCAAGAATTTCTTTTAGCTCTATAATACTTTGGTAGATATTTGCATAGACTGTTACTGCATTGCTTGCATCTTTCAATGCGGCAGGGAAGAGAAAACCTTCTTCCATGTTTTGCTTAAAAACCAAGCAGGGATTTTCTTCTGGGTTCTCTAATTCCACTAGGGTCTTTTGTAGAGAAGCAAGTAGTTCCTCAGCAAGTGATTTGGTTTCTGGAACTTTCATGAGATTTGTGAGTCGAATGGGAAAAAGTTGTGATGTTGCCATAATAAAAGAAGAATCAATACTGTTGGAAAGAAAAGGTTTTTTTTAGGCCAGAAAAAATAATATAAAAGGCAACTCTCCGATCATTCTTACAAGATCTTTATTCTGTTTCATTTTTGAATAAACTAAAATCTGAATAATAGGAATTATCAAAGCAAATGCAAAGACTAAATATGTTCTCAAATTCAGTAAATTAGTATCTTGGTTGAAAATAGAGATTGCACTGAATATACCAGCTAATGAAGATAATGCGAAAATCCACTGTGTTTTTTGAATCCCAATTTGAATCGGTAGTGAGGGAAAGCCTTCTATCTTATCATCCTCATAGTCGGAGACTGCGTTCACTATAAGATTATTCCAAACTATTGAAAAGAGAAAAATTATAAGAAGGATTTCTATTTTGCTCATCTGAGACAGAGGAGATGGCTGAAGAATCGGGAAGGCTGTTCCAATTGTATAAATTATTGCAATCGTCATTTCTTTAACAGGATAAAAACGATTTTGAAAGAAAGGTAGATTCAAAATTAAAAAGTGTAAAATAGCTATGGCACCAATTGAAAGACCAGTGAAAATCATTTCTTCTGTAAAAAAATACAAACCACCAAATAGTGAGGTACCGATAGATATTAAAATCGATAGTAGTAAAAATAATGAATGCTTTTGGTGGTATTTACGTCTTGGATTCTGGTCAAGCTCTGAGTTAGTTTGGATGTCTAGCCAATGATCGAGGTTGTATATTCCATACACTGCGAGTGGAAATATGAAAAACCAGGCGAAGGGGATAGGCTCATTAGATATTTTCCAGAAAAAACTTCCAACGGCTGTAGCACCTAATACTACATCAATGCTTAAATAAGATGAAATAAGGAATAACTTTTTAATTTTTAGAAAGCAGAGTGCACCTAGAGATTCTAACATCTTCCTCAAACCCTATTAGGGAATATCATAACTAAGCTTCCTTTAGATTGAATCAAAATTTTATTGATTCAACTTAGATAGTGTTTCTTCATTTTGCTTCTTAAATTCTAAAAATGCATTTAAGGTCGTTCCATAATCATTATGTGCATTCCATACAATAAAGCCTTTGCTCTTCGCGTCAAGTGTAGCCTGCATTTGAGCTTTGATATAATCTTTATAGCTTAGACCAGAGGCTCCAATATGCATTTGAAATCCTTGTATCCAAGCAATTGCCGAAGTTGTAGGCTTAGATCTTTGGATAGTCTTTTGCATGCCTTCTAATACTGTAGTATAGGGGTCACCTACTCTTGATTTGAGTCCATAGAAATGAGATGGATAGAGCATTGGGTACAAATTGTCCACTACTTCAGCAAAATTCTCAACTCTCTGACCAATAGCATCATTTTCAATAAAAGGAACTCTTCCGAATATATCAGCTCCGAATTGTACATCTTGTCCGCAATCCTTCAAAGTATCTCTTCTGATTTCAGAGATAATACCTGTTATATTTTCATATCTCTTATCAAAGCTTGCTCGAAAATCCCAACCTCCATCAGAGTAACGAATATAATCCAAGTTAATTTCTTTAAAACCTTGTAAACAAGAATAGGAAACAGCAGCCTTAATACTCTTCATCCTTTCCTTGCTTGGAAATTGAGAAGTTAATCCTCCCTCGAAATTTACAACTCTTGCTATAGCATACAGATCGTTCAATTTAAAGTAGTCAATTATTCCTTCAGGTAGCTTGCGGGGTTGAGCATCTACTATAACAGTGTTTATGCCTGCTTTTTTGAGATCGGCAACAAGGCTTTGCAGTAATTTAGGAGTTGAGGCTGTGCGGTTCGAGACATAAACTCCTTGGTAAAATGAAGGTGCTGAATTTGATGATTTAGCCTCGCCATTATTTTCGGAGGCATTGGAACTTTTGCAGCCCAGGAAAAACATTAATGCAGTGAAAAAAACAAATTTGCTCATAAAAAATCCTTGATTTGATGCATTCCAATCTAACTAACTGGAATGGGTCTAAAACATTACAATGATAGGGAATCAAACGGCACTGATTTGGAAAGAAGAATTCCTGGAACACGATACGGGGCTTCATCCAGAAAAGAAAGAGCGTCTCACAGCAATCCGCAACCGATTAGAAAAAACGAGTTATTATTCAAATCTACAAAGACCTGAAGTCAAGCCAGCATCTATAGAAACTATAGCAAAAATCCACAACAATAATTATATACTAACATTACAAGAGCTATGTGATAAAAAAAGATCAGGCTTTATAGATGCGGACACTCCGTACTCGCAAGGAACCTTTCATGCAGCAAGCCTTGCGGCTGGATCTGCACTCACACTTGCTGATGCGGTTTGGTCTGGAGAGGCTACTAATGGAATCGCATTGGTGCGTCCGCCAGGACATCATGCAGTTCAAGAGTCAGCTATGGGATTTTGCTTTTTCAATAATATTGCAATTTGTGCGAAGTATTTGCAGACATTAGGTGCTAAGAAAATTTTTATTCTAGATTGGGATGTCCATCATGGAAATGGAACTGAGGCAAGTTTCTATGAGGATGATACAGTATTTTTCTCAAGTCTACACCAATATCCTTTTTATCCAGGAACGGGAAAGGCTTCCAATATTGGAAGAGGCAAGGGTGAGGGTGCAAATTTAAATTGTCCTCTACCTCGAGGTTCTGTAGAGGCAGATTACATTAAAGAGTTTGAAAATAAAATATTTCCTGCTATGGATCAATTTGGTCCTGATATTATATTAATCTCTGCTGGTTTTGATGCCCACAAGGATGATCCCTTAGGTGGTATGGAATTAGAATCCTCAAGCTTTGAAGCATTTACTAGAATTCTGCAAGATAAAGCTAAAGAGTACTGCGGCGGGAAAATGATTTCCTTCCTGGAAGGCGGCTATGATCTCAAAGCATTAGCCGATTCTGTTGAAGCCCATGTAAGTGTTTTGGTTAGTTGAATATTTCTGTAGGATATAGTTAAGATAGTTTAAAAATAAATTTTTAAATTATCCAATGGATCTAATTTTAAAGCCTTAAATTTGATTCGCCAAACTAAATAAAGATGGTGTTTGCCTTTCGTCGTACCAGGAAAATATCTTGAAAAAAGTAAGCTTTTTATAATTGTAGGATTCAATCATTCACCAACGCGTATTGTATGCAAAATGAATAGAAGGTTCGTAAAATGATTTCCTACATAAAAAATATTGATTTAAAATCTCAATTCATCATAGTGATTTTAATCATATTGTTATCTTTTTCTTTAAGTAATTGTAAAAAGATAGATTCATTCAACGTTTGTGATCCTACATCTGAAGAATTCTTATCTACTATTTTATTCAAATTAGGTATAGGTGATGACTCTAGTCATTGTGGATATGCAATCAATCAGGATAAGGGATGCAAATTAAACCAAAAAGAAGTGATGCAACCTGAGAACTGGAAATTTGTTCAGGCAGAACTTACCAAACAAGCTTCCCTTGGATCAAGAGCAACATCTGTTTCCACTATTTCAACTACAGGAGTTGGTAATCCAAAATGGGGTGCTTTAAGTCTTGCTTTAAATGGGAAATTATATGCAATGCCTTCAGGAAGTTCAACAATTCTTGAGATCGATCCAAATTCTGGAACCTCCAGAGAAATTCCTGTACCTGGATCTATAACTGGTACGCATGCTACTGGTGTTTTAGCATTAAATGGAAAAATATATTCCATTCCTTTTAATTCAGATTTTATTATAGTTTTTGATCCTTTAACAGAATCAGTTGAATCTATAGCCTCACCCATCTTAAGCGAAGATAAAAAATGGTTTGGTGGTGTTCTCGCACCCAATGGCAAAATCTATGCCCCACCAGGTGATGCTTCTGGCATTCTTGTTATTGATCCAAGTAATAATTCTACTTATACAATTGCTTCTCCTGCAGCAGGAACCTTTAAATGGATTTCTGGATCACTTGCACCCAATGGCAAAATCTATGGAGCTCCTGGTTCACAAGATTCTATTTTAATGATTGATCCATCCAATGATACTGTTTCAACTTTAGCAATCACTAAGACTGGAATATTAAAGTGGTCAGGATTGAGTTTAGGTATTGATGGAAAACTATATGGAACTCCATTGATCAGTAATTCTGAGGTAATTGTATTTGATCCTTTTAGAGAAAATATAAGTTATATTGAAGCAGGAAGCAGTAACGCATCTGGTGCTTGGTTTGGTGGTTCACTAGCACCCAATGGGATAATTTATCATACTCCCTATTACACTCAGCCCATCTTGCAGATAGATACTACATCACAATCTACTAGTATCGTTAACCAACCTTTTGCGGGGAATGACAAATGGACTAATTTTCGATTAGCCAGAAATGGAAAATTGTATGCAGGGCCAGCAAGCTTAGTAGATAGTTTAGTCTTTGATCCCGGTTCCAATGGAGCATTCTGTGATTCCATTTTATTCAGTTCGTATTTCAATCACTGATTCAAAAAAGATTATCAAAGTTTCCTATTGACAAAAGTATACTTGTCTCTATACTTGGGATAGAGAATAATCTAGGAGACTCGCATGCCACAACTATCATTGTATATAGACCAAAAGACTCTAAAGAAAATTGAAGATGCTGCGAAGAAAGAAAAAGTCTCCATTTCTCAATGGGCAAAAAGTAAATTAATAAACTCATTTGAGAATACTTGGCCTGATCAATATTTTCATCTTTATGGTTCCATTCAAGATGAATCTTTTGAAAAACCCAATCAATTGGATTTTCAGGAAGATCAAGTTAGAGATAAATTATGAATTATTTTCTGGATACTAATATCTGTATTTATTTTCTAAAGGGAAAAAGTAGTGAGATTCAGAATAAATTGACAAAAGTAAATCCAAACCGAATCAAAGTTCCATCGATTGTTAAAGCTGAGTTATTATTGGGAGCTCTTAAAAGCAATCAAGTTAAAAAGAACCGTGAAATAGTGTTAGATTTTTTGAATCCATTGGAAATCATTCCATTTGATGATGGAGCTTCCGAAATTTATTCAGAGATTCGATCGAATTTAGAAAGACACGGACAACCCTTAGGTCCAAACGATCTTATCATTGCCTCTATTGTAGTTAGCAAAAATGGAATTCTTGTTACGAATAATGAGAAGGAATTCTCAAGAGTTCCTTCCTTGAAACTAGAAAATTGGTTGTAGAAATCAGTTTTTGGACTGAAATACATATCTCACCAAACTACAGAAAGATTGGTTGACTTTTTGGAGATGTATTGAAAATTTCTTGTGAAAAGATAGGGTTAATATAACAGTAGGATTCAATCCTACGGCAATGAGAATGACTTTCAAAAATAACACTTTTCGCACATTTATTTGTCTATTCTCATTAAGAGCAATCTTGTTCTCATCATTATCATGTATTTTAGTTAATACGAAAAAGAATGATGATTTTTATATTAATAATTTTACATACACAAAGAATTCCGAAAACCGAAAAGAGCTTCTTGATTATGAAACAGAGGTATGTGGAATTAATTATACGAATAGACAACTAATTGAAAAATTGCGGCTTGCATTGAACAAAGATTACAAAGGAATTCGATTCTATAATGTAAATTTGCAATATTCATACAATCTTTCTAAAGGTTATAACTGTTTGAGGTTTTCAGGTGAATACTAAAGTTTCTATTATTTTGTTTAGTTTTATTATATTATTTTCATTACAGGCTGATAGGAAAAGAAATACATTGATTTTTAATAACATTCAGTTTGACAGTCATCAATGCAATATGCAAAAGCATAAGCATTGTAAATTTTCATTTTTGGCAAGTGAGGTAAATTTAGAAAAAACAATCAAAGAGATCCAATTTAAAAAGAGTATTTATATTCATGAAATTGAATATTTTACTGAGGACTATATTGGATTTCCTTATGGATACCAAAAGAATTGTGTTCATATCCAATATTGTCGTTTGGATGAATGATTAATCATAGAAAGTTAATCTAATTATATACAATGAATCAGAAAGATATAATTCTATTGAAGGACTTTATATCGCGCTAGGGATCGAAAAGGGTCAATAAATTGTTAAGTAATCATAAGACCTCTATCCCATGTTAAATGATTGCTTCCGCAGCGATTTTGGCGTACCCAACTGGCCACTGGGCGCGAGGAATGCAATCATTTAACAATTTATTGACCAGAGGGAGAGCCCGCCCGAGCGCCCAAGAATATATAAAAAACATCTGGACTAGAAATTCTCTGATTCAATCATTGAAGCATGAGAATAACAGGTAAAGTTGCTGAAGTTTTGATGGAGAAACCCATTTATAAAATCACTTCACCATTTCGTTGGTTTGCGGGATTCGGTGCTGCTGGTGGTTTCCTCTTGCTATTATGTTCTGTCATTGCGATGATTTGGGCGAACTCGAATTACTATGATTCTTATTTTGAAATTTTAGAAACCAAGCTGAGTTTCTCGCTAGGTTCTGTTGGTTTATCCAAAGGATTAATTCTATGGATAAACGATGCTTTGATGGCAATCTTTTTCTTCGTAGTGGGCCTTGAGATCAAGAGAGAGTTTCTCGTCGGGGAACTTTCCAAATTGAAAAAAGCATTACTTCCCTTAGTTGCTGCCTTAGGTGGTATGCTCGTTCCTGCTTTATTTTATTTCTGGGTCAATCCAGAAGGAGCAAGGGCAAACGGTTGGGGTATTCCTATGGCTACCGACATTGCATTTGCCTTAGGATTTCTTGCTCTGTTAGGTGACAGAATCCCCAACTCCTTGAAAGTATTTCTAACGGCTTTGGCCATTGTTGATGATATTGGAGCTGTGTTAGTGATCGGTTTATTCTATACGGACACTATTGTTTTGGTCGCCTTGGGTCTTGCTGTATTTTTTCTAGTTTTATTGATCGCTGGGAATGCCTTGGGTATAAGGACTGCTTGGTTCTATTTAATTGTTGGTATATTTTTATGGTTAGCTTTTCTGAAATCAGGGATTCATGCAACAGTGGCTGGAGTTTTGGCTGCGTTTACAATCCCCGCTCGAACCTTATTTGATCGTAAAGAATTTGTTAGAGAGTCTAAAAACCTTTTGTACTTTTTCGAAGAAAATGAATCGAATAACAAAGATATGATTTCACCTGAACAAGAATCAGCTGTGGAGACATTAGAAGCTGCCTGTGAATCTGTCATGCCTCCGCTTCTTCGTTTGGAGCATGCAATTTTTCCTTGGGTTACATTTGCTATCATGCCTATTTTTGCACTTGCAAATGCTGGTGTGCGATTGGAGAAATCATTAACAGATGCTTTTAGTGATAGCATTACTCTGGGAATTATTTTTGGTCTTGGTTTAGGTAAGCCTGTTGGGATCTTTCTATTTGCCTGGCTTGCCGTGAAGCTTAAATTAGCTGATCTTCCTTCAAGCTCGAATTGGAGGCAGGTATTAGGTGCCGGATTTCTCGGTGGAATAGGCTTCACGATGTCTATTTTTATAGCAGGGCTTGCCTTCAAGGGAGAAGCAAGTTTCCAAGCTGATGCAAAGATAGGAATCTTAGCTGGTTCATTGATTAGTGCTGCTTTGGGTATGATTCTGCTTTTTAAAAAGCGAAAGATAGAGTAGGGGATGAATGAAGAGAGTAGTTGGATATATTTGGTAAAATCGAATCGTAGTTAAACAGTTTTCATTTGACAATAATTTATTGTTAAATAAACAAGTTCTATGATTCATAAAATTTTATTTTTAGTTTTACTCTCTCAGGTTTCCTGTAGCAGCCTTCCTTACACGATAGAAGATAACAATTTCGAAAAAGCAAAGAAAATGATAGCTGATGGTGCTGAGGTCAATGAGACTTCTGATTGTTTCCATGCTCTAACTATTGCTTCTGAGAATAATGATTTAGAGTTGGTATCTATGCTTTTGGAGAAGAATGCTAATGTAAACAACCGTTCAGAAGAATGTGGTTACTCTGAAAGAGTTGGTCCCATGAAATTCCGATACAAATATGGATCTAGAACTGCCTTGGACAATGTAGCAAATGCCGAAATAGCAAAAATGCTGATTGCTAAGGGGGCGAACCCAAATATAGCAGGATACAAACAGTATACATTTACAACTGACCATGATTTAGCCTTGTGGAATGCAATAAGAAATGAGGATTTAGATTTGGTCAAAGTTTTGGTAGAAGCAGGAGCAAATGTTAATGTATATTCAAAAGATGGGAAAAATCTCATATTGAATATAGCAGAAGCTAAGAAGAAAAATCATCCAAAGATATTGGCATACCTCAAGACTAAGGGAATCAAAGAACTAAGTCTTTCTAGTGCAAAGGCTATAGCAACAGAAGGTAAAATTCTTACTACTTACAAACATATTGCGACAGGTGCTGTCACTGAAATGGATCGTAATATTGCAGAAGCTGTTTATAACAATCCAAAGAACTTTTCTTGGCTAACTTTGAACGCAGCTGATGGTAAATACTATCATTATTCCGAGTTTGTCTGGACAGAGACAGGGCAAAATATGTTCGAATGGTATCTACTTCGTAAAAAAATGAAGGGCGATATCAAATAATTAATATCTATCTATTTATTTGATTTTAGGTATGATTTGACACTTATTTAAAAAAATTGTTTATATTGACAAGATACAATATTACACAGAAGACTATATTGATTTTCCCTATGGATACCAAAAAAATACGTTTCAATAGATTACTGTATTTTGACGGAATGAACAAAAATTTTCGATCAATTTGGCACGAGTCGTGCCAAATTTGGCTCAAATAATATAACAAATATTAGTTTTATATATTTTTTAATTTCGTACACTCTGTTATGTTTCATTGCCTTCCTTTCGGTGTAATGCCGACTAACTATTGTTGGACACAATACAGATTCGAGACATTATTACATGCCCAAACCGAGTCGGCTATTGAGTTCGATGTGTTAAGATTCGGAGTCCCGTAACCCCCAAATGGGCCACCACTTCCATCATTCCAATTCGCACCACAGCCATTTGCTATCGTCCAGTTGGCACTTATTCCAGTCCAAATCGCAGTCGCGTTAATACCAATCGAGTTTGTCAGATTACCAAACACAAAGATGGAGACTGAATTCGTAGTCATGATTTCGGTTCCGTCGGGACGAGTGTACAATTGATTTGGAAGCAACACCCAGTCTATCTGACCATCTCCAAGATTTCCCGTTATCGATGCCACGCGGATTCCGGCAGTACCAATCATTGCTTTATAAATCCCTGTGTTTGCCGGTTTAGTGGAATCAGAATTACAGATGGAATCAGCTCCGACTATACCTCCCATATTGCCATTGCTTAACGTGTTGGTTTGAAAGATCAATTTTCGATGGTCCCGATTTGACAATGTACTACTTTGAGTCAGACCACTCGCAGAAGAATCAGAGCTAACAGATGGTCCTAAATTCACAATAAAACTTCCGCTGATTCCATAACTTAAATCATCAATGCCCGTGACGGTCACAGTTTGCGTTGTGTTCCAGTTGGTTGTCGTAAAGCTAAGCGAAGAAGGCGAGACTGATGCCTGCGATGTATTCGAAACCGTAACCGGTATTGTTACTGTATCCGTTGGTTGAGTTGAGAGTTTGACTGTAAATGTATCGGTTGCCCCATTTTTTATAGTATAACCAAGTAGTGGAGCTGTGATGGAAATTGAATTTGTACTTTTTGAATTGCAAAACGGAGTGTTTCCACCAGAGATTGCTATCAAAAGAGTCGTATCCTGATACGCCTTTGAGTTTGGATCGCAAGGATTATTCATTTCTATTCTCTCGCATCCTGAAAATAAAAAGATTAAAGTTAAAGCAAGAAAATGAAAACCACTGAATTTCAATATTTCGATTCGAAAGGATTTATGAAACTTGAAATATACAAAGCAATTTATTTCCATATATCCAATAGGATATTAAAACAGCATCCATTAAACAATAATAAAAAATGTACTCAAATTCTTCGAAAAGCAACAAGAAAACGCACCATAAGATTGGTCATTTAAGTTTGTAAACCGATTAAAAGATTACTTCTATACCACATAGGAAAATGGCAAGGATGACAACCGCACTGCCATCGAAACGGAAGCAAGCCATGGATGGCTTGTCTCGGTATTTGGAGCACGAATGCGGAACATGCCGACAGAAGTTAAAGTGAATTTTCTCTTCCACCTAATGTAGTATCTACCTCCGCACAGACCTTTCGCAAAGCGAGTCGGGAGGAAGGTAGATACGGAGCCGCCGGAATAGGTGCCCAAACGAATTAGAGGAAAATGAATTTTTGACGAAAAAATATTTTTAGCTTAAAATTATTTGTCGAGTCATCGATTTGTTGGAGATTCCTGCTTAAGGGGAAACCTATAAAAAACATTCCATTCCTGGAATCTGTCTGTCGATATTACTAGCAATGGAAGTTTGGGAATCATCATGGACTGACCTTCTGGTAAGGGTTACGGAAAAAGTTCTGTTTCTTGAATCCGTGTCTGAACAGATTTCAGAGGAATTGCAGATCCAGAAAGCGATACGGGAAGAATGGCAGAACTGGAATGAACGCTGGAAATCCGCCTGGCTTCTTTCAAAGGACGAAGAGCTTCGCCTGAGTCATTCAGTTCATAGAAGATTGCAGTCTCAGAAAAACTCTTTCCCAAAAAGCTAAATTTAGAACCATAGACTAAAAAACCAGGACAAGGTGTTTATGGAAAAGAAAGTCACTCCCTTCCCGGAGCTAGCTCCTTCTACCCCGATTCAGACGGGCGATATTATCAAAAAAATCTACGGACGTTATCTAGAAGAATTCCAAGAAGGAGATCTCTACCTTCATCCACGTGAATTCACGGTTGACAGAAGTTTTGCACAAGAATTTGCAACTGTCTTCATGGAAGCAAATCCTTTGTTTCTGTCTGCGCCCTATGCTCAGGCTCATGGTTTTGCAGATATGTTGGTCTCGCCATTGCAGGTATTTAACATAGCACTTTCCTTAGGTGTACAAAATAATTCTGAGAAGGCTCTCGCCAATCTCGGCTACTACAACGCACAATTCCTTTTACCTGTTTATCCAGGAGATACTCTTTCCGCTCGAACTAAGGTTCTGAAGATCAATGACAAGGGCGCTGACAAACCAGGAATCGTTCACGTGCGTACACTTTGTATGAATCAAAAGGACGAAGTTGTTCTACAATACGAAAGAAAGATTATGATCTATCATTCCAATGGGAAACCAAAAGGAACTCCTGAGCCATCTGCTGCGGCTGCAAAATTTCCTGAGTCTACGACTCCTAGTTTGAAACTACCAAGCTTAAAGTTTCCTAAGGAATTTGTGAGTACAACTTGGTCGGGAACATACTTCGAGAATTTCAAACCAGGGCAAATCTATGTCCACCAAAACGGAAGAACAATCACAGATGAGCATTTTCAGTGGACCTATAGAATGGGAAATACCCATCCACTGCATTACGATAAATTGTATTCAACTGGAATCTCTGGGCCAATGGGTGGAGATCCAATCGTTTACGGCGGGTTAGTTTTTGCTTGGCTATTCGGTCTTGCATCTCGTGATATTTCAGAAAACATGCTTTGGGAACTAGGATTCACAGAAGGCTACCACACTGCACCATCTATCAGCGGTGATACGGTAACATGTCTTACTCGCATTCTTGAGACAAAAGATGCTGGCACGGAATACGGAATTCCTGCTGGAGAAGTTCAATGCCAAATTATTGGACTTAAGAATATCAAAGCGAATGATGCCTTTGATAAATATGGAGAAGACCTCTTCTACAAAGAGAATGAGAAGAAGAAGATGGGTAAGGAAAAGATTTCTGAAAAAATATTCGAACTAGAAAGACGAATTCTCATCAAGAAGAAGCCTTAACATGTTCAAACTGCACGGTTTTCCAACAAGTAACTACTACAATAAGATCAAGATAGCACTTCATGAGAAGGATTTGCCTTTTGAAGAAATCCGTGTAGTGCCTTCCCAAGAAGAGGACTTCCTAAAGATTTCTCCATTGGGACGAATTCCGATTTTGGAATACAAGGGAGAATATATTCGAGAAACACATGTTATGTATGAGTTTCTCGAAGAAGTTGCTCCTGACACTTTGCGCCTACTTCCATCGGATGCTCTGACTAGAGTGAGAGTCAGAGAGATTTCCTTGATGACAGATTTGTATTTGGATTTTTCAGCTAGACCTTTGTTTCAACATGTTTTTTTTGCAGCAGAGAAGCCAAGCGAGGCTGCTATTGAAAAAGCACTTAAGGACACCTTGTTCGGTTGGAGAGCTATTTCCAATCTATTGGATTGCGAGAATTATGCTGTAGGGGATCAATTTTCCTATGCAGATATTTCTGCAGCTTCAACCTGGGACATTGTGCAGAAGTCCATACTTAAGATGACAGGTAAGGATCTATGGGAAGATAAGCCTATGATTGCAGAATATTTAAGGAAGATGGAAGAAAGACCGCATATTAAAGCAACGAATAAGGCTCAGAAGGCTGCTCTTCGCATGGCGGCAATGGCAAAAAAGAAATCTTAAAGCAAGGTATCATATTAAAAAAAAGGAAATAAATTATGGAAAACAATGAACAAATACTAAAGAAAATCTATTTATTTACTGAGTTTGCAGAAAAAGAAATCGTCAAGATCTCTGCAATAGCTAAATCAATTACTGTGCCTCAAGGTGAATCAGTGTTTCGAGAAAACAACGAAGCTAAATCCTTTTATGTTGTAAAATACGGAACTCTCAAAATCACAACTAGCGCTCAATCAGGTGATGATGTAAACATAACAACTATTTCTGTAGGCGATCATTTCGGTGAACTGCCTTTCTTTGACCACCAAAAGAGAGCCGCAACTGTGGAAGCCTTGGAGAAGAGTGAACTTCTAGAAATTCCTTACAAAGAATTGGATGAAATACTGAACACATCTGAGACAATGCAGGTTCATTTTTATAAATCAATTGCAAACAATCTTATCCAAAGAGTCCGAATTCTTACTCAAGATTTAACATACGCTAGAGAATTGAAGAAAAGATTTACCTAATTATTGCTAAACCAACATAGATTTAGGTCTTTTCCGCTTTCGTAAGAGTAAAATTCCAAACATTTCGATGCAGGTCTGTGCCCTATTAATTGCATTACACTTAGGAAACTTTGGGGCGCAAGATAGACTGCCCTTCTTGTATTTATTTTTTCGATAATCTCTTGGGCACTTTTCGGAGTTTTGATTTGATCCACCTTAATTCCTCTTTCATTTAGAGCTGTAATTATACTTGGGAGACGAATCTCAGGGTGGATGATTATAGAAAGATCACCTAGACTCTGTTTAACGAAACTGCTTTCATCCAATAATAAGGAAGCGAGTTTGCTTCCATAATCTCTTGGCTTAGAAAGGGAAGGATAATAAAAAATAGCAAATACAAAATGGAAGAGAAGCATTCCAAGAGAAATCATCTTAAATGAGCTAAGTCTCCGTTTATCTTTTAGTTTCGACTTTTTATTCGTTTTAACTTGTAGTTTCAAACTTTTGATCGTAAAGATTTGAAAAATCACAAAGCCAAGAGTAAGTAAAACTAAGGCTAGGCTAACTATGGGAAGTAGCGCCTCCCATTTTCCTTGGGATGAAGATGGCTCTGTTAACCCAAAGATACCTATTTGCGGGAATATTAAATATCCGAAGAGAGTCAGCCAAATCAAACCTATGAAAATAGAAATTCCCTTCTTCCATTCAGGAAATATTTTTCGGATTTGGGAGATAGGGGAAGCCTTAGTAGCTATTTGATTATTTCCAGAATTATTTGTAATTTCTGAATTAGGGACATCTTTCTTTTGCCAGATTTCAGCAAGTAGAATGCATAACAGAGGATAAACGGAAAGGCTATAGCTTGGTAACTTGCTTGGAAGGAATTCATAAATTATCCAGCCAGAGAATAACCATGAAATGAGAAAAATATTTCGGTCTAATCTTTCCCCATTAAGGAAATCTAGGATTTTATTTTTAATGTTTACCAAAACTTTCGGTAGATACAGGCTCCAGGGAAATAGAAACAATATAAAAAGTATAAGATAATACCCCGGAGGGCCTGATTGTCCGAAGACTGAGCCAGAGGTTCTCTTTAGAATATACCAATCAATCATCCATCGTATCAAAGCTCCATCAGTTGCAATCCATGCAAGTCTGCCCCAAATTAGAAGGGGAAGCAGAGCGAGAGGTAGGAAAATCCAAGGGTGGAATTGGATGAGTTTCTTTCGATTGGGTGAGAGTAAGAAAAAAATCAAGAAAACGCCACCTAATAAAATTAATATGGGCGGGCCTTTCTGCAATACACCTAAACTTATAGAAATCCAAAATCCAAATACCCATAGAAAGGGTGAATTGAAAAAAGTTCTATCAAGATTTTCTTTCTTGAAGTCATTAAGTAGAATTACCTTCCAGAAACAAAATAAACCTAGTAGAGAATAGAATAATAATCCAACATCCGTCAAAGCTATCTTCTGGTAAACCATTAGGAATATGGAGCTAAAAAAGATGAGAGTAGCCGAGCATGCAATTTCTTTCTTGTTCTCACTGAACAAATAAAAGGCAAGACCATAAACTAAGAATCCACATAATAAGAAGTAGATGGAATTCATTAATCGAAATATAAAATGGCTATTTCCAAACATTTTCATCATTAGAGCAGAAGTCCAAAAATGTAGGGCAGTTTTTCGATGAGGTTCTGAAAGTGGATAACTTGGAACTACCCAATCATTAGTATGAAGCATTTCTGTTGAGAAACCGAAATAGGCTGCTTCATCTTGATCCCAAAGTGGTTCATTCAATCCAATCAAAGAACAAAGTCCCAAGAGGATCATCATTGTAGGAAAGAAAGGAAAATACTTCTGCATGATAGAAAAGCTTTTAACAATACAAAAGGTAGACAAGCGAAAGTTTTTATTTTCTCTATAAATTAGTATTAATAGAAAATTACATTGTGATAGATTTGAAATGCATTTGCAATTAAAATGTATAATTCGTTAACAAAAATTAATACTCAATTATTAATAAATTATTGATTTTGGTTAATTAATATTTCCCGTTATTCAATTATGAATCAAAAAGTTCTAAATCCTAAGAGGTTGTTTTACGTATTTCTACGAATCTTAGGATTTCTTGTTGCTCCCATTATTATTCTATTTCTAGCTATTAACTTAATAGGGTCATTATTATTAACTAGTCCTTTGATAAAAAATGATCTTGGTGGTATAGGAATTTACAATCCTTACGAATTATCTATAGTTTCCCCAAAATCAGAATTTTCTAAACTAATGCCTTGGAAGAAAATTGCTCTTCACATTCATTCTAATGAAGTTTGGTACACACCTGAAAGACAATCCTTGAAAGACTTAACTAAATCCTACCAAAGAAATGGATTTGAATGGATTTCTATCTCTGATTATAATCTAGTAACAGATTATCGTAAATGGAATGCTAAAACATTTCTTTCTTATGAATGGAGTAGCAGTTTGCTTAAGCGTCATTTCCTTTTTGTTGGAGTCAAGACTGCAATATTGGATCCTTTTTATTTTTTTTCAACTAGAGAAAATATCCAGTGGATCATTGACCAACATAGAAAGCGAGATGGATTTATAGTTTCCAACCATCCTACTCTTTATGATTCTATGCCTATTGAATTCTTAGCAAATTTAAGCGGGGTTCATGCAGTAGAAATATTTTCTCCCTTTGGTGATGATCCAAAAATTATGGACAAACTTCTAGAACGTCGTAAGCCTATCTTTGCAATGGCTGCGGATGATCTTCACTATCTACCACTTGAGGAGAGTCGATTGAATCATGAGTCTGACTTAATTGAATTTTGGAAAAAAATTTCTTTCGTTTATGGAAGAGAAGGGCAAGCTTTTCAAAGATTTATTCTTATGCCAAATTATATAGATTCAGAAGAACAGATTTACCAAGCCTTATGCCAAGGTAATTATGTTTCTGTTCGCAAATTTGATCGTAGGACAGAAGACTTCTCTCTTCGTTATGTTAAGTTTGAAAATAATACATTAGAAATAGCCTTTAATGAAAAAGTAAAAGAAATTCGATTTATTACATCCTCATCTGAACCTACGTTAATTGTAAGGAATGTATCTTCTGCTAAATACAACATAAAAGAAAAAGATTCTTATGTTCGCGCAGAAATTATTGACTGGAATGGAATCTTAACAACGAATCCAATTTATCGAACGGAAAGTATGGAACAAAGACCCATTTGCAAAACAAAGATTTGAATTGATTCGCAATAGATTTTTTCATATCACTTCATTAAAAGAGTAGATGGATAGAGAATCTAAGGAAAACTTTCCTTAATAAAGAGGAACCAGAATTTGAAAACCCTGTATTTACTCAGACATGGAAAATCAGACTGGGAATCCGACTTCAACTCGGATCATGAACGAGGTCTAGCGAAAAGAGGAATTGAATCCACCCATCGAATGGGTCAGTATCTCATAGATTATGGATTTAATGTTGATCTATGCCTTTGTTCAGATGCAGTTCGATGCAAAAGGACTTGGGAATTACTTTCAGAAATGGATTCATTCGCAAGTAAGGTTGAATTTTCCAATAATGTCTACGAGGCAAATTCAGATAAATTATTTGAATTAATCAAGGAAACAGCAGATGAAAAGGAATCTCTGCTTCTCATTGGGCACAATCCAGGCTTAGAAGAACTCGCCGAATATTTAGTACTAGGTGATAACTTAGATGAATTACACAATCCACTTTTTTCCAAATTTCCAACTGCCGCATTCCTAGGTCTTTCTCTCTCCGTAGATTCTTGGCGTGACATTACACCGGGACATGGATCTATTATTTCTTATTGGATTCCTGGACGTAAAGGCAGGTAGAATATTGCTTCCCTCATTAAAGACCATTTATCTTGGATGGGATATTCTAAAGTAGATGAATCCGCAACTCAAAACTTACATTCCTAGCGCTACAATTCGAAATAAAGTAAAGATTCTTGCAGATCGTATAAGCAATGATTATAAAGATAAAGATCTATTACTGATTGGTATATTAAATGGTTCTTTTGTTTTTCTTGCCGATTTGATTCGTGAGATTCAGATCCCTATTCAGGTTGATACGATCGCAGCAACTTCATATGGCAATGGAACAGTATCTTCAGGTAAGGTCGAAATAACGAAAAAGTTAAGTATTGATCCTCAAGGTAAAAATATTATCTTAGTAGAGGATATTATCGAAACAGGGAATACCTTACAAGCTATCACTGAATATCTGCAAACTTTGGAAGTTCAATCTGTCCAGATTTGTTCCTTGCTTGTTAAACGAAAGGAAGGATCTAAAACAATGGCAGCTGATTATATTGGATTTGAAATAGAAGATCGTTTTGTTGTTGGATACGGATTGGACTATGCAGGATCGTATAGAAATTTACCTTATATTGCTGAATTGAAATTTATTTAGCACTATGGTAGATAGCTACCTAGATTCAACTATAACACGATCAGTGTTTATGCAAAGGGTAATGATTGAATCTGTGCCTCAAAGAAAGACAATTAAAGTTCGTTTTAACGATACTGAAGTGATAAAATATTTCAAAGGAACTAACATAAAGGTAATGTTTTCTAGAAGAAATGACCATCATATTGATGTAAGGCTTGTTGATGATAAATAAAACTATAATATTTAATTCTATTTTTTTCTCTTAATCCAATTGAATTGTAGAGAGTCAAATATTCATTTAACAAATCCTGAACAGATTCCAAGCTATTCCCAGCCACAGGATAGAAAAATTATAGATAAGAAGATTACAAACTTTAAGGCTATGGAAAGATTCCCTCATTTAGGAGCATTATCATCAATAGGCAATTCAATAAATGATCCATGTAAATTTTTTTATGAATATTTAGGGTTAACAATAAAACCAAAAATAAAGACTTATAAAAATACAAAATATTGTGATTTTAACTATCATGGGATGAAAATGAAGGTAGACTTTCCTCTAAATGAAGAGGCTTCTTCTGGGTTTGTAAGTTTGGATATACACTTAGACCATCTGAAAAAAAAGAAGTATTATTCGTTTAGAATTAAGAATGGAAAGTTGTTATGGATTAATTCTGGAGTTCATTGCTATTCTTATGGTGTCTGGACAGATAAAATAGTAATTGGTCCATCTTGGCAATATGTACCTTGTGGTGCAAGTAAAGGTCTTAACATCGATACGGGAAAAGGAGGAGAATTATATTGTTATAATAATTCATATGATGGAAAAAAATCAAACTTGTTAGATGGCGGGAATCAACTTGGGATGGAGTGCGGATCCAAATATAGGATAGTAGGAAATACAGAAATAATTGAAAAAAATGATAATATCTTTGAAGGTAATCTTGTTTGTCGTAATCAATGCTTTGATTTTTTACCTTTCATGATGAAAGGAAGCTATTTGATACGGAAGTCTAATGTTATCCTAAGAAGCAAACCTACTAGCAGTAGTAAAGCTATAGCAGTTTATAACATAGACGATAAATTAGAGGTCTTGAAAGATATTGGGAATTTGGAAGAAATTGCATTTCAAGTTGCCCCTTGGGTTGAAGTTGTTATGTTCGATGGAAAAAAAGGTTACTTATTTGGTGGTTTATTAAAACAAAAAGGAGAATTGCTCCCTGAGGAATTACCAAATAATAGACCCTAAAACCAAAAGTCTCAACCTATGAATATACTCTAATAGATTCGGAAAATTTCCCGATGAATATGACACTAATCGCGCTAAATGGATTATTAGTTTATTTTTCTTTTATTTTAAAACTGAATTGATTTTAATTCCATCTCATCCTGACGATAGGTTTTAGCCTGTTTCAGGATGAAACCCAGTATAAGATTATTATCTAACAACGATGGTTTGGTATCTTATAAATGAGTTTCTGAACCAGGGCATATCCCACTGATGCCATGTGCTTCAGCACGTGGTGAAGAATTCACAAACCCATCCCTGCGCCCCGGATCGACCGAGCGTTGCCGTCGAGGGAGAGCCGGAAACGTGCGCCCAAACCTGTGGTGGTGTATAGATCGGAGCTAGACTTGAGTTGATAGTAAGGAATGTGTCGATTGAGCTAACTAGAGTTCTAGGTTGAGGTCTAGGCACATGGATAGCCTAGTATCGTTTTAGATAAATTGTGATTTAATTTCATGCGAAAGAAATGTCAGTTAGTATTCAGAAAAATCTGAATTTATTGAATTAACTTCTGAACAGAATTTTCGTTTAATGGACGAAATGTAACTGAACCTAAATCTTTCAATGCCTTAGAAAATTCACCTGAGTTGTGGATCATACCTAGTGCGACCACGTTCTCATTTTCGACTTCTTTGGCTCTAATCTGCTTTTCTAAGTCATCAACGTTGCTTTGGGAAGTTTTCTTTAAGTCTTCCAGATTCACAGAAGCACTGCCTTGTAGTTCTGGAAAAAGTGGTTCCTTTCCAAACAGCACATTGATTAACTCATCAGGTTTAGGTTGCTTTTCTTCCAAGACAGCCTGTCTCATCTGTTCTTTAGTCAGCTGACTTTGAAGTTCAGATAATTTAGTTTGGATAGTCTGAAACTTGCCAGTGAGTTGGTTGGTGAATTCAGCTGTATCTTGGACAGGGGGTGCCGTCCAGCCGGCTTCCTTGCCTGTTGTTTTACTATCTGCCGGAGTAGAATTCTTATCTCTAAGCATTCTTTCCGCAGAATTGAGAAGATTTGATAATCGAACATCCATGTTGTGACCTCTTTCTCTATATCTATATTCCCGATTCAATCATCGGTTGTAGATTGTCTCCACTCTACAAGTTTTTTGATTTTTGTAAAGCATAATATTCATTTGACAATCCAATCTAGATCCTTGGTAATGAAATCCAATGGAAAGAAATAAATTACTGCTTTTTTTGACCTTTTTTTTCGCTATTTCAGCAAGTTTTATTGGAATTATCAATATTGGTCTCTATTCGACCTCGAATAAATATTCGGCATCAACTGGATCTAGCTTCTTCCAGGCAGCACAAGTTTCAGCTGTTTTGATACGAGTGGAAGGGGAAATCCACTCAGGTAGATCGACGTATTCCTCTGTTGGCTCAGAGACAATACTAACTAAGCTTAGAGAGGTTGAGAAGATGCCCAATGTGAAAGGCATCCTCATCGAAATCAACTCACCAGGTGGAACAGTTGCTGCTTCTCAAGAAATATACAATGAACTCATGCATCTTCGCAAGACCAAGAAGATTGTTGTCTCTATGAAAGATCTTGCAGCCTCAGGTGGATACTATATCGCATCAGCAGCCGATTCTATTTTCGCAGAAAGCGGAACTATTACAGGCTCAATAGGTGTGATTGCTATGTCGCCTAATATCAAAGGTTTGATGGATAAATACGGTGTGGAAATGCGCACATTTAAAGCGGGGAAATTCAAAGATTCTCTCAGCCCTTTCCGAGATTCTACTGATGAGGAAATTGTTCTTATCAATAAAATGTTGAAGGATACATACATTCGCTTCATTGAAGACATAGCAAAAGGTCGTAACAAAACCGTAGCCTCTATTGAAGAATTAGCAGAAGGAAAAATCTACTCAGGAGATGAGGCATTCCGTAATAAATTGGTAGATGATATTGGAGGAAGAAGAGAAGCTTTGGCAAAATTATCTGAGCTCTGCCAGTATGAAGGTGAGATTCCACTTCTTGAAGAAAAGCAAGATCCTATTGATAGAATACTTTCATCTATGAGCGGTAAGGCGATTGGTCTTAGTCTGTCTGAGAATTCTTCTGCTAATTTTTGGCAAAATAATTACTCTCGTATTTTAGTGATTCTTCCTTCGGCTGTAAAGATACCAGGCAATCTATGAGAGAAAAGATATTTCAACTTGCAGACGTTTTAGAGGCTGTTTTCCTGGACCCAATTCAATTCATTGACCAGTGGGACTCTTCGAAGATAAATTGGAGATTGTATAAGATACTTTTTTCTTTTTTTGCTGCACTTTCTATTTCTGTTGGCTCTCATTACATCTCTCCTCCTTATTCATCAGGTTTTTATTTGCCCATTATAATGGGGACTATTGCCAACTATTTAGCACTTTCCATTTTGCCTCTGCTAAGTGGCTCCTTGATTGATTCCTACGCACAGACTAAGGAGCGAGTAGGGAAATCGAATATGATGAGCGACTATGTGAGTATTTCTATTGGTATTTTAATTATGTATGCACCATTTTGTATTATTGCAGTGAGCTTGGGAGTTCAGGGATTTTTTGCATCCATTGTATTCTTAATTTTAGCTTTTGTAGGCTTAGCAATTTTAAATTCGAGAGCAATCAAATACATCTATGACCTTAAGAATAAAGATGCGATGAAATATTCCTTTCAGTCTCTTGGAATATTATTTGTTTATCCATTTATTTTTAATTTTTATCTAACAAGCTATATCTTGAATTTTACCTTATAAACTAGCAATGAATATATTAATAACGAATGATGATGGGATTTCCTCCCAAGGAATTTTAGCCTTAGAAAGATTTCTTTCGAGAGATCATAATACCTATTTGGTGGCTCCACTTAAGGAAAAATCCTGTACTTCCATGGCACTGACCCTCTTCGAAGGGATGCGAGTGGAAAGAGTGAATGATAATCATTACATAGTGGATGGTTTCCCCGCAGATTGTGTGAACATAGGCCTGTATTCTGGAATTTTTCCTGAGATTGATCTGGTTCTATCTGGAATCAACCGTGGTGTGAATATGGGTTACGATGTGCACTATTCGGGAACTGTTGGTGCTGCAAAGCATGGTGCACTCCATGGTAAGCTATCCATTTCTGCAAGTTCTGTGAGAATTGACCCAGCCGATGGTTACGAAAGAGAGGCTATCTTGGTTCGTGATTTTATCAATGAATATGCATCCAAACTTAAGAATGATATTGTGTACAATTTAAACTTTCCAGAAGAAATACGTGGAAATAAAGACCTAACCGAACTTAAGTGGACTTACCTTGGTAAGAGAGTCTACAGGGAAAATTATATCAAAAAGAATATCATTGGAGGAGTGAGTGAGTTTACTTTGAACGGTTCTGAATTGGATAGAATGCATGAAGTAGGATCTGATTTTGAAGCATTTGAAAATGGCTACATACCCATTTCAGCGGTAAGATTGAATATGACACATTCAGAGGAATTAGAGCGTTGGCAGACGCAATAGAAACATTTAGACAGGGAAAATATGCTCTGTCCTTGGTTCTCTTAGAAAAAGAGATCCAAGTCAACCAAGAAGATCCTAATCTCTACTACCATTTTGCCTTGGCCTGCTTTCATACTTCTAATTTTAAGAAATGTGTTACCGTAATCCAGGATTTACTCAAGAAATTTCCTAGATACATAGAGATTGACAGATGCAATAAGGTTCTGATTTTTAGTCTGATTCAATTGAAAGATTGGAAAGCAGCAGACCAAGAATTAAAGAAACGACTGAGTATTAGCCCGAATGATACGGTTTATTTGTCTTTTTCAGCCCATGTATTTGAAAAAATGCACCGAATCCAAGATGCTATCTCCTTGCATCGCAAGATCCTCAATTTCAATTCAGAGAATGCAAGCAGTCTGAATAATTTAGGCTACTTACTTCTGACTGAGTCAGAGAATATCAGCAAAGAGCAGTTAGCTGAAGCGATCCAGTATATCAAGAAAGCATTGCAACTGAGTCCTAAGAATCCTGCTTATCTGGATTCATTTGGAGCTTTGCTTTCCAAGACAGGCAATAAGGATGCGGCAATTCGTGCGATTGAGAAGGCTTTGGCTCTGGCTCCTGATCACACAGAATTATTAAATCACCTAAGCAAATTACAAAAGCAAGCTTGACTCTGGACTCAAAAATAAAAAACTGGTAAACGCTAGTACAATCTCGGGATGTAGCGCAGCGGTAGCGCATCTGTTTTGGGAACAGAGGGTCGCAGGTTCAAATCCTGTCATCCCGACCAGTTGTTAGCAATCTGACCCGGTAGCTCAGCTGGATAGAGCAACTGCCTTCTAAGCAGTTGGTCGGGGGTTCGAATCCCTCTCGGGTCACCAATCTCTGAAATGGTGGATGTAGTTCAGCGGTAGAGCCCTGGTTTGTGGTACCAGTCGTCGCGGGTTCGAATCCCGTCATCCACCCAATTTTAGAACATAACTATTTCATAGACATACTATTTATTTAATTCTACTTTATAAACTCACCAAACACCCATCCATTTTTAATAATAAAGATAGGATGGTCTTCATCTACTGCCTCAATTTCCACATAATACCAGTAATTGTTCATTTTGCCTACATCCATTTTATCTATCGTTCTAGCGATTACCTTAACCTTTTCTGATTTCTTTAAGCTGGTTCGTGTAGAATCATACTTACCATCTTCTAACCACTGAACGGGCTCGGCTTTAGCAGAAGGTGAGTTCCTAACCATAAGAGCATCAACAGTGGAAACAAAAGTCTTATGGAGGATTGTAACTTGGGTAGTATCTATCATTCTTCTTTCGCCACTTTTTAGTTTAGAAGATAAATTGTAATAAGATACAGGAATATCAGGGTCAAAATCTTTAACACAATCTAATTTTTCATTATAATATAGAGATTCCTTTGCTACTGAGAATATACACTTCATGTTAGATGAATCATTGTTCACTTCGTCCATGTACTTTCTTTTTTGAAAGGAGACTACCAATTGGTTGTCATGAATGGTATAGCTTCCTGAATAATACTGACTTGGTTCCTCATACCCAGGTAATTCCAATTCTACTTTGCCCTTTTGGAAAGAAATAGTTTCACCAAAGATAAAGTTTGGATCCGAATTCCACTTGTTATTTTCCAAAATCTTATTTGTCAAATTGAGAGATTGAGATGTTTCTTGGTGAGAAGACGTAGGATTAGTATTCTTAGATTCTTGGCAATATATGCCAAAAATCATAAGGATAATTAATATGTATTTTTTCATTAAACTAGTAATAAGGGAATATAATTCATAGTAAATTATAAAATATTTATTTGCTTGGATATATTGTATCAAATTCAATGAAAAAGAACTTATTGATAAATCTTTATTGAATCAGGTGATAATAAATAATTGACAGAATATTAGAATAATCTATCATTAAAACCCGCTCAGCTTACAAAAGGAGGTGTCTGAGATTCGTTTCGATCAGTTGAATTATTTTCTTGGGATTTTTAAAATATTATTATTTAGAATAATATTTTATGCTCATTTACTTCTTATTCCCTCTTGTTTTCCTGGTTTGCAGAATCCTATCGAGGATCAACTTTTAACACTTTTAATTAGAATCTCCAATCAAAGTGAAAATGTTAATACTGCACTTTCTTTATCCTACTCAGACTCTCCTTATGTCTTTACTAATAGCCTACCTATATCACCTGTATCTCCTACTTTCACTGGCACCATAACTAGTTGTACATCTTTACCAGCACTTCCTACAGGTTTAATTCTAGATCAAAGCAATTGCACTCTATCTGGAACACCAACCATGGATTCTGCTGCAAGCAACTATACCATAACAGCAAGCAATAGCCTCGGAAGTGCTACGGCTATTATTTCTATTGAAATCAATACAGATCCACCAACTGGATTGAGTTATACGGGATCACCGATAACACTTACAGAAAATGTATTAATTGTGACTGCATTTTCGCCTACTGTTACAGGAACTGTAGTAAGTTATTCTATTGCACCGGCACTACCAGCAGGATTGAACTTCAATACAACAAACGGTGAGATCTCAGGGACTCCCACAGTGACATCTGTTGCGACAAACTATACAATTGTAGCAACGAATCCCATTGGATCGACGAATTTTATATTAACTTTAACAATTGTGGAAGAGGCGCCTGCAGGATTGTCTTATTTTGGTTCTCCCTACTGGTTCCGAAATGGCCAAGCCATTCCAAACTATACACCAAGTCTTAGTACAGGAACCGCTACATCTTTTGCAATTGCTCCCGCATTGCCAACTGGATTGAGCTTTAATACAACGACTGGTGTTATCTCAGGAACTCCAATAATAACATCTGCAAATGCTACGTATACAGTTACAGCAACCAACTCTGTTGGAAATACAACAACTACCTTTGATCTACTAGTGAACAATCTTCCCCCAGGAACAATGGATACCACTTTTAATGTTGGATCTGGCGTTACAAATAGAGTAGATTCTATCGATATACAATCGGATGGGAAAATTATTCTAGGAGGTAATATTCTCGACTACGATGGGACTACTCGAAATTATTTAGTCAGAATAAATTCTGATGGAAGTATCGATGGAGGATTTGCCCCGAATTTAAACAATGCGGTAAGAGATGTACACGTTCAATCGGATGGAAATATTCTTATAGCTGGAGATTTCACAACTGTTGGTGCAACACCCAGAAGTAGGATTGCAAGATTATTAGGAGATGGGAACCTCGACGTTACCTTCAATCCAGGAACTGGTTCCAATGGTAATATTTATTCAATAGGTTATCTCCCATCAAATAATATTCTCCTAAATGGAACTAGTATTACCCAATACAATGGAACTCTAACAACAACAGTTTTTGAAATATTAAACGATGGTTCCATTAATACTCCATTTCCAATTGGGACTGGGCCAGGAGGTTTAACGTTTATAAGAAGTTCTTACGTTTATGAAGATGGAAGAGTTTTATTAGTTGGAGCATTTACCGATTTTGCAGGGGATACAAAATATAGAAAGATTGTTCGATTGAATGCAGATTTAACAGTTGACCCAACATTTGATCCAGGAACTGGAGCTCAATTCAATCTCAATCAGGCAGCGGTTCAATCCGATGGCAAGATTGTGATTGTGGGAGGAGCTTCAACATATGATGGCAATGTAGTTAGTAATATATTTCGTATCAATGCGGATGGTAGCTTTGACCCTACCTTTACTGCAAATTCAGGGGCAGGTGTTACTGGTGCTGGAGAAATTATAAATACAGTTTCAATCCAAAGTGATGATAAGATTTTAATTGGAGGTAGATTTACTAATTATGATGGTACTGCAAGGCAAAAAATTGCTCGATTGAATGCGGACGGAACCTTGGATACCAGTTTTGTAATTGGTATTGGGTTTGGTGCTCCTATTGTTGATGTTAATGCAATAGAAATCCAACCAGATGGAAAGATCTTGGCTGGTGGTAGTTTTATAAACTATGATGGAAATGCGAGCAGAGGTATAGTTAGGATTTTACCTTAGATTTGTATTAATCAGAGTTCACCAACTTCAATTTATCAAAATGCAATATAGAAATTTCCAAGAACTGCTCAATGTTTAGCGTGTAGGTTTTCTTAGAAATTTCATATTTCTAGATCGAAAACTAGAGCCTTAATTTTTCGATTATTTTCCAAATACCCGAAAGTTATGGAATCAGAAATATTTTATTTTAGGTAAAAAAATATTTCTTTATTATTTTTATGTTTGCAATTGTTTATGCCCTGTTAAATCTCCTACACTTTAATTATTTTTCCCAAAACTAGGGATCAAATTATAGAATGAGGCGACTTCTCTGAAAACCTAGAGTAGTATAGATGCTAGCCTATAGTCGAATGCTAAGATAGGTGAAAGAAATTTAAAAATTGGAAAACGAAAATGAAAACAGTATTTAAGAGATTAGCTTTAGGATTAGTTTGCTCAATGCAAATGGCCTGTTTTGGTGCTGGGGGTGGTGGATCTGATTCTAATTTAAGTTTTATTTTTGCTCTTTTAGGAACTGGCGGAGCAAGTGTTACCTCCGAAGAAGCTACGAATGACGGGCCAAAACCAATTTCTATCGAGGTCCGCCAAAATGGGAACCTAATCTCGTCCGGTGGTGATTACGATTTTGGTGGTAGAGTGAATAACACGAATGGACCCAATGTGGACTTTGTAGTGAAAAATGTCGGAAACGAAGCAATTGTATTTTCAGGTTCAACAATCCAAATAGCGGAAGCAGATTTTTTTATAACTCAGGATACTATTTCAAGTCTTGCTGCAGGTGCTGAACACATTGTATCTGTATCCTTTCGACCTAAGACTTTGGGATTACGTTCGTCCACTCTAAGCGTAATTGGGCCTAATAATACTTCAGCTTATTCTATTTCCGTCTATGGAAATTCAACAACGACTGTTGAGCCTGAAATTAAAATTACTCAAGTTTCAAATTTGAATTCAGGATCTACTTATTCTTTTGGAAATGTACAAGAAGAAACTCTAGGAAATGCAGTAGAATTTACAATTCGCAATATTGGCTCAGCTCCCCTAACATTCACGGGAGGATCTAACGCATTATCTAAATCGGGAACTGATTCAGCTGATTTTACTATAGTAGGAGGTTTTGATGGCAGCAATTTGGCTGTTGGTGATACGAGAACTTTTACCTTAAGGTTTAATCCTTCCGATACAGGAAGTGTTTCAAATAACACTGAAAAGTCAGCGACCTTATCTTTGCAAAATAATGATGCGGATGAAGGAAATTTTCAGATAACTTTAAATGGAACCGCTACTCCAAGACCTCAACCTGAAATTACGATCACTCAAAATGGAACAACTTATCTTACAGGTTCGACTTATAATTTTGGATCCAGACAAGAATTCACAACTAGCCCAACTGTGACATTCACAATTCGAAATGAAGGAAACGCAAATCTTACTTTAACAAACAATCCTAATTTTCTTTTTAAATCTGGAACAAACGGAGCAGATTTTACCATTACCCAGCCTGATCTTCCATCTGGAATTTTAGCACCTAATGCAACAACTACCTTCACAATTTCGTTTACGCCAAGCTCAGTTGTTTCAGGAACGAGTAAGGTAGGTAGCATTGCGATTGCTAATAACGATTTTACTGAAAGCACTTACACAATTTTATTAGAGGGAACTTCAACACCAACTCCTGTTCCAGATATCAATGTCAAGCAATTGAGCACGAATTATTTAACAGGATCAACTTATGATTTTGGATCTGTAACTGAAAATACAAACGGAAGTTTGGTTATTTTTAGTATAGAAAATTTAGGAGATGCTTCCTTATCTTTGAATGGGACACCTAAAATAGCAATTTCAGGAACTAATTCTTCGGAATTCGCACTAACTGCATTTTCAACTGCAAGTGTAACTGCAGGTTCATTTACCACATTCTCTATTAGATTCAATCCATCCCTAGCATCCAATGGAAATCCTCGAACTGCCACACTTACAATAGCCAGTAATGATCCAGATGAATCATCTTATATTTTAAATCTAACAGGGACATCTATCCCAACAATTCCAGATATCCATGTAACGAATTCAGATTCAATACAAGTTAATTATTTTAGTGGATCAAGTTTTGATTTTGGGTCTACAACCGTAGGTGTAGAAATCTATAATAATTTTAGGATACGAAATGTTGGAAATAAAGTTTTAAATCTCACCGGATCCCCTAAAGTTGCTATTTCAGGAACCAATGCTTCCCATTTTTTCGTACTTACTCAACCATCAGCTTCTGTAGGAATATCATCATACCAATCGATCTCAGTCTATTATGTACCTTTGGTAGGCGGATCGAGTTCAGCCAATTTAGTGATAGAAAGTGATGATCCTGACGAGGGAACTTATACAATCCAACTTTCGGGAACTGGAGTAGAGAATACAGCTCCTTGTTTTGATATTTCTAATTTTACTGCCAATTTAAGTAATTCCGCAGCAAATTTCTATGGATCGGGAAAAACTTTGTATTATTCTAATTTCATAAATATTTCATTAGGAAAGCAAAATCCTTCGGCAATCATTCATATGGATCAAAATCATCCCTACCAAACTCCTGAAGATGATTACCGACCAATACTTGCTTATTGGTACAATAGTGGAACGCCGACACCTATCTCATTCCGTGACAATTTAGGTGTCACATCATCAACTACTATGGTTCCAAGAGGTGATAATACTTCTTTTTATTCAAATTCTAGTGTTTGGTCTACATCAGCTAATTTTAATTATCTACCAAGTGTGGACAATTCAACTTATAGATATGATGTGAACGCACCCGCAACTTCTCCAAGTATGACTGTTAACCAAGTTAGGGCTTGCCATACTTCTACTTTGCAAGAGAGAGAATTTATAGCAATAACAGGATTTGATAATTTGAGTGGACTATCAAAGGTATGGACTACTCGTAAAAAAATGAATATTAGATTGATCTATATCGATGGATCCTACGATCAACAGACTGTTGCAGGCTTACAGACAGCAGTTGATCGAATGAAGGCTATCTATGCCCAAGACACAGTTAAAGTTGATCTTGAATTTACAGCAACAGTTTTGAATAATAGCGAATACCTCACCATCGCAGAACTTTCGGATGATACTGCAACAGTAACATCCTCCTTGAGTAAGTTGTATAAAAATACTGGCTCATCGCAGGATGCAAATAGCCTAAACATCTATATAACTAAAGATGAGTCTCAAGTGGGAGGAGTTCTAGGAATTTCATCGGGAATCCCAGGGCTACCAGGAATTACAGGTACAAAGAAAGCGGGTATGATAGTTTTCCTAGAAGCGCATAGGTCTTCTGGTAGTGTTGGGGACGTATTGTCCAATGCCGATCAGATTTTCTTAGGGGATACTATCGCACATGAGGCAGGACATTTCTTAGGACTCTACCATCTAGTTGAGAGATCTGGACTAAATTCAGCGGATACATCTTCCTTACGTTATAACCAAGATACCTTGATCGATACACCAACTTGCTCCTCGTCTAGAGATGTAAATACAAACGGGGTTGTAGATATAGATGAATGTTTAGGTACATGGTTCACAAATTCGGGAGCAAACAATCTAATGTTTTGGGCAGGAGATGGTGTTACTTCTCAAACGCAACTAACAGGCGAACAGGGTTGGATCATTCGGATGAATCCACTCAGCTACTGAGTTTTAAAAATTAAGGAAACAAACATGAAAATATTAAAATATCTATTAAAATCATTGGAAGCAGATGAATCAACTGACGGAACTTCAAATCCTTCATTCATATTATCAAAGGGAACAAAAATTAAAAAAAAGATCTCAAGTCTGTTATCTGCTTTTTTAATCGTTTTTTGTATGCAATTTTCAAATCTAAATGCAGCTCCTTTGGATTCGAATACATTAAATACTATTCGAACTATGCTAGTTCAATCTAGGGAAACTGAATTGGAAAGTCTTCGAATTTCTATCGAGAAAATCGCAGCAGAACCTACTCCATACTTGATTGCCATTTCGGAAGAAACCAATCTTCGGATCTATGTTCGCACTAAGGCAGTTGCTCTTCTCTCCAACTACAATGATCCTAGCATTACGAGCTTCTTAGAAACAAAAATTGACGATACAAAACTTCATGAATCAATTCGTAAAATTTCTGTTAAGAGCTATACCGAGTCTTCTTACAAGAAAACTCCTGAAAGAGTGGAAGACTTTCTAGCTCAGCGTGCAAATGATAAGGTTCTTAGAAAGTCAATTCAATCAAATCTGGAGACTGCTAGGACTAATTTCAATAAGGTGGATAAGAACAAGAAATTTAAACCAAATCAAACAGAGCAAGAACATTTTAGAAGAAAATAGCTTCTTCCCAATTTCTCCAGAGTCTCTGATAGAGTTTACCTTCTTGTTCTAGGAGTTTGTTTAGTCTTTCACTCCAATTTGAATCCAAGCTATCAATTTCAGATTCCATTTCTGCTAGGTGGCCTTCTTCTTCTGCAAGAAGACCATTGAGATGGAATCCAAAATTCCTCTCGCTTAAGACTTCATTGTAGATTTTATACAATTTCGTTGCTCGAATTTCAATTACGGTGGTTGTGTACAAATAGTTCAGATAGGTTCTCTTAGAATTAGATAGATCCATATCTCTTATACTTTTGCGAACACTAGCATCTAATTTTTGGAAATAAATTATCGCAGAGCTTCCCGCTAGAAGTTCGTTGGAACTGTATCCAAAATGCGAATTGGGAATGATGAGTTCAATTTTCTTCTTAAAGAAAAGCGCATGTCTTGCTTCTTCAGATGCGTGTCTTAGTATGAATTCAGTTGTATGCGCATTGGATTGAGTCAGTAGAATTTTGCGTGAGCCGATATGCTCCATTAGTGAAATTGTATTTAGAAATAGGGCATGTTGACTAGGTTTATCAAGAATTTTCTCTAATAAAATTCTTTCCCGTTGGCCTTCTTTTTCGGCAATTGCAATCATACAAACCATGAAAAATTAGCAATGCATTGTAAAAAGAAAATTAATCCTTTGAATTCTAAGATTTTCTTGAGTCCAAGAAGTGGATGGAAACCTTGTTTATATTATGCAAAATGTTTATAAAATGAAAAATCCAGTATTTATTCTTCTATTCCTGATCATTTTTCCTTTGTCTATACATTTCAACATTGGAAAAAGTTTCCAAGATGCGTATAATTCACCATATCCAAATTCTATAGTTACCGAACAATCAGAACCCTTGGTTTGTGGAGGTTGGGAATCTATTCCATGTCCAGAGGGATACTTTTGCAAGCAAGACCCTATCATAGCTGATGGCTATGGAATCTGTAAGAAATGGAAATCAGAAAAGAATCAATTGCAAAATCTTCTATCCATTCGCATCAAAGATTCTTTTTAAAAAATCCAACCGCTCTCTTTTCCGCTTCGTCTTTGTGGCTATTCCAGATTCTTTCATGACGTTCACAAATAGGAATCCAAATTTCTTTAGGCTCTTTGGCTTTGCTAAACAATCGATCTGAATGGGAGACATCCACATAATCATCCTTATTGCAATGAAAGATTGCAATGGGCCTAGGAGAAATGCTGCCAATTTTATCTACTGGACGAACTGTCTCAATATTCATATCGCCACGAACATTTAGATAAACTTGAACAACAGGAATAAGTGGGTAATAGGGAATACCAAAATCTCTATTCGCAGCTTCGGACAAAACGTCCATAGCTGAGGCATAACCAGAGCTGAAGAGACCAGCTTTGACAAGAGGTTCTTCTTCCATTGTGATGATTGAAGTTGCCGCTCCCATAGAAAATCCAAAGATTCCGATTGAGTCAAGTTGTCGATCTGCAGATAGGAATTTTACTCCAGCCTTTGCATCCTTTATTTCATGGAATCCCATGCTTGCGAATTCTCCAGCATTTCGTCTTAATGAAAGTAAGAGTAGATTGAAACCTGCCTTGTTCAAAGCGCTTGCAAAACGAAGACCCTCATTTCTAGAGCCCCCATGTCCATGAACCAAGACTATTCCTTTCTTGGAACCTATTGCTGGAATAAACCAACTCGGAAGCGAGATCCCATCCTCTGTTACAACTTGTACTTCTTCGTAATCTAAACCAAGTTCTTTAGGTGTATCACAGAAGACATGATGCTCAGGATTGCAATTCACAGGAGGATATAGGACTAAGGATGAAAAATACCAGGGTATAAAAAGTAAAATGAGTAATATTGGTGTTAGAATGTAAAATAATTTCTTCATAGTTTTCTATAGTTTCCTTGAAGGTGATTAGGAAAAAATAGAATAAATTTTGAAAAAGTGCAAGTATTAATTCTACAAGCTATAATAAAAAGTATTAAAAAATCAGCCTAAATAAACAGTTTATCTCCACAACAAAGGCTACTAGGTGTGCGGAAAAAGCATGCATTGAATCTTTTCGTAAATCCTTGGGCGCCTTTTCCGGCTCTCCTTCGACGAGGGCGCTCAGTCGATCCGGGGCGCTAAACTATTAATTTACTTTACTTGGAATAAATTTAATTTAAGAATTTCTTATTGATTTATCATTTGTGATTTCAATTTAAATTTAAATTTAAATTACTTAGATCATTTATTCCAAAAATTTCGTTCCACAATGTGAGCAGTAATTAGCATTTAAATCATTCTTTGAGTTACAATTTGTACAAGGTTTAAACTTGTTACTAACCTTAGTCATTTCCATAGTAACAATTCCGGTGGGAACAGCTAAGATTGCGTACCCGATAATCATCGCAAAGGACGATATGAATTTTCCCAAAACAGAGTTGGGAACCATGTCACCATAACCAACAGTAGTAACTGTTACGATAGCCCAATAGATACTTTGTGGGATACTAGTGAATCCTTTTTCTCCACCTTCTACAACATACATAATCGTTCCTAGAAATGTTACAATTGTTAATACCGTTGTAAGAAATATACTGATCTTGTAAGAGCTTGCAACTAAGGCTTCCATCAATACATGTGTCTCGCTAGTGAATCTAGCAAGCTTTAGTACTCGGAAGACTCTAAGCAGACGAAAGATTCGAATGATTACAAGATAATGGTAACCTGTCACAATCAAGCTAATGAAGGAAGGTAAGATAGAAAGCAAATCAACCATACCCCAGAAACTAAAAATATAACGAATAGGTTTTGGGCTGATGAAAATTCTTATGATGTATTCCAGAGTGAATATAATAGTAAGAATCCATTCAAGCGAAATAAAAATCTGTTTGAATTGTAAATGGTAGCTTGGAACGCTATCTAACATTACAAGTACGACACTGCTTAGAATGATCCAAAGTAGAAAAATATCAAAATTTCTTCCTGCTTTAGTATCTGTTTCAAAAACTATTTTGTATAATTTCTCTCGTATCGTCATCGCTTCACCATTTGCTCAGTTATTCAAGTTATGACTACATCTTCCTACTTGAAAACTAAGAATTGTCTTTTAGTTAAAAAATATTATATGTCTTCCAGGAAAATTGAATCAATCAATAATCAATTGATTATTGATAAAATTTGATTTTATCATTATAAAACTTCTTCTTATTCATGAGAATGAAATTAATTTCTAGATTTCCAGACTGCGAGCAGGGAGGCAAGACTATGCGAAACATTCAAGGAATCCACTGATTCAACCATAGGAAGGTGGATCAATGTATCACAAGAATTTTCCAGAGCTTCGGATATTCCTTCGGCTTCATTTCCCAGAATCAATGCCCAAGATTTGGGATAATTTATTTCATAAGCGGACACATTATTCGGATGAGAGAAATTTGCACTCCCACCCAAAAGAGTAAATCCATTTTCTTTCAGTTGGAGGCAAGTAACTAGTAGTGATTCTGATTCGTGGATTCTCATTCCAAAAATATTTCCCATGGACACACGAACTGATCTTCGAAGATAGGGATGTGATGATTCCTTATCGAAAATTAAATCCTTAATTCCAAAGGCAGTAGCTGTTCGAATGATGGAACCGATATTTTCTGAATCATAGATTCGATTAAGTATGACGATCGGATTACCTAGTTCAGAAAGGGGTAGGTTAGCAGGAATTTCTGCCTCTGCCATAATTCCACGGTGGATAGAAAAACCGACAATCTCTTCTAAATAATCCTTTGTCGCTACATAGATATTCTCTTCTGGAATCTTTTTTGATTGAATGAAATCTAGATTTCGATTGATTGCAGATACTGTACCAAATACAGAATGTACGATCAAGTTTGAAGTCAAAAGTCTTTGCACAACCTTTTCATTTTCAGCTATAAAATAATTTGCAAGGTCTTTAGGCTTCTTAAGGTTTGCATAAGCATTGATTCGAGAGTCAGATAAATCTGTTATTTCAATCATTTGTTATTGTTATAAAAAAAGCCCTCTATTGCTAGAGAGCTTTTTAAACTTTTTCAAAGCTTTGGAAATGTCCTTAGCTAAAGAATCTTTTTTCGGCTTCTTCAGTAAGTTTTGTTCCAGAAAGTTTTGCATGTTGGATCAGTTCCCAGAAGTAACGGTAAGTTGCTCTGTCATGAAGGTCGCCATCATGTTGGATTGGTCCCCAACTTGCATCCTGCGCTTTCACTAGAATGTCACAACCAGTTTGCACTTCAGTAAAGTTAGGTTGCATAGCATCAATGATAGATTGGATTTGAGTTGGGTAGATGGACCACATTCTTAAGAATCCAAATTCATCGTGAGCACGTTTTGCATCAGCATAAGTTTGGTATTGGTTCTTAAGGTCCAATGTTACATTGTGTGCAGGAACAACTCCATGAGCGAAAGCGGCTGCAGAAACTTTTGCTTTAGCACGTCTTAGTAGTTCGTGGTCAAACTGTCCTGGGCTTTTCATACAAGAAGCAGGGATAGCACCGTGGTAGCCAGATATGAAATCCATCAAACCAAAATCAACAACTTGCATCCAAGGAAGAGATGCGATTTCTTCCACTTCCAATAGAGCTCCGTGAGTTTCAATTAGTACGTGAATAGGAATTTCTCTTTTGATGCCTGCTTTCTTAGTCGCATCTTGGATATAAGTAATCATTTCTTTTACCTGAGCTGCTTTAGTCGGCTTAGGAATTGTGATGTAGGCAATTTTTTCACCAGCACCAGGAACAATGATGTCAACATCTTGTTTCCAATAGGCATTGCTATGGTCGTGGATACGAACACCAGACATTTTGTGTTGGTTGAGTTCAGAATTTTGAACGCGAACAATCATTTCCGCATGTTCTTTTTCCTTACCAGTTTCTGCTCCATCTTCACAGTCCATAGTGATGTCGAAGCGACCGCCCATTTTATTTTGCAATTCGAGAGCTTTGGTGATGAGTTTTTCAGAACCAGCGAAATGTTCGCAGAATGGGATTACGGGAAAAGGTTTTTCGCCACTGAATAGGGCGTCTTGTGGGTGCGTTAGTGCCATGAATTTATCCTCAGGGTAAAATATTTCAGATATTTACCATTT
>JAACWH010000056.1 GCA_009991425.1 Leptospira sp.
CTGGAATTGCAGAGGAAAGAAATTTCTATAAAAATTTAGGAAGCAGAAAGTTAGTCTATGATATTGATGCTCTACAAAATTTTAGAGTAGCTTTCTTCGGAGCACAGGCTCATTTTATCTACTATCTAAGACCTAAGTATGCCTTAGAATCAGCTACTGGCTTGACTGATTACCAACTAGCAAGAACTAAATTACAAAATCGTGGGAAGATCGGACATGAGAAAACCGCAAGCTTTGAATTGCTACTTGAAAGAAATATTGATCTAGTTCTTTCTAATCACTATCCTGAGTTATCTAGCTATCCAGATTTAATATATACATGGAATGGAAATACACTTCCATGGAAGATTCTAGATAATACTAAATATACTGACTTTGAGAAGGAAAATTCACAATACTCTCATGATATTTCTGATCTAATTCAGAATCCACACTTTAGCTTGAAAGGAAAATAATGGAAATTAAAATTTCTACAAACTACGGAAATATTGTTCTTAATTATTTAGGAAAAAAATTCTTACCCAATCAACAGCAAGATAATTGGAAGAATTATATTCAGAATACTTTTCATTCCATGTTCCAAATTAGTAAAAATAAGATTTTTTCTTTGAATCAAGTTCATGGTGATACATTTTTACGAAGTTCAGAAATTTCACTGAATGATAATATTACAATGGAAGCAGATGCAATGATTTCAGATGAAATGAATGAACTTCTAGTCATTAGAACAGCCGACTGTGTTCCAATAGCTATTTGGTCTTATGACATTCCACTGATTGCTAATATACATTCTGGTTGGAAGGGTACTCAGATGGGTATTCTTAAAAAAACATTTTTCCATATGAAAGAAATACTTTTTTCAAAGGGTTTCACAAATCCAAAATTTGGTTTTGCGATAGGGCCTAGAATAGCTGGGAAAGATTATGAGATAGGGCAAGATGTTGCTGAGTTTTTTAAGGGACAAAATGGTCTCAGTGAACTTGGAAATAATAAATTTCAATTAGACCTAGGTAGCATTATCCAAGCAAAAATTAGAGATATAGCAATGAATCCTGTAATAGTAGACTTTTCTGAATCAACCTATGGATCTGAAGATTGGTTTAGCCACAGATATAAAGACGTTGGTAGAAATTTAAATACTGTTAGAATAGAATCTTAGAAATAATGATTAGATATTAGTAACTGCTCATAATTCTTAAAAATTCGAAAAATTATAAGCAGAATCAGATTAGATTAAACTTTAGGAACTTTAGAAATAACTTCTTTTACTTTTTCGAGAATTTTTTCACGTTTGATAGGTTTAACGATATATTCCATAGCTCCACCATCTAGAAGACTTTTAATTACTGCTGGAGTATTTTCTTCAGATATAAATAGCACCCTTGGTAAAACACCTTGCTCTTTTATCTCCCAAAAAGCTGCATAACCATCCATAACTGGCAAGAAAATTTCAATTGTGATTAAATCTATTTGTTTGTTATTCTTATAGAGTTCTAATAATTCTTTGCCTGTTTCTGCAATTCCAACAACTTGGTAGCCATCAGATTCTAAAATCTGTTGGAGTTGTTTGGATTGAAATTTAGAATTCTCTGCAATTATTACTGAATAGGGTCGGCCTGATGGGGAAATACCTGTCTGCATGTGTTCTTCCTTTATAAATGATTTCTTAGATTGTTGGCTATCACAATTCTTTTAGAATTTCTGCGCCGATTTCTTTAGTTCCAAGGACTTTTGCATCCTTCTCTGCTATATCTTTAGTTCGAAAACCTTTTTTCAAAACAGCACGAATCGCATTTTCAATTTTGACTGCTTCTTCTTCCATAGAGAATGAATATCTAAGCATCAAAGCTCCACTTAGTATTTGTGCTATAGGATTAGCGATGCCTTGACCTGCGATGTCTGGAGCAGAGCCACCAGAAGGTTCATACAAACCAAAACCTGATTCTGAAATGGATGCAGATGGAAGCATTCCTATTGAGCCTGTGATTACAGATGCCTCATCGGATAGAATATCACCAAACATATTTTCACAAAGAACAACATCAAATTGAGAAGGGTTGACCACCAATTGCATAGCCCCATTGTCGACATACATATGATTGAGTGTGCAATCTGAAAATTCAGTTTTATGGAGATTGACAACTACCTCTCTCCAAAATACAGAAGTAGTGAGAACATTCGCTTTATCAATGGAGGTCACTTTTTTATTTCTTTTGCGAGCAGCTTCAAATGCTTTGCGTGCAATTCGTTCGATTTCTCTTCTGGAATACTTCATTGTATCGTATGCGAATTCTTCTGCACCAGTTCCCTCACGACCTTTAGGTTGACCAAAGTAGATTCCAGAAGTAAGCTCTCGCATAATTAAAATGTCCAAGCCATCTCCAACAATATCTGCTCTGAGCGGTGATGCTTTCTTTAATTCTGAATAGATGATTGCAGGTCTTAGATTGGCAAATAAATCAAAATGTTTCCTTAAGGGAAGAAGTGCTCCACGTTCGGGTTGGTTGGCAGGCGGAAGATTCTCCCATTTTGGTCCACCAACTGATCCAAATAAAATTGCAGCTGAAGATTCACAAAGCTTAAGTGTCTCTGCTGGTAGTGGTGAACCAGTCGCATCTATCGCGGCACCGCCTACTAATGCTTCTGTAAATTGGAAGTCTGAACTTTTGCTGCCAAGCGCCTTCTTAACTACATCTAGTGCAACTGACATTACTTCTGGACCGATTCCGTCTCCTGCGAGAACTGCTATTTGTTTCATTTGAATTCCTTTAAAGTGTTTTCTAAAATAGTTAAGCCTTCTTCCATTTTCTCTTGGCTTATATTGATAGGTGGCATAACTCGAATTACATTATTTGCTGTTGCATTGATCACTAGTCCATACCGTAGGCAGGCTTCAGCAACAGGTCTTGAAGCTTGAGTAAGAACAACTCCAATGTGAAGTCCTCTCCCTCTCACTTCTTTGATGATAGGATTGCTTTTCTGAATAGACTTCAATCTTTCCATTGCATATTGAGATACGTTCACTGTATGATCCAATAAATCTCTAGACAGAATCACACGAAAAGTTTCAAAAGCAATAGCACAAGCTAGGTGATTGCCTCCAAAAGTAGAGCCATGAACACCTTTGCTTAATACATTTGCAAATTCTTCTGCAACAACTAGGGCGCCTATTGGGAAGCCTGAACCAAGAGCCTTAGCTAAGGTAAAGGCATCTGGTCGAAAACCAAAATGTTCGAAGCAAAACATTTTACCAGTTCTACCCATTCCAGTCTGTATTTCATCGAAGATAAGTAATGAGTTAGTCTCAGTTGTAAGCTTTCTCGCCATATTAACAAATTCTTGGGTAAGGGGAATTATGCCTCCCTCTCCAATAATTGGTTCCATTATAATGCCTGCTAGTCGGTCTCCATATTGGTCAAAGGCTGCAATAAGTGAGTCTTCATTATTTTCTTTAACAAAATGAACATCAGGCAAAAGATCTCCAAATCCCTCTCGGATAGAAGAATTGCCAGTCATAGACATACCAGCAGCGGACCTTCCATGAAAGCTCGAACTTAAGGCAAGAACCACAGGGGAAGCAATGCCTCTATCCGTTGCATGCTTTCTCATCAGCTTGAATGCAGCTTCAATAGCCTCGGTGCCTGAATTGCAGAAAAATACCTTACTTGGAAAAGCATTTGCTACAATAGTCTCTGCCAATTTAGCCTGTTCTTCAGAATAATAAAGATTAGAAGTATGAAAGAGTCGGTCGGATTGGTTGCGTAGCATCTCAATGATGTCCGCTTCACCGTGTCCAAGATTTGTTACAGAGATCCCACATTGGAAGTCAATATAAGACTTGTTATTCGTATCGTAAAGGGTTTCCCCGACTCCGTATCGAAAAGCTACAGGATAGCGGTTATAAGTTCCAACAATATATTTATCAGTGAGTTCTTGAATTTCTTTGAAACTTATATTTACAGTTAAAGTCATATTAAACCAGCCATCTTGCAAAATTCGGATTCTGCAAATTCAATTTCTTTCTTAAGCTCTTCCATTGCAGCGGGGATTTCACCTTTGTTTGTTGGTTGGTTCAAACTGGCAAAAGAAGAATAGACTTTTACCTTTGGTTCCGTTCCGGAGGGTCGAATTGTTAACTTCGCATTTCCAGAAAGTTCTACCTGAATCACATTGGAAGAAGGCATCCCTTGAAATATATTAGATTTTGCTTGTCCTTTTACCAATTTTTCCTTGTAATCTATAAAAGAAACAATTTCTCGACCGCCTATCTTCTTGCCAATGATGTCTTGGGTTCTAAGTAGGTTGAGTGATTTGTTGATTTTTTCCTTACCTGCTGAGCCTTCTAGGGTAAGTGATTTCAGTGATTCGAGATACAATCCATAATTTAAATAGATTTCATCAAGGTAAGTTAGGATGTCTTTTTTCTCAGCTATTACCTCTAATAGTAATAAGGCGGATGAAATGGAGTCCTTGTCTCGAACGAAGTCGACGGGAAGGTAGCCATAGGATTCTTCTCCGCCGAATAGGAACTTAGCATTTTTCTTTTTGTCAATATCTTTCATTACCTCAGCAATGTATTTAAATCCAGTTAGAACATTTTTCATTTTGATTTTGTTCTTCTTGGCTATGCTGAGTTGAAGATCAGTAGTAACTATAGTTTTTACAATATAGTAGTCTTTCTTTCTTTTACCTGGTTTACTATTGATTCTTTCTGCAACATAGGCAGCCAAAATACTTCCAATCTGATTGCCATTCAAAAGAACTGTTTCATTTTTTGCATTGAATACTCCGATTCCTAAACGATCTGCATCTGGGTCAGTTGCAATGAATACGCTAGACTTGGTTTCTCTTGCCCATTTGTCGCAGAGCGCAAGTGCTTCTTTTTCTTCAGGGTTGGGGTATTTTACAGTTGGGAAGTTGCCATCGGGTTCAGCTTGTTCAGGAACTAGGAATACATTTTTATAACCAAAGTTGTTCAGAGCCTTTTTCATGTAGACTCCGCCTGTTCCATGTAAGGGGGAATAGACGATTTTAAGATTCTTTCTGTCTTTTGCGCTAGCGATTTCACTTTGGATTTTAGCTTTCTTTAGATCTTTGAGATATGCTTTGAAGCAATCTTTGGATACTTTCTTTACATTCTTTTTATAAAGTGGATCTTTCGTAGAAAGGAATTTGATTTTATTCCAATCAAGTATGGACTCTATATTTTTAATGATTTTTGCATCATCAGGTGGTACTAATTGTCCGCCATCAGCAAGGTAAGCCTTGAAGCCATTGTAGGCAGGTGGATTATGAGATGCAGTAATTACAACTCCACCTGTAGCTTTAAAGTACCTTACCGCATAAGACAACATAGGCGTTGGTGCAACCTCAGGGAAAAAGTAAACCTTGATTCCTAGACTAGCCGCAATACCAGCGGTAATTTCACAGAATAGTTTACTATTGTTTCTTGAATCAAAAGCAATTACAAGAATTGGTTTCTTAGATTTCTTTACAAGGTATTGAGAAAGACCAAGGGCTGCTCTTCCAACAGTGTAAGCATTCATCCTTCCAATTCCATTTCCCATTTTTCCTCGGATGCCACCTGTTCCGAATTCCAGAGGAATGGAGTAAGCTTCTACTAAATCTGATTTGGGATTGGAATCTAGCTCTGTAAGGGCAATTCTTGCTTCGGATTGTATGCTTTCGGAAAATGGTTCTGTAGTCCAGGATGTGATGAGTTCTTTTGCATTCATACTTCCAGAGACTGTTTTTCTAAGCGGGGATCAAGTGAAATTCGATTGGATACCAAAGCAGTATTTTGAAAAATAGTTCCAGTGCAACCCAGAGAATTTTTCATAGAAGACCGATTGGAAAAATACAGAACCAATTCATTTTGCAATTTAGGCGAATCGGGTCTAAGCAATTATACTTTGGGCGAAATATTGGATCAACTTTCAATTTCTCCATCTGAACTAAGCAAAATTCCATTAGATGACTCTCCCAACCAGGGTTCAGAAGAACTTCGAAACGAAATCGCTAAGCTTTATGGGCAGGAAGTCAGTTCATCCAATGTTCTTGTGACAACAGGAACTTCAGAAGCCTTGTATATTTATTTCCATTTGCTATTGAAAAAGAATGATCAGGTTTCACTTCTTTGGCCTGCCTTCCAAGCACTTTATGAAATTCCGATGATGTTAGGTGCAAGAATTCACAAAGTTGAATCTGGCTTTGCAGATCTTTTCGAAAAATCAAATCGCTTAGCAATTATAAACCATCCTCATAATCCTAGCGGAACTAATTTGCTTGATAGTGATTGGGAATTGATAGAATCCTTTTGTAAGAATAATAACTCATTAGAATTTCTTTTTGATGAGCACTACCGCTTTTTGGATTTCGCCGCTGATATGACAAGGTCAGGAGCCTTACTTTGTGCAAATTGTTCGGCAACAGGATCAATTACGAAATGCTTCGGAGTAGTTGGTCTAAAGATAGGTTGGTTGATTGCACGGGAAGACTTAATCCAAAAGGCTAGATCTTTCAAAGATTACCTTACTCATACAGTGAATCCCATTTCAGAATTTCTTGCCTGCAAAATTCTCCAAAACCGCCAAACTATCATTGCGCCTATCAAAGAAAGAATCCAAGACAATATTCACTATTTTCAATCCAAACTTAGCAGTTTAAAAAGCATTGAACATTTCCTTGCACCCGATTCTGGCTTAGTGAGTTTTCCTAAATTAAAAGGAGGTATACTTTCAGAGGAGTATGCGGACAGATTGTACGAGAATACAGGAGTCTTTGTTTTGCCTGGAATTAATTTCGAAACAGATGGTTATATCAGAATTGGATTTGGAGAAGTTACAGAAAGATTTCGTGAAGGAATAAACCGTTGGGTCGCCTGGGAAAGTAAGTAGGTTTTATACAATTGATAAGAAATACTTTCCAACATATAACAGGTATCGATAAGAAACTAGAACGAGCACTCTGGGAAAAGGGCATCACTTCTTGGGACAAATTCAGATCCAATCCGACAGTATTAAGGGACTTAGGTGATGAAAGATTTTTCCCAGATGAGGTATTATGGGAATTGGATCATTCTGAAAAAGCCTTAGAAGAAGAAGATTCTCATTTCTTTTGGAATAAGCTTCCCTACGAAGAAGCTTGGAGGTTGTATGATGATCTCTCCCAATCTTTCTATGCTTTAGATATTGAGACTACAGGATTGGATTACCCACATAAGGTAACATCCGTTTGTGTCTACGATGGTAGTGAAATTTTCCAATTTACGAGATCTAGGAACTTAGATGATTTTCATGATTTTTGGATAGATAGGAAGAATCCAATTGTAGTGAGTTACAATGGATATAAATTCGATATCCCTTTTCTTGCCAAGTCTATGCAATGGAAGAATCCCTTTCCTCATTTAGACCTCATGCATGTTCTCCACAAGATGGGGATCAAAGGCGGCCTGAAAGGTTCAGAAATTAAATTGGGTATCACTCGACAAAAAAGCCTCCAGGGTATAGACGGATTTCAAGCTGTACGATTATGGAATCAATATGTTGAGACTGATATAACGGAATATCTTGATCTTCTCGTTCAATACAACCAAGAGGACACAGTGAACTTACATAAAATTCTAAGGATAATCTACGATACGAAGAAGTTTGAACTAGGTTTTGTATTTTAAGGAATTACTTACATGAAAATATATTATTCGATTCCTCATTTTGCATTTTACTACATTTATGCACAGGATTTATCGGAAGAAGAGATCTACAAAGAGAGCAAAACTCCTCGTAGCCTAATTGATGCTACTGAACCAATTCTAATTCTTGGCGAGCCAATCCAAGTTGAGGGAGAGGAGGTCTTTCGAATCTATTCTGGTATAGGTTCATTTACAATTCAGCAAAGAGCAGAAGCAATTTCACAAATGTTAAATATAGTAACTAGAAGCCTAAGCATCATTCATCTACTTCTTAATTTTACTTTACTATATTTGTTCATTACGATACTCTTTAGTTATTTTGAATTCACATGAATGGGCAGAACCAACTTTCAAAATCGTAAGAATTTTGGTTTTCATTTTTTCTATAATTATTGTATTCCCTTATCTTCCAGGATCACTGTCAGAGGCATTTAAAATCGGAGATCGAGTTAAAATTGCTGATACTGTACGAGATGTCTTAGAAAAAATCTTCTAGTAACGAGGATTAAATTAATTCAGAACATTTTTATTTCCTTTCCTAACTCAATAGTTATGGGAGCCATATAATAAATTATACGACTTCCTCTAAACTGGGCGAAGTTTTGATCCTTAATACGGCTGTTACATTAGGATATGATATTCCTTGGAGAAATGTTCATAAAGTTCTGCTTGAGGCTGCAAGTGCTACAGAGAATATGAATCAATCATCTAAGGCTTTTATATTGCAGACAAGTTTGGATGATTTTTTTATAAGCTATGAGTTGAATTATTATTCAAATCGTCCCGACTTAATGGCTAAAATCTATTCAGACTTACATCAGAATATACAGGATAAATGTAAAGAGGCGGGAATAGAAATTCTCTCACCTCATTACAGAGCCATACATAATGGTGATGGTTCTACTATTCTAGATTAAAGATTTAACCAATGAGATTCTTTGCGAAGTTGTTCTCTGAAATCTGGATGGGCTATTGAGATAAGTGCTTCTGCTCTTTGCTTTAAATTTTTTCCAAAAAGATCCACTATCCCATATTCAGTTGCAACAAAATGTATATCTCCACGAGAGGTAACAACTCCAGCTCCTTCTTTGATATAAGGAACGATTCGAGTTTCCTTCCCTGATTTGGCTGTAGAGGGAAGGGCTATAATTGGTTTAGCACCTTGTCCACGTGACCTTGCTGAACCTCTTATGAAATCCAATTGTCCACCAATTCCACTATAGATTTGGTTACCTATTGAATCAGCTACAACCTGTCCGGTAAGATCAATTTCGATGGCAGAGTTGAGCGCGACCATTTTATTATTTTGTGAAATAAGATAAGGGTCGTTAGTAAAATGACTTGGATGGAATTCAAAGAAAGGATTGTTATCAATCTCGTCATAAAGATTTTGAGTTCCCATTGCAAAACCTGATACAACTTTGCCACGGTGTAATCCTTTTTTCTGGTTAGTAATCACACCTTGTTCAATCAAAGGTAGGATGCCATCTGAGAACATCTCTGTATGAATTCCAAGATCCTTTTTGCTTCCCAGACATTTTAAGACAGCATTGGGTATCCCACCAATTCCCATCTGAAGTGTAGAGCCATCTTCTATAATAGCTGCTATGTGCTTTCCTATTTCTAGCTCTACTTCTGAGGATTCTTTCTGAGGAAGCTCAACCAGGGCCTCATCCTTTTCGACGAAAAAATCAACATCATTTACATGGATAAAACTATCGCCATAGGTTCGAGGCATTTTCGAATTCACCTGAGCTATAACAATCTTCGCAGCTTCTGCACAGGGCTTTGTAATAGAAATCTCAGCTCCATAAGACATGAACCCATATTTATCAGGAGGGCTAACGTTTATTAGAGCAACATCAATGTTCCAATTTCCCATTCTAACTAAGGTTGCAATCTGTCCAAGAAAAATCGGGATATAGAAAGACTTTCCTGTATTCACGGCTTTGCGGATAGATGGACCGAGAAACCATGCGTTGTTGAATATCTGAGGTTTATCGATAAATGGATCTTCACCAAATGTCAATAAATGATTGAGTTCAATATTCGAAAGATGATCTGCTCTTGATGCCAAAGCTTGAACCAGATGATTGGGAGTCGTAACATTTCCGCTTAAGAAAACTCTATCCCCTGATTTAATGTTAAGAATGGCTTCATCTGCTTTTACAAGATGATCATTGTAGTAGTCTTTCCAATTCATTTTTTATTTCCTTATCGAAGTTAGATTGAGTATAATTCTAAATAGTGAGATTTTAATTTTTATTATCTTAACTTACTTACTTATTTTCTAAATCATTTTATGCAGCAAGTATAATTGTTTTCTCTTTAAAAGCTTTTAACTTTATTGATAGAATATAATTTTAATTTTAGAAAAACATTCATCTATAATTAGAGTAATATCGAACTCGCGCAATTCGTTCATACTAATATTAATTGAAATTTATAACGTGAATTTTTGAAAGATGAAATATTGGTAAAGAAACTATCTTTGTATTCCAAAGTTGTTCTTCATTTCAGCGTATCCAATTAAAGAAAATCCCAACTTTGTCCTTAGGTCATTTACTCTTAAGCACCATGAATGTACTGACGTAGCATATTCGCTTCTTCTATCGCCTTATCCATTTTGTCCTTAACTGCATCACCAATAGAAATAAGTCCAACTACTTTTTCACCATCCATCACTGGCATATGGCGAAACTTCTTGGAGATCATCATACCTAATACGTCATCCACACTATCTTCTGAGTTAGCAACAATTAAGTTCTTGGACATAACGTCTTTGAGAGGAATGGAATCTAACTTGCTAGGGTCTTTTGCGCAGACCTTCAAGAGATCTCGTTCTGTGAAAATACCAGATAATTCTTCACCATCTAGGACGATAATGGAGCCAACACCTTCTGCAGCCATTTTCTTTACAGCTGAAAGAACTGTTTCATTCTCGCTAAGGGAGAGAATCCCGGAAGGCTTTTGCTCTAAAATCGTTTTTATAGACATAATCAAGAACCTCTTAAATTCTTTTTTTTCTGTGTTATTAATATGAATTTTTATTAAAAACCTGCAAGTACAAAAATCTGTCACTCACAAAATGATTTCACTTGACCTTGGGCAAAATTTCTTATTTTTTGAGATATGACTCTCACTCAATTAAGATATCTTGTAGCTCTAGACAAATTTAAAAATTTCGCAAGAGCTGCAGAATCATGTTTGGTCGCCCAACCGACTTTAAGTCTCCAAGTTCAAAAGCTCGAACAAGAAATAGGTTCTGATATTTTTGATAGAACGAAAAATCCAATTGCTACGACTAGTTTTGGTCATGAAATTATAGACCAGGCCAAAAAGATTTTACATGAATCAGATGTCTTAGAGGAAATGTTTCGGGAAGGTAAGGAAGAGGCAAGTGGTGAAATCACGGTTGGAATCATTCCTACAATTTCCGCCTATCTTCTTCCTCGCATTTTTCAGATCTTAAACACCGATTATCCGAAGATTTCCTTTCGCTTCTTTGAACTGCCAACGAGCCAGATAATTCAAAAGTTGGAGGCGGATGAATTGGAAGTGGGAATTCTTGCAACTCCCTTAAATAATAAAACTATCATTGAACAACCTTTATACTATGAACCATTTGTAACTTACTATCCCAAAAATTATTCAGGAAAGTTAGTCGACTTGGAACTGGATGATTTAAATTCCCAAGAAATTATTCTACTAGGAGAAGAACATTGTCTTAGGCACCAATCATTAAAAATCTGTGGTCAAAAAACCTTAGGAAAGATTGAGTGTGGAAGTCTAGAGACAATCAGAAACATGGTAGACTTAGGTGTCGGTATGACTCTTTTGCCTCTACTTTCTATGAATCCAGACAAAGACAAATTTGGAAGATTCAAAGTTCCTGAACCTGTAAGAGAAGTTAGTTTAGTTTATAAAAATGGTTTCTATAAGAAAAAAATACTGCAAACTATTTCTAAAACTATACTTTCTGTGACTCCTAAAGAATTAAAAGACATAGGAAATCGAAAGTTGATTGGTATTTAATATTGGAAACTATAAATCAAAAAGCACCAATGTGTAAAATTTGTAATCACCATGAATCAATTCTTATTGAAAATAATCATAATGGATCCAATCAAGACTCATTCCAAAAAATTACAGATCATTGGATACTCAGAGAAGCTGAACCAGAAAAGTCCTGCCATGGATATTTATATTTAGAGCCAAGAATGCACTGTGAATCTTTTAGTAGCATTCCACCCGAAGCTTATAAGGAATTAGGAATAATGCTTGAATTAGGAATGCGTTGGATTGATGAGCACTTCCATCCATTGAAAATTTATACAGTAACAATATCGGAAGCAGTTCCCCATATACATTTTCATTTAGTCCCTAGATTTCAGACTGAAATAAAAGGTTTGGATTATTTGAAATTAGCCTTGGGCGGATTCTTAGGGAAGGATAGATAGAAATTTATAATATTTCAAGATAATATATGATAATATATGTTATACTCTTAATTGAATAAGAGGAACATACAAGATTTAGCATTTTTTCTAGTACAAATTTAACTATAAAACCAATCAATGAATAGGTAATATAACAGTAAATAAACTACCTTCGCCTACTTTACTCTCACAGAGAAGTTTACCTTTGTGTCTGTCAATAAATTCTTTAATGATAATAAGTCCTATCCCTGTACTCGGTTCTCCTTCTGTTCCTAGTTGACTAGTTTTCTCATAATTTAGAAATAACTTATCGATATAATTTGGTGGGATACCAATTCCAAAATCTTGAATAGAGATCTCAACAAAGTCATTTTTTCTAATAGCCGAGATAATTACTTCGCTGCCTCTGTGGGAAAATTTTACCGCATTTGAGATTAAATTTCTGAATACAGAAGCTATCATTTTTTGGTCAGCAAATACATTCAGTTCCTTCTCAATATTATATTTAATATTTATAGATTTATTCGAAATCATAAGAGTTAGAGTGTATACTGCTTCTTCTATGATCTCTTTAATATCTAGTTCTTCCGGTTCAAAAATTACGCTATTATTTTGAAGATTTCCCCATTCTAAAAGATTTTCTAAAAGTTCGTAAAGGTGAAGAGATGCTTTTCTCATCCCACCAACCATGTCTTTAATTTGGTGTGGTTCTAGTTCTTCAATTTCATTTGAAATAATTTGCGTTAAGCCAAGGATTCCATTGAGCGGGCTACGAAGATCGTGAGCAAGTATTGAGAAAAATTTATCTTTTTCAATATTCAATTTTAGAAGTTCAAAATTTTGTTCTTTGATTTTCTCTTCCACTTTTTTGAGTTCACTGATATCTCTAAAAGTTATAATTTTACCTTGCTCTATTTTATTTTTATTATTTGTAAATCCTTTCGTGCTAATACTAAGCCAAATTGTCTCTCCTGTATTACTCTTTTCTAATTCTAGAATTGAGTCTTTACCAGATTGAATAATTTCTTGAAGGTTATTTTTCCCAGGTCCAAGAATATTATCTAATTTTTTGCCTATAGAATTCTCAACTTCTGATAGTAAATCAACCACCGAATGATTGTAATCAATGATTCGATCTTGCTTATCTATAACGATAATTCCCTCTTTCATTTGATCGAGCAGTAAGGCTCGTGCTTGGGGAACTAAGTCAAATAGACCTAAATAATTAAGCCCCAAATAAGATAAGATCATATTGATTCCAAGACCATAAGGTACCCCATCTAATCCATAAGGTATTATTCCAAGTGGAGTAATCATAAATGAGCTGAATGCAAATAACAATCCTAGCAATAGAACTGATAATTGAATACGAAAGGTTCCCTTAGTATTCATCCACATTCTAAACAGCAGTATGAATGACAGTATCATTAGAATAACTTCATAAGCTTGCTGAACAAAATACCACTGATTAGGTTGAATAGAAAAAAATGGATAGATGCCTGTATAATCTATCTTTGGATTTAAATAGTAAATCCCATGCCATTCATTTGTTAAATTTAAAACTAAAGAAACACTGGGTATACTTGCAAGTAATAGGAAAAGAAAAGGTCGAACTTTATTTATCCAACCTGTATAAGAAAGGGTAAAGAGAAAAAAGAATAAGGATAAAAATGGAGAACCTAGAAATTCTATTTTGTAAAATAGCATTGCTTGGGATAATTCTGTTGTAGATATCTCCATGGCATAAAAGAAGCTATACCATGAAGTAATTATTAGTGCTATGAAGAAATATCTATAGCCATTGAAGTTCTTCTTTTTAAAAACTAAAATTGCTAAAACTAAATTAGAAATACTAGATAAAAGTAAGGGTATACAATACCAATTAAAATACATTCTCCATTAGTTTCAATTCTGCAATTTAATTAATAAATTATTGCTTAATTAAATACTTCTACCAATCCTTGTTGCCAATTATTTTCTGCATTTTCTAAATCTATAATTAGTTTGGGTTCTTTCATTTCTATTGTATAATCTTCTATAGTTTCCCCTAATTCTATAAAATCGAGACCAAGCTCATTAAGAGATTTTTCAATTTTAGACGAGTTAGATTCAGAATATCCAATGATTATGGAACAAGACGTTTCTCCAAAAAGCATTTGGTCTAATCTTTCATTTTGAGGAAGTTGATTGATTCGAATACCTTGCTTGGCTTGGAAGGCTATTTTTGTTAAGGCAATCGCTAAGCCACCTAAGGAAAGATCTTTAGCTGATTCAAGGATAGACTCATCATTGCATTTTAATACCCAATCCATCAGCTTTTTTTCTTCATCTAGATTGATTTCAGGTATTGATCCTTTTGTCATTTTATGGAAAAGAGAAAGGTATTCAGTTCCACCTAAGCTTGGTCTAAATTTTCCAATTAATGCTAGTTTGGTTCCAACTTTCTTTGGTGCAGAATGGAGCGCTTTTTCAACATTAGCTAGATAACCGACCATTCCTATTGTAGGAGTAGGGAAGACTGGTCCTTCAGGAGATTCATTGTAAAAGGAAACATTCCCACCAGTTACAGGTAGCCCGAGAAAACGACAAGCATCACCAAGACCTCTTACGCATTCTGAGAATACATAGTAGTTCTCTGGAATATATGGATTTCCAAAATTTAAATTGTTTGTCACCCCATAAGGACTAGCCCCTGTTACGGCAACATTTCGAGCTGATTCGCAGACCGCCCAAATGGCTCCTTGGTAGGGATCTAAATATGTATACCTTGAATTACAATCCGTTGCAACACCTAGACCTTTCTTAGTTCCTGGGATTCTGATTAAGCCACCGTCTTGGCCTGGTGGGATGACCTTTACTAGTCCTACTTCTTGGTCGTATTGTTGGTAGAGCGGAAGTCTGCTAGAGATATTCCAAGACTTGAGTAGTTTAGAGATGGATGGGATTATTTCACTATTAGAAATATCTTTTATCTTTGATAGGTCTAGAGTTTTAACATCATCTAGATACTTAGGTCTTTTGACTGCTCTTTCATATCTTGGGGCACCACCGCCTAATACGAGGGATTCGGCAGGGATCTCTGCTTTTAGTTCTCCACCTTTTCGTATTCTAAGCATTTTATCATCTGTGACCTTTCCGATTTGTACAATGTGTAATTCCCATTTTTCAAAAATTGAAATAAGTTCTTTCTCTTTGCCTGGGATGGCAACTATGAGCATTCTTTCTTGGCTTTCTGAAAGCATTGCTTCGTAAGCATTCATATCAGTTTCACGAAAGGGGACCAAGTCTAGATCAATATCCATACCTGACTCGCCCTTAGCACTCATCTCAGAAGTTGCACAGGATATACCAGCAGCCCCCATGTCTTGGATACCGATCAAGACATTCGCATTGATTGCTTCTAGACTTGCTTCCATTAGAAGTTTCTCCATGAAAGGATCCCCCACTTGTACAGCAGATCTTTTGGACTCGGTTTCCTTAGTTAGATCTTGAGAAGCAAAGGATGCACCATGGATTCCATCTCGACCAGTTGTTGCTCCTACAATAAATACATTTGCACCCTTGATTCCACCTGTTGTGGCTGAGGCGGTCTTGCCTATGTTAGCAATTCCAACTGTCATTGCATTTACCAAAGGATTCTTGTTAAATGATGGATCAATAAATAATTCACCACCGCCTACAGCAATACCTAGAGAGTTTCCATAATCACCTATGCCTTTTACAGCACGGGACAAAAGGTACTTATTTCTATTCTCATCAGGATTTCCGAATCTCAATGAATTTAATGATACAATAGGTCTTGCTCCCATTGTAAAAATATCACGCATGATACCTCCCACTCCTGTGGCAGCTCCTTGGTACGGTTCAACAGCAGTTGGGTGGTTATGGCTTTCGATTTTGAATACTACAGCAAGCCCGTCACCGATGTCCATAGCTCCAGCGTTCTCTTCACCTGCTTTAGCGATTAATTTATCCGATTGAGTGGGGAGAGTTTTTAATTTTAAAATCGAATTTTTATAAGAACAATGCTCTGACCACATAGCAGAGAATATCCCCAACTCAGTTGAATTAGGTAATCTTCCAAGAATCTTTTGAATATCGTTAAATTCATCTTCTGTTAGGCCATGCTCTTTTGCATCTTGGACGTTGACTGTTTGCTTTTCCATGAAATATTTATAAATCCTTTATTGTTCTATAATTTCTATTGTAGTAGAGTAGCGGTAAAATTTCAGTATTCTCATTTAAATGAGAATGTTTGACTTCCCCTATAACCAAGCTATGATCTCCAGCTTGGTGGATGGCATAAAGTTCACAATCAAGAATACAAAGGGAGCCAATTATATGTTTAGCTCCTGTTAGACCTTTATCTGTAGTATTTTTTAAGAAATCAATTCGTGAGGAATCATTTTTGGCGAAGATAGCAGAAATATCCTTCTGTTCAGAATTTAATAAATGTATGGAAAAAGCTTTAGTCTCTTGAATGGCTTCTAGCGCATTTGAGCTTTGGTTTAGACAGACCATTACCAAAGCAGGATCCAAGGAAACAGAACTAAACGCACTGACCGTAATTCCTGATGCGACATTATCTTTTTCATATGTAACAATTGTGACGCCTGATCCGTAAAGAGACAGGGCTTTTTTAAAATCATCCTGTGAAAAGCTCATACAACCTCTGATAACATCATTTTAGAATGATTTGTAGCTAGAAAGTAGAAAAATCCGTATAGAAGAATCAAATTTTAACTATTTTCTGAGTCTCACAATTTCCTTACCTTTTTCTATATTTTTGGAATTAGAATAAATATTGATAAATATCAACACTCAAACCGTATATTTCTTTCATTTCTCTATTGACTAAGTTTAGAAAATAACAGTCAATTGATTTAGGAGATTGATTGGATATGAAAACATTGACAAAGCATAGAGAACTGATTTTACAAAATTTGCAAGATAGACGAGACCATCCTACTGCTAAAATGGTATTTGATGGCACCAAAGACTCCGTAAAAAAAATCAGTTTCGCCACAGTCTACAATTCACTAGAATACTTGGTGGAAAGGGGACTAGTCAAGAAATTGAATATTGACTCTGACTCTGCTAGGTATGATGCTATTTTAGATGCTCATTCGCATTTAATTTGTTCAGATTGTGGTAAGATCATTGATATTCCTGCATTGAAGTTGGAAGGCGATGGGGATTTTGAAGAATACAATTTCCAAGCGAAAGAAATTTCAATTAATGTAGTTGGTGTCTGTAAGGATCACTCTAGAGATTCTGGTGGTTTAATTTTAAGTAACCAAAAACTTGAAGAGAATACTTTAGATTAATTTTTCTATTTAAAATGAAGATTTTACTGCGATTGGTATCTTAGTACCAATGCAGTAATATCATCTTCGAACTTTTCCCCACCTAGAAACCCTTTCACTTCCTCTTTCAATGCATCAATAATATCTTGGGGTTCTAGATGTTTGGATTTTTTGAGATAGTTTTCTAATCTCTCTTCTCCATAAAATTCTTTTTCTTTATTAGCAGATTCAACTATTCCATCAGTGTATAAGAATAGAAGATCGCCTTCAGTTGGATGGACCTTTTTGGATTTGAATTCCGCATCAGGGAAAACACCCAAAGGTTTACCTTTAGTGCTTAATTCAAAGATATCATTCTTAGTTACATGGTAGAAGGGAGGATGACCTGCTGTTGTATATTGGATTGATTTATCTTTAGTATTGAGCTCTGCTATCATCGCAGTCACAAAATTATTTCCAATTATTGAATACAAAGATTTGTTAATGCCTTGCATGATTTTCGTAATCGATTTCTCTCTTTGGATTTCACTTTGGAATGCCATCTTTACCATAGAAGCAATGAGGCAGGCTGGAACACCATGACCAGAGACGTCACATAAGAAGAAATAGACCTTCCCATTCTTTTCATAAATATCATAGAAATCTCCACCTACTTCATCCAGAGGAATGTAAAGAGATGCAAAAGAATAACCAGGAATGGCGGGAAGTTCCGTGGGAAGTAATTTACTTTGTATATCTCTAGCTAAAATAAGCTCTTTTTGTAGTTGAGACAGTCGGTGGTTTCTTTCTTTTTGAAGTTCTGATTTTGTTAATAAATTTCTAAGTCGAGCTTGCAGTTCTAATGGTTGGAATGGTTTAGAAATGTAATCATCAGCGCCCTGTGTGAATCCTTCTAATTTACCATCAAGGTCATTCATAGCAGTCAGAAGAACAACGGGAGTATTCTTAAGAATTCTATGGGACTTTAAAGCCTTAGTCATTTCAAATCCAGTCATTATAGGCATCATGACATCTGAGAGAATCAATGAAGGTCTAAAATTTTCAGCCTTTTGTATTCCTTCCTGACCATTGTTAGCAGAAATTAAATTGTATTCATTTCCTAGTAAATTCTTAAGAAGGTAGAGCATGTCAGAATTATCTTCAACTAGGAGGATCGTTTTCTTGGACGGGTCTTCCACTTTTAAATCTTCTGTATTGGGACCCAATGCAAGACTTCGTAAAACTTGATCAGAAAAAGATGCATCCAAATCATGATTTTCAGTATCAATCGTTTCTTTTCCTTCGATCTCGAAACCTTCTTTTTTCACATTTAGCAAAGGTAAATAGATACTAAATTCTGATCCGACACCTAACTCGCTTTTTACTTCAACAAAACCGCTTTGTAATTCAGTGAGTTCTTTTACTAAGGATAAGCCGATTCCCGTTCCTTCAAAGATTCTTTCCTTTCCCATATCGAGTTGTTGGAATCTCTCAAAAATTATATTGAGTTTATCTTCTGGGATTCCAACACCACTGTCTTTAACTTGAATTCTAACATAGAGTTGTTCATTATAATGAATTTCTTTTAGACTTATTGTTATATTACCCTTGCGCGGTGTAAATTTAAAGGCATTGGATAAAAGGTTGGAGATTATTTTCTCTGTTTTCTCTGGATCCAATATTGTTTCTATGGACTCATCAATGTTGATTATGATTTCTATATCTTTTGATTCAGCAGAAATTTTAAAAGTAGAGACTAAGCCTGAAAGTAAAGATGAAATATTAGTTGGTGCTAGTCGTAGGCTCATTAAGCCCGCTTCAATTTTTGCAAAGTCTAATAAATCATTGATTAGGCGAAGCAAACGAATATTATTACGCTGCGAAGTTTCAAGAAGAGTTAAGGTAGCTGGATCAGAAGTATTTTCTATTGCTTTTTCTAAAGGCAATAGACTTAAAGTAAGCGGAGTCCTAAGTTCATGAGTTACATTTGCGAAAAAGGAAGTTTTTAGTTTGTCAATTTCTAGAAGTCTTGCATTAGTCTCTGACAATTCCTTAGTTCGAATACCGACTTCTTCGGAGAGATTTTTAGTAAGGTATTCTAATTGATTGTGAACTTCAGCGAATTTTACTGCCAATGCAAAAGATATGGATACTATGAAAGCGAGAAATCCAGTCTCGACGAATTTATAAGTATCAATGATTCTAAGATAATTTGCCATATCATTCATAATCGCAAGGGCGAATATGATATAGCCAAATAAAATGATTAGAGATCCGCTTCTTTTTTCTTTGATGCCTCGCAAGATAAGAATTAAAGGATAAATTATAGAAGTTGCAACTAATCCAAGTAAACTAGGAAGTATGGTAGAGTTATATCTTCCGAATTGAGCTGGTCCCCAAAGATTCATTCCTATAGTGATGAAGATCATGAAGATGCAACAGCCAATCAGGAATTTTGCAAGAAAGCCTTTGGGAAGTTCCAAAAATTTATGAAAGAATTGAATAAGCCATATGGGAAAAATTGTGACCGAAAGGCAGACTCCGAAATAATAAAACCAAAAACTATCAAGCAGCCAATAGGAAAGCGTACTGAAACTTAAATTATAAATTGCTAAAGAGAAACAAAGCAGAGAATAGTAGAGATATTCTTTATCTTTTTTACGTGATACAAACATCATCATATGATAGATGCCAACAAAAACGAAAATAGCAACCAGGATGGTATTCCACATAAGATTGCGAAGATACTTTTCTTGGACTACTTCTTTAGTTCCCAGATAAATATCATCTAGATTGAATCCGCCTACACCGCCGTAGCTACCAACTCGTATGAGTAGAATATTTTTACCCTTGGGTAGAATCAATTCCTTGGGCAGTGTATGAAGTTTCATTTGTGTGGATCGTGCTTCAATATCTCCCTTGGAATTGAATTCTCCTGATCCATCAATGTATTTTCCATTGATATATACAGAATTCGCCAAAGCAATATTAGGCGTCATAAGGCCTAAATCTTTACCAGCGAGATCACGATAGATTCGAAATTCTAATTTATACCAGATATTTCCATGATGCGTAACTCCAACTTGGTGCCAGATTCCAGGAACATCAATGGGAATCCATGAATCGGATTTAATATTGGGATAGCTGATCGGGGATGTTTCTTTGTGCCCTAACCACTCACCAATGAGATGATAGGCCTTATCTTGATTTTCAAGAATAAAGAATCCATCCTTAACCCTCTCTTCGGAAGCAAGAGGGAAAAGGATGGCTAGATAAGCGACTGCCGCTAGATGTAGAAATCTACGCTTTAGGATTTTCCAAGACAAGAGCAATCCCTTGTCCTCCACCGATACAAAGCGAAGCAACACCGTAACGAACTTTTCGTCTTCTCATTTCATAGGCTAGAGTTAAGGAAACTCTATTGCCAGATGCTCCAAGAGGGTGACCAATCGCAATAGCTCCGCCATTAACATTAGTAATGGATGGATCTAAAGAAAGTTCTTTCTGAACGGCAAGATATTGAGCAGCAAAAGCTTCATTTACTTCCACAAGTCCCATATCTTTTAAAGTTAAGCCTGCCATTTTCAAAGCCTTGGGAATGGCATGAGCTGGACCGATTCCCATTTTCGCTGGGTCACAGCCGCTGATCCCAAATCCTTTGATGATCGCAATTGGTTCCTTGCCTGTTTTTTTTGCAAAAGATTCTGAGGCAACGATAACAGCTGAAGCTCCATCGTTGATTCCCGATGCATTCCCTGCTGTGACAGTTCCGTCTTTCTTGAAAGCTGGTTTAAGACTTGGTAGTTTATCCTTGCTTCCCGCTCCACGTATGAATTCATCTTGTTCGAATACAACTGGCTTCTTGCCAGGAATGGTGATAGAAATAATTTCTTCTTTGAGCAAACCAGACTTAGTTGCTTCTTCTGCACGCGTCTGTGAAGTTAAAGCCCATTCATCTTGTTCTTCTCGGGAAATTTTGTATTGTTCAGCCAAATTTTCAGCGGTATTTCCCATAGGAAGATTTACGTAAAGGTCTGTTAAACCTTGTGCAAGAGAGTCTTCAAATTCGGTGTTTCCGTATTTTGCTCCCCAGCGTGCATTTCGTACGACGTATGGTGCTTGGCTCATGGATTCAGCTCCACCAGCGAGAATGCAATCAGCCTCATTCAGTATGATTCGTCGATAAGCTTGTATGATTGCTTCCATACCTGATCCACACAAACGGTTGAGAGTTAGCGCAGGTGAGCTTATAGGTGCTCCCACTTTCAGACCAATATGCCTACCCAGGTAGATGGCATCCTTACTGGAAGGGACAACATTCCCCCAGATTGATTCTTCTATATCACTCGGATTTACACCTGAGCGTGAAAGGGCTTCATTTGCTGCCAAAACCCCTAGGTCGATAGCTGAAAGATCTTTGATTGTTCCGCCAAAACTTCCAAAAGCAGTTCTAGCTCCGTCGAGAATGAAAATTTTTTCCATAAAACCTAGTTTCTAGGATGGTAGAAAAAAGAAACTAAAGAATCAAGATCTCTATAGCATTATTTTTCTTAAAAGAAAAGAAAAATCAATTGCCATATTCCGCTCATTATTCCTACAATTTGCCATGAATTATAGTAAAGAACCCTTTTTTGGATGGAAACCGCCCTTACTTTCCTCTCAAATATCTAAATTAGTTTCCCTTGGAATCTCCAAGATGTATAAAATCGACAAAAATGAAGAAATTCCCCTAACATCTGTCGATTCCAGTATCCACAAAGGTCTTAAATTGATTCATAGAGGAGACGGTCCAAAAATTGGAAAAGGTTTGGTCGTAGGTTCGGTTAGAATGGGCTACGGTCATCATCGAATGGCTCTTTCTGTATACTCTCATTCACTTGCAAAAAAGATTCCTTCTTACCTTCATGATTTACTTTCCATTGAATCGCCTGAGGCAAATGCAATAGGTGATGTAGATGGAGCTTATAGCTACTTCAGCAGGCTTTCTTCTGATATGGGCGGACCAGTAGAATGGCTTTGGGGAAATATAACCAATTCAGGGAATGAATCCTCACTTTATTTTTCAACCTTGCTTGCCAACCAATACAAAAGGTTGATGGCTGACATACCCAAAGACAATCCTATTGTAACAACTTATCCTTTGAATGGTCAGATTGCAGTTGAATCAGGCTTCAAACGAGTTGTTCACCTAATATGTGATAACCATCCACAGCACTATCTACTTGTGCCTGGTGCTTTAAATTTAGTTCAAACAGAGCACAATCTCAAAGGCTTTCTAAAGATGGGTGTTCCCAGAGAGAATCTTGAACTTGCAGGTCATTGGATTACAGAAGATATCTTGAGAAATGTCTCGGAAGACTCAGACGAAAGAATGAAACGAACTAAGAATCGTTCGGCGAAGCGCTTTCTTATTCCTATCGGTGGCGCTGGAGCGCAAAAGTCCTATCTTACTAGTCTCATTGAACTATCTAAGGATCAATTGAATTCGGGCGAATTTAAATTTTTCCTAAATGCTGGCGATCATGAGCATGTGTATAAGCACCTGTTAGAGTCTGTTGAGAAATTAGGAATAGAATATGAAGTTATTCGGTCTTGGAATGATCTAAAAGAATTTACAGCGAGAAATAAATTATCAGATAAGCAAGACTCTAAACTAAAACCAATTACTTTATTTTATTTTATGACTCACTCTGAAGGATTTTCTGCAACAGATAGTTTAATCCGTATATCAGATGTTTTAGTAACCAAACCTTCTGAGCTTGCCTTCTATCCAATTCCAAAAGTTTTTATTCGAAGAGTGGGAGACCATGAAGAAAAATCTGCCTTGTATTCTCTTGATTTAGGAGAAGGCTCTGTGGAATGCAGAGAGCCAAGCCATGCATTTGACATCATGTTGCTTTTCTTAAAGAGTCCTGAAGTATCTATGAGAATGAATGAATGCGTGATTTCAAATGCCCAAAAGCAAGTCTATAGTGGATCTAAGAAAGCTGTAGAAATTGCAATGAATTCTTAAGATATAAGCAACTAGGAATTTTTTGAATCTATGAAACTTCGAACTATCCTAAAGAATCTTGGGCCTGGATTATTGTATGCTGGTGCTGCTGTAGGTGTGAGCCATTTAGTTCAATCCACTAGGGCAGGGGCTATGTTTGGCTTTGATTTAGTAATAGCAGTCTTACTTGTTAATTTATTAAAATACCCATTCTTTGAAATAGGTACAAAGTATACGGTTGCTACTGGGAATGTTCTTTTAGAAGGCTACAAAGATCTAGGTCGATGGTCACTTTGGGTCTTCCTCGGTATTTCCATAGGAACAATGTTTATTATCATTGCAGTGGTAACTATGGTTACTGCAGGTTTGATTCATAACTTAACTGGAATTGACTTAGAAATCTGGCAATGGAGCGGAATTATCTTAGGCTTTTGTATTGTAGTTTTAGTAGCAGGTAAATATAAATTCTTAGATCAAATTATTCGCATTGTGATTTTACTTCTTACGATTTCAACTTTTGTCTCTCTTTGTTTAGCTGTATATGCCTCACCAGAAAAGGTAGTTGCCACCAAGCATTTTGATGTATTTTCATCGATTGATATTTTATTTCTTGTTGCTTTGTTAGGTTGGATGCCCATTCCGATTGAGGCCGCTGTTTGGCAGTCCGATTGGACTCTGGCTGCCAAGGAGGAAAGAGGATCTATGCCAAGTATGAAGATGGCTTTGATCGATTTCAAAGTTGGGTATTGGGGAACGACCGTTCTTGCTCTCGCATTTCTTTCCTTAGGTGCTATTATGATGAATGGCTCAGGAACTGAATTCTCTACATCGGCGGTTGTTTTCTCCGACCAATTGGTTCAGTTGATCAGTAAGAACTTGGGTCTTTGGGCCTATCCTTTCATCGCAACCGCTGCTTTTTTGACTATGTTTAGCACATCGATCACCTGTATCGATGCCTACCCAAGAGTGGTTGCAAGAACATGGAAGATTTTATACCCCAATCAAATCAAGGATCTGAACCAGGCATATTGGATTTTAATACTTTTAGTGGCATTAGGTGCGGTAAGTATCTTGGTCTTTTTCCAAGAAAATATGAAGACCATGGTTGATTTTGCAACAACAGTTTCCTTTGTAACAGCTCCCATCATTGCCTTCATTCATATAAAAATATCCAAATCTAAGGCGATCCAAGAAAACTATCCGAGTTCCAAATTCACTGATTTGATTTCTTGGATTGGACTTTTTTTCTTAAGTACCTTTGCCTTATACTACTGTTACATTCAAATAAGTAAAATCTTGTAAAATGAACTTTATCTATGCAATCTTTCCTGTTGTGGTTCTCATATTAGGATTGGTTGCAAGTATTCAAGTCTGGGGTGTAGATTCCATTAAAGGACCTAGTCAATTTTTACTTTTACTGGCAGGTTTTGTCGCGATATTTCCTCAGCTTACAGACTCATTGCGGAAGAAAAAAGTAGATGATTTTCTGACTGCCCTTACTCAATCCATCCGAGAAAATATTAAAAATGTTCAAATAGCAATCTGGATTTTATTTTTAGTCGGAGCCTTGATAGGATCTTGGTCCGTTTCTGGCATACTTCCAGGAATGATATTAGTAGGACTTAAAACGATTCGACCAGATCTATTCTTAGTGGGAGCTTGCTTTGCCTCAGGTATAGTTTCCTTAGCCTCTGGAAGTTCTTGGTCTACGGTAGGAACTATTGGAGTTGCACTTATGGGATTGGGAGAAGTTTGGGATTTTCCCCCAGGTCTAGTAGCTGGAGCCATACTATCGGGAGCATACTTTGGGGACAAAATGTCCGCTTTGTCTGATACTACAAACTTGGCATCAGGAATTTGTAAGATTCCACTTGCTTCTCATATTCGCTTCATGCTTCCTACAACCTCACTTTCTATTTTATTAAGTCTTTTACTCTATGCAATCATTGGAATTAGCTTTAACCAAGCAACTATGGAAACTGTTCAATTGGAATCTCGAATTGAGGCTGCCTTTCCTCTCTACTATCCTAGTTTTCTTGTTCCTCTTTTCGTAATTCTCTTTGTATCATTTGGATTACCTGCTATTCCTTGTTTAGTTTTTGGAGTGATGGGTGGTGTTGCGATAGCTTTTGGTATTAGGGGACAAAGTTTTCCTATAGTTATAGACTCTCTTATTTTTGGATACGAATCTATATTAGGTGATTCGAATTTAGATGAATTGCTTTCGGGCGGTGGAATACTGTCAATGCTTCCCACTGTAATTTTGATTTTGTCGGCTATGGTTTTCGGAGCCTGCATGGAATACTCAGGTAAAATGGATAGAATCATTGCTAAGATTCTTAAATTTGCAACCAATCCGAGAAAGTTAATTTATTCAACGATGGGATTTTGTGTTTTTGCAAATCTAACAACTTCGGATCAATATCTTTCTGTGGTAATCCCAGGAAAGACTCTCAAACCATCTTACGAAAAAATGAATATGGATTTGCGGTATCTTTCTAGAGCACTAGAAGATAGCGGAACTATAACTTCTGTATTGATCCCATGGAATTCTTGTGGGGTTTTCATGAGCACTAGCTTGGGTATACTAACAATAGCCTATTTGCCATTTTGCTTTTTTCATTGGATCCATCTTGCTATTGCAATCATCAATACCAAAAAAATGCGAAATTTTTCTGTTATAGCCTAAGTACCCTGACTAAAACATAGACAACTAACAAAAATTATCATTTGACAAAAAATATTTTCATTCAATTTACGTGAATGAAACAAAACTATTTACAGCTCAAAAAAATTGCAGACCAAGTTGTGCACGCATATTCAACCTATCTTCACTTAGGAGACAAAAGTAAATTTAAGGAAGTGGCACCATATTTTATGCGAGAGTACATCCAAAATCTTTATAATGATGAAGATCGTTCTTCAGAAGCATATATTCGCTGTTACGAGAGAATAGAACATTTTCTACAGAAATATGTTCACTCTTACGCAAGCGAGACGAACCACCTTCTTCCCTTTTTGAAGAGATGTGCAATCAACCAATACCTCAATGTGAGAAAGGCTGAATTGAAGCTCGTTCGAGAATTGCCAACAGTAATCTATGATGATGAATATTCCCAGACTAGTCCTAGCCTCAGCCTATTGCCTAGCGGAAGAAAGAGGATACTATTGAATGCACTAAAAGAGGAGGATCCAAAAATCGCAATTGCCTTTTGTCTTAAATTTGATCTACCCATGGCTGAAGAGCCGATATCTATCTTGTATGAGAGACTTGGGTCTCTAGGAATTTTGCAGGGAAAATTTTGGGAAACCCATAGAGAGAAAAGGATGAATTGGAAATCTACCAAGCTAAAGCATCTTTCTCGAATCAACCATCTAAATCAAAAAATTATGGATAAACCCCATTCCCCAAGCATATTCAAATGGAAGCACTACAAGCAAAACCGACTCAAGTCGCTGGAATACCATTTGGTGATTGGGCTTTACAGTTTCTCTGAGTTGGGCAATTTATTGGAAATGACAGCGGAATCCCTAGCAAGATGTCTCAGATATAGGACATCCAAGTGGAAAAGAACTTGGGAAAATTCAGAGGAAGGCAAATTGGAAAAAAAATTGGATAATTTCTTTCCGAAATAATAAAAAGGTTTTTTTTAAAGGACGTTAAAAAATAGTTTACACAGTCGTCCTTTCGGATAAATTAATCTCGCAAAACACAAAAATAGGGTTATGAAAATAAAAGTTACTAGTAAAAATGATGTTCATATTATAAAAATTGAAGGCGCTATCAAAGCTGGAAATGAATTTGAATTGGGTGAAAAAATTGAACAGTACATTAAGAAGGGAGAAGTCCCTAAGTTTATCGTTGATCTAAAAAAAGTTCCTTTTATCAACTCAGCTGGACTAGGAACTTTTTTAAATATTTTCAAGCACATAGATGGCTTGAATGGAAGAATAGTTTTTGCAAATTTGAATTCAGATATTGAAAATCTTATGGAAATCACTAAACTTGCTAGTATTTTTGAAATTTATAAGACTCTAGAGGAAGCTATAGAATCTTTCGAATACTAATATTCGATTTTTCTGACTGATTCCTAATTCGTCTTGGTAACACTATGGTATCGAAGATCCAATTTTGGATAAGAAAGAAAAGAATCTATATTCCTCTACTTTTAATTTTCTTCTATAAACTCATATTTAACAGCTTCACAGGACAACTGATCTTGGACCAAACTTTTCGGAGTTTGGCAAAAGCGGGTAGTCTGAATGCAAATGTCACTACCTTCTCTCTGTTCTATGGAATTGAAATAGAAGATATTTCACTGCAATCAGGAGCTAAGTTCCAAGAGGCAGAAATTTTTTCAGCCAAGGAATTGCGGCTAAGATACAATCTTCCTTTACTTATTTTTCTTCGCGCAAAGGTTTCAGAAATTGCCTTACTTGATACTAAAATTCAGCTAAAAAAGATAGATGAAGTTTGGAACTATGAGGAATTGTTTCCGCCCTCTAATAAAACTGAATCCATTCCAACTGAAGAACAGGTTCCAGAAGAAAGTCCCAGTGAGCCTTCTGAATCACTATTTCTTGGTGTCCCCATTAGCGCTTACGCAAAGTTAAACTTAAAAAATGTTTCTTTTAGAATGGATGATCAATCTCCCAATTCACCTATGGATCTAGGATGGAGAGATTTGAATTTACACTTCGAATTAGATACCAACCGATTTATTCAAATTCCTTATAGTCTTGATGCTTTAGATCTAATTGATGTTTTACACTTAGAATTGAATCCCAAGTCCCCACTTTTTTCTTGGTACAAAGACTCTAAGCTTACTTTCGAATCTCCTTTGGATCTCAGTCTTATATTGCATTCCAATAATTCCAATCCTTTTACTTTAGAATCTAGCCTAAAGTTAGGCGGAGATAATCTTATTTTGCAAAGAAATAATAAATTACCTCTAATTGTAAAAATGCTGCTTGCCTATGACTTAAAGTTTTTCCCAGAGGAAGATCGCATTCTACTAAAAGATTTTAGTTGCCTATTTCAAAATGATAGTTGGTTTCGAATCAATGGTGAAATAAAGAATGTAACTTCCGATAAGCGATCTGCAAATCTTACCTTGAGTGATTCTGATATTTATCTTGAACCACTATCGAGAGTTTTGGAAGAACTTCCCATCCCGAAAATGAAACTAGGCGGTAGAATTCAACTGAGTCCACTTCAAGTTGAGGGTGATCTTGCAGACTTACAATTGGATTGGAAATTGAAAGCATCTGATTTATTTTTCCAAGCATCGGGTAAGCCACATAGATCGCAGTATTTGCAATTAACAACTCGAGCAAATGTAGATTTAGTTACAAAAGAAAAACCGACTGCTGAGAAGCCTCTTCCTATTTTAAAATCTATTTACATTGATACCTTAAAGGCTGACTACAATGGCATTTTTGCTCATTTGACAGGAAGTCTTGGTTCAGAAATTCCTATAGATTTGAA
>JAACWH010000123.1 GCA_009991425.1 Leptospira sp.
TGTCCTCCGTCACGCTTCTTGCGCTGCAAGAAGACGCGCCGACGCTAACGCCTCTGCGAGGCTCTGCTACGGACAACGTCGTGTAGCCTAGTTCGTTATACGAAATGTAAAGGATCCACTATGGAAACAGAAAATAAAGAAATAATACAAATCTATAAAAAACTTGGGCATATTTTTTCTAATAATGAAATAAATAAAAAATAGACGAAAAATTTATTGAAAAAAAGAAAAAAGAATTAGAAAAATTCTGCAAATCTCAAGAAAAAGTAAAGTCTGTTCTCGGAATAGATATACTTGGTTACAGTCAATATGACGAATATAAACAAATTGTTATTCCATTTTTATTTAGAATGCTTTTTGAGGAAACGGTTACCAACTTGTCAAGGTATGAATTTTATTTTTTTAGTGGAAACATTGAAAAACTAAGGGAGAGAAATGATTTTATCGATACAGGAGATGGCGGTTTTCTTATTTTAGATAATCCAATTCAAGCATTAATATTTTCAGTCTATTTTGAAAAGAATCTTAATAGATTTAATTCTTTTAAGTTGAATAGTACACTAAGAGAAGTGTTAGGAATTGTTAAAACAAGATTTAGTCTTTCTACAGATAAATTAATTTATATCAAAGAACTAAATAATTATTAAGGATCTGCTCTTATTATCTCTTCAAGAATTCTTAGTAAAGATTCCCTTGATAGATTTCTATGCGATGAAAATACTCATGTCTGGTTTTTAAGAAACTTTTCTGGATTTGAAAATTTAAAAAATATGTCTTTCGAAAAAATCAAAAAGATTATTAAAAAATCTAGCATTGTTCTCTTTGGAGACACCGATTCACTATTATTTCCAGATAATGGACCAGAAAGAAAAGGATTTCAATTTGGGTCAATATCTAAAATTGGAACAATTGAGGCAAAAAAAAATATCATATCAATATATAATCTTTATGTTCAAGTCTATTTAGAAATACCTAATTTAGATAAATCTAAATTAGGTATTGAAGAAAGCTTAACTATTAGTGTAGGAAATGTTAACTCAGCAGGACTTGCTTGAACTTTACACTTCGTATAACTTCGGATTGCCGTTTCGTTCGGGTCTTGCGCCCTCACTACAGGCTACGCCACATTGGTCTTAGTCACTTCGATTGCAGAGCAATCTCGTGCCAACGGTAACGTGTC
>JAACWH010000122.1 GCA_009991425.1 Leptospira sp.
CTTTGCCAGAGTAGTTTCAGTTTGGAATCATTGTCGGGAATATTCTTTCCAATGATATCGTAAATTTGATTCGGATTCAGATTCATGAGAATCTCACTTTGAAGGGAAGGCTTCTCATATACGGCAATCTTAGATTGGTTTGTATATCCTATACCAATCGCTTGCTTCGACACACAAGAAACTATTCCCAATATGGATAGTATAAGTAGAGCTTGCAAAAATTTCTGAATCAAATTAATACGCATCAAAATTCTCCTATGGCAAATTTACTTTAGTTTATAGGATCGTCAATGGTATTATAGTTGATAAGTCTAAGTTTTATTTAGAAATGTAAGCATAAATGAAAATAAATTTTCAAATTCTAACCTTCCTTGTGATTATTCTATTTTCTGTTATTTATATTGAAATTAATTCCCAGGAAATTAGGCTTAATTCTTTGGAAGTTTTAAACTTTAACAAGGGACTGAGTTCCATTCCGTATTTGCAAGATAATCTTTCACGTTTAGAAATTTCATCAAAGATCCAGTTTCAAACTTCTAAAGATTGTAAGAGCTGCCATAAGCAAATCTATAATAATTGGTATGAATCTAGGCATAGACAAGCTCATTCGAACGAATTGTACCAATACAGTCTGAGTAAAGAACCAATGGAATGGTGCGAGAATTGTCATGCTCCTTTGCGCCATCCGAATTCCAAGAAAATCTTGCTACCTGAAGAAGGGATATCCTGTCTTACCTGTCATGTTAGGAACCAAGAAATTATTGTTACAAAAATTCCAGACTCAAAGGAAGCACTTACTCATAATTACAAAATCATCAAAGACTTTGACACTGCTAAGTTATGCGAATCCTGCCATGATTTTAATTTTCCATCTTGGGAATCCATGAATTCTTCGAATCACACTATTAAATATTCTAACACATCTATGCAGGGAACTTATGCAGAATGGTTATCTTCAGGTATGCGGGATGAATCTGATTGTATAGACTGCCATCTTTCTCCAGGAACGAAAAAGAGTCATAGATTTCCGGGTGGTCATTCAATTGAGGAGCTCAAGAATTCCTTTGTTGTAAGGAGTAGATATCTATCTGGAAATACTATTGCTATAACAATCCAATCCATTCGCATAGCTCATGCATTTCCTACAGGAGATT
>JAACWH010000001.1 GCA_009991425.1 Leptospira sp.
GCTTTTCTTGTAAGCTGAGGCATGCCTTTTTGTCCTTAGCATTCTGAGACTTCATTCCTTTTTCTAGGCAATTGCACATCTCCTGTGCTTTCTTGCTAGGGTTTGCCGAGAGAGAAAAGTTCGCAGGCAGAATCAGGAAAAGAAAAAAGAAGAGAAAAACGCATGAGCTGGAATGCAGATTAGATCCCAACGAGAAAAGAGAGTAGATATTGTAGGAATTAGGTTTCATCAATGGAAGAGTTGCTTGGCTGGTCGGAAAATCAATCCATTTTTTGCAATTTTTTCGATATACTCGATAGAGGAAAATATAGTTGTCTTTAAGCTAGCTAGCTTACTATAATGGGGATCTGCTCTCTGAATACTTGTAATCTAATCCACATTTGGGGGCTTGGTCTTCGAAGACTATGAGCAAATTCCTATATGGTGATTAGAAATACATTAAATAAGTCAATAAGTTTTAGTTAAAAACTTTACAAATTATTCGAATAAATCCCAGTTATTCTTGATAATCTAAAAACTATGGATGGTTAATATGAATTTAAAAACTATAATTGCAATCGCAGCTTTAAATGTGATATTACTAAGCAGTTGTGCTTTGAGTCAAAATAAAGATCAGAATACAAACTGTTCTGAGCAAAATAATGGAACTCTAGATACGTCAAAGACACCCTGTGAAGAAGAATCCTCAAGCACTTCATCATCCTCTGTTGATGACGCTGAAGTTGACTTTTCGAAACAAAGATAGGAATTAGAATTTTATCCAATAGTAATCATCTGAGATAATAGTTCAACTTACTTTGTAAGAAGACGATAGTTTCTAGCCTACAACCCAGTCAATTATCTACCGTAAACCTTGGGCGTTCCCAGCACCATTTTTAATGCTCAGCGTTGCTTTGCTAAATGGTGCTGGGTCGGGCTCTCCCTCGACGAGGGCGATCGGTCGATCCCTAACGCTAGTAATCTTTTTTGAGCTCCCAACCTTCAACCTCTTCACCAAACCTTCCTGCAACAATCGATTGTTCAAGAAATTTCCTTCTTCAATAACAACTTTAGTTAAAAATAAACAATTTGATTTCTATTTTGACTTGCCGCAAAAGCATATACCAAACGACTTCGGACTATTGCCAAAGTAAATAAAAATTGTAAACCTGGAATTCTTAACACTCCTCACCTAGCGGGGAATCATCTAAATTTCAATCCTCATATTTACACTATCGCCACGAGAGCCATCGTAGATACTAAGTCAGGTGAGATCGCAGAGATCCAACTCTTGCCCCCAAAAAAACTATCCAATGGCTCGACCTCTTTCTGTCTCATCCAGAATTAAGTCTCCTTTTTCCAATTTTTTTTGCGAAAATATAGTTGCCTTTTAGCGACTAGCTTCCCACAACTGAGACTGTGTCTATGAATAAAGAAAATCAAATCTTGGTTTGGGGGCTTGGTCTTGGAAAACCATGAGCAATTTCCTATATGGTGAAAATGAAACACTCAATTATTTTTTTAGGATTTATCTTAATCGTCTTAACGAATATGTCTTCTTGTAAAGAGGAGTCACCTTCTGTTGCTACCAATACCCAATCAGTAACAACTGCACCCAGCGATGGTTCCGATGAAGTCGCTATCGATAGGCCTTTAGATTCAGAAACTCTTCAGGCTCCGATTGATAATCCCCTCATAAAAGATCCCCAGTGTATCTCTAAGCCAACTGCCAATTTCTATGATTTTGATCCTTCCAGAGAAAAAGATTATTCGCCCGATTTTAAGAGACCATTTCTCACATACATTCCTTGGGTTGAAAAAGAAGGAAATATCGCAAAAGTTCATTTCATTGACTATTGTAGTAAAGACAATATTTGCAAATATGAGAGAAAGTTTATGTTTTCAGCCGATCTGGGGGATTGTACTAAATTGAGCAATCCTATAGTTCAAAAATTCTTGGATAAGAAACCTTTGTCTGAAATTTTACCTAATCTTACTTTGTATGGAAGTCAGTTCAAATCGGATGGTACCTCGACTGTAGAAGAGATTTCCATATTGAAGCCGAAAGAGAGTTATCCTTCCCGCTATTTTTCCAGCTTTCGTTGGGATGTTAAGGATTCTAAATTAACAGTGCGAATTGCAATGGCAGAACAGGATGTATGCTCACCAAACGAAGATGGTTCTGATTCTGGCTGTGACTTTTGCAAGAATGAAAAAGATAAATTCAATGCACTTCACTCAGAGGATTCTAATGATTCTTGCATGTTCTATAGTCACAAAAAATTAAAGTGTGAAATAACAGACATAAAACTTTCTGATGATAGATCCATCTTGATTTTCAATGCAATACAACTGGGAGCCGATGAAGAAATTCCGTCAGACTTCTGCAAAATGAATATCAAAATCAAAGGAAATCTAGTTAAACCACTGGAAATTCGGTAAAGATTTTTCATAAGAAAATAGTTTAACAATTCTAATCCCCATTCGCTCATGGCTCTGGGTTTCCTAAATTGCAAGGACAAAAATTCATCCAGCCCTGAACCAGCCACTCCCAAACCGACGTGAGAATTGCGTCTCGAATATTGGTATTGCCTTCTAAATTAGGGGCTTGGTCTTCGAAAACTATGAACAAATTCCTATGTTTGTTAAAACTTCCTTGGATTCATTGACTCAAAATGGCAGAAAAAAATTATTTACTGCTTATTTTGACTTGCCTAGTTTTTTAAAACAGAAAAGTCTATGCCAAATAATCATGTTACTGAGGTTTTCATAATGAGATTTCTGCATTTTCTATCGCTCATAATTTTTTTACTTTTTTCCCAATTCTGTTCCAAATCTACCCCAGAAAAAGGGATAATGATCGAACGCATACAGGCATCTGCCTCCGCTAAAGGGTCGAATCCGATCAATGTATTTGTCTCAGGAAAATCATGGTCTCCAAAAACTGATTTGGATGGTGTGACCATCTTCTTTTCTAATGCCGACAAGTGGCAAGAAAAAGGCAAAACAGAAGGCCGTGCATTTTTTGATGCCTTGTCGATCACGTGCACTGTAAAAGAGGGAAATATCAGTTTGTATCGCGATGGAAGCTCGATTGCTTCTTCCAATTGTGCGGATTCGAAACCTCAAAGCATAGGTAAAACTGGTACCCATGTGATCTATGTATTGCCCTCTCCAGGTGTAGGAATAGAAGATATATCTTTCTTTAAAGATGGCAAAAAATTAGATGTGTTCTTTCCTGAACCTATCCAAGGTGAAGTTACAGCTAGCTCTATTGTTGAACCTAAAGAGAGTTATCCGCCATTCAGTTTATTTGATGGCAGTACAGATTTTGGTTGGGTTGAAGGAGTAAAGGGTGATGGCATTGGAGAATGGTTTCAGGTAGATTTGGAAAAGGAAATTACGATCTCTGGAATTGAAATATTCAATGGCTATCAGAGATTAGATGTACTTTTTCAGAAAAACGGAGTCGTAACGGAAATGCAGGTTTCCAATGGCAAAGATTCGTATACCTTTAACGTGGATGATCAACAGGGAGGCCAACGCATATTCTTTCCAAAACCTATGAAGGGAGATAAGTTTAAATTTACTATCTCGAAAGTACGAACAGGCTCCGTGTGGAAGGATACAGTCATCGCAGAAGTTATCTTACTCGGAGAAAAAGGAAAAAGATACTCAGTAATTGATAAAACTGTGGATATTACAGAAGAGTCATTGCTTGCAAAAATCAAAAATACCCCTTTAGAAAAATCAATAAATGTTGCCTTTGTATCTGAGTTGCCTGAAGGTCGCCTCGACTATGTTTTTCGATCTAATGGATCCTTTGTGATTTGGAAAGATACAGCCGATGAAAGCCGAGTCTTTGATGGAAATTGGATCATTCGCAAATTGTCTCCAGATGAAGCCAAAATTTACATTTTTGGAAGAGATCATAAAATTGCTACCATTGAGTCAATGGGTGACAGTGGTTATTCCGATTCATATGAAGAAGAATCTACTGTAATGTTTCGAGATACGATGCAAGTAACTTACTCAGCTGAAGAAGGAGCCATTTTTGCTGGAGAAAAAATAACTCTCAGTAAAAACTAATCGTTGTTCGGTAAGGATATTTATTGGTATGGAGTCCAAGCCCTTTCTCTTCTGGAGAAAGGGGAATTGCATTCACCTGATACCTCCCCAGTATTTCATCTGCTGGCCTTTATTTTCTATTTCACAGGTCCAACGGAAAATGGACTTTTGGTATTTCAAATTGTCACCAGTATATGGCTTTATTTCACTTTATCTTTAGCTAAACTCTTGTTGTATCCTGGACAGACAAGGAACTTCTTTGTTTTCCCGAGTTTGATCTTGCTCGTTCTATCATTTTCATACCCAAAACAATCCTGGGCTTTAGGCTTTCTTGTGTTATCAATCGGCTGTTATGCCAATGAAAAGAGTATCCTGCGTGTGCTAATTGCCTTTCTCCTATTTCTGTTCGCATTTTGGTTTCATCGTTTTGTAGGACTTTTTGGAGTCGGCTTATTTTTTATTTACTTGATGCCAAAACGGTTTTATCCTTGGCTATTTGCTATTTCGATACTTGTACCCTTTATCTTAGCTAAGGATCCAGACACTCGTTTTTATTCAGGAAGCCTTTCTTTTCCGCTCATCGAAGCATTTAAGTTAGCTGGACTGGCTATTCTATTTGATTGGATTTTTCTGTTTTTGAGAAGCGAAAATTCAATGAAAATGAGACAGGCGATCCAATTTCTCGGATTGGTATTGTTGCTACCTTTATTTCATTTTGCAGATGTTCAATATCGAATCCTTTTATCTCTACTTGCCTTGGGTGGTGTATGGATAAAGGTGAATATACGGAATACTGCTATTTTTATTATCAGCAGTCTACTTTGGTGTTTCATCATAGAAGCTAAACCAGAATCATTTCGCTACAGTTACGAGGATATGTTAAATCCCGCAATTAAAACATCAGAAAAAAATGAGATTGGTCTTCTCGTAGCACACCATGGTTTCTGTGAATATTACCACTTTCATTTTAACAAAGAATGTTTATCCTGGAAGCCCGACGATTTGGCTATTGGGGAACTACCAAAAGGTAAACAAATTTTTCGATTGGTTTCAGGTTTTCGATATGAAAATTTAAAAAATACACGAAATGAAAACAATGAAGCAATGTTTTCCACACTCGAGAATTTAGGAAAATATCTATTGGTGAGGGAAGACGATTGGAATCAATATCTTATATGGTTGGAAAAACATAATTCAAAAAAATTAGGTTATGCGAAGTCGTGGAAAAATCCTTACCGCCTGAGGCCTGATTTTTTAAGGGAAAAGCATACAAAATGATATTTTCAGCGAAGCGTAAAAATTTGCCCGGAACCCATCGAAAGGAAACACGCAGCGACTTGCGATTGTTTTTCGGTAAAATCTATTTTCTATCTAAGCGTTATTGCCAATGGTTTTTCGAGAGAAAATGTTTTGCGAAAACTCTAGTCTCGGATTCGCAAATTGATTTTGAAACTCCTTTCATAATTTCTAAACACTCGTCCCCCATTTATCGTGAACTAAAAGATGTAGATATGTCATTGCAAAAGAATAAAGAAACTAACTTGAACATTGCGATTAAAAACCTACATGGACTTCGTTTGGAGCAAGGACTAGTTTTTTCTTTTTGGTATTTAGTTGGTAAGCCTACGAAAGGAAAAGGTTATCTCCCCGGCATGCAACTTAAAAACGGTGGATATGTGGCAAAAACGGGGGGTGGTCTTTGTCAGCTTGCGAATTTAATATACTGGATGACTCTTCATAGCCCTTTATCTGTAAAGGAAAGATGGCGGCATAGCTTTGATATTTTTCCCGATTCCAATCGAAC
>JAACWH010000057.1 GCA_009991425.1 Leptospira sp.
AGCTTACAAAGTTTGCAGAATTACACCCTCTTACACTTCCAAAAGGAGAAGATCTTAAGCCTTTACTTGAAGATTATCCTGTGGCTTCTGCTGATGCAGTGGTGTTATACTCTAGTTCTGTTAAGGCTAATAAGTATAGAAGCCGTCGCTTTAGAACAGGCTCCTCAAGTATTTACAAGAGTAATAACTTAGGTGGCGAACAAGTAGGAACCTTAGTGCACACCATAGGAGTGAAAGGTAGCTATACATTTTACAGGTCTATACCCTTAACCAAACAAGAATATCTTTTAGATGACTTAGATAGTGTGGTGCCTCGTGAATTGCCACTATTTACAGACGAAGGTTATAAGTTTATATGGGATCGAAAGAACCACCGTATGGTTAATCACTCTAAGCGAAGTAATGACCCTCGTTATAACATGAGTAGAGAACGGTGGGTTACAAAAGAAGGCGTGAGTAGTAACATAGCTGAAGGTCGTAATAATATTCTTAAGCAAGCCTTTAGATCTTATTATTATGTTTCACCTAAGTGGTCTCAGATATATCTGGATGAGCTATCTTTTCTAGGTAACCTAAGGTATAACAAAGACTTAGCTAGACTATTCTTTACAGGCAGTTACACTGAAGGTGAAGAGATTACTTGCAGTGGCTATACTGTTAACAAGCACTTAAGCCTTAAGAAAAGAGCAAGTGAATTGAAACCTTCAGTTAATAGCTCTTACATAAGTGATAATAAACATGAAGTGAAGAGTATATTCGCCTTAGGTAAGTTAGAAAGTTTAAGTAGTAATATTGTGGGAAGTAGTAATAAGATATGCTCGAAGGGGGACTCGAACCCCCACACCTTTCGGAACTACCACCTCAAAGTAGCGTGTCTACCAATTCCACCATCCGAGCTTGAATGAGTAAATCCAGATTAGGAAAGGTACTTGTTGGGTCAAGTTTTTTGGTTTTTATCTTGTCAGGATGCTCTATTTTAAAAACTCTACTGCTAAGATGAACGGCTCTGTAAAATCAATGCCTGTGGGTGATCTTTTCGGTAAAATAAGATTGCTCTTCTGGGGATTTTTGGTGCCTACCCTTGTTTTGCTTGCAGGAATTTTTTCTGCTCCACTCTATCTTCGTTACAATGGAATATGGAAGAAGGCTGATGTTCTTGTTCTAGAATTAAATGATCAGTCAACATCTAAGCAGTGGAGATCTATTGGGAACTTGTATAAAAAAGAAATTTTTTCTCAGATATGGATAGTTTTACCCTGGGAGAAACCAACTGATAGAAAAATACTAGAATCAGAGAATCCTGGAGAAAGTATTCGGTCTCAGCTATCGGCACTTTCGATTCCAGAAGATAGATTTAAGATTCTCAAGATGGAAGAAACAGAACCAAGTTCGACCTACTTGATCTCCAAAGGTCTTATTAAAAACTTGGTTAATAATGAGATTAAATCACTATTAATTTTCTGTGATGAGTATGAATCCAATCGGGTTATTTCAACTTATAGAAAGAACCTTGCACCCATAGGCATAGAAGTAACAGTTTATCCTGCAAAGTCGGAATGGGAAACGGGCAATTGGTTTTTAAAAGAACAAGGTGTTCGCCGCATCTCACAAGAAATATTTTTATATTTATATTACAAAATTCGAGGCTATCAATAATTCATGGAAGATAAAGAAACCAACGAACTCATCAAACAAAGAATTCAAAAAATCAAAGATTTAAAATCAAATGGTGTGAATCCTTATCCTTTGAGATTTTTCCCAAATGCTAAATCACAAGATCTTATTAAAAACTTCAAAGAAGAAGCTGAAGGTCCAGATAAGCTATATAAACTCGGTGGAAGACTCCAATCAAAACGTGTTATGGGTAAGGCTTCTTTTGGGCATCTAAAAGATGTGCAAGGTTTGATTCAAATATATGCTGCCCGAGACGATATGGGCGAAGATAATTACAAAATTTTCAAAAGCTTAGATTTGGGTGATCAGATTGGTTTAGAAGGTTATCTTTTTAAGACTCAGAAAGGTGAGACAACCCTTCATTTAACAAGCGTAACCTTGCTTGCAAAATGCATTAGACCCCTACCCGCTGTGAAAGAAAAAGATGGTGTAGTATACGACGCTTTTGCAGATGTAGAGCAAAGATATAGAATGCGTTATGTGGATTTAGTAGTAAATGATTCCGTTCGAAAAACATTTCAAATGCGATCACGAATCGTCCAAGAAATAAGAAATTTCCTAGTAGAGGAAGGATTCCTGGAAGTAGAAACTCCTATGATGCAAGTTATAGCTGGTGGTGCGGCTGCAAAACCTTTTATTACCCACCACAATACTATGGACATGGATTTATTCTTACGAATTGCACCAGAACTCTATCTTAAAAGATTGATTGTGGGTGGAATGGACAGAGTGTTCGAACTGAATCGTAATTTTAGAAATGAAGGAATCTCTACCAAGCACAATCCCGAATTTACTATGATGGAAGCCTATATGGCATATGGTGATATGGAATCCATGCTTCAACTAACAGAGAAAATGATTACAACAGTCGCAACTAAGATTGGTCTCGGAATGAAATTTGCTTATGGCAAAGAGATGATTGATATTTCTCCTCCTTGGAAAAGACAATCCTATGTGGGAATCATACAGGAATATTCAGGAATAGACTTTTCCAAAATCACTTCTGTTGAGGAAGCAAAAACAAAAGCTCGTGAAGCAAAAGTAGACTCTAATTCTGCGACAACCATTTGGAAAGTAGCGGACGATGTGTTCAGTGAGCTAGTAGAACCACATTTGATTCAGCCGATTTTTATTGTTGATTTTCCAAAAGAAATATCTCCTCTTGCTAAGTCTAGGGAAGATGATCCTAATTATGTGGAACGTTTTGAACCCTATGTCGCTGGTAGAGAAATTGGAAATGCCTTTAGTGAATTAAATGATCCTTTTGATCAAAAAGAAAGATTCGAAGACCAAGTGAAGCAACGAGAAGCTGGTGATGATGAGGCCTTTATGATGGATGAAGATTATGTGCGAGCTTTGGAATACGGTATGCCACCTACTGGGGGCTTGGGAATTGGAATTGATCGTTTGGTGATGTTATTTACAAACAGTCATTCGATTCGAGATACCATTCTCTTCCCTTTGATGCGACCTGAGTGAGAATAGATTTCAAAGCCGTAGGATAAAATCCTACAGTTCATATTTTCTTTCCCATGGAAAGTAGAATTTAGATTAAGGAATTTTTACTTTGGTAAATTTATTTAGATTCACAATTTCAAATGAATCTAAATAAAACCTAAGATTGCTACAGCTTGATTTACAAATTCAAATGACAGCTGTAGATTCAATACACTTACTTTTGGATTTTCAGTTTTGGTTCTGCTTTGATTAGTGAATTGATTTTAGCTAAATAGGATTGCAGATCCGACAACTCACCCGAACTCAATTCGTAATTTCGTGTTTCCTTTCGATTAGTATAACTCAAACTTACCTTTTTACTTTTTGAAATGGCAGTAGCTGTAGGCTCAGGTAAATCAGAAAGTAGTTGTAATTGTGAACCGTATTCGGTTCCCATTTTTAATAGATTATGATAGGTTCCATCTATTTCTAATGAAAGTCCCAGTGGAAATTCAACATCAAAACTACTTAAATTGTAAACTAGGCTTGTTCTAGTTTTTGAAGTAGTATTGTCTTTTTCGGCTCGAATCCAAAAGCAGGGATTGGAAGGAAAAATCCATAAAAAGGAATCCAAACAAATCTCAGGAGAAACTACAGATACTTGGTCAACAACTGGTTCTGGAACTATGACTAAGGTTTGGGATTTTCCACAATTGATAGTAAGAAAAAAACCTAAAACGAAAAGAATAAATAATTTTGATTTCAACACATACACCCCACTACTTTAGTCCACCCTGAGGAATCTTTTGAAATTGGGAAGAAAATTTAATTTTCTTGCAAAGTCTATCGGAAAAGCTTGTTCTTAGAAATGCAAGTATCCTATCCTAAGAAAAAAATCAATGTTCTTCTATTAGAAAACATCCACGAAGATGCTTTTCAATTGTTCCAAAATGATGGATTCAATGTTACCTCCGAAAAATCAGCTCTATCGGAAGAAGAGCTTTTGGAAAGAATACCAGATGTCCATATACTAGGAATTCGTTCCAAAACAAATGTACCTGCTTCTGTGATTAGCCAAGCGAGACGCTTGCTTTCTATTGGTTGTTTCTGTATTGGAACAAATCAAGTAGACACTGAAGCTGCAGAGAAAAAAGCAATCCCAGTCTTTAACGCACCTTATTCGAATACTCGTTCAGTAGCAGAATTAGTTATTGCTGAAATTATTATTCTTGCCAGAAAAATCGGAGACCAAATTCGCAATAACCATGAGGGTCGATGGACCAAAGAGTCTGACGGATCTCATGAGATTCGCGGTAAGGTTCTAGGCATTGTTGGATATGGACATATTGGATCTCAAGTTTCTGTACTAGCTGAATCCATGGGTATGAAAGTTTTATTTTATGATATTCAGACTAAATTGCCCTTAGGAAATGCTATTTCAGTTCCAACTTACAATGATTTGCTGAAAGAAGTTGACTTCCTCACATTTCATGTCCCAGAAACTGATGAAACAATGAATCTTTTCACAAAGAACCAAATTCAATTAATGAAGAAGGGTTCATATCTTATCAATGCTTCTCGTGGAAAAGTTGTTCAGATAGATGATTTAGCGGAAGCATTGAGATCAGGTCATTTGGCGGGTGCTGCGGTTGATGTATTTCCAGAAGAACCTAAATCCAATAAAGAAGCCTTTACTTCCCCGCTCCAAAATTTGAAAAATGTTGTACTTACTTCGCATATCGGTGGCTCTACGGAAGAAGCTCAAAAGAATATTGGAACTGAAGTTGCCTTAAAGCTTCTAAAATTTATTAATAATGGCTCTACATCTTTTTCAGTAAACTTTCCTAATATTGAAATTGGTTCAATCAAAACTGGTTACCATAGAATTCTGAATATTCACAAGAACCAATCTGGTTTTCTTAGAGACATCAATAGCATTGTGAGTGAATTAGGTGGAAATATTTTAACCCAACACCTAAGCACTTCCATGAATATAGGATATTTATCTATGGAAATAGATAAGAACCTTGGAGATGAACTTAAAAACCGTATCAAAGAACATCCTTTTTCTTTAAGAACTAGAATTCTCTATTAGGATTTAAATTGACTGGCAAAAAAGAAAGCGATCTTCCCTATTCAAGCTTCATCGGCAATGAATACGGAAGGTTTGCTCAATGCCTTATGTTTCTTACACGATTTCCTCAATTACCACATCGTTTCCATCCGGAATTACTTTCCTCCTGCCAGCACTACTTTCCTATAGTTGGCTTGATCCTTGGAAGCGTACTTGCCTTTATATATTATTATAGTTTTTCTTTTTTCGGAAATTGGCTAGGAGTATGGTTTATTTTATGTGTATCTGTGCTTATAACGGGAGCTTTTCATGAAGATGGTTTTGCAGACACCTGTGATGGATTTGGTGGTGGATGGACTATAGAAAGAAAATTAGAAATCATGAAAGATTCCAGACTAGGAACCTACGGAACATTAGGTTTAATTATACTCATGGGCTTCAAATTTTTAATTCTTTCCAGTTACGATAAAGAGTATGGTTGGAAAGCATTATTGATTGGCAGTATACTTTCGCGAACTATCATAATCCCACTATCTTATACTTTAAAATACGTAGGTCAATCTGGAATAGATAAACCTATGCCAAACAAGGTGAGCAAATGGAAGGCTTTAGTTACAGTCTGTATAGGTTGGATTTTAGTTAGCTTCATTCTCGGCACTCAACCCTTTATTTGGTTCACCTTAATTTCAATTTTTATACTTGTAATTTTCTTAGCTCACTTCTTTTTGAAAGCACAGATCAAGGGTTATACGGGAGATACCTTAGGAGCAGTTAACCAGGTTATGGAAGTTCTTGTTTACTTTTCCTTTTTTATTTATACCTATATGGAATCCTCGGGTTATCTTTCTTGAAAATTACCTGTCTTAGACATCCCGCCCTACCTGAGGCTTGGACAGGTAGATTTTTAGGACAGATGGATCCAAGATCCGTACCTATTGAACTCAAATCATCATTTACTTCTCGCTTAGCTTCTGAATCCTATACTAAAATTTTTTCTTCCGATTTAGTTCGCTGTTCTGAGCTTGCACATTTTATCCAAGGAAATTACCTTTCTAATTTAAAACTGACTGAGGATACTCGAATTAGAGAAATTTCTTTTGGACTTTGGGAGGGCAAAACCTACCAAGAAATATCAGAAGTCGAAGAATGGAAAGACCAGTACAAATTGTTCATCCAAGAATTCCCTAAGTATGCAGCACCGGAAGCAGAATCCAACCAAGAATTTCACAAAAGGATTTCAGATTTTTTGAATGAGCTTCACAAATCCTCGCATAAAGAAGATCACGTTCTAATTGTAACACATGCTGGTGTCATAAGGCAATTTGCATCCATCGTTCTTGGAATTGAATTAGGAACAACATTTTCTATGCAATTGAACTATCTTAGCATGAATCAATTTATAATTGAAAAAGGCTTTACAAGTTTGGTCACATGGAACGAAGATTGGAATCTAGGAGTCTCATAAAATGGGAATTACAAAATCCAAGAAATCCTCTCTCAAGAAAAAAAAAGTTAAAAGCAAGAAAAGTAAATTAAAGAAAAAATTAGCATTACCCAAAAAAAGGCTAACAGACAAAGACGCTATTAAAATTTTATTAAATCGTAATAAAGAATTGCAGAAAGAAATCAATCAAACTAAGAAAAGTTTACAAAAATTAGAAAAGGAATCTTTGGTTCTTACTAAGCTTCTCATTGAAAAAGGTTATAATCATTAGTATTATAACCTTTTTAACTTAATTCATTCTGTATTATTTGCAATGCCTCTAATACAACAGTTTACGAATTCCCCTTTACGAAACTTCCAGTATATTATTTGGGATAAAATTACGCACCAAGCTATTTGCATTGACCCTTATGATATAAATCTTATCAATTCCACCTTTGATAAATTTGATCTGAGTCTCAGAGCAATATTCAATACTCATGAACATAAGGACCATACTCATGGAAATGAATCGCTTTCACCGAAAGCAAAGGAAGGAGTATGGACTCATCCTCTAGCTATGAAAATTGTTCCTGGTGCGAGTCGTCCAATTCTTGACCAGGAAAGAATCCATTTTGATGGGATAGATTTAGAATTTATTTATACACCTGGTCATACGCAAAGCTCAATAACTCTTGTAGGTAGAAAAGATAAAGATATACTTTTTATAATTACAGGAGACACTCTTTTCAATGCTGGTGTTGGGAATTGCTACCGTGGAGGAGATCCCTCTTCACTCTATGAAACGATTGCAAAAATTTATAAATTATTTCCCGATTCAACCTCAGTTTACCCCGGACATGATTATTGGGAGAATAATCTTAAATTTACTAAAAGCCTGCTACCTAGAAATCAATTAGTCGACGACATTTTAGGTGAATATAAAGTTTTGCTTGGAAAAGGCGAATACTTACAATCAAGTTTAGGTTTAGAGAGAAGGCTCTCCACCTTCCTCCAATTAAATAATACTGAACTTAGAAAGAATCTTAATGATCCTAACCTACGTAAAACTGAAAAAGAGATTTTTATCGAACTACGAAAATTAAGAGATAGCTTTTAGATCACTTATTTTTTTCTAACCACAATCTATTTTTTTTTATTTAAAAATTTTTTCTCTATTTTCTTGACTTAGAATTGAGATTAGAAGAGATTTTAGGTATGAGCATAGCCATACTTTGTGTTTTTCTGGCATTTATTCTGATTTATCTCGCTAAACTCCCATTGACTTATGCAATGTATAAACTTGACAAGCGATACGACAATCATTACCCTAGAGAGCAACAATCACGACTCAGTGGATTTGGTAATCGTGCCCTTGCTGCTCATTTAAATGGATTCGAATCCTTTCCCGCTTTTGGAATCGGAGTATTATTTGCTATCTATTTAGGTGCAAACGAACAGATATTAAATATTTTCTGTATTAGTTTTGTTAGCTTACGCTTATTCTACCTTTTATTTTATTGGACAGATAAACCTCTGTTTCGCTCTATCGTGTGGTCTCTAAGCTTTTTTGTAATCATCGGAATCTATATATTAGCATTAATTTCTTGAAATTTAAATCCTTACTAATTATTCTATTTATACTTGCTTGCCAAAATATATTTAGTGAAAAAGAAAATCAGCTAAAAGATAGGCAAGATTTTATTAATCAAGCTTCAGATTCATCGCTTGCTCCTACTCATAAAATTCCTAATTATAGAATTGCAAAAAAGTTATTAACTAAAATTTATAAAGATAGATCTAGAGATTTTTATTGTAATTGTAACTTTATTCGTATCTTTAAAGAAGGATACAGTGTTAACCAAATCCAGAATGATTGTGGATTGCAAGCTAGAGTTAATCGAGAACGAGCATTTCGTATGGAATGGGAACACATAATGCCCGCTTATGAATTTGGAAAAGATCTAACTTGTTGGAAGAATAATCTTTGTGAGAAGAATGGAAAATCTTTCAAAGGTAGAAAATGTTGTAGGAGAATTGACCCAATATTCAATCAGATGGAATCAGATTTACACAATCTTCGTCCTTCACCAGGTGAAATCAATTCAGATAGAAGCTCCTTTGTCTTTGGAGATGTTCCAGGAGAACGAAGAAAATATGGGAGCTGTGATTTCGAAGTAGACTTTGTGAACCAAATAGCTGAGCCAAAAGAAGACATACGAGGTGATATTGCTCGAACCTATTTTTATATGAACCTAAGATATAAAATTTCAATTAGCCAAAGTCAAATGGAGCTATTTAAATCTTGGGATGAGTCAGATCCACCTGATGACTGGGAAGTATTAAGAAATAAACGAATTAAGAAAATTCAAGGAAACTCGAATCCATTTATAGAAAGGTAATTATGAAACACTATGATACAATTGTTATAGGGACTGGTGGTGGAACAAAGTTAGTTCGACCTGTTGCAGATTTAGGCAAAAAAGTTGCCGTGGCTGAAATGGAATCTCCCGGTGGAACCTGCTTAAACAGAGGTTGCATCCCATCCAAAATGCTGATCTATCCTGCTGACATAATTCACCTAACAGAAGATTTAAGTAGATTACAAATGACTCGAGATTCAGATTGGAAGGTTGATTTTTCTAAATTAGTAGATAGAATCTCAAGCACTGTAGATGCAGACTCTCAGAGCATTGCTCCTTCTTACAATAAAAATCCTAATATAGATTACTACCCATATAGAGGTAGATTTGTTGGGAAAAAAGAAATCCAAGTCGGATCTGAAATGATCTCAGGCGATAAAATTTTTATAGCAGTTGGGGGAAGACCCAAAATTCCAAATATTGAAGGTTTACAAGGAACCCCTTATTGGACAAGTAGAGAGGCTTTAAGAAATACAAAACTGCCAAAGAAATTAGTTATTTTAGGAGCAGGTTTTATCGCCTTGGAACTAGGTCTTGCTTACAAAGCATTTGGGACAGATGTAACATTCATTGCTCGCTCAAAAATACTCAAAGAAGAAGACCATGATATCCGGGAAGCCTTTCATAATTCTGTAGCTAAGAAGGTAAATTTATTTGAAAATTGCAATATTCATAAAGTTAACTATAGCAATAATTTATTTCAAATAACTCTAGCGGATAAGTCACAAACTATTTTAGAAGCAGATGCTCTGCTAATTGCTACAGGAACTATTCCGAACACAGATGATCTTGGTCTTGAGAATACTGATATTAAATTGAGTGCGGATGGATACATTGAGACGAATGAATACCTTGAGACAAGTTCTAAGAATGTCTATGCCTTAGGGGATGTCATAGGAAGATATTTCTATCGTCATTCTGTGAATTTTGAAGGTGAATATCTTTTCGAAAATCTTTATAAAAAGCACAAACCAGATCCTATTCATTACCCGCCAATGCCTCATGCAGTTTTTACCTATCCTGAAATTGCAAGAGTTGGCTTGACTGAAGAATCCGTTCGACTCGCAGGCTTTGACTATGTAAAAGCCGTTCAACCTTATTCAAGTTCAGCCCAGGGGATGGCAAGACTTCCGGAAGTTGGTTTTGTCAAAATAATAATAGATAAAAATTCTAGAAAGGTTCTAGGTGCACATATCATTGGAGATGAAGCATCGAATCTAATCCATATGATAATTTTAGGAATGACAATGGGTCTTAAATTAGAGGACTATCTAAATATGATCTATATACATCCCTCTCTTCCTGAAATTACAAGGAATGCTTTTCGTAAAGTAAGGGATCTTTTAGGAAAATAAATATGAAACGTAAATTCAATCTTTACGATGAAGAAACTTTAAAAGTGAAGCTAGATTCTGAAAATTTTGCGAGAATCAATCTCTCCTTTTACCGTTACGTAATCATTGATAATCCAAACCAAACGAGAGATGATCTTTATGAGGCTCTCGCAAATATAGAAGTCTTAGGAAGAATCTATCTTTCTCAAGAAGGAATCAATGCACAGATTTCTATTCCAGATTTTAATTTAGATGAACTTTCTAAGGTTTTGAATCAATTTAAAATATTTGAAAATATGTATTTGAATATAGCAGTTGAAAGTAGAGAAGAAGCTTTTATTAAATTAGTTATTAAAGTTCGCAATAAAATTGTAGCTGATGGCTTAGAAGATAATTCTTTTGATGTGACAGATGTAGGAACACATCTTACTGCAGAAGAATTCAATCGCATGTTAGATGAAGAAGATACAATTTGTATCGACATGAGAAATTCCTATGAATCTGAGATCGGACATTTCAAAGAAGCAATCTTACCTGAAGCTGAAACTTTTCGGGAAGAACTTCCAGAAGTCTTAGATATTTTAAAAGAATCCGCAGTTAATAAAAAGATCCTACTCTATTGCACCGGAGGCATTCGTTGTGAAAAAGCCTCTGCCTTCATAAAGCACCATGGTTATAAAGATGTTTACCAATTACGAGGAGGAATTATCAGCTATGCACAAGAAATTAAGTCAAAGAACCTCCCTTCTAAGTTTATAGGTAAAAACTTTGTTTTTGATTCAAGACTTTCTGAAAAGATTACAGATGATGTCCTTGCAAAATGCCATATTTGTGATTATAGTTGCGACACTCATACCAATTGCCAAAATCCTGGTTGCCATGTATTGATGATCATCTGTCCATCTTGCAGTGAAAAATTCAATGGCTGTTGCAGTGAAGAATGCCGAGATATCTTACTTTTGCCTGAAAATCTTCAAAAAGATCTACGCCGAAAAGTTAGAATTAAAAGTTCTCTAGTTCCATTTACAAAATCAAGAGCCAAGAAAAGAAGTTACAATAACCTAACAAAGAATGATAATAAATAAAGATAATAATTCAGACAAAGAAATAAATAGTAGGCTACCTGCCTTAGAGATATCAAATCTTACAAAAACATACAACAATGGCTTCCAAGCCTTAAAAAGTATTGATTTGAAAGTTGAACAAGGTGATTTCTTTGCTCTCCTTGGCCCTAATGGGGCTGGCAAATCTACGACAATTGGAATTATATCTTCCTTAGTGAACAAAACAGATGGTACTGTCAAAATTTTTGGACATGACATAGATACAAATTTAGAAATCGCTAAATCTCATCTAGGAATCGTTCCTCAAGAATTCAATTTTGGAATATTTGAAAAGCTAACATCCATTTTAATGAACCAAGCTGGTTACTATGGCATACCAAGAAAGGAAGCTCGTGAAAGAGCCAATTACTACCTCAATGCTTTAGGTCTTTATGATAAAAAAGATAACCAAGCAGGCAAGTTATCTGGAGGTATGAAGAGAAGATTGATGATAGCTAGAGCACTTATTCACCAACCAAAACTTCTTATTTTAGATGAACCAACTGCTGGAGTTGACATCGAACATCGTCGTTCTATGTGGGATTTTCTAGTGGGCATCAATAAAGCTGGAACTACAATTATTCTGACAACACACTATCTGGAAGAAGCTGAAACTCTATGTAGAAATATAGCAATTATAGATAAAGGCAATATAGTAGAAAATACTTCCATCAAAAAGCTTTTAGATCGTATGGATTCAGAGACATTTATTTTGGATTTAAAAGATCCTATAACTGAGATCGATAGTATGGATGGAATGAAATTTCAATTGATCGACTCAAAATCGATTGAAGTATCCATTGCTAGAAGTAGAACAATCAATGAACTTTTTAGTTATCTTAATTCTAAAAACATAATAATACTTAGTCTTCGCAATAAATCCAATCGCTTGGAAGAACTTTTTCTGAATCTAGTGGAGAAAACTTTAAAATGAATTACCAAACCAATTGGATTGCTTTCAAAACTATAATCATAAAAGAATATATTCGTATAACAAGAATTTGGATACAAACCTTAATTCCACCAGTAATAACTATGGCATTGTATTTTGTCATTTTTGGAAGATTGGTTGGGTCTAGAATTGGTGAAATGGGTGGCTTTGATTACATTCAATTCATAGTTCCAGGACTTGTCATGATGAGCGTTATAACCAACTCATATAATAATGTAGTATCCTCTTTTTACTCAGCAAAGTTTCAAAGAAACATTGAAGAAATATTAACAGCTCCTGTTCACCCTGCTATTATTGTACTTGGGTTTACTATGGGCGGGGTTTTGCGTGGACTTTCGGTAGGATTCCTGGTAACCCTTACTGCCTTATTTTTTACGCCTTTACCCGTACACAATGTATTTGTCTTAATCTTAGTAGTATTTTTAACAAGTTTCCTCTTTTCTTTAGGTGGATTTTACAATGCTTTATTTGCAAGGAATTTTGATGAGGTGACTATCATTCCGACATTTGTCCTCACTCCACTTACCTATTTAGGTGGAGTTTTTTATTCCATTCAAATGCTACCCGAATTTTGGCAAATGGTTTCAAAGATCAATCCAATACTCTATATGGTAAATGCATTCCGTTATGGTTTTTTAGGAGTCTCGGATATTGATATAGTTTTTGCACTCTCCTTAATAACTATTTTCTCAATCGCATTTTTTATCTTAAATGTGCGTCTAATGATTCGTGGCTATGGAATTAGAAATTAAGAGATTCTATTTAAATTTATTTTTCAAATTACTTATTAGGATATAAAATGAGAACAACTCGAATCAAAGAAATACTCACAGCTGCATTTTCACCCTCAAAGATAGAGATAGTGGATTTTACCAATGATCATAGAGGTCACTCTGGACAGGGTGGAGGTAATGAAACTCACATAAGAGTAAGTATTGGTGGAGAATTTTTTGAAGATCTTACTCTGCTTGAATCGCATCGAAGAATTCAAGACTGTTTGAAAGATGAGTTTACTTCAGGAATGCATGCTTTAGAAATCCATATTTTAAAATGATTCTAAAAAATATTGACTCAAACAATTACTCTCAGAGTATTGAATTAGTTATAGGTATTAGAAAATGACACTGGACGAAATTAAAAATAAGATTCAATCAGGTCTTCCTGGCTCAGAAGTTGAGATTTTAGATCCTTTTCGTGATGGTGTCCACATTAAAGCGGTTGTTACTTTTGATGGCTTTCATGAGAAGTCAATACTAGAGCAGCATCGAATGGTCTATGCTACACTTAAAGAAGAGTTAAAAGAAGAAATACATGCACTTGGTTTAGAAACCAAAACACCTTAAGGAGTTTAATATGGATGATACATTAAAGAGTAAAATAGAAGAAATGGTAAATGGAAATGATGTTTTTTTATTTATGAAAGGCACACCTGAACAACCTATGTGCGGATTTTCAGCAGGTGTAATTTCAGCCTTGAATCAAGTTAAAGCAAAATACAATACTTTTAATGTTCTGTCTGATCCATCTATTAGAGAGGGAATCAAAGAGTACACATCATGGCCAACAATACCTCAACTTTATATTAAAGGACAATTTGTAGGCGGACATGATATTGTTATGCAGATGCTTCAATCGGGAGATTTAGCAACTAAAACAAATTGAAAATATTCTGAATTTAAGGTAGATCCAATGATAAAACTTTTTCAATATGATTCTTGTCCTTACTGTGCTAGAGTTACTAGCAAACTTCAATCTCTAGGTCTGAAACAAGATGTAGATTACAAATTAATCGAAGCATCTCGTGGGACTCCAGGCAGAGAAGAGGTCTTAAAGTTAGGTGGAATGAACCAAGTTCCATTTCTAGTGGACGATAGTGTTCAGATGTATGAAAGTGCAGATATAATTGATTACATTGAAAATAAATTCGAAAACTAGAATTTCAAAAACCTAAAAGATCAAGAACTTTAGATCCTACCTTTCGGTTAACACCTTGGTAGGGGAAGTCGTGTATATACAAAACTGGATTAAAATTAATTTCTAGTATTCCATAAGAATTAGTTTTAGGTTCCATTTCAATGCTTTCTGATATAATATCAACTCCACATATTTTGGCACCAACTGAAGCGGCAGCTTTTGCTGCTATTTCAAGGAATTTTGGATGAACTTTATCTGTATAATCTAAAGAATCACCGCCTGTAGAAATATTAGAATTCCTTCTTAAATAAATTATTTCATCTCTCTTCGGCACATAATCCCAATTTAATCCTTGTTCTGCTAAAACTTCTGTTTCAATTAGAGACTTTTGGATTTTTTCTAAGGGTGTTGTATGACCTAATCCCCTTCTCGGATCGCTATTTTTCTTATCTACAAGTTCACTAATTGTAAGGCTTCCATCGCCTTTTACATTTGCTGGAACTCGGTTGCACACTGCTACAGTTGTATCACCTAGAACAAGAAATCTATATTCAGGACCTGGGAGGAATTCTTCTATCAAAATAGATTTTGCATATTCAAAAGTAGATTCCACTTTTTTCTGAAAGGAATCATAACTTTCCAAGGGTTCTGAAATGGAAATTCCGATTCCAAAATTAGTCGTCGATGGTTTTAATACTTTCTTAATATTTTGGTATTTTGCAAAATCATTCATCGCAGATTCAACTGATTCATAGGAAGAACCAACCGGGACTCGGAGACCAGCATCTTGGAGACAAAGCTTAGAAACAGTTTTGTTCTCCATTACAAGATAGGTCATATAATTATCTAAGCTTGTCTTTGAAGCTTCTTTAATGAATTCTGAATGCTCATCTTTCTTTAAGCGAATGAAATTTTCAGATCTATCTAATACTTCAAAATCGATATCTCTGGATTTCGCTTCATTTAAAATAATTTGTGTAGAAATTTCTAAATCTTCATAGCCTGGAAAAATATATGATTCCATAATTAATCTTCACCAATACAGACTTCTGCTTTTTCAAGTTTAGTAAACTTCTTAACTACAGTAGCTTCTTCAATTTCTTTTATCTCAACCAAAGAATTATCTCTCATTAAATCTAAATTAGTTCGAACCTTATCTTCAAGTCCTCTTTGCATAAAATACCTTTTATATTTTGAGGCGAGTTTAAGACCTAAATCAAGAAAACCGATTCCATCTCTTTCAAATATTTTCAATATGGCTCCACTTGGAGTCTCTTCCGGATGTTGTAATTTGAATAATTGATTTTTTATAACTTCTGTAAATTTATTGGTTTTAGAATTTTTATCCCAAAATTCCGCAATGCCTTGAAGCTTATTTAATAAGAAATTTCCTGCTTCAGCGATAGTAGTTTTCTCACCCAGAATTGTGTACTCTGTTGATAAATTACGACCCTGCCAACACACCTCATATTGGTTGTTGTCCCAATCCTGTTTCTCTACTTTGGAAGTTTTAGGCGAATCTACCATAAGACAGTACATCAGATAAATTTGAGTGAATAATATTGCTTCTTCAGAAACACCAATTGGGCTGAATGGGTCTACATCTATGCAACGAATTTCAAGATAGCGAATGCCTCTTCGATTCAATGAGTCAATCGGTCTTTCATCTCCCTTAGGTATTTGCTTAGGTCGAACTAAAGCATAGTATTCATTTTCTATCTGTAAATAATGGTCATTTAACTGATGTTTTTTGCTGTTTCCTTGGTTATTGTATTTAGAGTAAGGATGAAATTGAGTATTTATAGCAGAGCATAGGTCAGCTATGTATTCTTTCATAGAGTTTGTAGAAATAAATAAGCTATTTTGAACTTGGGAAGTATAACCTAACTCACTCAATCGAAGAGTTGTGGCATTTTTACCATAGTAGGTATTTTCATTCAGTTCATCTAAATTAGGAATTTTTTTGGTAAAGGTTTTATCCATCGCTGGAGATGCTCCAAAAAAATAGAGAATCAAGAAAGAATATCTGTTGAAATTACGAATTGTATCTAGGTAAATCTCAGATTGAATATCTTGAGTCAGCTTAGAATTATAACGATTCTTTGAAACCCACTCCATCAGAGGTTTTGAAAAACTAACATTTACATGAACACCTGATATAGTCTGCATTTTCCGACCATATCGTAAGCCTAACCCTCGCCTATAGATCGTTTTCTTTTCAGCATCAGGAGTCTTTCCATAAAGAGCCAATGGGATTTTTTCTTCATCATCAGGCAATTTGGGAGGCATACTAAAAGGCCAAAGCAACTCACTCTTTATTGCTTCTTGAGTATAAGAATGTAAATCAGATAAATTTTTAAGAACTATTTTCGTTTGAATGGATGGCTTTGTCGCATATTCAACCTGTGATTCAGAAAAGTCAGTCTTAATTACAGGATGAGTGTAAGCCGATCCCAATTCTTTAGGATGTGCAGTTAAAGTCATTTTGCCATCAGGAATAGTGCGAATTGTCTCACGCTCCAAACCTAAAATAGTGCGTGAAAGCAGAGCAGCATTTTTCTTATTCTTTAGGAAGAGTTCTAACATAATTTAATAAGCAGCTGGAACACCCTGTCCACGCGGATCAGAAACAGCATGTAGCAAACCACTTTTCTCTCTCTCCACCATAAAAACCTTTGCACGATTCGGAGTGAACTTGAATTTGTAACCAAATTCTTCCATCGATTTAATTTTAGATGATAATTCTTCTTCTGCAAATACTAAATTTGGTTGAAATTGGTGGTGAACCCTCGGACTCGCAACTGATTCATATGGATTCATATTAAATTCAAGACGATTTAAGATTGTCTGCAAAATTGCTGTAGGAATAAAAGAACCACCTGGTGCTCCAAGTGCAATTCGTAATTGGCCATTCTCTTGGATAAAGGTAGGAGACATACTAGAGAGTGGTGTCTTATTTGGCTTTATTAGATTTTTGATTCCACCAACTAATCCATATGCATTAGAAGTTCCAACAGAGGTAGCAAAATCATCCATAGTATCATTCATAATTAATCCAGTCCCTGGAATCACGATTCTTGAACCAAAAATATAATTCACTGAGTGAGTAGAACTTACTGCATTTCCCATAGAATCAATAACTGAAATATGAGTTGTATTATAAGATTCTAATGTTTTTGGCATTTCACCTGATGAATCTACCTGTGCTTTTGATTTTGCTAAGACTTCCATGGTTCTATCAGTTAGATAGTCCTGGGAAAGCAGTGAATCAACAGGAACTAAAGAAAAATCTGGATCACCACCATGTATAGATCTATCTTGGTAACCTATACGCATAGATTCAACTAACATTCTATAATAATCTAATGGACTTTCATCATTAAGAGATTTAATATCTTGGTTTTCTAAAAATTTTAAAATCTCAAATAAAAAAACACCAGAAGAAGGCGGCGGAAAAGATATAATTTCATATTGCTTAAAATTTATAGATAAAGGCTTTCTTTGAATTACTTTATAATCTTTTAAATCTTTTAATGAGATAATCCCTTGATTAACCCTCATAGCTTTTACAATTTTTGCAGCTGTTTCCAATTCATAGAATTCTCTTTCACCATGTAGAATTATATTTTGGATTGTATTTGCTAGATCTTTCTGAACAAGAACAGAACCTGTCTTTAGAGCTTCACCCTTTCTAAGAAAAATATTCCTCGCAGCAGGATTCATATCATCTTTCGATTTCTCAATCGCTGTATGTAAATCTTCATACACAGAGAAACCTTCATTCGCCAAACGGTAGGCAGGATCTAATACCTGCTCTAAGGAAAGGTAACCATATTTATTATGAATACTGAGAAGCCCTTTTACATTACCAGGAATACCAATTGCCTTATATCCAAATAATGATTGATTCTCTATGACATTACCTTTACTATCTAGATACATTTTTTCATCGGCTAGTTGAGGTGCTCTTTCACGAAAATCATAAGCTTCTATTTTGCCAGTTTTAGCAGATTTAACTAAAGCAAAACCGCCTCCAGCTAAACCTGTGGATTGGGGTCGAAGAACAGAAATAGCAAATGATGCTGCCACATAAGCATCAAATACATTACCTCCAGATTGGAATATTTTCTTACCTGCCTCAGAAGCAAGCGCATGGTCTGTAGCAATAGCAAAAGTTCTACCTGAAGCATAGTAATTGGATTTCTGTTCCTTACAAGAACCAACAAAAAGGAATATGAATATAACAGCCATTATACGGAAGGTAATAATTGTATCAGCATTGTTGAATCTTAAACTCCATCTTAGCATAAAGTAGTCTTAGAAAATACCTAGGGTATCCTTAGCAAACTCGGATGCCATGTCTTTTGGGTTCCATTTAGGAGTCCAAACGATTTCTACTTCGACTGAGTCAATTCCTTCCACACGAAGGCAGGCTTCTTCTACTTCTAGTTTCATTTGAGCTCCAGCAGGACAGGCCATACTAGTATATGTCATTTTAATAAGTGCTTTTGAATCTTCCGCTTTGACTTCATAAATCAATCCAAGCTCAGTGATAGGAAGTCCTATCTCGGGATCTTGAACATTTTCTATTTGAGAGTAAATTGCCTTGTCTAAGTCAGTTTCTAAATGAATCATCTATCTATTAGTCTCGTTTTTTATCCTAAAATTCTAATAAAAATTACCTTAAATTCTTTAACTTACCACTTTTGCAAACTTAGAAAATAACTTATGAACCTTCCATAAAGATTCAATGAAAATATCAATATCTTCTGTAGTATTGTAAAGATAAAAGCTGGCGCGGCAGGTTCCTGGAATATCGTAATTTTTCATAAATGGCTGGCAGCAATGGTGTCCAACCCGTATAGCAATTCCTTCTTCATCTAGAACCGTGCCTACATCTGATGGATGAATCCCATCCATATTGAAGGATAGTACGCCCGATCTTTGTTCTCTGTCAGATGAAAGATAGGTTGTTATACCTGGGATTTCTTTTATTTTATCCAAGGTATAATCCATCAGATCCATTTCATGCTTATGAATTTCCGAAAGACCAATCTTTGTTAAATAATCAATAGCAGTACTAAGACCAATAACCCCAGCAATATTGGGTGTTCCAGCTTCAAGTTTGGCAGGAAGAGCTGCATAAGTTGAAGATTCGAGACCAACCGTCTCTATCATATCACCACCGCCCATCCAGGGAGGCATAGTTTCTAATATTTCTTCCTTACCGTATAGAATTCCGATTCCTGTTGGTCCAAGCATCTTGTGTCCACTAAATGCATAGAAGTCTACATCCAAGTTCTTTAGATGAATAGGTAGATGGCAGGCACCTTGTGCTCCATCTAACATTACCTTTGCACCTACTTCATGAGCACGCTTTATAATAGTCTGAACATCGTAAATGCTTCCTGTAACATTTGACATTTGGGAAACAGAAACTATTTTAGTTCGTTCTGTAATAATCTCATTTAGATTGCTTAAGTCATATTGAAAATTATCATCTAGGGTAATGAATTTTAGTTTTGCCGACTTTTCTTTAGCGAGCATCTGCCAGGGAACTAAATTGGAATGATGCTCAGCTACAGAAAGAACGATTTCATCATCCTTATGGATGTTAGCTCTTCCCCAGGATTGAGCGACTAAATTGATAGACTCCGTTGTTCCACTCGTAAAAATAATTGCTTTAGCACATTGTGCATTATAAAAGTTAGAAATTTTGATACGTGTTTTCTCAAATTTTTCAGTTGCTTTCTGAGATAGATAGTAAATGCCTCTGTGGATATTTGCATTTTCCATTTCATAATAATTTCTTAAGGCTTCAATCACTTGTCTTGGCTTCTGTGAACTTGCAGCAGAATCCAAATAAACCAAGGGTTTATCATTCATAGTTGTCTGAAGTATTGGAAAATCAGATTTTATTTGTTCCGCATCAAACATCATTCATCCTCCAATTCAACTTCTAAACTTCCGTCTATGATTCTAGTAGGAAAAATTTTTATTCCTTCAGTTGCTGGCATACAAAGAACTTCACCTGTCTTTATATCAAAAGCAGCAAAATGTCTTGGGCAAATAACGTTGTTTTCTTCAATCTCACCGTCTGAAATTGATCCACCGTCATGAGAACAGACATCTTCAAATGCAAAATATTCATCCTTCTTTCGAACGACTGCAATATCATAATATCTTGTGGAAAAGCTATAAATTTTTCCTTCTGAAATCTGGTCTATTTCTGCTAATTTTTGGTAGGCCATATCTTCCCCTTCATCTCAGAGAGAATTTTCTCTGCTTCTTTTGTATCAGAAAATTGATCTATAATCTCGGAAAGGAAAGCCTCTATCAATATATGCTTAGCTGATTCTTCGTCCAAACCTCTTGTCTGAAGGTAGAAAAATTGCTCGGGATCGATTTCTCCAACCGTAGAGCCATGTGCTGTCTGCACATCTTCTGAAAATATTTCTAGCTTGGGAATGGATTCTGCCCTTGCCGATTTTGTTAGAGATATATTATGATTCACCTGACTCGCAATCACCTTCTTTAGTCCAGCTGGAATATGAAGATTCCCTGTGAATATATGATGTGCTTTGTCTTTTACAATGGTCTTTTGTAAGATAGAACTTGTTGTGTGATCATTATTGTGAATCACTTCAGTCTCTGAGTCGATAAACTCTCTTCCTGAAGAAACAGAAAGACCTAATCCAGTAAACTCAGCACCCTTTCCTTTCAGGTAGTGAGTCTGCCTAATCTTTCCACGAAATCCACCCGTATAATATTGGTTATTCTTTAAATTGGAATTTGCTAAGGATTCGGTGATTAAGGTTCGAAAGTGAAAACTAGAATTAGATAAATCTTGTTTCGTTAAAAATTCCAATTGGGAATTCTCACCAAGGTGAATATAAGTGAATGAATTAATCCAAGTAAAATCTTTAGTCTCTAAGTCTGATGAGTTATCAATAATTTCTGTAATCTTTGCCTGAGAGTTATTACCAACACGAATGATAGTCAATGGGAAAAAAGAAAGTGAAGAACCTTTAATTTCAATTCGAGTCGATCTAACAATCCTAAGAACCTCTGCTAGGTTAACATTTGATTTTATATCTACAAAAATTGCCGATTGGGATTCAGTTATATTTGTTAAGGAAAAATAATCATTTCGAATCGATTCTTGGTTTAAGAGTTTATTAATGAACTCTAAGTCCTTAGAATCTAAATCTGAGAATGATTTAATGCTGTATTCACTAGTTTCAACCTTCGTCCATTCAGGGTATTGGAATTTTTGAAATTCAGAAGGATTGAAATTTTTGAAATTAAATTTGCGCCAAGTTTCACTTGAGGTAGATTGGGGAACTGGAACCTTTTGCAGTTGATCTTGGAATTCTTTTCTTAATGCAAGTTCCACTAGCTTTTGATTCCTGATTTCTCCAAAATCCAATCGTAACCATTTTCTTCTAGCTTCAATGCCAAATCCTTATCCCCTGTTTCGAGAATACGACCTTGAGCAAAGATATGAACAAAATCTGGAACAACATAGTTTAGCATACGTTGGTAATGTGTAATTAAAAGAATTGAATTTTGTTCTGTTCGGCATCTCATGATTCCTTCCGAAACTATTCGAAGAGCATCAATGTCCAAACCAGAATCTGTCTCGTCCAAAACAGAGAGTAAAGGCTTCATCATTGCCATCTGCAAAATCTCATTTCGCTTTTTCTCGCCACCTGAAAAACCGTGGTTTACATATCTCTGTAAAAATGCATCAGGCATTTCTAAATCCTTCATGCCTTGCTTTAACTCTTGTTTGAATTCTCGCATTGGAATTTCTTTTCCACGAATATTTTTCAAAACAGTTCTGAAAAAATTAGGGATAGTGATGCCAGGAAGTGCAGTAGGGTATTGAAAGCTTAAAAAAATTCCAAGGCGAGCTCTTTCGTCAGTTGATTTATCTAAGATAGATGTTCCTTGGAAGAGAATATCCCCTTTCGTTACCTTATAAGACGGATGACCGAGTATTATATTAGAAAGAGTTGATTTGCCTGAGCCATTGGGTCCCATAATAGCATGTACTTCTCCTGGATTGATCGTCAGATCAACTCCTTGGAGTATGGACTTTCCTTCTATTTCTGCGTGTAGACCGTGTATTTCAAGAATGGCTGTCATTCAAACCTCAATTTAGAATTATTCTATTTTTTAGACAGATTTGCATGGGAACTTGTCAAACCAAGTAGAAAATTATGATTTCCAATCGACCTGAGAAACCAAGATTATTTCATCTGTTAACCAATAGGTAAATACAACATATTCTTTCTGCTTCTTAATGTCAAAAAGAGGTTCAGTAATATGCCATCTTTTCTTCTCATGAATGGATAAGGCTTTGTGTTTAATAAAATAAGGCTTCCATGCATAATTATTTCCTATACCAGAAAGTCTCTCTTCTAAGTTCCCATATTCATTTCGTATATATGTAGCCGTAATCTGATAACCATGAATGTCACAAAGAAAGACCTTCGAAATAAATTGAGGAAAGGATTCCTGTGATGCTGAAAGTTTCTTTATCATGTATTGCTTATCTTTGTTATCAAAATCATGAAAAATTTCTTCTAAGTGTTGGACTATGCTATTTTCTTTTTCAAATTCTTGCAAAAGTTCAATAAATCGTAGGCCTGCAAATTTTTCTAAAATAGCTTTGAGATCTTTTGCAAAGAAATTCTTATTGAGAAAGTCCTGGTGAGGTTTTGCAAAATAATAGCCCTGCAATAAATTAGCTCCCATAGAAAGTGCGAGATTCAATTCATCTTCTGTCTCTATTCCTTCAAATAGCAAATGGGATCCAAGTTTTTGAGACATTTCTGATACAGCAGATAAAACTTGCTTAAAGGAGTTCATATTCAAACTCTCACGCATGATCTTGATATCTATCTTAATGATATCTGGATGAAGATATCCGATTCTTTCTAAATTGGAAAATCCAACTCCTAAGTCATCAATAGCTATTTTCAATCCATAATCTCGGAATACACTAACCATCTGAATCAAATTCTCAATGGATCCTTCGAATTCATCTTCAGTTATTTCTAAAATAACATCAGATTTATCAATTTGGTATTTCTCTATCAGTTGAATGATATGAAACCGATCTGCCTTGAGATCAGATTTATGAACTCTTGAAAGATAATGGGGCATGATATTGAAAAATAATTTAGTCTTAGAATAGGATTCTTTGAGATAGCGGATTGCCTTTTCTCGAATGATTCGATCCACATTATAAACAGCTAGAATATCATCTTGGTTGCTATGGAAAAATGGACCTAAGGAATGGTAACGATCTTCTTGGGGAGAATATTGCCGACCTAGAACCTCGTAGCCTGAGACATTGCGTGTGATTACATTAACGATAGGTTGGAAATGAGGAACGTAGAAAGCCTCGTTCATAAAAGATGTGCTGAGATGTTTATCTGCATTTTGAGGCATTTTAGTTTTACATTTGACATTGATCTGACTTAATTTCAGACGTTTTGCCCTTCACTTTCATGTTCTCTGGAAAGGTAAGTTATTGACAACTAAATTTCATAACCAGCTGGAATAACTTTTCTTCTTGGAACTATGATGATTCCATCTCTAATGTAGACGAATTCATCTTCATACTCTTCTAAATTAGACTTATTTATTAGCTTAACCCCATCACCGATTGTACAATCTTTATCTATTATTGTCTTATGAATTTCGCAATTTTTGCCAATACCTTTAGGTATTCTATCCGGATTTTCATCAATAAATTCGTATTTATCCATACCTAAAATGACACTTTCTGATATCTTTGTTCCCTTATCTACAAATTGACGAATCCCAATTAGGGAGCGGAAGATATCTGCATCGTTGATAATGGCTCCTTCCGAAATCAAAGCCTTGTTCACTCTTGCATTATTTAATTTGGTAGGTGGAAGTGATCTTGCTCGTGTGTAAAGAGGAGTTTCTGGATCATAAAGATTAAAAGCAGGTACTTCATCTGTCAGCATTAAGTTGGCTTCATAGAATGCTTTGATCGTTCCTATATCTTCCCAGTAACCTTTGTATTCGTAAGCTTTTACTTTACGCGTTTTCAAAGATTGGGGAAGTATTTCCTTTCCAAAATCTGTTCTGGATTTATCAGATAGAACTTCCATCAATGTTTTTGTGTTGAAAATATAAATACCCATATTCGCAAGAAAATTTCCATCTTCCATCCGACAACCAAGGACTTGATTTACATCTGTAGGTTTTTCTATAAAATCTTCTATATTACCATAAGAGTTAGGCTTAACTATTCCTAAGCCTGTAATTCTATCTTCAGGAACAGAATTACAAGCAACACTGATTTCGGTCTCAGGATTTATGATATGGTTCTGCATAAATTCTGTAAGGTTCATGTTATACAGTTGATCACCTGAAAGAATCATAACGTATTTGGGTTTGTATTCCTCGATATGAGGAAGAACCTTTCTTACTGCGTCAGCAGTACCTTCAAACCAGTTAACAGAGATATTGGTCTGTTCGGCTGCAATAATTTCTACGAAGGCTTTATTGTTGATTGAATTGAGAGAATAAGTTCTTGAAATATGTCTGTTTAAGGAATAAGAATTAAATTGTGTAAGAACAAAGATTTGGTCAAATCCAGAGTTCAAAGAATTTGAAATGGGAATATCTATGAGCCGATACTTTCCACCGAAACTAACGGCAGGCTTTGATCTACGATCTGTTAAAGGCATGAGCCTTGTGCCCTTACCTCCTCCTAGTATTATAGTTATAACTTCACTTTTTCGTAAAACAAAATCCACACAATCGATTACAGATGAACTGTTCATAATTTTTCCTCAATCTACTTTCAATAAAATTATATTCTATTGGGAAAAAATATACAACCAATTAATCAATTTGCAAGGAAATAATCAAAGAAAATCTTACCATCAAATAGTCCAGTGTAAGGATTCATGGCACGTTCTGGATGAGGCATCATGCCAACGACTTTTCCATTAGCGGATGATATTCCAGCAATATCTGCAATGGAACCATTTGGATTATTCTTATATTTTAAAACGATTCTACCTTCTGACTCTAATTCTTTAATAGTCTCAGGATCTGCGTGGTATCTACCTTCTCCATGAGCGATGGGAAAAGAAACACTATCTATAGTTTGGTTGTAATTCTTCCAGAATCCTTTAGAATCATTCTTAGTTATGATTAAATCTTGGTCTTTACAAATATATTTTAAACCTATGTTGTTGACTAAGGCGCCCGGTAGAAGACCTGCCTCAGTTAAAATTTGGAAACCATTGCATATTCCTAACACTTTACCGCCTTTTTTTGCAAATGAGACTACTGATTCCATAGCAGGAGAAAATTTTGCCATAGCTCCACATCTCAAATAATCCCCGTAAGAAAAACCTCCAGGAATTACTACTAAATCAAGACCAGAGGAAATAGAATCTTTATGCCATATATACGATACATTCGCATTATAAGATTCTTCAATAACAGTGCCAATATCCTTATCACAATTAGAACCAGGAAAAGTGATAATAGCTACTTTCATAGTTTAGCAATCTCCAAGTGATAGCTTTCTATTACAGAATTCACAAGTAATTTATCACAAATTCTAGTCGCAATTTCTTGAGCTGATTCAGTAGAGTCTGCTTGTAATTTCATCTCTACATATTTACCTACTCTTACATCCTGGACAGTTTGTTCAGACATCCCCTGTAAAGTTCTAAGGACAGTCTGTCCTTGAGGATCTAGAACTGATTCTTTTAAAGTAATGTTTATTTTAGCGAGATACATTTTGTAATTCTCTTCTCCAGTATTTTGTATTTTTCAAGTATTTCGTCTTGGATATTCTGAGGCAATTTTGGCGCAGGTGGATTTTTATCCCAATCAAGAGTTTCTAAATAGTTTCGAAGTATTTGTTTATCAAGGCTAGGAGGGGTAAATCCTTCTCTATATGATTCCTTTTCCCAATAACGAGAGGAATCAGGAGTCAGTAACTCATCGATTAAAATTACTTTTCCATCATAGATTCCAAATTCAAATTTTGTATCACAGAGAATCAAGCCTTCCTTTTCAATTGCCTCAGAGGCTTCCGAGTAAATTTTAATAGAGGTCTCTTTTAATTGTGTAAATAATTCATTTCCAATTTCAGTTTTCATTGTTTCTTCTGAAATATTTTCATCATGTCCGCTGTCATTTTTCCTTGCAGGTGTAAAAATTGGTTCAGGTAATTTAGAAGACTCTTTCATTCCTTTAGGATAATCCTTAAAGGCAATCTGACCTGTCTTAGCATATTCTTTGTAGCCAGAACCACTTAAATATCCTCTAACTACACATTCATAGTCTATGCGTTCGCATTTTTTGACAAGGACAGATCTATCCTTCAACCATGGTTCTTGGTTAAAAGGTTCAGGAAATTTTAAATGATCAGATTCTATTAAATGATTAGGAATTTTTTTAAAATATTCAAACCAAGCTAATGAAATTTGGTTTAGAATTTGACCTTTGCCAGATATCTGTTCGGAGAAAACTACATCAAAGGCAGAAATCCTATCGGTAGAAACTAAAATAAGATTCTCATCAATTTCAAATACGTCTCGAACTTTTCCCGTATAACTTGGTTGTGATTTTAGAACTTGATACATATCATTGCCATATCGTCTTCAGGACTATTGCTTCCACAGTATTTTAATACGCCCTTGATAATATTTTGAAACATATGATTAACATCAACATTCACATTATTCAAAAATATCTCTGTCAAACCATTTTCTCCCAACATTTGGTAGGAAGAATTCGTAGCTTCAATTAATCCATCTGTATAAAGCAATAAACTAGAACCCTTATTTATTTTATAATGACAAATACTATCTTTTAGTTTCAAATCTAAATCTACTATCATAGGACTTAAACCTGGAAGAGGTATAATCTGGGAACCATCAAAAAGTAGTGGTTCAGGATGTCCGCATTTGATATATTCCATTTCACCATTAGCATCCAGAATAATATATACAAAGGTTATAAAATAATCTTCGGGTAGAATGCCCTTTAAATTCTTTCTGAGATATTCAATTTTAGTAGCTAGGTTATTTGATTTAGGACAGTTCATCAGTTGCATCTTGAACATAACAGCAACTAGGGCTGCGGAAGGCCCATGACCAGAACAATCTGCTATCACTAGGTGCAATTTGTCCTCTTCTTCCCAGATATCAACAAAGTCTCCACCTATTTGAAACATAGGTTGCAGATAGGAATAAGTATCAATTCCTTTCCAATTTACTTTTTTCTCAGGAATCAATTGTTCTTGGACTTTTCTAGCTGCAAGCAGTTCTTTCTCATATTTTGACTTTTCTAAGAGCAACTCATCTTGCAAAACTTTGATCCGTAAAAATGCTTTTATCTTTGCAATCAACTCTTTCTTATGGAAAGGTTTACTAATAAAATCATCTCCTCCATTAGCAATGGCCTCTTGAAAACCGATTTCTCTATCCACAGCAGTTATAAAGAGTATGGGAACCAATTTAAAACGTTCTATTTCTCGTAGTTCCTTGCAGAAAGAGTAACCATCTTGGACAGGCATATTCACATCTAGGAGTATGGTATCCACTTTTTCAGTTAGAAGTATATTTCTACCCTGTTCTGCCGAATAGGATTTGATTAC
>JAACWH010000002.1 GCA_009991425.1 Leptospira sp.
CTTGAAAAGGATAACCTTGTTTCGATTGGAAGAGACATTGGCTAGAACAACAACAGCAACGATTACAGTAGCGATTACGCCACCTAAGATTGCTTTTTTAGTTGTGTCTAGTTTCTGAAAAAGCTCTTTTGCTTGGTCTAGAATCTTTTGTAGGAACTCGGGCATAGATCTATATCTCCGGAAAAGTTATGTCTCATTTTTCGGAAGAACCATGAAATGTACAAGAAGATTTTTATCTTATGACGAAAAAATTATGTCACTTTAGCATTTTTTAAGATGTGAGCCAAAATTTTGGGAAAAAATCTCTTCATGATGAGTGCAAAATGCTCCCTTAGTCCACCAATTGCAATTTCTTGCTTTCCAGATGCCAAAGCTGTAAGGATTTTATCAGCAACTAGTTCAGGAGCAAGGCCTTTTGCCTGAGCTTCATCCATCTTCCCTTGGGAAGCTCCTGTTCCAACAAGTGCGTTTATGGAGACATTCGTTTTGATGAATCCAGGAAGAATAAGTAGAACCTTAAGTCCCTCATCCGCATTCTCGGCTCGAAGCGCATCAAAGAATCCATGCAGGGCATGCTTGGATGCTGAATAGCCCGATCGAAGAGGAGTTCCCACCTTACCGACTATACTTGTAATAACAGCATAAGAGCCTGATTTTTGTTCTAAGAAATGGGGAAGGGTAGCAAGAGTTAAAGCAACAGAACCTGTATAATTGACTGCCATTAACTTTTCAAAGACTTCGATCTTGGTATCCTTAACTAAGGCTCTTTGGCTGATTCCCCCATTGTGTATGACTGTATCTAGACCACCTAATATTTGAATGACTTTTTTGGTCTCAGCTTTAAAATCTCTTTTCTTTTCTAGATCTAGTGGAAGAACTAAACTATTCTCTGAGGTCAGTCCTGCTTCTTTTTGAACCCGCTCGAGTTCTTTCTTTCGACGAGAAGATAGAACTACTTTTGCACCAGCTTTGGCCAAGGCAAAAACCAAAGCTTCGCCTATTCCTGAAGAAGCCCCTGTTACCCAAACTACCTTATTTTTGAAGTGATCCATTTGCTAAGCTCCTAAATATCTTTAAACTAAGTAAAATTCGAATACTCAAATTAGCTGCAGGCTAATCCTCTTTCAGAATTAATTTCATAGCTGGAACTTCTTCCTTGCGATAGATAGATTCTGCCAGAGAACGGAAGGAAGATTCAGTGAGCGAAAAGGAAAGTAATACTTTCACATTTTTCTGGGAAGGTAAATCAACGAAAGGTGTGTGAGGGTAAAGAAGGATGAATTCTTTATCTGGATATTTTTTGGCAAGATTGTCCCAGTAAGAAAATTCCTTGGGTCCACTTACATTTGCAATAATATACTTTAGCTTAGAACTCTTAAGATCTGAATTTATTGATTTTCTAGAAGAGATTGTTCCGCCATTTTCCTTCCATGCCTTAGCAAGGAAAGCTTGAGCAATGTATGCCTTTGCTGATTTGCCTTCGACTTCGGTAAGTGGAGTGAAACTTGTTGGATAAGATCTGATAGTTTGTCTTGTTATGATGTCAACAAAATTGGGATTTGAAGTTAGCTTTTGGTATTCTTCATTTCGTTTGGCATTCGCTTCGGCCATGAAAGAAAGTTGATTCTCATTTTCTATTTTAGGTTCAAAAGTGTTTTTCGTATAGATTCCATATTCTAGTTTGAGACGAATCTGCCGGTACACAGCTCGGTCTAAGATATTTATCCCATCAAGATCAAACTCACCATTGTTAGCTGCCTTTAAAAGCGATGTATACAAGGTTTGAGAGGTTTCACCCCAGGAAGTAAGAAGTAAAATATCAGCTCCAGCGAGTAAAGCAAGAACGCCTGGTCTATCTGATTGGTAGTTCTTGGATATCGCATGCATTTCCATAGCATCTGTTATCACTACGCCATCGAAACCTAGTTTATCTCTTAGTATTCCTTGTAGAATTTTCTTGGATAAGGTTGCAGGATATTTATCATCTAACTTTGGAAAAAGAATGTGAGCACTCATCACGACGGGAGCCCCGTCTTGGATAGACTTTTGAAAAGGAATGAGTTCGAGCTTTTCCAATTCTGCTAAAGATTTTCGTATAATGGGAAGTCCTAGATGGCTATCCACATCTGTGTCACCATGTCCCGGAAAATGCTTGATCACAGGAATTGCTCCACCTCGCCTAGCACCTCTTTCGTAGCCACCTGCAACAAGATTCACTCTGTCCACATCGGAACCAAAGGATCTTGTATTGATTACTGGATTATTTGGATTATTGTTGACGTCTAGAGAAGGAGCTAACAAAAAATTTACTCCTACCTGATCCAAATCATAAGAAGTAATGAAACCAACCTCGTAACCTAGTTGCTCTTGATTGGTCTGACCAAGAGCCATAGCTCCTGGAAACTGAGCAACTCCGTCTCGCACACGAAAGACCCTTCCGCCTTCTTGGTCAGTAGAAATCAAAAGGGGAGGCATCTTCAAGCGACGGGCAAGGTCTTGAAGTTCTCTATTAAGCTTAATGACTTCTTCCTTGGTGCCAAAATTCTTTCCGAAGTGGATGATCCCACCTGGACGAATGTTGCGCATCTCAGAAATTGCCGTTTCATCTAATGACTTCCCTGGGATAGCTAGGTGTATAACCTGTCCGATCTTATCTGGAATCGTCATTTCAGCTACGATACGTTTGGCTGTAAGATCCAAATAATCTTTTCGCTCGTTTGCCTTTAGTTCATCTACATAGATCAAAAGAAATTGGGAAGAAACAACTATAAAAGCGAGGAAGATGATGAAGGCAAAAATGCGTAGGCTTAGTTTCAAGTAATGTACCTGTAGTTTTTCATTGAGATGATTTCTACTTCCTTAGTATACTTTATCTGCTTTTAGTAAAGTATACTTTTAAGGATTGAAATTACCAATTGATAGATTTGGAGTCTTCTATAAATTTCTTTAGTCCAATGTCTGTCAATGGGTGTTGGAAAAGTTGTGCAAATACTGAATAGGGAAGTGTCGAACAGTCTGCACCTCGAAGAGCAACTTCTTTGAAGTGTATAGGGTGGCGAATGGATGCTGCTAGTATTTGCGTCTCATAACCATAATTATCATACATAGCACGTATTTCAGAAATCAATTCCAAACCATCATGTCCTATATCATCTAGTCTCCCTAGAAAAGGAGAGATAAAAGAAGCTCCCGCTTTTGCAGCAAGCAGTGCTTGGTTGGCTGAGAAACAAAGTGTAACATTGGTAGAAATTCCACGATTGGTAAATTCGTTAACAGCCTTTAGGCCTTCCATGGTAAGAGGAACTTTCACAACTACGTTTTCTGCAATTTGAGAAAGTTCTACGCCTTCTTTGATCATGCCATCAAAGTCAGAAGAGATAACTTCTGCACTAACTGGACCGTCTACGAGGGCTGCGATCTCTTTGATAACCTCAGTGAATTTGCGTCCAGCTTTGGAGATGATAGATGGGTTGGTTGTAATTCCGTCGAGAAGTCCGAGGTCGTTTACTTTTTTAATTTCGTCGATGTTGGCTGTGTCCAAGAATAAGTTCATGGACACAAGATATCTATCGGATCAAATCACGCAAGGTTTTTGTTTCTTGGACACTAAAGAATTCTTTGTATTCTTTCTCTATCATATTGCGAATGGTAAGGCTGAAGTAATCGACTCTTCTAGTGTAAGGGTTTTTCTTATAGGGCTCTCTCCACATTAGAATGAAACCACCACGCGGAGGATCTTCTCTTCTGTCTACCAATTCCCAGATTGCTGCTCCACCGATTTTTTTATCATCCAGAGCTTGTTTCTTAGGCTTGCCATATTTCATTTCTAGCTTTTCGAGAATCTTTTCACTTTCTACAAAGTTAAATATTACACCAACAGAGAAAAGAATTCCGTTCTCTCTGTATTCTGTTTGGCTCTCTAGTGCGGGGTCATTTTCGGGATTAGTGGAATTGTTCTTAGGTCTTGCGTCTTTAACAATTTCGGGAGTTTTATAAAAACGATATTGGTATTGGATTCCATTTCTTTTGATTAGTAAAAGAGAATCCTTCTTCTCATAGAGAATTTCAATTTCTTCATCTACATCGGGATCGGTTGCTAAGGAAAGAAATTTCTCTCTAAGCAATTCATAGCTCATACCCCAAGATGCTTCTGCAAATCCTTCCAAGGGACCAGCTGAGTCACTTTGGATAGTATTATTGCCCTGAGCCTGAGCAATTGAATTCATTCCCCAAGGTAGAAGAACGAGCAAGGTAAAAAGTTGGGTAGCCAATATAGATCGATGGAACTTCATACTTATTGTATCGGAGGAATTTGAAAAAACTCAGTCCTGTTTTTCTACAAAATCATCCCATTCTAGATCAAAATCTGAACTATCTAGGGAGTTTCCATTAATTGAATCCGAATTGCTATTATCTAAATCACTTTCGGGCTCATAGGAGTCGCCAGATGTTAGATCATCTGAGCCGTAGTCTAAATCATTTTGATCATCAGAGGAATCGTTATTGCTAGACTCAAGTGTAAATGAATTTGACTCATAAGTGTCATCAGCTGAATCACTTGAATTGGTATTATCTGCAAAATTTTCTTCTTCCTCGTAAGATTCTGCATCCTGCTGCCAAGAATCAGCCTCCCAATTACTCCCAGTAGAACCAGGCATTTCCAAACCAAATAGAGATCGACCGTTCCAAAGATAGGCAGAGATAAAACTTATAAGAACCAGTAGCACAAAGTAAAAGAAGAAATACATTTCATGGTAGGAACCATAGGATGTTAGAATTTTGGAAAGAGAACCTATGCTAAGCCCTGTGGCAATTGCCTGTCCATAATTCGAAAGTATGCTTAGAGGATCTTGAGGATTATCATCTTGAGCAGCAGATTTTAGAAAAGAGTAAGAGAATATAAATGCAAAGAAAAATAAAGGAAAATGAAAGAAATAATTTCCAATGGAATGAGTATAATGCGGGCTTCCAATTGCTCCACCAAGCATAGCCCAGAGAAATACAAACAAGGCCGATAGAAAGAAAAAAGCAAGACCTAATATGGCATTGCCTCCCGATTCCAAAACTCTTAGAATTTCTATAGGAACTGCTCTGCCTAAGCTCGTAATTTCTTCACGGTGGTATTCATCCTTTTTCTCAAAGAAGAGAAGTCTAGATAGATAAGACAGAGAAGCAAAAATTGCTAAATGCAATATTAAAAAGATAAGGAATAGGATGAATTCCATACTGTAAGTATCGGCGGAGCTTTAATTTCTCCGCCAAGCTTTTTAATGTCGGAAATGCCTCATGCCAGTAAATACCATAATGAGTCCGTGCTCATCTGCAGCAGCAATGACTTCTTCGTCTCGGATGGATCCACCTGGTTGGATGATAGCCTTGGCTCCCACTTTTGCGATAGCATCAATTCCATCTCGGAAAGGAAAGAAGGCGTCCGATCCAACATAGGAACCAACTACGCTCAGGCCGACCTTTTGGGATTTGGATGCACCCAGTTCAACCGAGTCAACTCTAGACATTTGCCCTGCACCAATTCCCAAGGTTGCGTTCTGTTCGGTATAGACAATGGCATTGGATTTAATAAACTTCACACATTGCCATGCAAACCATAGACCTTCCATATCTTCATCGCTAGGTTTTAATTTCGATACTACTTTAAGATCTTCTTTTTGGACAAGATCATAGTCTCGGTTTTGAACTAGCATTCCATGGTGGATGGGTCTAAGATCCATCTCGTCTAAGGCTTCTTGGAATTTGGAGATGGGAACA
>JAACWH010000124.1 GCA_009991425.1 Leptospira sp.
ACTTCGATTGCTAAGCAATCTCGTGCCAACGGTAACGTGTCCTAAAGGACACTCACCTACGACCAACGTCGGCAATCCTACTGCGTTATACGAAATCGCTGATGTGAATGCCTCATGACATGGGAACTAATTTAATTAACCTTTTTGAATGATATTTCCTTGCTTGACATTTTCATCATTTGGATTTGAATTGTAGTATGTTGACAATAGATTTTCTTAATAGTGATTCTATTCAAGACTCCCTTAGAGTATATAAATCTAAACTTGATTCTTTAGGAGTTGAAAGTCTTCATATTTTTGGTTCTGTCGCAAGAAATGATGCTAAACCATCTAGCGATTTGGATGTTTTAGTTAAATTTAAATCAGGAATGAAGAATTTTGATAATTATATGGATTTAACATTTCTACTAGAAGATCTTTTTAAAGTAAAAGTTGATCTTCTCACATCCGATACCATCTCAGGTTCATTTAAAAAGTCTGTTGAAAGCGAATCGGTATTAATTGAAATCTGATATCGATTTCATAAAGCATATTTATCATGAAATTCAATTTCTTAATGATGAATTAAATAAAACAAACGAAACAGCATTTCTTACTGACAATGTTCTAAGGCGTGCTTTCGTAAGAAGCATTGAAATAATTGGAGAAGCATCAACTAAACTATCCTTACAATTTAAGAAAAAATATCCTGATCCGGAGTGGAGAAAATTCGCTGCCACTCGAAATCACTTAATTCATGGATATTTCATTGTTGATTATGATATTGTATGGGATCTTGTAAAAAATAAAATTCCATTACTAGAAATTCAAATTAAAGAAATCTTAGAAAAAGAAAAAAATCTTTTTGATTAAAATCAGCGACTCCGTATAACTTCGGATTGCCGTTTCGTTCGGGTCAAGCCCTCACTACAGGCTTCGCCACATTGGTCTTAGTCACTTCGATTGCAAAGCAATCTCGTACCAACGGTAACGTGCCTTTCAGGCACTCACCTACGACCAACGTCGGCAATCCTAGTTCGTTAGCTGCAATACCCTGATTAAATATGTCTAACTATACATGAATGAATTCCAACAATTAATCTATAACAGACTAGATAAGATTGATGAATCCAATCTGCCTAAA
>JAACWH010000058.1 GCA_009991425.1 Leptospira sp.
CTCCAAAAAGTGTAATCGCAGATTTATTAGCGTATTTTGCAACACCGGAAGAATTTAAAACTAATATGCCATCCGGTATAGAATCAACTACATATTCTATATTTTCTTTATTGATTAATTTATTTTCCAATTGCTAAGCCTCGTTATAAATACACTAACGAGGACAATTTAATTTATTAAGAAAAAAATAGTCAATTATTTATATCTAAAATTATTAAATTATAGTATGAAATTATACTAACTTTGAATTTCCATTAATTAAAGAAAGAATTTTATCTGTTTCTGAAAAATCGCCAAAAATTTTTGTTACAGAATCATTACTAAATCTAACTAAAGTAGGCGTAGCAATAATTTGATCTTTCTTGGCCCTTTCAACATCCCTTAAGACGTCAATTATTTCTAAATCATCTTTGTTAACCAGGTTATTTTCTATTAGTCTTGTTAAATTCTCAATCGCTGCAACTGATCGCTTGTTATGGTCTGATATGTAAAGTTTCAGTTTGTACGAATTCATAGATATTTGCAATTTTGTATTTGCAAGTCGAAAATAGCAAAGATTTTTCCGATTGTCAGACATTTAAATTTTCAATATATGTTTATAAAGAACTTTTTAGAGGATAATTATGACAAAAGAATTTGAAGGTAAAGTTGCATTAGTTACGGGAGCGGCTTCTCCCATCGGATTGGGTAGAGCTATAGCAAATCGACTCGCTTCTCACGGTGCAACTCTTGTAGTAGTTGATTTAAACCAAGAAAAAATAGACCAGGCAGCGGCAGATCTGGAAAAGCAATTTGGAATCAAAGCACTCGGTATCGCATGCAATGTTACTAAACCAGAGGATTGCGATAATGCTATTAGCAAGGTTAAAGAAGTATTCGGTAAACTAGATATTCTAGTTAATAATGCAGGAGTTCTTAAAGATAATTTAGTTATGCGAATGTCAGAAGCAGATTTTGATTTTGTTATGGATGTCAATTGCAAAGGTGTATTTCTGATGACAAAATCAGCAACAAAACTCATACTTAAAGCTGAATCTGGTCGTATTGTAAATATTTCATCTGTATCGGGTTTAACAGGTCAACCAGGTCAAGCCAACTACTCAGCTTCTAAAGCAGCTGTTATCGCACTTACTAAAGTTTTTGCAAGAGAATTTTCTGGTAGAAATGTTTTGGTAAATGCAGTTTGTCCTGGATTTGTTATCACAGAAATGACTGGGAAGCTTCCTGAAGAAGTGCAAAAGAAACTTACAGATCCCTCAATTATTCCATTGAAAAGAGCGGGTAAACAAGAAGAAATAGCTGCAGCAGTTAAATTTTTTTGTAGCGATGATTCAACTTACATTACTGGAACTTATCTAAGAGTAGATGGTGGCGCTGCGATAGGAATGTAGTAAATTCAGTTTAGATAACTTACTGCTTTTTTACTTTTTCTTGTTTAGAAGAAAGGGGACGGGAAGCAGTAAGATTCTTTTCCAATTTCTCATTAGCACTTGCAAGCTTACCACCTGCTACAAAATATTCGAATACTATTGTCTCGGACATGTTGCCAGCTCTGTCAAATGCTACAGCTTCCATACGATGTTTCCCAGGTTCAAAAACACGTTCAGGTTCTACAACTATCGCAGAGCCTTTATTAGGATTTACCTCTGCAACTCCAACCTCTCCATCAATTTTAATTTGGATAGAGTTCTCATCAAAACCAGAACCAGTATCTTTCATCAACCATTCAATTTCAAAATTAGAATTCTTAAATATATGTCCATTTTCATAATTTTTACTTAAAGTTAAATTTGGGGCAATTAGATCTGAAAGAATTGCAAATGTTCCCGTCTTCTTCAATCTAGCCTTAAAAAAACGTCCCCAGTTGCTGTAACTTGCCTTCTTGACAGCAACAGGCCTTCCATCTGGTTTTATTTCATACAATCCAGCCTTAGACATATCAGATTTTTGACCTAATTTAACATATATATCATAACCTAAGTTAAATTCTCTAAAATTGTCAGGAGAAATTTTAAAAATTTTGGATTCTAATTGGAGTCCAGGAAATTCAAAATTTTGATTCGTTATCTCTTCTATTTGAAAATTTCCTCTAGAATAAATCGCATTTGTTGGAAAAAATAATTCAATCTTATGATCATCTGAAGATAAATTAGTATATTGATTGAATCGTACATTGAAAACCATTTCAGGCGTTTTGATATGAGAGTAGTCTGCAAAATCTTTCACAATTGGAAAAATCAATTCAGATTGATTCCCACCTAGTCCATTGGCTAAAATAGAAATTAAATTGGTATTATCTTTATCCAGTATTCCCGAAGAAATCATTCCATTGCCTGATACTATCCTGGATAGTTGATTGCTACCATAACTATCTCTAGCGAACAAATTGTACAAAAATGGTTGGCCATTGGATTTACTTTTAAAAGCGTCATACACCAAAACAAATTTCTTCGTATCTGACTTAGGTAAGGATAAAAATGATAAATCTAGAATTTTTCTTTGGTTGAGTAACAGAGATAAAGATTGAAGACCTAACCTGCTAGATTTTGATTTTTGATATCCAGAAACTTGAATAGAAACGATTCCTTGTAATTGAATATTTTCCATACTAGGATCTAAAATATATCCTCCATCAGATTTTACCAATCGAAGACTTAGATCCTCATGCTTTCCATTGATAAATGTTCTAGAGGTTTCAGGCTTTAAAGTAATTGTCTCAAGAACAACTTCTTCTCCTTCTTCATGTCCTAAGCCAAAATCTTTTGGGTTATAATAAATTCCGTCTTTATAAAGTTCAAGATGGAGATGAGGAGGTCCGACTCCCGTATCTCCTGAATAAGCTATTGTATGTCCAGCTTCCACCTCGATAGGTTTAGGTAAATCGAAGGTGAAATCTTTTCTCTTCTTATAGAGATTACCTATTGATGATTTTCTTAAATATTTATCTAATTCATTATTAAACTTTGAAAGATGCCCATAACGAGTATAGATTCCATCTGAGTTTAAAACAATTACCGCATTACCAATGCTATTCCAATATCTTTGGACTTGGACAATTTTTCCCTTTGCTACTGAAACAACAGGAAGACCTCTTCTTCCGTTTGTACTGAAATCCATACCCATGTGAAAATGAGTAGAGCGGTATTCTCCAAAAGTACCCGTTATTGCATCAGCCCCAATTATTGGCCAAACATAGGAAGCTTTCTTATCATTAGGAAGGTCAACAGAATATATCGAATTGAATTCAAAGAAGTACGTTATTTGACTCAACAAAAAAATACTAAGAAATATAGATTTATAATTATGTCTTATCAAATTCACAGATTGCCCTATCTTTAGATAGGATAAGTATCGGCACTTAGAGAAAAGGAATTTTTTAAGAATTAGATTTTTTTCGTTTAGGAAGGGTAGAACTAGATGCTTTTAGTATAGTAGATGGAGACTTAGAATCATAAAGATGGAATGTGTTTTTAATAAAATTCTTGATATAAACAATCATTGAAAACTCTTCAATCCGAAGTAGCAGAAGATCAACTATTGACTGAAAGTCAGGATTACGTGAGTATTCTTTAATCAATTTACTTTGTGAATCTATATTGAATTTATAATAATCAGGTGCAATATCTTTCAATTCTACACGAAAAATGAAACAAAAGGCTAAGAATTGGGAAAGTTGTAATTTAGATTCCTTTCTTTCTATTTTACCTATGAGATTTTCAGACACAATCAATCCAAATTCTTTCTCCACTTTCTTTGACAATTCTCCCATTGAAAGTCCGTATTGGATTCTTAGCACTTTGAATTTGTCGGCTAAAGAATATAAAGAATTCTCTGAAAGGTTTTTAATAGAAATCATATAAGCTATATGAATCATCATTCATTCGAATCTAATTATGAAATAGAATTTACCTTAATTCAAAATAGATTCGATTAGTTGGTGAGTTTCTGAAACATTTTCAGGAATTATATTCCTATGTTTTTATTATTAGGAATTTATAAAAATTCTATATTTAATTAAAATTTTATCTCAAAATAAAATAGCCTAAATAAAAGAAAACTATGGAATAGGAATGTAAGCTTTTAAAATAAAAATGATACAGTCTCGAAAAATATATCTAGCTGGCCCTGAAGTTTTTTTACCTAATTCACTTGAAGTATTGAATTCTATGAAAGCAATCTGTGCAAAATACAATTTCATAGGAATGAGTCCTTTTGATTCGGCAATTAATAAGTCCAATACAATAAACCGAAGTTCTTTAGAATTGGCAGAACAAATTTTTGTTAACAATCGAAAATTAATCCAAGCTTCTGATTATATTGTTGCTAATTGTAACTCTTTTCGTGGTCCTTTGGTAGATGATGGAACTTCTTGGGAAATCGGATATGCATATGGATTAGGAAAAACTATTTTTGGATATATTAATTCTAAGAAACCACTAGTCGAAAATGTTATTAATCGAATCGAAACTAAATTTCATGTATCTGGTCATCCCATAGATATGGATGGTTTTCTAGTAAATGAAAATTTTGGCAATTCCATAAACCTTATGTTAGAATTTAGTTTATCTTCTTCAGGAGGAGAGCTTGCTGAAGGTAATTTCGAAAATTGTATCCTAAAAGTTTTAGAATTTGATAGAAAAATGCATCCGTAAATTTATTAGAAGATACTTATATATGAGCACACAAATTTCGCAAAAAATAACTTTAATCAAACAAGATCCCAACTCGAATAAGATTTGGAATGTAAATTTATTAGATAGATCAGAATTACAAATATTAATTCAAAATTCTAAAGCTTATAAAATTGAAGTTGATTGTGATTTAGATACTTTTGTTCTATTTGAAAATATTCCAACCAACGAGAGGATTCCTGACCGCCTTTTTTTAAGAAGTGAAAATGAAATAGAAAAGTGGATAGAGAATTTCTTTTCCAACAAACAAAAAGGAAACTTCTTAATACCAGCAATTGCACAAGATAAAAAAGGAAGAATACTTATGCAGGCTTGGGCAAATGAAGAAGCCTTTCGATCAGCCTTAAACTCTGGAAAGGCTACTTACTTTTCAAGATCTAGAAATAAATTATGGATCAAAGGAGAAGAAAGTGGACATTTTCAAAAGAATTTAGAATGGGAAATAATAAATTCCAATCCTATTTCTGTGATTTATCATACCGATCAAATTGGTGCAGCCTGTCACACTGGAGAATATACTTGCTTTTTCAGAGAATTCAAAACATGGGAAGATCCATCTCTAATTAAAATGTAATTTAATTTTGAATCTTTATTAATATAAAAAGGATATTAAAAAAAGAGGAAATAATAAGAATCGAAGATTAATTATCTTCGATTCTCCTTAATTACATCTAATATCTAGTTAAAATTTGGTCTTCTTTTTTCTTTCAGTGCAAGCATTGCTTCTAAAAGAGTTTCGATAACACCAGGTTTTGAAAAGGATTCTAAAGTTTCTTTCTCATACTGTTCCAACTTTGCAAGTATTGCTGCGTTGATTACATCTTTAGTGGATTGGTAAGCTTGCATTGGCAATTTCACTAAGGAATCTAGTTTTTTAATACTTAGTTTTCTTAACTCATCTCGATCAGCTGCAACTTCATCTATAAGTCCAATTTCTTTAGCTTCCTTAGCTTTATAGTTAGCGCCTGTTAAACATATTTCTGACCAAAATTTTGGAGTAACACACATTTTAATTCTATCTACAAAACTTCCAGGAAGTGGTAAACCAACTAAAATTTCCGTGAACGCAATTCTAGCCTTTCCATCTAACATATATTTAAAATCGCAACCAATAGTAATTACAGCGCCTCCACCCATTGCATATCCAGATACTTCAGCAATGAGAGGTTTATTAAATTTTATCATTTCAGCAAATAATTTTACTATTCCACCTACTTCTTGAATCAAATCCTTTCGATCTGTTTTCAATAAATTTTCAGCATCAAGTCCATTGCAGAAGAACTTTTCATTATCAGAAGCTAAAATAACTCCTCTTTTATTTGGATCTTCTTTAATTTCATTTAGGATTGCAGAAAGTTCACGCATATTAGCGCCTGTTAATGAATTTTGATCATTAGTTTGGATATGAATGATTTCTGCTTTTTTACCTGATAATTCAATTTCTTCTCTACGATAGAACATATTGCCTCACTTGTCTTTTATTGGTGTATAAGAAAATAATCTTATCCCTATTCTAAACAGTTGATTGCTCTGTCAGTAAGAAACTATAGAGAAAGTAACACCTAGATTTTATCTAAAGAAAAAAACTAGAGGAAATTACGTCCCGTAAATCTTTTTCCATTTCATTGATATTGCCTTTTTTTCTCATACATTCAGCTAGATGTTTAGAGACATATGCTTCTCCAAATTTCTTTAAAGCGTTTGTAGCTGCTTTTAAAAGTTGCATAGATTTCATACAATCCAATTCATCAGATTGAACAGTCTTTTTCAATGCCTCAATCTGTCCCTGAATTCTATTCAATCGATTCAATAAATCAGAATTATTGTCTTTAGTCGCACTCATTAATATACCATATGGGGTATAGAGATTTTGTCAAAATAAAAAATTACTTTGAATTTGGCTTTTTCAAAGCCGAAAATATAATAGTAATAAACGTATGAAAAATAGTATAAAAACAAAAATCATATTTGAACTTTCCCTTTTTTTCATTTTCGTAGGCTTATTCATAGTTACTATTTCCTATTTTAAGCAAAAACAATTATTCAAAGAATCATATAAAGACATCGCCAAAGCACAATCTCAATTTTTTCAGTATAAAACTTCTCTTATTCCTAATTTATTCCAAAGTATTTTAGAAAAAAACGCTTCAATAGAAGGTAAAACAATTCAGGAAAACTTTCAAAACCAATTAGATTTCTTACCCGATTCTTTGGAAAATGTTAAGCAAACTTATTTAACAGATGCAATAAAAGTAGAAAAGGATAGTAAATCCTTTTATAAAATTATATTAGCCAATCAAAGAATTTACAGTTTTAATATTGCACCTGGCGATTTGTATGAAGCTAACAATATTTTTTCTAATGCAGTCGAGGAAGCTAAACTAGGAAAAATTATTTTAACTGATGAATACACTGACAGTTTAGGTGAGTGGATTTCTGTTCTAGTACCAATTTTTGATACTAATAAAAATGTTATCGCAGTTTATGGAATTGATATTAGTACGGATCAAATGAATTCAGTATTAATAAATTTTCTTATTCAAATATCTACATTAGGCATCATTCTATTTTCCATTTTAATTATTATAATCTATTTTAGATTTAATTTTCTTTTGAAACCTTTAAATCAGTTAAAAAGTCTTTCAGAGAATGTTTCCAAAGGAAATTTCAATTCAGAAATAGAATACTCCAAGAAAGATGAGATAGGCTCAATTTTCGAATCATTGAATCAATTATCCATTCAAATATCATCCTATATAGATAAGATTCGAAAAGCTGGAAAACATATGTCCGAATCTGGATCTGTGCTTTTACAAAGTTCTACTGAATCCATTGAGCAATCTAAAGACATAGCTGAATTAGTTTCTAGATTAAATTCTGTCATCCAAGAACAAATCAATAGTTTAGAAGAAAGTAGATTGGCTATGGAACAAGAAAGTATCGCCTTGCATAGAATAGCAGCAGTCGCTGCCAGTGTAAATGATGCGGCATCGAATAGCTTCCTTTCTGCTGAATCTGGAGAAAACAATTTAAAGTCCTTGTCTAATGAGATGAATACCGTTCAAAATTCTATTCGAAAATCAGGATCCATTGCATTAGACTTAGATGGCAGTTCGAACCAAATCGGAAAGATAGTAGAATCTATTACTCAAATAGCATCCCAAACTAATCTTCTAGCATTGAATGCTGCTATAGAAGCAGCTAGAGCGGGAGACCAAGGAAAAGGATTTGCAGTTGTGGCTGATGAAGTTAGCAAGTTAGCAGATAAATCTACTCAATCTGCGAAATTAATATCATCCATGCTTGCTGAGATTAGAAGTAAAATTCAAAATCTTGTAACTTCTGTCCAAGAGACTGAAGAAACTATGATTAATGGAATCAAAACAATTCATTCAGCTGAGTTAAATTTTAAAGATATTGTTGATCTTGCAAAATCAGTTTCTGAACAGATAGCAGATGTATCCGCATCCGTGGAAGAAATTTCAGCAAGCAGTGATGAGTTAATCTCTAGTATGGAACAAAATTTGGCTATTTCAAATGAGATTTCAGACACTACTAAAGAAATTTCAGGTTCTTCAGAAATGCAATTAATCGCCATGCACCAAATTGAAAATAAAGCAAAATCTCTAGGAGATCATTCATCTGAGTTAGAAAATATTGTTAAAAATTTCTAAATAAGATTTAATTTTTTGCCTAAGTTAAAGATATTTCCTTCTTTCTTTTGCATTTCAAGATATTCAGGTGTAGATAATATTTCCCATATTACATTTTCTGGAATATTTTTATAAGTATCGTAGTATTTTCTATATTCTGCCATAGGCATTTTTCCAAAAAGAATATTAGCTTGGAATTGGTAGATCTGATGCTCCATTAAAAATTTTAAGGTATCAATATCTTCCACAGCTTCTGCTGTTATTACAGCTTCTCGGTTGTCTGCTAGTCTTTTGCAATAATCAATAAAGGCGAGATTATCTAAGAATTTAATTTGATCTTCTTCAATTTTAAACTTAAAACTTATTGGATCTAGCTTAAATTCTTTAATCATTACACCAAGATCTAATACGATCTGATGGCTCTGTGATTTTACACCAAAATCATCTGCAGCAAAACTCATACCAAGATTCCAAAAATCTTTACACACATCTTTTAGTTGAAATTCTTTTTCATCATAAGGTTTTTCAACTAATTCAAAGCGAATGTATTTTGGAATTAAGCTCATACTTTCAATTAATTTATTAAGACGATTTACCTTATGATTACTTGAAAAGGTATCTATCAAAGATTGTGGGGAAATATTGAATTTTAAAAGTCCAGGGGCACGATCACAAGCTATAATCAATTTTTCTAGTATCAATAATTCAATACGATTAAGATCCTGATCATTTGGTATATCGTTTATCAGTTGTTTGTATCCATCATAAGCTCCACCACCAACAAAAACCTCTCCACCCTTTACTGAAAATGTCTTCTTTTTATGATCATAAAAGACAGTTGGCTGAATCATTGCTTCATGGATATTTCCAGAAATATATGTGTTAGCTTTGTTATAATATGTCCAACTCCAACGAACTAAGTTATCATTTAAATTCTTGTGTGAAGCTTGGAATAATTCTTTAAAAATTTCATCGGGGTCAGATATAAAATTACTTTGCGTTCGAGATACTCCAAAATCAAAATAAGCCGTTTTTTCTCGAAAACATTCCTGGTGAAATCTACCAACTGCATTATCAATATTTGGGAATTTGTCGAGTTCCCATTGTAGAAAGGGAGTTATCCCCATTAGTAAAGTCTGCTTTTTATCTATATAATGGAATCCAAATTCTATATCATCTAAATCTAATATATGATTAACTTGTTTTCTTAATAAATTGATAAAATCAAAAAGCTGAATTCCTTGCAGAGATTCAAAGCGAATCATAAATAAAGGTTTTCCTCGATTTATTTCGATAAAATTCTTTTTAAAATTGTCTTCATCTCTTAATCCAAAGAATTCATCATTTAAAGATTCATCTGTAAATTCTCTACTAGTCATTGAAGTATAAATTTACTTTTTTTCTTAGTCTGTCTATCATTATAATAAGCTAGACTTCTTTTTAGTTGATTTTTTATACCATTCGAGGTCTTATATAATAAAATAAATTTTGAGGTATAAATATGAGTTTAGTGAATTTAATAATTTTTCTAGCGATAGGGGCTTTGGCTGGTTGGGTTGCTTCTCAGCTAATGAAAGGTAAAAGTTTAGGACTACTTTGGAATATGATAATTGGTGTAGTAGGATCTTTTCTAGGGTCTTTTCTAGCTGGACTTTTAGGTCTAGGTGGAGGGAACTTAATAGGCCAAATCGCTATTGCAATTGGTGGGTCTATTGTTCTATTGATTCTCATTGGTTTTATCAAAAAGAAAATGTAATAAAGAACTCTATGGAATAGATGCATATTTATTATTCATCTATTCTGTTATACTTAGTTCATTTTTGTTTCAAATATTATATTATTTTTGCTTTCAATCATTTCTTTCAATTCATGAATCCAATTTTTTCTAAACGGATACTTAGGATTAGTTCGAAAAACTTTTTCCATTTCTAAAATCTCTTCCGAGTTTTCCAAAACTTCTTCAGCAATTTTCCATTCTTTTGAATTATGTAGTTCTTGTGACATTTTCAGAAGCGGTTGCAAACTTCCTCTACCTACGGCATAATCGATTCTATTTGCGCATCGACATGAATTCGATTCTAATACTAAGCCACAATTACTTTTCATAAATTGATTCATTCTATTTTTAGACCTTGATAATCTCTTACGATATGTTTCAGCTGGTATTTCTAAAATCCAGGCTGCTTCATCACTTTTTAAATTAAATATCGATCCAAGTATGAATGCAATTCTATAAGATCTATTTAAACAAAGCAACATAGCATAAGTACAACTCGTTCGTACGATTGGCTCATAAAGATTCACATCTAATCCATGTTGATTTGTATAATTTTGGTTATTCAAAATTTCTTGTTGGATATAATTAAATTTTAAATTTTTCTCTTCTTGTTTACTCTTTTTAAAATCGATTAAATGGTTTACGGAAACTCTATAGATCCAAGTAGATAATTTTGATTCTCTCCGAAAACTCGATAATTTTGTAATTATCTTAACTAAAATTTCCTGAGTCGCGTCCTCGGCATCTTCAACATTCCACAAGAATTGATGACTGAGTGTAAAAATTTTGTTCTGAAAATTTAATATCAATTCTTCCAATGACTCCCGATTTCCTTTTAAACATTTTTCGAGAAGAAATAAATCGGGATCATTGAAAGTAGACATATTTATTTTTTAGTTGAGTTAAAATACAACACTATCATTGCAAGTAAAGCTGGTATTCCTTGAACAAAAAGAATACTAGGCTTAGCTGTGATTCCACCAAAGATTGCTGCTACTATAATACAAATCAAAAAGAAATACAACGTACTCAATCTATGACTTGTATTAGATATTAAGAAAACAGCCCAAATCAAACCTGCTGCCAGGAAGCCATTGTACAATCCTTGGTTCTTTGCTAATGTTGCAGATGCACTTGCCACTTCGGCAGTCATATTGAATGTTTTCAAACCATAAGGTGTTTCCCATAAAAACATTTCCAAAACTAAAAATAAAAAATGCTGTATAGCTACAAATACCACTAAAATCATTTCTAAAACTTTCATTATTTTTTCCTCATTGCTGAATTGAGACTGAATGCTATTCGGTCATTGTGACATTTTCAAGAAAAAATTGATTATGAAATTTAAAATTCTATGTGTTTTTAATAGTCAGAGCCTTGCCCTTGATTTCTTCATAAAACTGTCCATTCTCATAAACCAAATTTCCATTCACAAATGTGTTAACAATTTTAGATTGGAAAGTGGTTCCTAGCAAAGGAGACCAAGCACATTTATAGTAAATATTATCTTGATTCACTGTCCAAGGAGAATTCATATCTACTAAAGTCAAATCGGCATAATATCCTTCTTTTATAAAACCTCTTCTCTCAATTTTATAGAGGATTGCAGGATTATGGCACATTTTTTCAACAACCTTCTGCAAAGAAATTTCAGATTTCAAATAGAATTCCAACATACAATTTAAGGAATGTTGAACCATCGGTCCCCCTGACATTGATTGAAAATAAGGTCTTTGTTTTTCTTCTAAAGTATGAGGCGCATGATCTGTAGTAACAATATCGATTCTGTCATCAATCAATGCTTTTAATAGACCTTTCTTATCTTTTTCAGTTTTTATAGCAGGGTTCCACTTTATTAACTTTCCCAATCGTTTATAGTCTTTATCACAGAACCATAAATGATGCACAGAAACTTCTGTAGTAATTCTCTTTTGATCCAGGGGCATTGAATTATCGAAGAGATGAGTTTCTGCTTCCGTTGTTAAATGTAGAATATGTAATTTTGCTTTATATTTATTCGCTAGCTCTATGGAATCTTTAGTTGCTTCGTAACATGCTCTTTCACTTCGAATGATTGGATGGTATTCTATCGGTACATCATCTCCATATTTTTTTTTGAATTCTTCTTCATTCTTCTCTATTATTTTTTCTTTTTCTGAATGAATAGAAATAATAGATTTACAATTCGCAAATAATTTCTCCATGATATCTGGATTATCAGAAAGTAAATTAGCTTTCTTAGTAAAATACAATCCATCATCAGAAATTCCTATTAATTGGGAAGTGTCCATATTCATTACTTTATCAATATTGTCACTATTGACACCCAAGACAAAACCGTAATTTGCCAATGACTTCTTAGAAGCTAAATCATATTTATTATTAACATCCATTAAGCTTAGAGCATTCGGAATAGTATTTGGCATATCAATAAAAGAAGTTACACCTCCAGCTATGGCAGCTTTACTTTCTGTATACAGATCACCTTTATGTGTATGACCTGGATCTCGAAAATGAACCTGACAATCAATAATGCCAGGTAATAAATATTTCCCAGTTCCATCAATTACGTGATGGTCTTTTTCAATTGGGATATTTCCAACTTTTTGGATGATTTCATCATAGATTAAGACATCGCTTATTTCTATAATACCTTCGTTTACTATAGTTGCATTTTTAATTAAAATTATAGGACTCATAATAGTTTTATTAAACCTATCTTTAGACCTAATTTTGCATATTCACAGAATCAGTTCTTTAAAGTTTCAATGGGCTCAGCTACTACATCCCTTCTTTTTTTTAAGGGAATTTAGGAATCAATTTGTTTATTAGAGAAACTTAAGTGGATTTAAGAGGATAAAATGTATTTTTGGATTTATTTGGGGGTTAGGAGTTTGTTGAAGGGTTAAGGAGAATTGAGGAGACTCGTTCGTCGAACTTCGTCTAAGAAACTTTCTACCGCCTGTTGGCTATCGAAAGTTTCTATGGGCTTAGGGACTAGGTCCCATCGTCCTGCGGGCGAAGGGACTCGAACCCTCGCCAGAAGCTTGGAAGGCTGCTGTGCTACCGTTACACCACACCCGCAAATGTGGTACCAGTCTTTTTCAAGGCTTGCCTATGTCAAATATTTTGGTTTTTGATTCGCTTTTAAATTCCATAATACTAGAGTTGATTCATGATTTCAAAATTTTACGACGAACTAGAGTCATTTAATGATTTAGATTCAGTCATTAACCCAGCTAACTATATCGAAATTCCACAAAATTGGAGTGTAGTAATAACTGACGTCAAAAATTCTACTGAAGCTATAGAAACAGGAAAATACAAGGATGTTAATATAGCTGGTGGATTAGCAGCGATGGCTCTTTCTAATTATTTTGGGAAAATGGAATTTCCTTTTTTATTTGGAGGAGATGGAATTACATTTTTAGTTCCTAATGAATCTTTAGAAGATATAAAATCAATTTTAAATGATACCAAGAAGAAAGTATTTCAATTCTTTCAATTGCAACTTAGAGTAGGTATAGTTCCCGGTTCGGTTCTTAAGGAAAATAATAAGAAAATTTTTATTGGTAAATGGAAGATCAGTGATCATTACAACCAGGCGATCTTATTGGGTGATGGAGTTGAGTTTGTAGAAGACCTTATTAAAAAGAAAAATTCAGAATACATTATTAATGATGATTTTCCGATTAAAATTGAGGCGAATTTTCAAGGCTTCACTTGTCGTTGGAAAGATATTCCAAGTCCCAATGGCGAAACGGTAAATTTAATTGTGAAATTTCTTTCCAATAAAAATGATCGCTCCCTTTATCAAACAGTTCTTACGAATATAGAGTCTATTCTAGGTGAAATTCAACAATACCATCCTCTAACTGAAAATAACTTACAAGTCACCAGTAGTTATAAAGCACTTAGTAAGGAAGCAATTGCAAGTTCTAGGCAAACATCTGGATTAAAGAAAACTCTTGCTTTATTAAAAATTTATTTTGAAACCTTTATTACAAGAATTGTAATGCTATTTCGATTGCCAGTAAAAGCTCATTTTTATGAATTAAAAAATTTGAAAAAATACCAAGTAGAAGCTTCTGATTTCCGTAAATTCGATGGTAGCTTAAAAATGGTACTCTCTCTAAATAAAGAACGTAGAGCTAGCCTGGAAGGTTATCTAGATACAGAAGAGAAAAATGGGATTTTAGTTTATGGAACTCATATATCTGATAGTGCCTTACTTACTTGTTTAATGCATAGCGAATCATCTAGTGAAGTCCACTTTGTTGATGGAGCAAACGGAGGATATGCTATGGCAGCAAAAGTCTTAAAACAAAAATTTGCAAAGATGCAGGCTTGAAATATTGGATTAATGAATTTAAATTTAATATTTATTCAATTTTTAATTTCTGGTTTACTTACAGGATTGATTTGGATAGTTCAAATTGTCCATTATCCAAGCTTTCGGTATATAGATTCAATTCGATTTAAAGATTTTCATAAATTTCATTCATTCAGGATCTCACTTATAGTGGTTCCGTTGATGTTGAGTGAGTTGGGATTGGGGATTATTTGGATATTTGAAGAAAGAAATTTCTTTTCTTATACAAATTTTGCCTTTCTAATCATAATTTGGATAGGAACATTTTTACTATCAGTTCCTATCCACAGTCAATTATCATTTACTTTCGATCTTGATTTAATTGATAGATTGGTGAATACCAATTGGTTGAGAACTATTGCTTGGAGCTTAAAATTAAGTCTATTGGGATTTTTTATCTTAGAGAACTTTGTTCAATAGTATATTATATGACACTGTTCCAAATATTAATTTTATCTTAGTTTCTTAATATTTATTAACAGTTGAATTTAAGTTTAGAAATTTCGAGTATCGTATTAAATTAAATTATTTGAATATTTTTTTCTAGTGTGAAAATATTCAATCTCCATTCTAGCATTATGTCATTTGCAAATTTTCGCAGTTTTTATAATCGCCTTCAAAATTTTCGAGATACCCATAGCCTACTCCAATGGGACAGCGAAGTTATGATGCCATCCTCAGGTCGACTAGCACGTTCCCATCAAATCGCTGAAATGACGAAATTAATTCATGAACTATCCACTGGGGAAGAATTTAAATCTATCATAAATCTAGCATTGAATGATTTAGAAACAAATTCTGATATAGAGAATCTAGCCTCAAAGAAAAAAGAACTAGAAATAATCCAAGAAACTTTAGTTAAACAATCTAAACTACCAACAGAGTTTGTCCAAGAACTTTCACAAAAAACAAACCTAGCTCAATCCAAATGGGAAGAAGCTAAAAAACAAAAAGATTTTTCTTTATTTTCTTCAACGCTTGAAGAACTCGTTCAACTTGCTATTCGTCAAGCGGAATACTATGGCTATGAAAAGGAAAGATACGATTCACTAATTGATGATTATGAAAAGTCCGCAACTGCAGATTTTTTATCAAGATTGTTCGATGACTTAAAAAAAGATCTCATACCTATCGTAGCTAATGCAAAAGCATATTCCAACCCATTTTTAAAAAAGATACCTATCGACTTGCAAAAATCTTTTTGCGAAAGTATTCCATCCCAACTTGGATTAACTGAGGATCTTTCTCGATTGGATATCAGCTCTCACCCTTTTTCAACTAGCCTAGGTCCAAAAGACAAAAGAATCACAACAAGATACGATGAATCTGATCCTCTCTCTTCAATCTTTGGAGTGATGCATGAGACAGGACACTCTTTATATGAGGTTGGCCTATCAGAGATGGAAGAAGCACCGAGTCCCATAGCTGAATTCCTTAGTCTAGGAATTCACGAATCACAAAGTAGACTTTGGGAAAACCAAGTTGGGCGCAGCTCTGAATTTTGGATGTATCACTATCCTATAGCACTCCATGCATGGAATCTAAAGGAATCCGAATTACCTTTTGATGCATTCATCAACTACATCCGAAGTGTAGAGAAAACTAAAATTAGAGTAGAAGCTGATCCTGTTACATACAATTTACATATCATTTTGCGATTTGAAATAGAGAGAGATCTCATCGCTCAGAAAATTAAGGTCTCTGAGCTTCCCGAAATTTGGAATGCAAAGATGAAAGAATCCTTTGGTTTAACTATTGATAATCCAGCGGAAGGTGTGTTGCAAGATGTTCATTGGTCAATGGCAGCGTTTGGGTATTTTCCTACTTATGCATTAGGAAATATCTATTCAGCCCAATTATACTCTGCATTTTTGAAAGAAAATCCAACATTCCCAAAAACACTTTCCACCAAAGGTGACACATCTTCACTTCTTCAATGGTTAAAGAAAAATGTCCATCATATTGGAAAAATGTATTCTGTTAATGAGTTGATGGTGAAAGCTACAGGAGAATTACCAACTAGCAAGTATTTAGTTGAATCACTTACCAACTTCCGCTAGAACCACCACCACCGAATGATCCTCCTCCTCCAGACCAACCACCGCCGCTGGAGGAGCCACTACTACTAGACCAACCACCGCCACTTGATGATCCGCCTCCAGAATCACCATGTAAAATTCCTAATAAAAAAATAAAAACAAAGAACGCTCCCACCAATGAAAAAATTATTAAACTTAAAAATCCAATATTACCAAATAGACCGCTTATAAAAAAGAAGGTTGCAATGGAAGACCAAGAATAAAGAAATTTCTCATTAAACATAAATATAAATCCAACTGCAATTCCAATTAAACCTAAAAAAGATTGGAAAGTTGAAAGATTTTGCAGGATTCGAGAACTATCTTCTAATTCAAATTGATCAGTTGCCGATGGAGGAGGAAGTTCTTCACCTTGGATGAGTTTTGAAATAGTATCTACACCATCGCTTATCCCCTGTTCAAAATCTCCTTCCTTAAATCTTGGTGTAATAACTTCAGAAATAATTCTCCGAGCAATAGCATCTGGTATTACTCCTTCCAGGCCATAACCGACTTCAATTCTTAGCTTTCGATCTTGTTTGGCGACAAGTAAGATAACTCCATCATCTACACCTTTTCGACCGATCTTCCATTCGTCAGCTAATCGAATAGAGTACTGTTCTATTTCCTCAGGTTTAGTAGTGTAAACAACAACCACTTGGATTTGAGATCCTTTTTCCTTTTGCAGAGCTAATATGTTATCGCTGATGGATCGTATGCTTGTAGCAGATAATGTATTTGTCATATCAACTACAGGACCATTTAGGTTAGGTAATGGATGAAGTTCCTGTGAGAATATAGAAGCAGGTAGGATTAGACTAATAAAAAAAAAGAATAATAAAAAAGGAGCAATCCATACCTTTGAAAGTAATTTAACTTTGCTTGAAGATTTCATTTTTGCCTCAAATTTTCATAATAAATCATGCAAGTTTAGATTATCCTAAAATAAGAAATCCATTCAACCTTTTTATAAAAGATTGAATGGATTTAAATAAGATTATTGATCTTTTAAACTAATTTTTATTTAAAATAGTTCAATAGAACTCCACCATTTCGAACAAAGAATTCAGTAAATACCAAACTGGTAATTGCCATCAATTTAATTAAAATATTGATCGCAGGCCCAGAAGTATCTTTGAAAGGATCTCCAACTGTATCACCGACAACAGCAGCTTTATGTTGGTCAGAGCCTTTTTTACCAAGTTTTTCGATATATTTCTTAGCATTATCCCAAGCACCACCTGAGTTTGCAGAAGAAATAGCCAAAACCACACCTGATACCAAGGCACCAGCAAGCATACCTGCTAAAGATTTTACACCAAAAAGATATCCCATTACAATAGGAGAAGCTAGAACTAAAACTCCCGGAGCAATCATTTCTCTAAGAGAAGCGTTTGTTGAAATATCAACGCATTTTGCATAATCTGGTTTGTTCTTACCTTCCATCAGTCCTGGAATTTCTTTGAACTGTCTACGAACCTCAACTACCATATCCAAAGCTGCTTTACCAACCGATTTCATAGTCATTGCTGAGAAAATAAAAGGAAGCATAGCTCCGAACAATAATCCTCCGAATACCATAGGATCTAAAAGTTCTATGCTATTGAATTCTGAACTTTGAGATCTTGCTCGAGTAATAAACGCAGCGAATAGAGCCAAAGAAGTAAGTGCTGCCGAGCCAATTGCAAAACCTTTTCCAACAGCCGCAGTTGTATTGCCAGCTGCATCAAGGGTATCAGTCCTATCACGGACATCTTTTCCTAGTTCAGCCATCTCAGCTATTCCGCCAGCGTTATCCGAAACAGGTCCATAAGCATCAATCGTAAGACCTATTGCTATTGTTGATATCATACCAATTGCAGAAATGGCAATTCCATACATTCCTGCTGCCATTGAGGAAACGACGATTGTAATTACTAAAATCACAACAGGAATTACAGAAGATTTATAACCTAGCGCAAGACCATAAATGATATTAGTTGCAGCTCCTGTTTCACAAGCATCTACAACTTCACGAACTGGTTTGTAAGTGTGGGAAGTATAGATTTCAGTGATCCAACCAATCAACATTCCACCAAACAAACCGAATAGTAGAGAAACGTAAACATTCCACTTTGTGATTAATTGACCACCAATTTCAAATTCAGGAACCATGAAATAATCAGTTACGAAGTACATAAGACCAGCAACTAAGAAGGTAGAAATCCATAATTGTAATTTCAAAGTTTTCTCAACGTTTCCGTCATCTTTTACTCTAGCAAAAAATGAAGTAACCAAAGAAGCAGGGATTCCAAAAGCAGAAATTAAAACTGGATATAGAAGAGCTGTAGTATTGTCAGCAAGTGCAGCTGCAGTTGCACCTATCACCAATGCTGCACAGGTTGCTTCCGCTGCAGAACCAAATAAATCAGCTCCCATACCAGCAATGTCACCTACGTTGTCTCCTACGTTGTCAGCGATTGTTGCAGGGTTTCTTGGATCATCTTCTGGAATGCCTTTCTCAACTTTTCCAACAAGGTCAGCGCCAACGTCTGCAGCCTTAGTATAGATTCCACCACCAACTCTACCAAATAAAGCTACTGATGATCCACCTAGACCGTAACCTGCCAAGGCTTCCATAAGAATATGAATCTCAACATTAGGATGCATGCCTGTGAAGAACATGAAAAGAAGGATCAATCCAAGAATCGCAAGACCAATAAGTCCAAATCCCATTACAGCTCCCGAATCAAAAGCAACTCGGAAAGCCTTTCCAAGACTAGTTTTTGCAGCCTGTGCAGTTCTTACATTTCCCATTGTTGCTATCTTCATTCCTATGAATCCAGACAAACATGAAATTACTGCACCAACTATAAAAGCTATAGATGTATGAAGTCCTTCAGTGAATTCCGTATCAGGATTATCCAAAAGAAGGAAAATTAAAACTGCCATGAAGGCAATAAACAAAGAGATAACTTTGTATTCTCTGATTAAGAACGCCATTGCACCGTCTGCGATTGCGGCTGTAATCTCTTTAAGTTTAATAGTCTGTGGAGAAGTATCACCTTCACCACCAACTCTGATTGAAACGACTCTGTATGTATAAAACACAGCCGTAAGTATCGCCAAGAACGACATGGCGATGATTATGAACTCTGGGCTCATAGATTACCTCTTTTTAAATTAAATAATGGTTTAAGCAGTGCAAAAACTTGATTTTCTACCAGATCTTCCGATGTTGAAACTATGGTTCTGGTTTCGACACCAAATAAAAGACTTTTCCGAATTAATTCTAGTCTTTTTTATCTTTCGTTTTTATTTTCTACTTATTTCTCTCTTCATGGAAATCCATCTCCTTACAGCTATGATGAACTTTTACAACAAGCTACAACTAAAATGCAGGCTTATGATTATGGTCGAGCCTTAGATAGATTGGATTTCGCAAGAAATAAAGTTTCAAATCCTGATTATAGATACTATTATATTCTAGGCGAAACGTATTTTAGAATGGGCAAACATTTAGAGGCATTAAATGCATTCAAAAAATCTTTAGATTTGGAACCTGGCCAAATCGAACTACTTGATAAGCTAATAGCATTTTATGAAAAGGACAGACGACCAAAAGAAGCTCTAGATTTAGTTAAAAATTATTTAAAATTTTTACCAGATGATAAGAACAAATTATTTCGAGGAGCAGTTCTTGCGAATAGAATAGGCGATTTTGAATTGGGAAATACCTATTTATTAAAATTAGAATCCGATCCTAAATACTCTACGGAAAAATCGGCAATTGTTGAAGAAGTCTATGATAAAATCCATAGCAAAGAATGGGGGGAAGCCTTAAAAATATCATCTGAGTATATTTTGTATTTTCCTAGAGAAGAAGTTATCCATGAATCTAAAATACTATGTGAACGTGCATTAAATTTAGAGAGCATTGAATCTTCCATGATAGATGCTACTGCGATTTTCTATCAAAATCCCAATCTTGCTATTCGGTATGGAATCTTCCTCCAAGAAAAAGAAAGAATGCTTGAATCCTTAGCTGCTTTTCGTAGAGCCTTTGAACTATCCTTAATCTATTCAGACCCTGGTAATAGAGAGGAAATTTTTTTCCTTATTAGGCAAGTATATACATACTTAAAGAAAGATCATGATGCTAATGCCATGAGTCAATTGAGTTATTTATCCAAGCAAGGCAGTAATCTCGATGAAAAAGATTTACAAAAAGCCTATCAATCATTCCCCAAAAATAGAGAGATACTTGTATTCGGTATGGAGTATTTTAGAAATAAAAATTTAACTAAGGAATTCAATTACTGGAAAAGTAATTTAGAAGATCGTGATTTAGCAAATGAAGAAACAGAATTAGTAAAAGTTATAGGTCCATTTTCAAATCAATGATTTAAGATTTAGATCCAATTATATAAATTTATTAACTAAGAAAAATAACTTCTAATTTATTTTCTCTCCAGGGTTTACCTAAAGAGAAAACAAATTTAATTCAATAATTGGACAAACCTAGTTATAAGATGTAAATCCATTAACTATGGAATTTTTTCTTATCTTCAATTAAGGTGCTTACAACAGAAGGATCAGCCAAGGTTGAGATATCTCCGAGTGTATCGAATTCACTGCAGGCAATCTTTCGTAGTATCCTTCTCATGATTTTCCCAGACCTAGTCTTAGGAAGTCCAGGCGCCCAATGTATTACATCAGGTCTTGCGATCTTTCCAATATTTTTTTCAACAATTGCTATGAGTTCTTTCTTCAAAGAATCATTTGTCTGAATACCAGCATTTACAGTTACATAAGCATAAATTGCTTGGCCTTTAATATCATGAGGAAAACCAACAACAGCGGCCTCCGCAACATTTTTATGTTCTACTAAGGCTGATTCAACTTCTGCAGATCCAATGCGATGACCGGAAACATTTAGTACATCATCTACACGACCTGTTATCCAAAAGTATCCGTCCTTATCTCTTCTAGCTCCATCACCCGTGAAATAATATCCAGGAAATTGAGAAAAGTAGGTATCGAAAAATCTTTTTGGATCTCCATAAACAGAGCGCATCATGGAAGGCCAGGGAGCTTTTATACAAAGGTTACCTGAGATTTCTCCTTTTTCTTTAATTTCCTTTCCTTCATTGTCGACGAGTACTGGCTGAACACCAAAGAAGGGCAGGGTCGCCGATCCTGGTTTGGTTGCTACTACTCCAGGCAACGGAGTTATCAAAATAGAACCTGTCTCTGTCTGCCACCAAGTATCTACGATAGGACAATTTTCTTTTCCGATGTTTTTATGGTACCATTCCCAAGCTTCTGGGTTGATTGGCTCTCCTACAGTTCCAAGTAAGCGAAGGGATTTTAAGGATTTATTTTTAAGAGGATTTAAGCCTTCTCGAGCTAGTGCACGAATAGCAGTAGGAGCTGTATAAAAGACATTTACACTGTATTTATCAATTACGTCCCAAAAACGACCTGCATCGGGATAAGTAGGAACACCCTCAAACATGAGCGAAGTTGCACCATTAGAAAGGGGACCGTACAAAATGTAACTATGACCCGTAATCCAACCTATGTCTGCTGTGCACCAATAAGTGTCTTCTGGTTTGTGATCAAATACCGAATGAAAAGTTAGATTTGCACCCAAGAGATATCCCGCAGTAGTATGCAGAACACCTTTTGGTTTTCCAGTAGAGCCAGAAGTATAAAGAATAAATAAAGGATCTTCTGAATCCATTTCTACTGGCTTACAGTAATCCGAAATACCTTCCTCTTTCATTAAAAAATGCCACCAATGATCGCGTCCTTCTTTCCAATGAAGATTGGTTTCATCATATGTTCTACGAACAACTATTACATTTTTAATTTTTTGTTTTGAGTTATCGATAGCGATGTCTATATTTTTCTTTAAATCGATAGATTTGCCCGCACGGTAACCACCGTCTGATGTTATTACCAAATTAGGCTTACAATCATCGATTCTTCCCTGCAGTGCTTCTGGAGAAAAACCTCCAAAGACGACTGAATGAACTGCACCGATTCTAGTACATGCCAAGCAAGATATTGCAAGTTCCGGTATCATAGGAAGGTAAATGAGGACACGATCCCCTTTCTTAACTCCTTGCTTCTTCAATACATTCGCAAATTTATTAACTTCTCTATAAAGATCATAATATGTTAGAACTCGTGATTCATCAGGATGATCTCCTTCCCAAATGATAGCAGCTTTGTTCTTGTATACTCCTGAAACATGTCGATCTAAACAATTGTAAGAAATATTAATCTTGCCACCTTCAAACCACTTTACTTTTGCATTCTTAAAATCGTGACTGAGTACCTTCTTCCATTTAGAAAACCAAGTTAGACGATTGGCTTGCTCAGCCCAAAATTTATCTGGAGATTCTATCGACTGTTTATACATTTCATTGTATTGCTTTAAATTGATATTGGCAGATTTAATAAATGCGTTATTTGGTTTGATTTTTCTTTCGTCCGACATAAATACCCTCATACCGAATCTAGAATGCATAGTAATGATTGTCTAGAAAAATCTAATTTCAACTTAATCATATCTAGACAATTCATTTTGAATTTTTCCTTTTCCTTATTTTAAGAAATCATTCCTTAGTAGAATGCCTCTAAAATTAGGAATGGATGTTAGAATGATTCAACATTCAGGGATCGGAGTTCGGATACAAAATATACTGAAGTACATACGCCTTTCCGATGGATTTGAAATCTATCTTTTCGGTAATCCTAATACCTTAGCAAAATTCTCTATACCTAGAAATTCAATTATCATACCTTACGATGCTAAAATATATTCTATAGCAGAGATGTTTGGTCATCCAAAAATGAAAGAAATGGATTATCTGGATATTCCACATTTCAATGTGCCTTTAATTTATCTTTCAAAATGCATAGTCACTATTCATGATCTAATTCCTTGGGTTATGAAGGAATTTCATGCAAGCATCATTAAGAGAATTTATCTAAAATTTATACTTTCAAACATTCAAAAATATTCCAAAAAAGTTATAACTGTTTCTAATCATACTAAGTCAGATTTTATCAAATACTTCGGTACTCCAAAAAATTCAATCGAAACAATTTATAACGGCATCGATCGAAATCTATATATTCCACAGTCTCATAAGAAAATTTTGGATTTCAAAAAGAAATATAAGCTCCCAAGAAAATATTTTCTATCTGTTGGAATTGGAAAAGGGCATAAAAATTTTGATTTCATGATTCAAAATTTCATAGAACTTTGGAAAAGTAAAAACCTAGAACAAAGTTTGGTATTAGCAGGAGCATATAAGTTTGAAATAGAACTTCTGAAGGAATTACCTGAGGAATTTAGAAATAAGGTTTTTACACTTCCAAGAATAGAAGATGAGGAAATGCCCTCAATGTATCAATCTGCAGAGGCCTTAGTTTACCCCTCTCTTTACGAAGGATTTGGATTTCCCGTTATCGAAGCTCAAGCTGTAGGTTGTCCTGTGATCAGCTCCAAATTTTCTGTTTTGCCAGAAATTTTAAGAGAATCCGCAATATATTTCGATCCACAATCAGATCGCGATTTTCAAAACAAAATACTCGAATATTGCAATTTTTCAGAATCTAAAAAGAAAAATTTTATTGAAATGGGAAGATCCAATTCAAATCGCTTTTCTTGGGATTCTACATTAGGCAAAATTCAAAATTACTATTATAGCTTATTATATTAGATTTAAAATATTTTTTAAATCTAATTGAGAATCATTTTCATTATCTATTGACAAATTTAGGAAATCTATCAATTTGGGTCTAGTTAAGGAAATTCAATCATGATTAAATGCCATTGTACTGAAGTTTATTTTGACGAAATAGTTCAACTTGCCATTGAACAAGGAAAAAATTACAAAGAAGTTATGCAAGAATTGGGAGCTTCCCAAATTTGCACAGCTTGTAGAGACGATCTAACTTCTTATTGCGAAAGCAAACTCGCTTCCCTTCTTGAGCCAGCATAGCTTTAAGCTCATCAATCAGGCTCTTTTTGATTCAGTAAGTGATAAAGCACTTCAATCAGAAAGGAAAAGATCTAATTTCAATTTCCATGAACTTTCAGAAGTTTACCAAAGATTCCTGAATGTCTTAACGAAAGGCACTTACGTCCAACCTCATAGACACAAACAACCTGCCAAACCGGAATCCTTTATAGCACTCCAGGGTGAATTAGGATTTTTATTATTTGATGATGATGGCAAAATTATTGAAAAGTTTCTTATTTCAAGCAAGGGCCCAATTTATGGTATCGACCTTCAGCCAGGTGTATGGCATTCACTTGTCTGTTTAAGCGATGTTTGTGTTTGCTTTGAAGGTAAGTCTGGCCCGTATAATCCAACAACAGATAAAGAATTTGCAAATTTTTCATATCCAGAAGGAAGCAAGGAAGCTATTTTGGAAATTGAAAAATGGAAAAAACTCTTTACTTAGATCGAACCAGAATTATATCCAAGAATAAAATTTTATTTAGGAATTTTTTTTCAAAAATCTCTAAAATAAACATAAGTCTACTATTCATATTATTTATGATATTTTCCTGTACATCCAAGCAGATTACTTATATTCCTATAGATAAGCATATCACTGAATTTATTGTTAGCAACAACGATAAACGAACTTTTACTTACTTTGCTCCTGAATCTTCTTTAAATGAAAAGTCTGCCTTACTTTTTGTTCTTCACGGTGGTGGTGGATCAGATAAGGGCATGATGTATCTTACTAGGCTTTCTGATTATTCAGAAAAATACGGATTGATAGTGGTATACGCCCAGGGCTATGAAAATAGATGGAATGATGGACGTGGGCTTGCTCATTCTATAACAGACCAAAGAAACACAGATGATGTGGAATTCCTCAAAGATCTAAGAGCCCATTTTATTTCTAAATTTACTATTGATGAAACAAAGATAGGGGTTGTCGGTCTTTCTAATGGGGGATTTATGAGTACAAAATTAGCCTGCAAAACAGATGGAGAATTTACGCATTTCATCTCTATAGCGGCAGGAATGAGCGAACCAACTTTCGATAGATGTATTCCTAGTAAACCTCAGAAATTACTATTTATTTCTGGGAAAAAAGATGAGGTAATCCCGTTTTCTGGTGGTTATGCTTTTACTTATGCAAATAAAGAAAAGATTGAATTAGGTAAAATTATTCCTTTTCATGAATCTCTGAAATATTGGTCATTTCAAAATAATTGCTCTATTTATAAGAAAGAACTATTCATAGATGAATTTTCAACAAGCACAGATAAAAATTATTCTTATAAATATCTAGATTGCAGTTCAAAAACATCCGTGGAAGGAATAGCTATAGAAAATGGAGACCATTCTTGGCCTCATGGATTCTTTTATAAGAATAAAAATAAATTTGGCTATTTAAACCAAACAATGGATGCTTCTTATAAAATTGTAAAATTTTTATATAATGTAGACTAACCGTCTGTTTAGAATTATTCAAATATACCCCCTATGGTATTTTAATTATTGACATTATATTTCTAGAAATTAAAATGAAGAAAAGGAGTTTATAAATGATACAAAACATGGGAACTGTTGATAGAGCGCTTCGAGGAATTGGGGCTTTAGCGATCGCTGGCTTATATTTTGCTGGAATACTTTCAGGAACAATTGCTATAGCCTTAGGTGTTGTAGGAATAATTTTTCTAGCAACAAGCTTAGTTGGAACCTGTCCAGCTTATCTACCATTTAAACTTTCCACAAAAGGGAAATAATTTGTTTAATAAAAAATATGACACCCTAGTTTGGGTGTCTATTCTTCTCTCATTATTTTTTCTAATTACTTGTTCTAAGCAGGTTGATGAAGAATTGTATCTCAACAAAACTAAATCCGTTGTTCAGGTTTTTAAAACTGAATTACAAACTAATTTATTTAGAGCGATCCAAGAAAGAGGAGCAGAGAATTCTATAGAAGTTTGTTCTGAACTTTCTCCTGCAATTGAAGAAAAAATTGCTTCTGAAAATAATTTTAAAATTAAAAGAGTCTCTGAAAAATTTAGAAATAAAAATCATGAGCCGGATGAATGGGAAAAGAAAGTTCTTCAAAATTGGTCTAGGGAATTAAAGGATGGGAAAAAATTAACTGTATTTTCAGAAATCCAAAATGCTGAGTATAGGGTCATGAATCCAATAGTTCTAGATAATGCTAATTGTCTGCAATGCCATGGTTCAAAAAATGAAATCAATCCTAAAACATTAGAGAAAATACAAGCTAAGTATCCTAATGATAAAGCTAGGGATTTTAAACTTGGTGAATTGCGAGGAGCATTTTCCTCAAGATGGAAGATTTAATTTTTTATCTGCAATTTTTAGTTCTGATAAAGTAAACCAACCAACTATTCCCATCAAAATTGCAACTATTCCAGAAACTATAAAAACATTAACTAAACCTATTTTATCGGCAAGGAAACCATATCCTAATCCACTCAAAGCTGGTGTTAGTAAAAAGACTAAAGAAAAATAACTCATAACTCTTCCACGTAGATTATTGGGAGTAGCAGCTTGAATAATGGAAGGGACAAATGAAGTTACCGTTCCCAAGAAAAGACCTGCGATTAAAAGCACTGTCATGGATAGAAAAGGATTAGTTACTATTGCAATCACTATCATTAGAATACCAGACAAGGTGATGGAAATTAAAATACATTTCCCCCTTCCTATAAGCTTAGCGATACTTATTGAAAACAATGAACCTAATAGCAAGCCCAAACCTAGCATACCCATTAAAGACCCTCGTTCTTTCTCATCTAGTTTAAGTATTTCTTTTGCAAAATCAGGAAGTAAAACTTGGATCACTCCAACAACAAACATTCCAAAAAACATTGCAATTAAAGCTTGGTTAACAGTTTTTTCTTTTTTAACGAAGTTAAACGCTTCTTTCAATGCTTCCTTACGATGTGGATGATTGTGAATCTTTTCATGGGGAATTGGAATAATAGAAA
>JAACWH010000059.1 GCA_009991425.1 Leptospira sp.
TTCGGTATTCTAATGTTATTAGGTTTAGTTGTACTCCATCCGATTTGATCATTATAGGGTCTTCTATTATTAAAAGTAATCATCCAGCCTGTAATAGAACTGCTATCATTAGCATTTAAATTAAAAGAAACTATTGGATATTCTGTTGAAGAGGATGAATTCTGGAGAAAGTAACAACCGGAGGAATAATATCTGGGTTATTCGGATCGGTATTTAAGGCAATTTCTTCCATATCCGATAAAGAGTCACCATCACTATCCATTGCATCAATAGAAGTAAAATCTAAATTAGTTGTTAGTTTAAACATATCTAAATTTTCTTCATCTACATCTACAATTCCATCATTATCTGTATCTAAACCAAATCTTGTAGCAACGCTTATTCGTCTCCCTGGAGAAGGATTACCATTTGTATCTAGGGAAAAAAAAGTATAGTTATAAGTGGTTATTGGTAATAGTCCTTCGTCAACCATAGCGAAAGATTCTAATTCATTTATGGCTGTTGCATCTTCGCCATCATTGATATTTGCTGGAAATGTTGCTGGAGCAATATTTCTTCGAACTATTATTTTATTAAAATCATTTTGAGTTGGATTTCTCCATCGGAAAGCTATTCGATCCAATCCTGGAAATGCATAAAGATTTGTGATATCTTGTGGACTTGTATTATCTCGTGGAAAGCATATATCACCTGCTACATCATTAGAGTTAGCATTCGGATAATCAGGATTTTTAATTACAACAAAATAATTTTGAGGGGTTCCGATAGAATTAGGCAAACTATTCCAAGCACCTGGAAGATTTATTACCTCATTCATTAATGTGGATTTATGATAAACAGAATAAATGTGACCTTGATCATTTCTAATCTTATATCCAGTATTTCCATAGCCCATTGAAGTTAGCCATAACGGATCATATGAGTTATCTTCAAATGGAGAAATTATTGCAATATAAACATCAAGATTTTTATGAGCTTTAAATACGATATATTCAGTATTAGTATTTTCTTTGTGATCAATTAGCGATTGAATTGAATTAGGTGTATCACATGGAAATACTCCACCATTGCAAGTTGAAATCCCAACTGAATTTTGAAATCCTAATGAAATAAAATCACTATCTTCAATTAATTTCCACTGCCTGTCTTGATAGTATTGATAGCCTGAGCCAATTGTTGAAAAAATAGCTCCAGATGACCCACTTATTGTACCTAATCCATTGGGAAAATTTCTACTAATGCAAGACGGTGCAATAGGTACTTGTGTATTAGTAGACCTAGGTAAGGCAGTTTAGATAAATGTTGATAAATGACGTGTAATCACTGTAACTTTCGAATTTGTTCGATCTATAGTCACTCCGCCGTCAACCGCTTCCCAACTTTTAGCAGTGTAATCATAATAAAATCCAGCAAATTCTTCTATAAAACCTGATGTGGTTAGCGCATTTAAATCATATGTATATTCCAACTTAACATTATCATTAAAGTAAAAATGCATATCTTTGGCATTTTTCTCTATTTGAAATTTTTCCATTAAATGATCTAATAAATCAATATCATATGATTTTCCGATTGGTATATACCCATTCACATCATTTGGAGCAACGATACTAGATGACCTAACACTGAATGCATTTGAATCAACCCCTTCAGGGAAAATCAATATTGGTTCAGAAGAAATATTAACCGGTTCTACAGATTTTGAACCCCCTAAAGAACTTAAGAGAAGAAAATAAAAGGAATTATTGTCTTTGTCCACCTTAGAACAATTTTCAAGAAATATGAATTGTGACAAAAATATTACAATAAAAAATAAATTCCGCATAAATACATCCTGCCTTTCAAATGTTGTACATCTATTTTATAGGAATTTAAAAGGATCAACTTCTTTTTCTCAGCCAAACATAAATTATTCCTATTATACCAATTGCATACAAACCCCACTTAAAGAAATTCACTGTAGAGAAGATGATTGCTGAGGTTGAGTCGATTGCTTGGATGTCAGCTGCCATATTGAGAAAGATTCGATTTTCTACAAGATCCAAGATTCCACCGAGTAATCCGAGACTACCAAATATCTTGAAGCTTTGAATGGAAAAACGTTCTGAAAGTAAAAGTCCGAGGGAGAAAAATACTAATCCAAAAGATAGTGCAAACCAATCATCAAATCTATGTTGAATTGTAATTAGGTGAATTCTATTCCCTTCTTGCATGATCTGAAGCCATCTTTGCAGCTTAACCTCATCAAAGGAAAGTTGCCTTGTGAATGTTCCCACAGGGAAATCCATCTGCTTAAAAGCAGGGATTGCAAAGAACAAACTTGTTATCATTGAAGTAGTGTAGAGGATAAATGCTATTAGATAAAATTTGAAACGCATGATTACATTTGTTCCCGAGGAAAGGAATTTTTTCAATTCTAAAATAATGGAAGGATTTCAGTTGTTACCAACCCAAACAGTGTGGACGGAGTGATGAAATATTTAAATGAAATTCCACTGAATGAGGCGGATTTAACCTTGCAGGCAAAATAAAATAGCAAAAACTACAATTTTATAAATTGATTATAGAAATAATGAGGAAGTTTTCTATTATTAAAGTTGGTCAGAATGGTAATAAGGTAGAGTCGAATAACTAGGAGAATGGAATTATTGAATCGGTTTATTATTTTCTTATCTGTTTTTACTAGCATTATCGGTGCAGGTTATTTCTACATTGGTTTAAAGATGATCCCAGGATTGGGATTGGATGAAATGTTTTCTCTACTTGCCTGGGTATTGATTTTCGTTTTGGTAATCTCGATTCCAATATCCTATTGGATTTCTCATACAGTTGCTAGTCCAAGAATGCAATCTGTGTTTTCGTATTTTTCTTTTCTAAGCTTGGGATTTTTTACAATACTATTAAGCATTGTTTTATTCCAAGATTTTATGATACTCGTGTTTTCATTTTTGAAGATAGTATCACCTTATTTTGCTAATTTGTTGGAAGCAAGTTTTCTTGGAAAATTATTTCCACTGAGTGGAATGGATACTTTTTTTAGTTCGATAATTTTATTGGCTATCGCTTCTATTCTAACTGCATGGGGGATGTTCGAAGCTCATGTTCGTATTCGAACTATAGAAGTGAATGTTCCAGTGGAGAATCTGCATCCTGACTTAATTGGATTTACAATTGCACAAATTTCAGATGTTCACATCGGGCCGACAATTCAAAGGCCTTTTCTGCAACATGTAGTAAAGCGGATTCAAAATTTCCGACCTGATGTTGTTGTTATAACAGGAGACTTGGTTGACGGTCCAGCCCATTTGTATTCTCAGCATCTTGCGCCTCTAGTGGATTTGAAATCTAAGTACGGAACCTTTTTCATTACAGGGAATCATGAATACTACAATGGAGTGCTCGCTTGGATTGCTGAGATTAAAAAATTAGGAATCCATGTTCTGTTGAATGAGAATAAAATTCTATCTCATAAAAACGCAAAACTTGCATTAGCAGGTGTGACAGACTTGAAGGCAGGATCTATACTTCCTAATCATGAAACAAATGCAAAGCAAGCAATGCATGGAGCAGAAAATTCTGATTTCAAAATTCTACTCGCACATCAACCAAATTCTATCTATGAAGCAGAGAAGGCAGGGTTTGATCTACAATTATCAGGGCATACTCATGGTGGACAGTATTTTCCAGGTAATTTAATTATTTACCTGGCTCAGAAATTTGTAGCTGGACTGCATCGATATAAAAAAACATTAATCTATGTAAGTCGAGGGACGGGTTATTGGGGACCACCTATACGAATTGGCGCACCAAGTGAGATTACAAAAATTGTTTTGGTGGATTCGAAAGCAAAAAATGCTAATATAGTGAAAATTAAAAAAGAGAAAAGATATTAGACAGAGATTTAAATTTTTATAAGGAATGTTATTCAACAGTTACTTAGAAATATAATATTAAATTAGTATTTAAGTTTTATAAAGATAGAGATTCAAAAGTATATTGACAAAATACACGAATAATATTTCGTGATAAGTAGATAGTGCTATGAGATTGAAAGATAAATTTAAATTATTAAAGATACTTTTCATTACCTCCATAGTTGTTACGTTTTTATGGGCAGAAAATTCTTTTTCTACTCAAGAAACGAAGCCACTTAAATCTCAGATAGAAAATTGCAATAATTCTAATCTAACTGCTCAATTCTTTCTTATTGAACCAAATATCAATGAGGAAAGTGAAACACACTCATCCTCCTCGGATCAGTTTATTTCATTATATTATAAAGAAAATTTTAATCACAAACAACCTATTATAAAGCAACGTACTAATTACTCTAATTTTACGATGGGTAATGCTCTTTTCATTTATTCTCTCGGATCTCGATCTCCCCCTCTTTCCTAAATCACAGAAATTCAACTGCTTATTAAGTTGTGTATTGAAGAATTATTCAATACCTTCTAAAAAACAAATATGCTAAAGTCTTCACCTAACTAATTGAGAAAGACTATATTTGAAGTGTTTTGATCTCATGAGGAGAACACAATGTACTTATTATTTTATTTTTTTAGAAATATTTTTCAAATTTTTCCAATCGGAAGAATCATCTTCCTGTCCATACTTTTGCTTACTTTTCTAATTAATTGTGGAAAGAAGCATGAAGAAGAGAAGGAGAAGCTGAAAGCAGTGAATCCTTGGAGACAAGATATTACAATTGAGAAGGCTTATGTGGCTAAGGTAAAAGCTATCCAGCACATTGAGCTTAGAGCCTTTGAGAAAGGTTATTTAACTAATATCTATGTTGACGAAGGGAAAGTGATCAAGAAAGGGCAGAAGATGTTTCAAGTAATGCCAATACTTCTTCGTTCTAAATACGAAAAAGCTAAAGCTGAGTATGAAGCTTCCCAAATAGAATTTGAAAATACAGAAATTCTTTTTAAAGAAAATATTATCTCTAAGGCTGAATACGCCACTGCACGCGCTAGATTAAAGAAGAGTAAAGCAGAAATGGATTTAGCTAAAAACCACTTATATTTAACAACAGTTTATGTTCCTTTTACTGGGATTATGGATAAGTTTCAAGTGAGACTTGGTAGCTTTTTAGAAGAGGGAGCTTTACTTACTACTTTGTCGGATGTATCCAAACTATGGATTTATTTTAATGTTTCAGAAAAGGATTACTTAAATTATCAGAAAAGAAAAAAGTCAGGTGATGAAAGTATTAAAGTTCGTTTCGTAATGGCGAATGGAGATGAGTTCAGCCAAAAGGGTGTCGTTGATACTATTGAAGCTGAATTTGATAGTGAGACAGGAACGGTTCCTTTTAGAGCGACTTTTCGTAATCCTGAAAGATTGCTTCGCCATGGAGAAACAGGTAATGTCATGATCAACAATGTTATACCTGATGCCTTAATTATTCCTCAGAAAGCAACGTTTGAAGTCTTAGATCATCATTATGTTTTTTTAGTGGATGAAAAAGGCAAAGTCAGTACTCGAGAAGTTACTATTGCAAATGAATTTCCCCATCTATTTATTATTAAGACAGGCTTAAAAGAAACGGATAAAGTTCTCATTGAAGGAATAGGAAAAATTCATGAAGGAGAAACTGTTCGTGTAGAAATAGAATCTCCCCAAGAAGTAATGAAAAGTCTTGAGTTAGTTGCTCATTAATCTAACAGGAGAAATTTTATGTTTACTAAATTTTTACATCGCCCTGTTTTAGGAATTGTCCTCTCTATATTTACAGTTTTTATCGGGCTCATCTCAATTAAAACTCTACCCATTGCTCAATTTCCAGAAATTGCTCCACCAAGAGTAGTTGTAACATTATCTTTTCCTGGCGCTAGTGCTCAGGTTTTAGTAAATTCTTCTATTACGATCTTAGAACAAGCAATCAATGGTGTGCCTGGAATGAGATACATAGTTTCTTCATCGACAAGCTCTGGTGATGCTATCATTCAAGTTTTCTTTGAACCAGGGACTGATTCAAATGATGCCCTCGTATTGGTAAAGACGAGGGTAGATCAAATGATGTATCGTCTTCCTGAATTGGTTCGATTAGAAGGAATTTTAGTGCAACCTGTACAGCCAAGTATGCTTATGTATGTGAATCTATATAGTAAAGATTCAAATGCCTCAGAGAAATTTTTGTTTAACTACGCCAATGTTTATCTTATTCCTGAATTAAAAAGAATCAGTGGCGTGGGGCAGGTTAAAATTTTAGGGGCTCGACAGTTTGCAATGAGAGTGTGGTTGGATCCCGATCGTATGCGGGCATACAATGTTACAGTGGATGAAGTTATGAAATCCATTAGTTCCCAAAGTATAATAGCAAGACCTGGACATTTAGGACAAAGTTCAGGTAAAGCTCCTCAATCTTTAGAATATACCTTAACCTATGACGGACGATACAATGAACCGTTTCAATACGAAGATATTATAGTTCGAGCTAAAAACTCAGGTGAGATGCTATATTTAAAGGATATTGCAAAGGTAGAACTGGATAGTGAGTTTTATAATATTTATTCAGATGTAAATGGATTTCCTGCTGCTGCGATTATGTTCAAGCAAACTGAAGGAAGTAATGCAAATGATGTTATTGAAGAAATAAAAACGAAATTAGATGAACTCAAGAAAGATTTCCCACCAGGGATGGACTATCGCTTGAGTTATGATGTTTCCAGTTTCTTAGAAGCTTCTATTGAAAGAGTGCTTCATACACTCTTCGAAGCATTTGTACTTGTTGCTATTGTTGTATTTATATTTTTAGGAGACTTTCGATCTACCATCATACCCGCCATTGCTGTACCTATTTCTTTGATCGGTGCTTTTGCATTTATGAAATTAATGAATCTAACAATCAATTTGATCTCACTCTTTGCCTTAGTCCTTGCTATTGGAGTGGTTGTGGATGATGCCATTGTGGTTGTGGAGGCAGTTCATGCAAAGATGGTAGAAAACCCAAATCTAACAATCTATGGTGCTGTGAAATTTGTTTTAAGAGAAATCAGTGGAGCAATCATTGCTATCACCTTACTCATGATGTCTGTATTTATTCCTGTTTCTTTCTTACCTGGACCTGTAGGTGGATTTTACAGACAGTTTGCAATCACTATGGCGAGTGCAATCGGCTTATCAGGAGTAGTTGCTTTGACATTCACTCCCGTTCTTTCGGCAATAGTTCTGAAACCTCACAAGCCTGGTGAGCACCACCACCAAGGTCCAATAGCGAAATTTATTTCTAAGTTCAACTATCACTTTGATATAATAACAGAAAGGTATATAGAATTCATTCGCAAGATTGCAGGAAAAAGAATCATAATCGCTAGTCTTGTGTTAGGATTTTCTTTTGGAATTTTCTTTATTAGTAAACTGGTTCCAGAAGGGTTTGTACCAGGTGAAGATCAGGGAATTTTTTATGCAATCATTCAAACTCCTCCAGGTTCTACTATTGAAAAGACCTTCTCCGTAGCGAATCAATTGGAAGAGGTCGCCTTGAAGATTGAAGGAGTAGATTCAGTGGCATCACTTGCTGGATATGAGATCTTAACAGAAGGGGAAGGCTCCAATGCTGGAACCTGTCTTATCAATCTCAAGGATTGGGGCGAGAGGAAGAACTCAGTTCATGACATCATTGATGAACTCGAAGAAAAAACCAAAGATTTCGGAGCAGTCATAGAGTTTTTTGAACCACCTGCTGTACCTGGATTTGGTTCTGCGGGAGGATTATCCTTTCGATTGTTAGATAAAACCAATAGTGGCGACTATCACAGGTTTGATGAGATTCATCAGGAGTTTATGAAAAATCTTAAAAAACGAGAAGAACTCAATGGACTCTTTTCTTTTTATTCTGCTAAATTTCCTCAGTTGAAAGTGAAGCTTGATAGAAAGATTGCCATGCAAAAAGGGGTAAACATAGGGGATGCTATGGAAAATCTCAATATACTTGTAGGTAGTACTTATGAGCAGGGATTCATTCGATTCAATCAATTTTTTAAAGTGTATGTTCAATCAGCGCCTGAGTTTCGAAGATACCCTTCCGATATGCTCCAACTATTTACACCCAATGACAAGGGCGAGATGGTACCATATTCGGCCTTTTTATCTTTAGAACAAACACAAGGTGCAAATGAGATAACTAGGTACAATGCTTACACATCTTCTGTGATCAATGCCTTACCTGGTTCTGGATTCACAACAGGGGATTCTATAAAGGCTATACGAGAAGTTGCTTTAGATTTGCCAAGTGGATTTGATGTCGCCTGGGAAGGATTAACCTACGATGAGGCACGTAGGGGAAATGAAGCATTCTATATTTTTATTATAGTGCTGGTATTCGTTTATTTAGTACTATCTGCACAATACGAGAGCTTTATTATTCCATTTGCGGTTCTCTTATCTTTGCCTCCTGGAATTTTTGGTTCCTTTTTCTTCTTAAAAGTTCTCGGATTGGCGAATGATATTTATGCCCAGATCGGTTTAATTATGTTAGTTGGTCTACTTGGGAAAAATGCAGTGCTTATTGTTGAGTTTGCTAGACAAAAGCAAGCAGTATCTGATTTATCCGTGTTTGACGCAGCCGTAGAAGGAGCCAAAGCAAGATTTCGTCCGATCTTGATGACATCCTTTGCTTTCATTGCAGGTCTAATTCCATTGCTTGCAACTGGTGGACCTGTGGCACTTGCCAATCGTACAATCGGTGCTTGTGCCTTAGGGGGAATGTTATTTGGAACATTTTTTGGAGTGATTATTGTGCCGGGTCTTTATGTAATTTTTGGAAAGCTTGCGGAAGGTAAAGAGTTCTATAATCAAGAAGACGAACTGCCTCTTTCTGAGCAAAGCTTTGGTAAAAAAGAACGTCATAAAAAACTGAATTCAGATACAGGGAAAGGATGAGGAATTATGAAAAATAAAATACAATTTACTTTTATTTATTTGCTTTTTCCTTTTCTTTTATATCTTTCTTGCATCCCTTCGTTAAAGGAAACAAGCCATAAAAATTTAGAGATTCCAAAAAAATTTAATGATGAGCAAGTATCAGAAAAAACCAAAAACTTAGCGGATGAAGTCTGGACAAAATTCTTTACCGATGAAAGACAAGTTTCTCTAATTCAAATTGCAGTCGATAATAATCAGGAACTTGCCAAGCTTGAACAAGAAATTCAAATTTCAAATAATGAAATCTTAGCAAGGCAAGGGGAATATCTTCCTAAGCTGAGATTAACAGCTGATACAGGAATCGAAAAAATTGAACGATTCAGTACTGAAAATGCCAATTCTCCAACCCTATTTACTACAGGTGGTGTAAGGATGACCTGGGAGATAGACATTTGGAAGAAACTACGCAATGCTACCAAATCTGCCTATTTAAGTTATTTAGCAAGTATTGAAGGTCGTCGGTATGTGTTAACAAATCTAGTATCAGAAATTTCAAATACATACTATGAAATGAATTCACTGCATACACAAACACAATTGATCGATGATTATATTAAGGTGCTTACTCGAATAAATGAAATTGTTGCCTTACTCAGACAGGCAGGTCGTACAAATACACTCGCTGTCCAAAGGTTTAATGCTGAAGTCTCAAAAAACCAAGCTAAAAAATATGAGTTACAACAAAAGCTATCCATAGCCGAGAATCGAATGAATTTGCTATTAGGAAGATTCCCTAAACCAATAGAATACAGTTTAGAGGATTTTTTAAATTCATCGCTTCCAAAAATACAAACTGCTGTTCCTGTCAAGATGCTTGATAACCGACCTGATTTGCGACAGGCAGGTTTCGAATTACAAGCTAGAAAATTGGATGTTGAAGTTGCTCGTGCAAGATTCTATCCTTCGCTTTCTATTGATGGAAATCTAGGATATGAGGCTTTCAATTCCAAACATTTTGATGGGACTCAAGTAGGAATAGCTTATGCTTTAGCTGGTGGAATTACGATGCCTTTACTCAATCGAAGAGGAATAGAGGCGAGTTATAAAACGGCAAATAATTTGCAGATTGAAGCTGTTTTCAATTATGAGCAAACACTCTTAAAGGCATTTACCGAAGTTAGCAATCAACTCATTAAGTTGAAAAACTTACAAAATGTTTTTGATCAAAAATCTAAACAAGTCGAAACTCTAAAGACAGCAACTGAAACAGCAAATGCTTTGTTCAAGGCGGGAAGAATAGACTATGTTGATGTTCTTCTAACCCAAAGAGATTTCATCGAGGCTCAAATGGAATTAGTTGAAATTAAACGGGAGCAGTTGCAATCTTCGGTTGGATTATACAAAGCTATAGGCGGAGGATGGAGAGGGCAAAACTGAAGATAAAATAAAAAATAAAATAATCTAAATAAGTCTCGCTAATGTAGATCACTTGTTTTTAAAATGATAGATCATGAACCATACTTTAGAGACGATTCTATTTTTTACTTTTCTGATTCTATCATTAATTCATTTCTACTGGGCATTGGGTGGCAAAAAAGGTATAGCAATTGTTGTCCCAGTTGATCAAAACAATAAAAAAATGCTCAAACCAACTCCTTTGGCAGGTGTGGTTGTGGCTTGTGGACTTTTGTTTCTCGCTTTTATGCAAGTCATTTTAACTGGTAGAATAGAACTAAATTCACTGATTGGCATGCATTTAGATGGGAAGTATTACATCATGATTCAATGCTTTTTTGCAATTATTTTTATTCTAAGATCCATTGGTGATTTCAATTCAGTGGGCTTCTTCAAGAAGATCACTCATTCTAAATTTGCACGTTTGGACACAATGTACTTTTCGCCTTTGAGTTTGATGATAGGTATTTTGATGTTCCTAGTAGTAATTTAATCTCACTACTAGTTTTATCTAAATATATAAATTAGATTTTATTTATACAGAAAACGATAAGCGTTACTTGTTCCAGCAGGGGGATTAGGGATCTCTTCGAAATTATAACTATCGAATTTAACCTTCTCGAACACATTGTAAGTTACAAGAATTTCTCCGATTTCTGCAATATCTTCACCTAGCTTACTTGCAGTATTAACCTCAGAACCAAATACATCTGTATCACCAATTTTTAAGACCTTTCCATAACCTAAGCCAACACAAAGTAGGATTTGTTCTTCAGGGATTTTGTCTTTGTTGTAAATCTTTAGTTCATTTTGCATCTTAACAGCAGCATCTAGTGCTTTGTCTGCATTACGAAAAATTACAAGAAGGGAATCACCTTCAGCTTTCAATAGAATTCCATCAAAAGATTCTATAATTGGAACGAGAACTCTCTCGGATTCATGAATTGTTTGTAAGAAATGTATGATTCCAAATTTTTCCACCCCACGAGAAAAACCGGAAAGGTCAGTGAACATCACACACCATTCTTCTCCGAAAAGATCCCAGATGCGTTGGTCAATTTTTTCTTTATCAACTCCAGGGCTTAATCTTTCTAATATCAAATTTTCTAATCGATCTTCTGACGCGCCTGTTCCGATTGTTTTTTTAAAAGCCATTTTAATTTCCTTCTTTGATAGTTTCTAAATTTATTCCCTAAAGTGGTGAATCTGCCATAAATCCAATTTTTAGAATTTAGATCAAAAGAATCAAATGAAAATTTTAAAATTGACTTTATTAATAGTATACCCCCTATGGTATATATGAACTATATTGCATTTCAAAATTGGAGTCAAAAAGATGAAAAATTCAAAATATAATCTCAAAGGTAAGATATTTACCCTTTTTCCTTTGTTATTTCTTGTTGTTTCTTTATCTGCTAAAGATTTGAAGGATTTTGATGGGAACGAATCTGAAAATCTAAAGTTATCTGAAGAAACCAAGGTAGACTCTCAATCTGTAGCTGTAAAATTTAAAGATTTATCGCTTTCTATTCAAAAGCATTCCTTTTTAATTTCCGCTTTCGAGAATGAATCAAATTCTGCTAAAGCTGGTAAGGAAAGGACTTCTAAGCATTGGCATCCAAAATTATATCTAGAAGGAAGATCATATACAACTAATGATCCTGCCTTGAATTTCTTTTCTAAGCTTGGACAAAGGGATGCGAGACAATCTGATTTTAGTACAAAATCAGTTAGATCACAGGTTAGTAACTTTTTAGATACAAGCAATCAACCTTATACGACCTTGAATTCTCAAACTGCAAATATTTTTGCTCCGGACACTTTGAACTATCCTGGTGCCAATACCTATCAAAAAGGAACTTTAGGAGTAGATCTAGCACTTTATGAAGGTGGTGCAAAATCAAATATGGCTGAAAGTTACGGGCATATTTCCAAAGGTAAAAATTTAGAAAAACAATCTGTAATCCTATCGGAATATTCTTCAACTGCAAGTCTCTATGCTCAATTGATTTATCTAAAAAATTATAAAAAACAAATCATTGAAATAGAAAAACAGTTACAATCTGTACTTAAAAATTACCAAGTAGGAGCAAGAAGTAATCCCGTTGGATATTCTGGACTACTTGGATTGAAGTCTTTAAAGAATAAATTGGAAGGTATGCACTTAGAAGTCGATACCCAAGAAACATCTATACGAAGTTATCTGTCAACAATGACTTCTGAATTTGGTGATAATTGGACAATTCAATTAGAACCTATTGATACCTTTTTAAATTCTCATCTTCCTAAACCAAGATCTAATAAGGACTCGGCTTTGGAGGGAGTTACATTATCATACCAATCTTTAGCTATGCAAGAGTATGCGGAAAGTGCAAGCTTAGCGGCTGATGCTGAAAAAGCTAAATTTCTTCCCAAGGCAGGTGTCTTTGGAGAATCCAATCTTTACAACGGTTCGCGTAACACAGCAACTGCATACAATGTTGGTTTTTATGTGCAAATGAATTTATACAATGCGGATGATATAGGTGCCTATGAAGAAGCTAAACTTAAAGCTCAAGCACAAAGAGAAAAAGTTCAAGATCAGATTCGAAAGGAATCTGCGAAAAGAAAAGAATTGATAGGAATGGAAAAAACTCTTGAGAAACAACTATTACTTTTAGCGGATACAAGTAAATTGATGGAAGAGCAGATTTCGAATGCAAAGAGAATGTTCTACAATGGCTCAATCAATGCAATTCAGCTTTCTGAAATTTTTTCTAGGTCTACAGATTTAGTAGTTCAAGATGCAAATGCAAATCGAGAATACATATTAATTCGATCGGAACTGTACACTTTGTTCAGTAATAATAACCCAAGCAAAGAGGATAAATAAGATGAAGGAAACGCCAATGAAAGAGAAAAGAGGATTTGCGGGAAAATTAGCAGAACAATTCATTCACTCTAAGCTAACTCCAGTCATCATAGTCGGGAGTTTATTGCTTGGTCTAATATCCGTTTACCTTACTCCCAAAGAAGAAGAGCCACAGATTTCTGTTCCCATGATCGATATTTTTGTCCAAGCCCCAGGTTTTGAAGCAGATGAGGTGGAACGAAAAGTTACAGAACCTATAGAGAGAGCGGTATGGGGATTGGATGGTGTAGAGTATGTTTACTCTTCTAGCTCACCACATTATAGTTTAATTACTGTAAGATTTTTGGTTGGACTTGAAGTAGAACCTTCCTTGGTAAAAGTTCACCACAAGATCATGGAAATTTATGCGACTCTGCCTGGAAATGTTCTTATGCCCAAAATTTCATCGCATACAATCGATGATGTTCCCTTTCTAACTTTAAGTTTTAGTTCAGACCAAAGAGACGATTACTCACTTAGAACCTTGATTGCCCCATTGGCAAGAGAACTTTCTTCAACTCCTGACCTCAGCAAAATAGAATTATTAGGCGGGCGTAAACGAGCCATTCGAGTTGTAGTAAATAGCCAAAGGTCATCAAATTACGGTGTAGGAATGGTGGAGATTGCCCAAGCTTTGAAATCCAACGATGTTGGTATTCCCGCTGGGAAAAATTGGAGCAATACTAAACTCATGGATGTGGAAGTCGAAGGAAGAGTTTCTTCTGCTGAAGATGTTCGAAACATTCCTCTCGCTCAACGAGGTGGACGAATTGTTCGCATTCGAGATGTTGCAGAAGTGATCGATGGCCCTGAAGAAAGAAATAAAATTTCTGTGCTTTTTGATAAGGCACTCGGTGGAACTGAAAGGGCAGCAGTATCTATTGTTTTTGGCAAAAGGAAGGGAACAAATGTTGTTCCTTTGGCAGCTGATTTAATTGAGAGAGCAAAGCTTTTCTCATCAGGTCTACCTGAGGATATTAAACTCTCTGTAGTCCGAGATTATGGTTCCACAGCGGGAGACAAATCCATGGAACTCATTGAGCATTTGATGATAGCAACTCTCTCTGTTGCCGTACTGATTGCACTATGGATGGGTTGGAGAGCATCTGCTGTTGTTTCCATTGCCATTCCAGTTACGCTTGCCTTGACTTTGGCAATTTATTATTTCATGGGTTACACTTTGAACAGGGTGACTCTTTTTGCATTGATTTTTTCCATTGGAATTCTTGTCGATGATGCCATTGTCGTAGTAGAAAATATCGAACGCCATCTTAAGACCTATCCAGAGCGCTCCTTGCTAAAGTCTACTCTTTCAGCAGTCACCGAGGTAGGCAATCCAACCATACTTGCAACATTTACAGTGATTGCAGCAATTCTTCCTATGGCATTTGTTCGTGGACTTATGGGGCCTTATATGAAGCCAATTCCAGTCGGTGCAAGTCTTGCAATGATCTTGTCCCTCTTTGTTGCTTTCACAGTAACACCATGGGCAGCAGCTAGACTTCTTCATAAAGAAGGTCACGGTGATGATGATATAAACTCTCCTGACTCAGATTCTGCAATTAAGTCTGGAGCTAGTAATTTAAAAAAAGCATCAAAGAATAAAAAATCTGTAGGATTTTTAGAAGAAAGTAATAAAGAATTAGATGAGCATTCCTTACTAGATCGAATCTATATCAAAGTAATCGATCGATTGCTTTCTACTAAGAAATCGGCTTTCTTATTCTTTGTTTTGATAGGAGTTCTTCTGTTAGGATCATTTGCACTTGTAGGAACTAAGATTGTTAAAGTGAAAATGCTTCCCTTTGATAATAAGAATGAATTCCAGATTTTACTAGATTTTCCAACAGGAACAAGTAGAGAGAAATCCATAGGACTGGCAAAAGAACTGAGCCTAACAATACTTCAAAACAAAAATATTGACAAGATTCAAATTCACTCTGGTGAGGCTGCCCCGTATTCTTTTTCTGGAATGGTTAAACATACTTTCTTACGAGATAGAGAATACATGGTTGATATGCAGATTGTGATTCTTGACAAATCAGAAAGATCAGAATCTAGTCATGAAATTATTGAATCTCTTCGACCAGCCATTGGGGATTTTTCAAAGAAGAATAAAGCCATTTCTAAAATTCTAGAAATCCCTCCTGGGCCTCCAGTGCTTGCAACTATGGTTGCAGAAATCTACGGGCCAGATCGTGCAACCCGAAGAAAGGTAACAGATGAACTTTTAGATATCTTCGAAAAAGAACCATCCGTTGTGGATCTTGATAGTTCCCTTCGAAAAGGTAGAGATCGATTGGTTTATTCCTTTGACCATTCTAAAGGTGGTCAAGTTGGTGCAAGAGCAGATATGGTAAGTTATACGGGAAATTATTTATTTAGTGAGAACTCCCTTTTTACTATCAAAGAAGCATCTCATCCTGAAGAAATTTTTATCGATCTAGCATTTGACCCAAATCAAAGAGCAAGTTCTTCACCCTTCCAAGGTCAGAAGATTTCTTCCTTTGAATCTGGATTTGTGAATATCGATGGAGTTTTAGAAAAGCCGAAAGAAGTCTCTAATGAAACTCTATATCGAAAGAATTTGAAGCCCGTGGAATATATCTTCAGTGAATTCACTGGAGCCGAAGAGGCACCCGTCTATGGAATGATGAAACTCGCTCCTCATATTGCCTATGAAACACAAACTGCGGATGTGCCATGGAATACCACCAAGCCTATTGTGAAATGGGATGGAGAATGGTTCATAACATACGAAGTGTTCCGAGATTTGGGTGGAGCATTTGCTGTAGTGATGGTTTTAATTTATATCTTAGTACTAGGATGGTTTCGAAGTTATACTGTTCCACTAATCATCATGATACCAATACCGATTTCTTTGATTGGAATATTACCAGGGCATGCGATTCTTGGCTCTTATTTTACTGCCACTTCAATGATTGGATTTATAGCGGGAGCAGGAATCATCGTAAGGAACTCAATCATCTTGGTAGATTTCATTGAACAAGAGATCAAGAAAGATATTCCTATAAAGACAGCAGTTGTAAATGCGGGACTCATTCGATTTAGACCTATGCTACTCACTGCAGCCGCAGTTGTAGCCGGTGCTTTTATCATGCTATTTGATCCCATCTTCAACGGTCTTGCAATATCACTTATGTTTGGTGAAGTGGCTGCGACATTGTTAAGCCGATTCGCAGTACCTGTTCTTTACTATTGGTTCTTGGGGGAAAGTAGATGGAAAGAGTTGAACCAAGAGGGATGAGCTAAGATTCGGAAAATTAAAGAAAAAGAATAACTCGGAATTCAAATGCATTATTGTAAATGAATTTCGATTATTCACTAATAAGGAATCAACTAAATGGAATAATTTATTTTCTAGTTCATAGTCTTTACTCAAAAAGATACAACAACAATCGAGATTTTTAAGTTTAGAAATCTGGGTATTTAAGTAAAATTGAATTCCATAATTTGCTTAAATATTATGCAATCTGCCATATTTAAAAAAGATTTTATAAGCTATTTTTTAAAATAAGAAATGACCATTAAATTATATATTTTTTTTCATTAAGATTTTGCCTTTAAAAGAAAACAATAGATGGTTAAACTGTCTATAGATTAGAATAAATGCGATTTTCATTATTTGTAACATATATCTGTTTTTGTTTATTGAATTGTATACCATCTAAAGTGGATCCTCCTTGTGATCTGGAGAATTCATCCTTTACAGACACATTGGTTGTAAAATCAATACTCGGTGACTATTCACCTCACTGCGGAGTCAGAGTTCCCAAACCAATTTGTAAGAAAGATTCCTTTGAAGTTATACAAGAGAATAATTCCATGGATTTTATATCTGAACTAAGGACTCAAAATGCATTAGGAACCTCTGGGATACCAAGTGCTGATACCAATGCAATCCAAGGACTTACAGGAACCAATAAATGGCAAGGAGCCGTTCTTGCTCCTAATGGTAATCTATATGGCATTCCTTTTAACTCAACAAATGTGCTAATTTTAAACCCAACTGACAACTCAGTAGATACATCAACTATTTCAGGACTTACTGGAACCTTGAAATGGGTAGGTGGAGTTCTTGCTCCCAATGGAAAGATCTATGGGATTCCATTTAATTCTGCTGAAGTTCTTATCATTGACCCAACTAACAATACTGTAAATACTACATCAATAACTGGACTCACTGGAACCAACAAATGGGTTGGTGGAGTTCTTGCTCCCAATGGTAAGATCTATGGTATACCTTATGACTCGACAAGCGTCTTAATCATCGATACAACGAACAATACTGCAGAAACTACAAGCATAGTCGGCCTCACGGGTAATGCTAAATGGACAGGAGGTGTACTTGCAGCTAATGGCAAAATTTATGGAATTCCTTATGACTCAACCAGTGTATTGATCATTGATCCAATGAACAATACAATTGATATTTCAACAATGTCTGGGTTAACGGGAACTATAAAGTGGTATGGAGGTGTTCTTGCGCCTAACGATAAAATTTATGGTATACCACGTAACTCAGCGAGTGTGCTAATCATAGATCCAATCAATAACTCTACTGATACTACTTTAATAGCAGGGTTCACAGGGACAAATAATTGGTATGGTGGGGCACTCGCAGCTAATGGTATTATCTATGGAATCCCAAATTTTTCAACAAGTGTACTTATTATTGATCCAACCAATAATACAGCCGATACTACTTCGATATCTAGTCTCACAGGTAATGCGAAATGGATAGGAGCAGTGCTTGCAAACAATGGAAAGGTTTATGGTATTCCTTTTGACTCAACAACTGGATTAGTTATAGACACAAAATCAAATGGAAATCTTTGTAAATCAATATCAGAGTCTGCATATTTGAATAAATACTGAAAAAATCTACCCTTCATAGATTCTCTTTTTTTTCCCCAAGCCTGTCACAAATCAAATGATCTATTTCGTCTTGGATCTAGAGGGTTTGAAAATGAAGAAAAAAATAATCGTATTAGGTGCGGGCTATGCTGGACTCATGGCAGTCAATCGCCTTGCCAAATTGAACCAGAACTATAAGATACTATTGATTAATGAAAGTGATACTTTTGTTGAGAGAATTCGTAATCATGAATTTGCAGCAGGACGTGAAGTTCCTCAACACAAGATAAATAATTTAATTCCAAATCAAGTTGAATTGCTTGTTGATAGAGTTGAATCTTTGGATCCAAAAAGTAAAACAATTCAATTTGCTTCTGCTAAAAAGAAGCATAACTACGATTACTTGATCTACGCATTAGGCAGTACATCCGAAGCTAATTCCAATAATAAGTCATTGGCAGTAAATACAAGGTGGAAGGCTTCAGAATTGCGTAAGTCCTTAAAAGGAAAGCAAGCAGGCAATCTTTGGATATTGGGTGCAGGTTTAACAGGAATAGAACTTGCGACGGAAATAAAAGAATCCTATCCTGAGTTGAAGGTTGGATTGATTGATAAAAACCTATTTGCAAATGATTTCTCATCCCAGGCAAGAAATTATTTATTGAAAACATTTCAAAAGATGGATATAGACTTTCTTGAAAATGAAAATTTTGAAATACATGAGAATTCTATCTTTTTATCGAAATCCAAAACTAAATTGCAAGCTGATTTGATTGTTCAATCTTTTGGTTTTCAATGCTGTGACCTTGGAAGCAAATCCGATTTAAAAGTGAATGCAAAAAACCAAATTTTAGTTGATGCTAGTCTTCAGGTAGCTGAGTATCCAGAAATTTTTGTGGCTGGTGATTCAGCCTATGTGCAAGGATCTCATCTTCGAATGGGTTGTGTTACTGCAATGCCCATGGGAGTTCATGTTGCAGAAATGGTTCATCGCAGTGCAAAAGGTTTGCCCGTTAAAGATTTTTTATTTGGGTTTGCCGGACGATGTGTTAGTTTAGGCAGAAAGCAAGGCTTGATACAAATGACAAATACAAGAGACGAACCAAATTCAATTATCATTACAGGACGACTCGGAGCAATCATTAAAGAGTTTGTTTGTAAATACACTTTGTTCTCAATTTGTCTTGAAAAATATTTCTCTTTCAGAACTTACTTTTGGCCAAAGGGATAAATGTATGGATCATGCAAAGGAATTTTTAAATTTAAAACAATACCTTTTTTCAATTGCTTATAGAATTACAGGATCTTATCAAGATTCGGAAGATATTCTTCAAGAATCCTACCTTAAGTGGATTAAGGTAGATTCCAAAGATATAATAACAATTAAATCCTATCTAGGATCTATTGTTGCAAGATTATCCTTGGATCTACTTAAGAAGGCATCTCGACGTAAGGAATCGTATATCGGACCCTATCTTCCAGAACCCGTTCCTACTGGCAAAGATGAATTCAATGATGATCAAATTGAATTTGCATTTCTTGTAATTTTGGAAGCCTTGAACCCAATAGAAAGAGCTGTATTCATTCTCAGGGAAGCATTCTCCTATGAGTATGAAGAGATTGCAAAAGTTGTAGATTCCAATTCTGTGAATTGCAGAAAGATATACAGCCGTGCCAAGGAAGCAATCCAAGCTCGAAAGAAGAAGTTCGAGCTTGATCCTAAAGTAAAAAATAAAATATTTACAGAATTTATTTTCGCCTGCTATAAAAAAGATCCAACCAAGTTAAGTCGACTTCTGCGGGAGGATATTACTGTTCTTTCAGATGGAGGTGGAAAAGTTCATGCCGCTAGAATTCCCATTATAGGAATGGAGAGAGTTGTACATTTTTTACTTAGAACAATTGGTATAGCTAATCGTGAGACAGAGTTTTACTATTGCTCAGTGAATGGAAGAGATGCAATTGTAGGATATAAAAAGGATCAACCTTCCTTAGTTCAAATTCTTAGTTATGAGCAAGATAGAATCGCAAATGTTTACTCTATCTTGAATCCTGAAAAATTACGAGCTTTTGAAAAGAAATCTGCATTGTTAAGAGAAGGGATGCTCAAAAGATTCAACTTGTACGCTTTACTAAAATTAAAATTCCTAAGTTATTTTTCATAATCTGGATTGGATTCTAATTCTTGAATTGCCTCTTCCCAAGAGAGTGGAACCTGTCGCCATTCCATTTCTTTTCTATAAAAATTAGCTTTTGCTAATGCCTTAGATCCCTCTTTAATTGCTCGATCATGCTCTCGAGAAAGAACAAAGTCTTCTAAACTTTGTTCATCAACCCATGCTGTCATCGTCCATGCCTTTGATCCAAAGATTTCTCTCCGAATCGCTCCACCCAGATACCCTTGGTTATTATCTAAATCATTTCTTACATCAGAGACTCTTCTCCAAAATGTAAATCGATCGAAAATTGAACCAGAAGTTTGAGCCTCTGTTATGGATAAAATTATTTTCTGATTATCCTTTAGTGTTAATTGTTTAGATTGGTTTGATTTAGTGAATGGAGTACCAACTGTACAGTTCGCTAAAAAATTGGTTAAAAATATTGTAGCCATTATGATTTTTAAGGTCACTATTTCTTACTCTCCATCATTCCAGACATGATTTGTTTGAGAATAAAGGATCGTATATTTCTTGGAAGAATTATCAATGAATAACCCAAGAATTTAGAAAGAAATCCTGGTCGAATCGTTATTTGGTTGCCAAGAGCTTTTAGGGAAGCTTTAGCGATTCCTTTTGTAGATTGTGCCTGACCCATTTTCATCCCAGCTCTTTCACCAAATCCAGATGAGACATGCCCTGGAGCTACACTTAAGACATCGATATTTGCTGATTTTAACTCTGCTCTAATTCCTTCCGCAAAACTTTGAACAAAAGCTTTGCTTGCTGAATAATTAGCTGTCCAAGCTACTCCTTGAAAGCCAACTAAGGAACCAAATAGTATCAATGCACCTTTAGATTTACTTTTCATACGATTCGTAAATGCATGGGACAGATGAACAATAGCTCTACAATTCAAATCTACCATTTGCAATTCAGAATTTAAATCTAGAGTATGAAATTTTCCTATGCTCCCATATCCTGCTGCTAGAATAACTAATCCAATATCGATATTTTCTGTTTGAATTAATAATTTATTAACTTGATCGTAAGAAGATAAATCTAGAGAAAGAGTAATAATTTCAACTTTATATTGTTTTTCAATTTCTGTTTTTATATTCTTTAATTTATTTTCATTTCTTCCAACAATGATTATATTTTGTCCAAGAGAAGCTAATTGTCTTGAGAAATCTCTTCCGATCCCATCACTTCCACCTGTGATTAAAGACCATTTACCATATTTAGAAATTTTTTCTTTTAAGTTCATTTATTTAACCTAATATTAATTATCTTATTTGCATCAAGAAAGAAAGATGCTTCATCAAACGTTGGTGGTCCAAAGGTGTGCATTGGAGCATTATTGGAAACACCCCATGGTTCTTTGGGGTAGCCTACAAGTGTAGAATCCATTTCTCCGTTGCCATTTAAATCTTCTAAAAGCGAAATTGCATATTTTCCTTTAACTAAATCAGTAAACTTACAACTTACTTTTCCATCTTTATCTATCGAAGCAGTGCTTCCTTTTAACCTGAGTTTTGAATCAGTAGGAAATCCGGCTGGAGATTTGAAGATTCCACAATAAATTGTTGATGAATTGCTTTTTCTATTAGAAATCTGTACATCAATGTCAATTGAGAATAGCATACACGGACTCAAAAAAAGAACGAAATAAGCAATAGATTTGTAAAACATTTTAAAAATACCTCTTATGAATATTAAATATATAGTAACTATCAATAAAATAGTCACTATAAGTCAATAAAAAACAAGAAATTATATTTAAAACTGGAAAATAATTTTGGATAAATTAGTAAATTGAGAACAGGAGGGAAATCTTTAGCTTTTAGTGTGTTTACGCCCCCAATCTCGCATGCCAGCAATAATTGGACCCAAATCTTTCCCTCGATCTGTTAAGAAATATTCGTTTCGAGGAGGATGATCAGAATACTGACGACTTTGGATAATATCATACTCTATCAGTTTTTTAATTCGATTCGAAAGTAAATTGGGAGAAATTCCGATTAGAGAATTTGTAAAATCCTGAAACTTCCTAGGGCCTTCTAAAAATAAGTCTCTTAGAATTAAAGAAGTCCAACTATCACCAATGATTTCTGCAGTTCGAGAAACATTACATGTATGTCCTTTTATAAAAATTTTCTTGTTCATTATATAAAATTCCACCTAAATGAAGGTTTAATTCATTTTCTCTGCCATTTAAATTCATTCCCTTTCGCAATTCAATGCAATAAATATTTCATGTATTATAATTTTCTTGACATAGTATGAATTATACTGATTCAATAAACATCTTAATACGGTGGTGGCTTATTTTTTCATTTCGTAAAACAAAAATTGGTTATCTAACCGCAGCTTACAAATTAGGTCCTTCCTCATTGAAGAAGAAGCTTGCATCTCAACTTCTTGAGTTGAGAGGAATCCCTGCCAAATTTGCACAAATTCGCTCCATGGTAGAGGATGAGAACCAAGAACTTTGGAAAGAAGCAATTGAAGAGTTAGAGCCTCTATCTTTAGAAGACATAGAAGAAATACTTCGTAAGGAAAATCCTCTCTTGTTGGATTTCTTTCAATTTGTCCTCGAGAATGAACCCAAGCCAGCCAGCATAGGGCAAGTTCATAAACTTAAATTAAAACATAATAATGATCTTGCAAATACTAGTATAGATTTTCATTCTAAAGACTCAGGCAATAACAGAGAATATGCTCTCAAAATCCAATATCCAGGTATCGATTCTCAATTATTGCAAGACACAGAACTTTTAGGTGTTGCAGGTAGGCTTTTTTCTTTGCTCAAGGAAGGTTTTGCTCTACAAAGTTACCAAGAGACCCTTGGATCTGAATTAGCAAAAGAATTGGATTATATAAAAGAAGCAGAGTGGCAGGATAGATTCTTTAATTATTTCTCAAATAGAAAAAATATCATTATACCTAAAGTATACAAGAAATACAGTACTGCACGTACACTTATACAAGATTGGATTCCTTCTATTCCAGCGTTGGAATTTCTGGAAGGTTGCAGTGATAAAGATAGCAATGAATTTTCTGATCTAATCGTTGCATTTTATTTAAGTTCCTTTTTTGAATTAGGCTTGGTGCACACTGATCCGAATCCAGGCAATTTTGGAATCCTAAAAAAAGATCAAGAAATTTCTTTAGTAGTCTATGATGTTGGATCCGTCTATGAGCTTTCTTCTCAAGAGAAAATAGCTTTATGGTCATTGCTTGAGAATCAAATTGAATTACGCTGGGACAATTTTCAAATACTTGGTAAACTAGGTTTTGATCTGAATACCTTACAAGCTATACAAGAAAATTTATCGGCGTATTTATCTGTCATATTGGAGCCATTTTCAGTTAAGACACGTTATCCGTTAAAAATATGGAATAGGAAGGAGCGATGCAATGATATACTCGGCGAAAATAAACTTCAATTTATGATTTCTGCTCCTTCGAAAATATTTCCATTGCTCCGTGCATTCCAAGGATTGTTTTTCTGGTGTTCGAAAAGTTCGAATGATATTTGGGCATTTGCTATACTCGAAGAAATTCGAGGCAATCTTCGAAAAGATTTAGATGCGTTCACTTTGTCCTTATCTAAAGGGAAATTTAATTTCTCAACTACTTTGTGCATTGAAGTTTGGAATGATGGTAAAAATACTGTGAATTTAAAATTTGCACGCCAAGTTGTTGAAAATCTCAAAGAACTGATTGAACCTAAAATTATGGAAAAAATAAACCAGAATGGAATTCAAATTAATGAAATTATTCTCAAAGCTCGTAGAGAAGGTTATAAGCCTATGAACCTCTTGGAATGGGAAGATGGCGTCAAAAGAATTAGGATTTTCCTGGAATAGATTTTCACAATATGAATTTACTTTATGGAGATTACTCAGAAATAAATAATTAACATATTTTAATGTGTCTTATTCGGCAAATCCGTTAAAATGAATATAATTCTGTTATAGCAGATAAAATCCTTGACAATATTTCAACATATGCTATATTTGTATTCTCAAAAGGTCGGAAAGTAATGACAAATTCTATTTCTTCTATTTACAAATCAAAGTTAGATGATATAGATCTTCCGCTTGTGATTCAAGCAAGAGATCAAGAAGAAAAATCATTGGAATACTTATTGCAATGGATTTCTAAAAATAGAAATGAATTAGAATCTGATTTATTAGAACAAGGGGCGATTCTATTTCGTGGATTCGATTTGAATGATGAATGGGACTTTGAAAATGTTATACTTGCCATTGAAAAAGAATTAGGCGAAACCTATTTAGGAACATCCCCGCGAGATAAAAAAACGAAATACGTTCATACAGCAAGTGAGCTTCCACCACATTATCCAATTATGCAACATGCAGAAATGAGTTTTCTGAAATCTCCTCCTAAGAAGCTTTTCTTCTTTTGTAAAATAGCTCCGGAAAATAACGGAGAAACACCCATCACGGATCTTAGAAAAATTTATAATCAATTGGATCCAAAATTACTTTCTAAATTTGAAAATAAACAAGTGAAATACCTTCGAAGATATGATGGACCGAATGCTTCGAGATTTAGTCTATGGAAGACGAAACGATGGGACGAAATGTTCTCAAGCAATGATCCTAAAGTTGTTGAGGAAAAATCTAAACAACAAGGATTCCAGGTAGACTGGCAAGAAAATCAAAGTGTACGATTAGTCCATAATATGGTCGCTGTTCGACCTCATCCGATTACAGGGGTAAAAGCTTGGCACAACCACAGCCAAACTTTTCATGTGGACTCTCCCAAGTTGGAATATTGGAAGATATTCCAACGTCAAAAAACGATTCGATCATTTGCAATCGCGATTTTACTTAGCATTCTTACTTTTTGGAAGAAGCTAACTGTTCCAATCGATAAATTAGACGTACACACTATGTTTGGTGATGGTAGCCCAATCTCTAAGGTTGAAATTACTCAGATAATGAATGTATTCTGGAAAAATATGCGAATCTTCCGTTGGCAGAAAGGGGATTTACTTTATATTGATAATTTTACAGTGTCACATGGAAGATTACCATTCAAGGGACCTCGAGAAATTCTTGTTGCATGGACGGATTAAATGGAAGAGCTAGATACAATTCGATTGAATTTTAATCCCAAGAGTTTGCTGCTATTAAATGTAAGTCTTGGTTTCATAATGTACGGAATTTCCTTGGATTTAAAATGGCAAGATTTTAAATTCTTAAGAAAGGCTCCGCTTGTTTTTTTCTTAGGGATGTTATCGCAATTTTTTCTTCTACCACTTGCAACAATGATTCTCATCCAAGTATTGCAACCGCATCCTGGAATTGCACTTGGAATGGTATTAGTTGCATCCTGTCCTGGTGGGAACATGTCTAATTTTTTGACATATTTAGCAAAAGGCAATCTTCCCTTATCAATTTCTTTAACGGCAGTTTCAACTTTAATGGCTTGGATTTTGACCCCATTGAATTTTTATTTATGGGGAAGTTTTTATGAACCATCAACTGCTTTACTAAAAAAAATTGATCTAGATCCGATTTCTCTTATACTAACAATATTTTCAATTATGGTTTTACCTATGATTTTAGGAGGCTTAACTAATAAATTGTTTCCAAAGTTTGCAGATAAATCTCAGAAATACTTTAAGTGGATTTCAGTTGCATTGTTATTTGTTTTTATTGTCTTAGCATTAAAATCCAACTGGATTTATTTTATTAAATACATTCAATATTTAATATGGTTGGTTCTGTTGCATAATGGTTTAGCGCTCATTATTGGATATTCAGTTGGCTGGATAGCAAGCTTGCCAGTCATCGATCGAAAAACTTTATCTATTGAAACTGGAATTCAAAATTCCGGATTAGGGCTTGTTTTGATTTTTACATTCTTTGGAGGAATGGGATCAATGGCATTAATTGCCGCTTGGTGGGGAATTTGGCATTTAATCTCGGGTGGATTAATTGCACTTTATTGGAGCCGAACTAAATCAATATGAATTTATATCTACAGAATGGTGATTTTATTGATGAGATTGATCATCGTCCATGGCTTAAGCCTACTCATCCTTGGATCATCTACCAAGAATGGAATGATGCACTATTTATGCACTGGAAGGTTGATCAAAAAATTCTAAGGGAAATGGTTCCTACTAAACTAGAATTAGAGACTTTTGAAGACCAGTATTGGGTTTCTATTGTTGTCTTTCGTCTGGAAAAGGCAAGACCTAGATTTTTACCTCATATTCCTGTAATTTCAAATTTTCATGAAATCAATGTTAGGACATATGTTCGAATGGGTGATAAACGAGGAGTATATTTTCTAGATATAGAGGCAGAGAACTGGATTTCTTGTAAGCTAGCTAATGCTTTTTCAGGTCTGAATTATCGGAAATCTACGATTGAAAGAGAGAAGAATAAAAATCAAATCATTTTAAGTAATTCTAATTCTAAAAGAAATTTTTCTATGAAGCTTGACTACAAAATAGCAGAGCAAATGGTTCTAAAACCAAGTATAGTGAAAAGTCTGACAGAGCTCTATTCTGTTTATGTTGAAAATAATGGAAAATATAAAAGATTTCAAGTTCATCATAAGGAATGGGATATATATGGTATTCGAAATGAAAAAATTGAATTAGATTACCAATTAGGTTCCTTAGAATTAAATAGCAAAAATCTTGCACTTGCTCATTATTCTCCTGGCGTACAAGTTGTAGCTTGGAATAGAGAATATCTTTGAAC
>JAACWH010000061.1 GCA_009991425.1 Leptospira sp.
TCCATGCTTCTATGGACTGTTGCTTTAAAGCTACATCCGTCATCTGGTCTAAATCTTCCAGTCCTTGGAGGAATTTCTCCATAGCCAAGGCTTCGTTTTCAGAAATAATGGGTAGGCTTGCCCTTGTGGAGTTAGCCTCTTCGGGAGGTAGACCTAGGCTTTCTGGAGTATAGGCTTGGATACCTTGGGCAATGATAGGTAGCATATTACTATCATTAGGTATGATGCAACCTAATGTAGAATATACTATTGATATTCCAATTAGCAGAAATGCTCTTGTTTTTATACGTGATTTAATATCGGACATATATTCTCCTTATTGGAATAAGTGGATCAGCTAAAAACATTTTCCTGTTAAAATACAAAATAATATAACCCAATCAATGGGTTGCGGATCAACATTAATCGTGGTAGGAGGTGGTAAAGGAGGATTGATTCCTAAATCTTGATTATTAACAGGTGTCCATACTAATCCATTTGGGTATCTTGGAGTGATATCATTGTGCCAGCCGAGTTCGGTGATCTTATTAGTAAGCTTATCAGCCCAAACCCAATATCCGAGTGCATTGATATGTCCTGGTAAAGGATCTCTAAAAAGGATAGGATTACCCACATAACAGGCTCCATTGAAGCAATCAGGATAGTAGACAAAGTAATGGTACATAGGTAGGAAAGTCACAAAATCTCCGTTAGTAGGTAATTGCCTATTTGGGACTCTTACTTTTCCATTGCCAGCTAATCCATCGGGAACATCCATTATCTGTCCAGTTGTAGCAATATTCTCTTCTGCGACAACATTTGCTAGTTCATTCTGCAAGAGAAATAAGGTAATACTAAGAACCGTTTGGAGATCTTTCGTCGCATTTTGCCATTGGAGGTACCATGCTGCTGTATTGGACTTAAATTTTCGATTTCCAATATTAACTTGACTTAAATTAGATTGCTCTGTTATTGAAGTAAGGCTAGTTCCTAAGGCACTAAGGAAATTTACAAAATTACTTTCATTCTGTTGCTTTATATACAATTCATCGAGTAATTTCTTGATACCGTCAAAGTAAGAGCCAATTTCACCCAGAGAAGGGCTTGTAGTTAGCCCAGGAAAGTTACCAATAACTAAAACATCTTTATCTAACATGGGATGTCGCATATAACGTATTATGGATTTTACATTGTATCTTAACTGATCTATAACACCATATACATTCTTACCAGTGAAAGGATCATGGTATGAGAAAACCTTCCAGGGCATGATTCTAATGATAGGGGAAACATGTGCAGCATCATTGCCACCAATTTCAAAGACAAAATGGTTGGATGTTTTAAATGTTTTTCTATTTCCTGGTAATATACATTTTCGAATGTCTTCAAATAAGCTAACGGTTGTATATCCAGCTACTGCAAAGTTCTGAGTCTTCCAATGAATATCTGGTCTAAGGGCAGATAGATAATTGTTCCAACCAATAATCCCGTGAATTGGACTGTCCACAAAATCGCCAAGGCTATCTCCGAAGAATGTGACAAATGGTAGATTAGCAGAATCACTGAAATGACTTGATGTATTGCAATTTTCACCTTGTCCTAGGCTTTGCGTAAAATCTGATGATTGGCTATAGATTTTAACATCTAGCAGTAGATAAATTATTATAAATAAAGTACTGATCTTATTAAGTTTCATAGTATCCTCAAAATTGAAAGGTTGCTTGTGTTGGTATCGTAAGTGTAACGTTGCCAGAACCGATATTTGATTTAATTATTCCTAAACTCGCACCAGGAACGGTGCTAGAATCAAAGGAAAATCTAAGAGAGATTGTGTTGCCATTTGTAGAATCAATTGGAATTTTTCTGGCATTATTTGATGTAAAAATAGGACGATTCGATGCTGTAAAAATACCATTCACTAAGCAACTCCTGTCTTTTGCTTCAATTTTTTGTCCAGAGCTTTGTTCGATTTTGATTAAATATTCACTATTGCTCTTAGTATTACCTAATCTTGAGGTAATATCAAACCAGTATTCTTCGCCTTCTTTTAAGTAAACTGTTGTGTTGCCTGGTTCTAGTAAGGTGTAGGGAGGACAATTGTTTCTGTATACATACATATCTATCAGAAATAGGGCAGAGGCTAGATTATCTTCTTTGGACATTGTTCCACTCGGAATGAATTCAACTTTCTCTTCTTGTTTGCATTGAAGGAAGATCGAAATGATGAAAATTGCAATAATGGGTAGGAATTTCATAAACTTGTTACTCCTCTGGAAATGAGTTCGTTAGTGATCTTTAGGTATTGATCTAATTGTAATTAACTAATAGCAATCCTGAAAAGTAAAATTTGAATCTCTGTATAGCAATTCAGCATTAAATTCAGTATTTTCATTTAGTAAGTTAAAATTAGGACTTAGACTCTTCTCGCAGACAAAGATTAGATTTGAATTTTGGATGATTGGCTTGCCGCAAGATCCAATTTGTTGTTTATCTTTAAATATTTGAACATTGAATTGATCCCATCTTGTAGGTTGTGGTTCATCTGTTGAATAGTGAAAGATACCAACTGAAATAAGGTCAGGTGTATAAAAAGTAAAAGAAGCTTGGTAGTCTAGAGCTAGAGGTTCGTTTGGAATTAAATTTAGATTTATAAAATCGGGTAAGGAAGTAAATGTTAGTGATAAGGTAAGAGTTGTAGTAGAATTATTGATTCTTCCACCGATTAGATCTTGGAATGTCAAATTTTGTGGAACTGTTGTTAAAAAACCAAGTCTTGTATCTCCAAATGGATCTGTAAATTCATCATTGTAAGAGTTTCTTCCACAAGGAAAGTATGCAGTTTGTAGATACAAGAGTGAAAAGTATGCCTGATTCTCAATATTCTTACTGTCTGTATTGTCCGTAGTACAGCTAATAAAAATGATGAATAAAATTATTCGAGCCAAGGACATATTTGGTAACCTGGAATAGCGGTATGGGAACAAACAATTCCTCTTTGGATACTTCCATCTCGTAGACTTTGGATTGTCGGCAGGAAGGCTGGCTGGAAACTTAAGTCATTGATACATGCATTAGTTGTAGTTGTAATAAGAGCTAGTTCAGATTCTAAGCCATCAATACTTTGAAGCCCAGAGCTATCCAAAAGTGATGAAAAGTTAACAGGAACATATTTTGATACCAACAAGCCCACAGATCCGCATGACTCGACGTTGGTGAAAGAAATCATCTTAGCATCAATATTTCCATTGATTTTGAAATAGTCCTGTAAGACTATTGATGCAGGGATTGACATTGCATTGTATTTTGCTCCTAGGGTACCAACTGATGATGAACAATTTGTATAATTTAGACTAATAAATGTTAAATCATCTTTTCGTTTCTGCAAAATAGAATCTGTAGAAATTCTACTAAAAAATTTTAATGAACAATCTGCTTCCTTCAATTGAAAGCAGACACTCAATCTTCCGTTAGTCGTATCAGCACTGACAACACAAGAATTGTATTCTCTAGATTGATAGAAATCCTCACTAGTATTCAATTGATTGATTACACTAAGCATAATAGCATCATCTGCAACATTCTTATTGATGCAGCCCAGATTGATCAGGAGAATAAAACTACTTAGAATCCATTTCTTAGAAAACCATAGCATAGTTCATCAATTACCAACATTTTCCTGTGAAGAAGCAAATAAGTAGTAACCAATCTATATTGCTTGGTATAACCTCGACTGGTTGAGGTTGTAATTCATCTATTATTTCATCGCCTATGGGTGGTTCACCGGCTGAACCGCAGTTCCAATTTCTACAAGATTCACCATTATACATAGCTAGCTCAGGTAAAGTATCCCAACCCATGTTCTTGAGTTTTGGTGTAATAAGTGATGCCCATTTGAAGTAGCCAATATGATTGACATGTATGGGATCAGCAAACAAAACAGGATTGGCAACGTAATAGCGATCAAAATTAGAATCTGGAGGATAACTAAAGTCCTTGAAAAGAGGTATCCATTGTACCTTACCAGCAGGATAGTATACAGTTACAGTTTCTTTACCTGGTTCTATATGTTCATAAACTAAATCATTCGCATTTTCTTCTTCAGCCATTTTTGCTAAGGATAATTGATGAAATTGCATTCCGATTGAGATTAAGCTAAACGGAGTCTTCTGCCATGATTTTATATGTACCCAATACCATAAATCCTTTCCAGTTGGTGACTTATAGCCATTTCCTATTGTAAATAAGTTTGCTGTGTTATTGGAGCCTAAAATAGGAGTAAAGACATCTACAATGGAATTGTAAATACTATTTAGACCAACGACCATTAACTCTAAAGTATTAATCATACCTTCTGTAAATTGATTTTCAACTAAAGATTCTCTGTATAATCTATTTTTATCAATAATTTGACCGTTTGGAATATATCTATACCAAATAAAATAATCTTCCATATCCCCTAAAATTGGGCTTTTTGAAATAACGGGAAAATTACCCATAAGTAGAATTTGTTTATTTCTTAGTGAGTTTCTTAGAGCCCTTACAATTACTCTCGTATTGTAAGTTACTCTTTGGTCAACATCAGCGAACTTCCAAGGCATGTAATACAAAGTTGCTAGATTACTAAGATAGTCATTTCCTCCAATTTCTAACGCGACTCTATCTGCTGTTCTGAAATTTTTTCTTTTTTGTGAATTACTGGAACATTGTCTTATTAGTTCATATACTTGAGGTGTACGATTCCCTGATACAGCTAAATTCTGAATATCCCATCTAACACGAGGTTCTCGGGTTGTCAAATACCAATCCCAACCAAAATATCCATAGAGAGGGGAGTCGATCAAGTCTCCCAGTGAATCTCCATAGAAGGTAATCAAGGTAGAATTGGGATCGAAGTCTGTTAGACAGGGGTTGGTTGCATCCTTTTGATCAACCACGCTAGTTCTATCCGCCTTTAGTTCGATAAATTGTATTAACAATAGCGAGATTGCTACTAAGATAAAATTTTTCATCTAATTTATTCCTCTTTTAAACTTTCTAAAATTGTAAAAAAAATAAAGATACATTAGTGGAAATTGTTTTAGATTCAATAAAGAATCTTGCATCTATATTTGAACTTCCCGGGTAATCGATATTAAATGATTCACTTTCATAAACTACTTGAGTTGGACTTGAAGAAACGATTTCTCTGGTTCCTTGATCGTTGCTTATAGAACAAGATTTAATCTGGTAATCGATAAAAGTATCTATTTCTTTATTTATTGTCAATTTGAAATTACTCTTACTTGTTCCATTCAAGCGCACTGCATAATCAAACCAAAATCTTTTCCCTTCTTCTAAAGTTATATTATAGGTTTGTCCTTCTTCTAGTATGAGTTGCGGAGGTTCGCAGAAGTTAGGACGGAGTAGATCAGGACGGCTCAATAAATAAATGCTTAAAGTTTCTAAAGCTCTTTCACTCCCAGTTCGTTCATCTTTGCAGGAAAGAATTAAGGCAATGGAAAGAAGAATTAATAGAAGGTGTCTCATAAACTTGTTACTCCTCTGGAAATGAGTTCGTTAGTGATCTTTTGGCGGAGGGCGACATTTTTGGTTCGAACCATGATGAGGAATTCTTCTGGAATTCCTTTTTCATCATCTCCAAAATCAATTTGAAGACGGATGAGGACTAAGGCAACAGTGAGTTGAATCCTTATATCAATCAGTTCTTCATTGCTAAGTTCAGGAAAAGAATCAGATATTGAATTGAAGAACTCATCTGCGGAATTCGATTCTTTTGCAAGTAGTTCCGCATTCGTTCCTGCTACTTTATCTGGTATAGTCTCTCCCTTCATCTCACGAAAGATCTTATCATTCAATTCAAAGTCAGTCATTTCAGCGAATTGAATGGTTTTCCATGCTTCTATGGACTGTTGCTTTAAAGCTACATCCGTCATCTGGTCTAAATCTTCCAGTCCTTGGAGGAATTTCTCCATAGCCAAGGCTTCATTTTCAGAAATAACCGGAAGACTCGCTCTTGTAGAATTGGTTTCTTCTGGAGGTAGACCTAGGCTTTCTGGTGTATAGGCTTGGATACCTTGTGCTATGATTGGTAGGGTATTGCTATTATTGGGTATAATACAACCTAACTTGAAATATATGCTAGTGAAGCAAATGAATAAAAAGATTATCGTTTTTATTCTTGTTTTGAGTTCATACATGCCGTCTATCTCCTTAAAACGATCTTTCAAATGTTAAGATAAGATTATTTTTATAATTGTATTGAGAGCTACCTTGTCTGTTGAAAAATTCTTCTAGATTCATTAAGTTGCGATTTGGTATATCTAATGATTCCATATTCTCATTGGTTCCGAAACGTATATAGGCTCTATAGGTTGTATAAGAGAATGTCAGTAGGCTTAGCAATCCAAAGGCTTGATAGTTGGTATAATTTCTATTAAAATTAGCATTTGCTTCATTCGAATTTATACCAGAGTAAGATCTCTGCAATTGTTGATTCGCAAGGTTTGATTGGTAATAAAAGAAACCAGTTAGCAATAAGAGACTTATTTTTACAATTCTGAAACTCAAATCTTCGAATTCTGATGTTTTCTGATCCTGCCATTGGTAAGATGCAGATGCATCAAAGTAAACCAAGGAATCAATACTGCTCTTCCATACATCGGATTTCTTTATTTTATTATAGTATTCTTCTGAAACAATTGCATGAATCTCATCCGATCGAAATGATTTCCCTTTTTTCTCATTTCGAAGAAAATAAGTATCTTTATCATTTGTATATTCAGAAATAATTGCGTTGCCATCCTTCAACAAGATTACACCTTTTTTGTATTTATCCTGTGAATAGACAGGATATATTGCAATAATCATTACGATCACAGATGTTATGATTTTAGTTAGATAGAATTTATTCATAATTATTTCCAGCGAACTGCTTCACTATCGACCTCTGTTGCCTGCCACTTATTTCCTAGCTTCTCTTGGAATACAATTTTGCTTTTGCCAGGACTTTCATTTATAGTGTATTCCCTAAAATAAAGTCTTCGTCCTTCCAGAAAATGGGGAGGATGGGGCATGATATAAACAGAATTTAGGGTTCCTTTTTGAATTCTTTCTGATGGAAGGATAGAATCTGGGCTTAAAGATACTTTTTCTTTCTCTTTATCTGGTAAAAGTAAATGCTTCTTATAAAGATAGAAGTTAGCTGATATAGAGAGAATTAAAGCTAAGTATAATAATATTAAATGGTATTTCTGTTTCACGATCTTTCTTTAAAATTTGTTAAATTATACTCATATACACAATGTTTGTAGTTGTTTTTTTTTTTTCAATTAAAAAAATGGCATTTAGGTGGAATCTATGGAAAAAAAGTTAACAAGACCATTTTTTGTAATATTTACTGGTATTACCTTCTTGATCTTACCTCTATTAAACCTTTTGCAAGCTTATTTGATCCACAATGTAAAGTTTCCCTTCTTTCGATTAACAACGATATTGTATTATTTTCCGCCTTATGTCTCATTAATTTTGCTTGTAATTGCTCCTATTATTGGTATTGGGATTTTAAAAGTAAAGAAATGGGCTTACTATGGTTTCTTTATTTATTGCTCTTTCCTTATCATTAATAATATTTTCCAAATTATAAAGTCTCCGAGAATTTTTGAAATAAGTTCATTTGTTTATTCAACACTAACCACTTTGGGAATTGCATATTTTTTAAATAGGGATATACGATCTCCTTATATTCAGGATGAGGAAAGAGGTTGGCGAATAGGAAAGCGTAGCACAATTGATTTTAATTTAGAATTAAATTTCAATAATGAAATACTAACACTTAAGGGAATTGAGCTTTCTCGAGCGGGTTGTTTGGTTGAGTTGCCGAATAACTTATATTTTGATATAGGTTCGTCTTATACTTTCCAATTGTTATTGAAGAATGAAAGATTTAGCGTGCAAGGTATAATGCTAAGAAAGATAGGTGAAAAGCAATTAGGAATACAATTTTCCAAATTATTGCCCAAGAAATTTTTCAAATCCATTTCTTAATTTATAAAAAAAAACTTCTATTATACTGTAACAGATAACATACTTTATCGATGTGATTCTTCTCTGAGGCGAGCAGCTAGATCTTTTGTTATCTTCTCTCTTTCTTCCTCTGAAAAGCTAGACCATAAGCCAATTTCTTGGATTGTTCTTCCACAACCTACACAAAACCCTGAACTTGGATCCATGGTGCAGACCTTTGTGCAGGGTGAAGGAATTTTTCTCATTTTATTTTCGTGATAAACTCTTCTGCTTCTTTGATGATTGTTTCTTTGTCAGACTTTACAAATTCAGACATTAGGACATGGGCTCCCTCAGTGATCTGAACTTTATGATTTAAAGGATTTGGTTGGCTTGCTTTACCAAATTGCTCAAATACTTCCAACATTTTAGATACATCAGCACTTTTGTCTTGGTCTTCTTCCGATTTGTAATAGTAAAACATTAATGCTGGTACGGAAACTTTTTCATATACATCTGAATTTGCGATAGTTCGCTTAAGATCACTTAGGTTTTGAACAGAAGAGTAATACTGATTTCTGTACCAATACTTAAAGGCTGGATCATCGGGATCTTGGTTTTTGTTCTTACGAAGATCGCCCAAAGCTGCATCTACCAAGTGCTTGCCCCAGTTGAAAGAATAGATGTTACCACTTTTGTCAGTGAATTCATAGAAAGGAGAAGCTAGAATAATTCCAGTGATCTTGTCTGGGTATTTGGAGGCAAGATAGGTCGACAAAAGTCCACCCATACTAGTTCCAACAACAATCACTTTATCTCCTAATTTATCCATCATGAGTAAAGTATCTTCTGCTGTTTTTAAATAGTTCTCAAAATGAGTATCTCTTTGGTCTTCAATATTCGTTCCATGACCTGGGAGGCGTAGATAGTAAGTATTGGCTTGGAATTTTGCAGCAAGGCGGTCAATAACATATTCACCTTCAGCACGAGAAGCACCAAATCCGTGTATGTATAGAATTGCAATGGGAGTCTTGCCTTTGGAATAACGAATCAGTCTTTCTTGGTTGTAAGAAGGAGCACCTTTTTCTTTACTTTCTTCTAATTTTGCTTTGTAAAAATCTTCAAAATTGGATGGAAGACTTGTCTGCTCGTAACTATAAGATGGATAATCGATGTAATACGTTGTTCCAAGGGTAATAATAATTACTCCGAATATACTTCCTAATACTTTGCCAAACTTTTTCATTCCATAACTCCTAGGTTCTATCTTTTAACATCTAAATCTGTTTCACATTCTACTTCTTCTTGCAAAGAAAGTTGAAATCTATTATAAATCGTAAATAAGGCAAATATGACAAGAAAAATTCCAATTGCGATTTGAATTGGTCGCTTTTGCAAAAATTGAAATATCTTTCTGCCTCCGAGACCCAAAGAATACAACATAGGATAAGTTCCTAGGCTGAATACTACCATTACAAAAGCTGATTGAATCGGATCTCCTGCTAGTAGAGCTAAAGAATAGGCTGGGTAGAGTAGGCCACAGGGCAAAAGCCCTGAAACAATTCCCATAAGGAATCCTAAAAGATTTGTGTTATTTGTATTTTTTAAAAATTGAACTGAGGTATTTACTAGCCATTGGGGTGCGGATGATTTAAAAATTTTAGGAAATATCGGAAAGATATAACTCAGCCCATAAATTAGAATGATACTAGATCCCAAATATACTGCAAGCTCTGCAAATAAAAATCGATTGGCTCCCCAACCGAGAAATCCAAGTAAACTTCCGATACTAGCATAAGATAAAGAACGACCAAGATTGTAGAAGAAGTTGGTGGCAAAACTTGCATCAGCTCTTGAGTTCAATAGGCCTACAAAAGGCCCACACATTCCTATACAATGTGTAGATCCAAGTAAACCTTGCAGGAAGGCAGTTGCTAAAATCGCCAAGCTCATGCTTCCATACTCCTAAAAAGTCTAGGCAAAGCGAGTGTTTTTCCAAAACTAGGATTATGAACAGAAGCAATCAAAAATCAATTTATATTTTACTCTTTTCACT
>JAACWH010000125.1 GCA_009991425.1 Leptospira sp.
GGTTTGCCGTTTCGTTCGGGTCGAGCCCTCACTACAGGCTACGCCACATTGGTCTAAGTCACTTCGATTGCAGAGCAATCTCGTGCTAACGGTAACGTGCCCTAAAGGACACTCACCTACGACCAACGTCGGCAATCCTACACCGTTAAGCGAAATGGCTATAAAATTGATTTTTATAGATAATTTATTTTAAATTATTTCAATTTAAAAATTAGAGTTGACTATGCATACGTTTTAAATATTTTATGCATATAATGAGAACAACAATCGATATACCAGAAGAATTAGTATTAGAAGCAATGAAGCTTACACACCTTAAAACGAAAACTGATGTCATAAAAGAAGGTTTAATGACTTTAATTAGGAAAGAGAAATTAAAAAATCTTAAATCTTTTAAAGGATCAATCAATATTGATATAAATTTAGATGTTTTAAGAAAAAGATGAATCCTATCCTTGTTGACTCGTCAATTTGGATAGAGTATTTCAAAGATAAAAATTCCCCAATTTCAAACACTCTAGATAAATTAATTGATATCGATAATATTTTTATTAATGATTTAATTTTAGCTGAATTACTGCCTTTTTTAATAACGAAAAAACTTAATGAAGTAATAAATTCAATTAAATCTATTCCAAGATTAAAGTTAGACATTCATTGGAAGCAAATAATAGAATATCAAGTAATAAATTTGAAGAATGGAATTAATAAGGTCGGAATCCCTGACTTAATTATCGCTCAAAATGCTATTCAAAATAACTCCTTTTTATTTTCTTTAGATAAACACTTTATTTTGATGAGTAAAAATCTAAAACTTAAATTGTATTCTTAATAGCCACTTCGATTAACTACGGATTGCCGTTTCGTTCGGGTCAAGCCCTCACTACAGGCTAAAGCCACATTGGTCTTAGTCACTTCGATTGCTAAGCAATCTCGTACCAACGGTAACGTGTCCTTCGGACACTCACCTACGACCAACGTCGACAATCCTAATGCGTTAGCTGCAATGCCCTGATTAAATACGTCTAACTATACATGAATGAATTCCAACAATTAATCTATAACAGACTAGATAAGATTGATGAAT
>JAACWH010000126.1 GCA_009991425.1 Leptospira sp.
GCTTTTTTTGTGGGTTGGGGGTGGGAGGGAGGTGAAACTGGATTGATTTATTAGAAATTTTTAAGAATGTTAACTTAAAATATAACAACATAAGGATGTTTTATGAAAAAATCTTTGATCTTCTTGTTTTTTGTAATGATGTTTATGAGTTGCAAGACTCCTATGACAAAATTAATTAAAGATGGAAATTTAGCTGAAATTACTCAGAGAGTGAATGATGGAGAGGATCCAAATGAAATTGGATGTGACACACCATTGATAGTAGCTTCAAATAGAGGAAATTTAGAATTAACTAACTTGCTATTAGATAAAGGGGCAAATCCAAATTTGCGATCGAATGAGTGTGATTACAATGCAAGTTATGCTCGGTTTAAAATGGGAACTAGGTCAGCTCTAGGTGAAGCTAAGACACTCGAAATTGCAAAATTATTGGTATCTAAAGGAGCTAATCTTAATTTAGGAAATTATAAAGAATATCTTTATACTACTGCATTGTATTCTCCGCCATTAAGAGAACATATTGTTGCAGAAAGGTTTGATATTGCTAATTTTTTAGTGGATTCTGGTGCGAATCTCAACTTATATACTGACGAAGGAAAAAATCTTTTCTTGCTTGTTTTGAATAATGATAAAAATCGTAAAATAGCTGAAGTGCTAAGATTAAAATCAAAAATTATTTCTAAAGGTGGAAGGGATTTAGATTTAGCTAAATATAAATCTAAATCCTTACAAGAAGTTAAATCCTACACACATAATACTTTTGGAGGAAGCACTTCTATGCCAATTCAATTCAGGGCTCCTTTACTTGCTAATCCTCTGAAATTCTCTGCACTTACGATTCACTCAGGCGATGGTAAATACTACCATTATTCAGAGTTTACGGAAGATGAGACAAAGATGAATTTACATGAATGGTACATCATTAGAGGAAGTCAGGTTTCCAAGAAAAAATAAGCTAATTTTCTTTAGTAGTCGAAAGAAGATCCCTAGCGTTAGGGATCGACCGAGCGCCCTCGTCGAGGGAGAGCCCGACCCAGCGAGATTGGGGATGGATTTGATTGTTAAGTTGTGTTTGGTGCTGGGGAACGC
>JAACWH010000060.1 GCA_009991425.1 Leptospira sp.
TCTACTGAATATAACCCTGTTTCTTGAGAATTCCGATGGCATCTGCTCCTAAGTCTGATTCTATGCCAGGTGAAATGATTCCATTTCCGGATCTCCATATTTGGATTCGAAATTGATTGGGTTGGTTGGGAGATCCATTTTTTGCATCGAATAAGGCACTACAATTTTCACCAAAACATCCTTTAGGATTTAAATCTAAGGCACCAACTCCCCAGTCGGATGGATTTGCAATTTTCTCATCTACCCATATTTGGAAATTAGGAAAAGATATATCAGGATATACTTGAAAATGAAATTCCTTGACTTCTCCTGGCTTTACGATAATGGAAAATTCATTTTTAGAGACTAAGGGCTCAGAGCTCATCTTATGTACAGAACGTACTTCACCAGAAGAGATTCGAATTTGTATTTGGATTTTTTTGGTAGAGGCTATTGGAGATTCTGTTTGAATATTTAAATTTTTATTATTTTCTATATTTGGATTTGAAATTCGAATCGTATAATGAGAATTAGGTTTAGAATAAGATTCTAATTTATCTTTCAATTCCTTGTAGATCGGGTTAGGTGCTAAGGATGTCTTATCAATCCAAATTGGATTTTCCTCTAATGGATCATCCTTTAAGTTAAAAAGATAGTCCTTCTCTGTGCCTACATAACCTCTCCAAAATCCGAGCCGATGAAAAAGGAAGGACTTTCTCATGAGCTTCCAATCTTTAATCTGAACAGCCTGGGTAGCACGGGTCTCACCATAGTATTCTCGATCTGTTGTTTCTGTTTGATCTAAAATTCTGTTTAAAGAAATTCCATCCACCTCAGGTGGATGGGAATGAGAAGATTTCTCAGCTAATACCGTTTCTAGAATCGTTGGAAAGATATCAATAGATCTTGTGAGGGCAGATATCTTGGAACCAGACTTTAGATTATAGCCTACGTTAGATGGATACTTGATCAACAAAGGAACATGAATATCTTCTTGGTAAAGACTCTGACCATGACCGAACAAAGTGTTCGTTCCTGTAAAGAGGGAGATAGCGTGGTTTTCATTCATCACTTCGCCATGATCGGATGTGATGATAATCATGGACTCTTCCCAGATTCCCAATCGTTTCATTTCTTGGAAAATCTCACCTAATTGCTCATCCACAAAAGCAACCTCACCAAGATAATCCAGTATTCTAGGATCTTTGGATTGAAATTCTTCGGGATTTAGATCGATTATACGTTTGGTATACTTTTCATCAGGAGTGTAGGGCTTATGCGGATCGTTGAAATTTAAAAATAAAAATTCTTTTGAAGAAGTTTTTTGAATCTTTCGCAAATACCGCAAAGCCGACTCTTTAATTAAAATTGTATCGTTTGGTGATCTGGAAAATTCCTCTATCGATTGGAATCCATAATCGACTCCGATTCCAAATCGATCTGTTACAAAAGGATTGTTACCAATCATGGTGGAATGAAATCCTTCTTTGCTTAGATTTTGCGGAAGCGGAATCAGGACTGAATTATAGAAAGCCTCCGCTTCCTTTACAGGTAAAGGATAATCCCAAAAATTCAACGTAGATTTTGAAGCGAACTGACCCGTAAAGAAAATAGTTGTAGATGGTCTAGTCCAAGCAGAATTCACCAAATGCTTACTAAACGAGATGAATTCTTTCTGAAAACGATCCAAATAAGGAGTGACACCCTTTTTCCCTATGGCATCAAAACGCAAAGAATCTATTACAATAAAAATAACTTTATTAACTTTTGACTTAACATTTATATCAGTCTTAGGATTGAGATTTTTCGCTAGGGACTTCTTAGGGAGAATCTGAATATATGGAATAGCGATCTCCGAATCAGTAGGATTGTAGATTCGCAGACTTGCATTTTTTGAAACATTTTGTCCACAAATTAGCTTCGCAAGATTCTTCTTCCATTGCAAAGGATAGCCGTTGCAAGATATTTCCAAATCCTTGGGAAAAATTTCATCAGATACAATTTTTTGATAAGACGAAGATGGGAATGTATAGGCTAATGATTTTTTGCCACCTAAGATAAGATATTTGGTAAAATTTTCCACCCCATTCGCTCTCTTCCATTCAACATAAATAGGAAGATTAGATCTATTCCAGGGATCTTTTGTTCTTGTGAAATTAGAATAATCCACATCATCTTCATTAGGTGAAATTTCCCAAGCCAAGCTAGGATGTGGATAAAAAATATTTAAAATAGGTAAGGAAGAAGCTTCGTCCTTAGAATTTACGAGAAAGCTATCAATTTTACAATATTGGAAAAAAACCTGAGCTAAAAGGAAAAGTATTGCAAGATTTGTCTTCATTCATTTTTTCATTTCAAATATCGTTAAAAGTTAACATGAATTTGTATTAAAGAATTAAACTGAATTAAAGCAAATCAATTTCAATTGACTTCGAACATATGAAGTGCAGTCAACCAAACACCTATCATGATGAATCCGATTCCCGTCCACTGTGTCCATGTCAGTCTTTCACGAAAGAAAATCGCTGAAGCAATCAAAACAACTATGAAACCCGAACTTGTGAAGACAGGATAAGCTAGTGAAAGCTTCAAACCCTTACCGAGCACAAATCTGTATCCAACTAAAGCAAGCCCGAAGCAAGCTAGCCCACCAATGAAGATGGGATTGAGAAAGTTGGTGATCATTCCGACAAGACCACCAGCTTCCGGAGCTGCTACGCTATCATTAAGAGAACTGGATTTGATGAGAATGTTGGCTAAAGCGTTGAAAAAAACAGCAACGCAAAAAATGAGTATAATCTGAACTTGCACTGTACCTAGCAGAATAATAATTTGTAACAACCCGTCAAACCGAAAATGAAAGAAAAATCATTCCATTTCCAAGGCTTAAATCTTGCCTACTATGACTATGGTCAACCAGAAACTGCTAAGAGCTTTTCCTCTTCCAATGATGTAGATTCTTCAAAATCATCCAAGACAGCCGAGTCACATCCATTATCTAAGATTCAATCTCAGGTTTCTAGCCCTAATTCCCCTGCCTCACCGGAATCTCTACAACCTCTGATACTATTCGCACATGCAAATGGCTATTCGGCACAATGCTATCGTTTCTACCAAGAAGCACTGGCAAAAAATTACCGAGTCCTCGCTCTTGATTTTGCAGGCCATGGAAAATCTGAATCCACTCTAAATTTCAAGACCTGGTTTTTCTTTCGAGATCAAATTCTCGCTCTACTTAACCAGGAGTTGCAATCAGGACAAAAGGCAATCGGTATCGGTCATTCTCTGGGTGGTGCTTCCACACTTCTTGCCAGTCAGAAGTCGCCAGAGCTTTTTGCCAAAGCGATAGTAATGGATCCAGTAGTTCTCGGTTGGAGAATAACAAGTCTCGCCAAGTTTATAGATAGTCCTCTGGCGCGCGGTGCCCGCAAAAGGAGGCGATCCTTTCAGTCGATTGAACTTGTTCGTAGAGCCTTTTCCAAATTTCCCGCTTTCGCAAATTGGGATTCTGAAATCTGGGAAGACTATCTTTCTACCTGTCTGCGTCCAACGGGAAAAGGTAAGGAAGTTGAACTCTGTTGTGATCCCAAGGTCGAGGCAAAAATTTTCTCCCTAGCATCCTTTCGTGTGATGAGAAAGTACCATTCCATTACCGCCGAAGTTCAAGTTGCAATCCCAGAAAAGTACGAAGTGTGCAGCCCGAGACTCGCAAGACTCATCACTAAGAAAAATAAAAAATCCTCCGTTACAGTTTGGAAGGATGCCACGCATTTTTTCCCCTTCGAAAATAAGGCTAGAACCTTAAGCTGGATTGAATCAAAGTTGGTTTAGTATGTTTTTTTTCTTTTCCAAAGTTCTCACAATCTTCCTCTTTCCACTCAATGTTGCCATCCTACTCGGAATTTTATACAGTCTTAAGCATGGCAAGGGTCGCAAGAAACTCTATCTAATTTTTCCATGGCTGTTTCTTTGGTTTTTCTCCTTTTTTCCTGTGGCACAAGGCTTGATCCAACCACTAGAAGATGCCTATCCAGTAAAAACAGTTGCCGAAGCTCCCCAAGTAGACACCATAGTCGTATTAGGTGGGATGGTGAACAATCTAACCCGATACCCCGAACGTGCAGAACTTACCGGAGCGGCTGACCGATTAACGGATGCTATTGCTCTCTATAGAGCTGGCAAAGCTAAGAAAATTCTATTCACAGGTGGATCGGGAATTCTTTTCTTCGATGGGGTCTCCGAAGCAAGCCAAGCATCTCGATTTCTCATCTCCATGGGAGTTCCTTCCGACGATATCATCCTAGAAGACCAATCTCGCAACACTAGAGAGAATGCAGTGTTTAGTCTGGGAATTCTCAAGGATCAAAACGCAAAAAGTATAATCCTCGTTACTTCAGCTTTTCACATGAAGAGATCCATGAGAGAATTCTCCAATAAGGGTCTGGAAGTTACCGCATTTCCAACAGACTATAGAACACTCCAAGAAGGTCTTTCTAATTGGGATACCTACATCCCATCCGTAGGAGCCTTGGATACTTCTACTATTGCCATCAAGGAATGGGTGGGAGATATTGTGTACCAAGCGATGGAAATAATAAGCCTATGAAAAATCATGGCAGTAGATTCCCTTTTCGAAACCAGTTGGAGGTCTAATAAAAGTATGAATCCTAAATTCCTTATCCTCACCATGGTGATAGCCTCGTCTTTGGGTGGGATTGCCTTTTTTTCCGCCCAAGAAACCGCTTATAAACTTCTCGATGCCTCCGAGCTTGCAGCCAACCCGGTTCAATACAAAGACGAGAACCTACGAGTTCGTGGATTTGTGAAATTGGGCTCCCTGGTTCGTGAAGGAAAGGCAGCTCGTTTTGAACTAGAATTGGAAGATCGCATTGTCCCTGTCTATTTCACAGGAGATTCTCTTTTGCCAGACGCCTTCAAAGAAGGTTCCCGCGCAAGAGTCGATGGGAAATGGCAGAATGGCACCTTAGTCGCCAACCATGTAGAAGCAAAATGTGCCTCCAAATACGAAGCTGGTTACGCTGAAGAAGGCGCTCCCAACTCATCTAATTCTGATTCCAGTGGATCTTATCAATACAAGACAATTCCTAAGGAAGAATCCACCCAACTATGAATGATTTAGGTACATTGGTCCTTGCTGCCTCCTTAGCAATTTTACTTTTCTCTTTCATCCAGACTTTGATTGGAATCTTCCAGAAAGATTCCAAGGCGATTGAACTAGGAAGAATTTCCCTAATGGCGAATTTCTTCCTGATTGGTTTGGCATTTCTCATACTACTAACAGAACTACTTCGGACTGATCTTTCCAATTACTATGTGGTCATGCATTCATCGGAACATATTTCTTTGTTCTACCAGATGACAGCAATTTGGGGTGGCTCTTCTGGATCTCTGCTTTTCTGGAATCTACTTCTCAATCTATTCACCTTTATCGTGTTATGGCAGACTCGCAAAATGGTAAACGACCGCATTCCTGTGATGAATGCCATCCTTGCGGTTCTCTCCATGTTCTTTAGTTTTCTTGCTGTATTTTTTGCAGATGCACAACCCTTTCGTGAATTCCAACCAGTAGCGGCTGCAGGACGTGGGCTGAATCCTCTTCTACAACACTGGGCGATGATAATCCATCCTCCCATACTTTACGTTGGTTATGTGAGTATTGCTATACCTTTTGCAATAGCCATGTCAGCACTTCTTACGAGACAGATTTCCCAAGAATGGATGAAGTTCATTCGACGTTGGTCTATCTTCTCTTGGTTCTTTCTGGGAACAGGAATTTTACTGGGTTCTAAGTGGGCCTACGAAGAATTAGGTTGGGGTGGATACTGGGCTTGGGATCCTGTAGAAAATGCATCTCTCATGCCTTGGTTACTTTCTTCTGCCTTCATACATTCTATCATCATACAAGAAAGACGTGGTATGTTAAAATTCTGGAACATGGTTCTCATTATTTTAGCATTTCACTTTTCATTGCTAGGAACCTGGATCACAAGATCGGGTGTATTGGAAGGCCCTCATAGCTTTTCCAAGTCAACGATAGGAACTCCTTTCATCATTTTAATCTTAGGATCTTTTGTTTTCTTTATGGCGGCTGTTATATTCTACCGCAAAGATCTGCAACCAGATCGTAATCTAGAAGCTATCACATCCAAGGAAGGAAGCTTTTTACTCAATAATTTTTTGCTAGTTATGGGTTGTTTGGCGATTCTGCTGGGAGTATTCAGTCCCCTACTCTATTCTACAGAATTCAAGGCTCCCTGGTTCAACTCCTGGGGAGTCCCCGCAGGAATCCTACTGCTACTTTTGATGGGAGCCTCACCTTTGCTTGCTTGGAGAAAAGGTGCCGATGCAGTTTTCTTTTCCACCCTGCTCAAACCTTTTATCGCAGGGATAATTGGTGCTCTAGTCTACGTTTTTGTATATTCTCAGATTTTTTCTAGAGATGCTTACTCTTATGGAGACGTTCTTGGCGAAGTTTACTCTGTGATTACAGTGGGATTGGGAATTTTTGTTATCGCTGGAATCTTCCAAGAATACTACCGAGGTATTCGTGCTAGACGAGAGGCAGATCAATCGGAGAATTATTTCCTTGCTGCCTGGCTTCTACTCACCAAGAACAAAAGAAGATACGGTGGCTACCTAGTGCATCTATCCTTAGTCCTCATATTTATTGGTTATGCGGGAAATGCATTCAAGCAGAATACTTCCATTCGTTTTATGTATGAACTTCTTCCTCCTAAAGACAATGAAGTAGTCTATGCCAGCCAAGACAAAGGAATACTGGGCAACTACCAAATCGAAGCCTCTACTCTCAAGATAAAACCCCTACCTTTTCGAGGTGAGAATAATGACTTCCAAATTCAAAATACAATTGTAAGCCAGGAAGCGAGTTATAAAATTTCTATTGGAACCGAATTTGAGACGGATCTTGTAACAGAACGTAGGTTCTACCCACAGATCTCCCATTTATCTGGTGGATTTGAGACTCATATTCCCACCTCTGAACCAGCTATTCTAAGCAGAACTAAAGAAGACCTCTATATTCAGTTAGGTGCTATCGAAAAAGTCGATCTCTCATCAGAAAATCCTGACCTTCCTTTAATGTATATGGATTATCTTTTCGCAGCACAAGACATGGAACAAAGGCTAGCCTTCTTTTCTAGATTTCCACGCCAAATCGTAGCTAATCTAGAAATCTGGGTAAATCCTTTGGTAAAATTTGTTTGGATAGGAAGTTTAATGTATTTCTTATCGGGACTCTTTATTCTACTTCCTATTGGTGAGAAGAAAAAGGACTAAACTTGATGGAAATATTAGAGGCTACGGTATTTGCATTTTTAGGAGGAATCATCCTCAATCTAATGCCCTGTGTCTTTCCTGTTCTTGCAATGAAAGCTCTAACGGTCGTTCAATCCAAGAATCTATCATCAAAAGAAAGATGGAAGGATACAGGATTTTATACTCTAGGTATTTTATTTTTCTTTTGGGTTCTATACTTTTTATTTCTCATTCTTAAAGCAGGTGGCTCATCTCTAGGTTGGGGCTTTCAATTGCAAAATCCTGGATTTATTTTTATTCTAGTATTCTTCTTTCTTTTCATGGCATTCCAAATGCTAGGATGGATCGAATTTAGCCTAGGAGTTTCAGGAAGACTTGCTAGGCTTAGTTCCTCTAAATCTGGGCTAGGTTCATTTATCTCAGGTGGAGTAGCCGTCTTAGTTGCCACTCCCTGCACAGCTCCTTTCATGGGATCAGCCTTAGCATTTGCTTTTTCATCAAGTCCATTTATTGGTTTTATTGTCTTCAGTTCTCTTGGCTTGGGAATGGCTCTTCCGCTTATCTTAGTACAAAATGTCCCCTTCCTGTCAAAATTTTTACCCAAGCCTGGTGCTTGGATGCTTACTTTCAAAGAGATTCTAGCTTTTCCACTTCTCTTAACGGCCGCTTGGTTATTTTGGGTATTCATGGGAATCTCAGGAAAAGATGAATCTTTCTATATTCTTGCCTGTATAGTATTTCTTTTCTTTCTCATTTGGTTAAGCAAGAAGATTGATAAGCAAATTATAAAGTTTCTAGTTTTTTCCTTTTTAATTATTTCTATTTTTGGAATTGCCTATTCTACAGAAAAACAATCCAAGGCTGCCAATTCTTTCTGGAAGACCCCCGGTAATCTATTTCAAAAAGAACTTTGGGAGACAGGATATGAATCTTCTGTATCTTATTCAGATAGCAATCTACAGCTTGCTTTAGAGAGCGAACAGCCTGTATTTTTATATTTCACAGCAGATTGGTGCGTAAGCTGCAAATACAATGAGAAGACAGTATTCCTTACAGAGAGTATCTTAAAATATTTAAAAGATAACAAAGTTCTAGTATTAAAGGCAGATTGGACGAATGAGGATCCAGAAATTTCAAAAGCCTTAGAGTCTTATGGAAGAAACGGTGTACCTCTTTATGTATTTTACAAGAATGGTAAAAAATCGCTGCCCATATTCCTCTCTCAAATACTAACTCCTGATATTGCTATTCAAGAATTTAATTTATAAATATTTTCTTTCGAAAATCCCAATAGCTAAGATTATTAAATAATCCTAAAAAATTTTCTTGATCCATCCTGAATCCAATAGGCTTAATGCGTATATGCATCGAACACTTTGGATTGGATTATATTTAGCGATTTCTATGCAATCCTTGCTAGCAGAACCCTCGCATTTTCAGCTATATTCAAGCAATTTAGAAGGAATACTTTCTCAACATTGTGAATATCTAGAGGACCAAGATCGCTCATTGAATATTTTTGATGCATATACAGATGATAAGATTTATACTCCCATCACCTCCATTCAACCAGGATTTGGCTATACGACTTCAGCTTATTGGTTAAGATGTTTTATTGATAATAATACTGTAGAAACGATAGATTTTTTACTTGAAATCGCCTATCCACAATTAGATGATATTCGTTTCTACAATGCGATAAGTAAATCTGGTTCAGATGAGATTCGAATGGGAGATACTTATCCTTATTTACAAAGACAATTCAAATATAGAAATTTTGTTGTACCTCTACAAATTAAATCCAATAGCACTAAGCAGATTTATTTACGTGTCGCATCAACTGGTGCATTGAATGTTCCTCTAAATCTTTGGAGTTATGAAACCTTTCTTGAAAAAGTCATAACTGAGCAATTGCTTTTAGGCCTATTTATTGGAATTGCCTTTGTTATGATTTTGTATAAATCGTTTTTATACACTCTCTTTCATGAATTGCATTATTTATATTATGTTTTATTCTTAACTGGATGGATCTTCATTATTTCTAGTTTAACGGGTTTATCATTCCAATATCTATGGCCGAATTCTATATGGTGGGGAAACTATAATTTTCCAATAATGATTTTCTTTACTTCTGTATGGGCATTGTTATTTACAAGAGCTATTCTCGATACAAAAACTAAGAATTATATTTTAGATAGGATTTTGAATTCCTTGGTTTATGTAAATGCCTTCTTAATTTCAATCCCATTTATCTTGGATTATGTAATAAGTATTAGAATCGCTTTAGTACTTGCCTTCTTGCAAATGTTTCTAATCCTAGGAACAGCAATTTACATTCATGTGAAAGGCAATCGCTCTTCAATCTACTTTATTACAGCCTGGTCTGGATTTTTACTCGGGCTTTTCATCTACCAAATGCATTCCTTTGCTTTGATACCTCAATTACCAATCATTACTTGGTCGGTTCACATTGGAGCATCATTTGAAATAATATTATTTTCATTTGCCTTAGCAGATAGAATCAATCAAATTCGCATTGAGAAAGGCATTGCTCAAGAAGAAGTAATTAAAATGCAAAAGGATGCTCTTCAGAATATTAAGACTAACCAAAAACAAAAAGAACAAATTATATCTATTAACCAAGAATTAAAGATAGCAAGAGATATTCACCAGTCAATACTTCCAAAAACCATACCTAATCTTCCTGGATTAAAAATTCATGTAAATTATACTCCTATGGCAGAAATAGGTGGAGATCTTTATGAATTCATTGAAGAAGAATCTACTGGTAACCTTGGGATTTTAGTTTCTGACGTTGCAGGACATGGAATTCCAGCAGCTCAAGTTGCGAGCATGATCAAAGCAATATTTACTTTTCATAAAAAATGGCAGAATAAACCAGATCGACTTCTAAAAGAAATGAATCAGACATTGATTGCAGCACAGAACAATCAATTGGTAACAGCAAGCTATCTTTATATAGATAAGAAAAATAAAAAAATTCTCTATTCTAATTCTGGTCACCCTCCTTTGCTTATTTTTCGTAAGAACAAACATATTGTTGAAAGTTATTATCCAGAAGGAAAAATATTAGGTTGGGTAGAAGATTCTAACAACAAACTCGATAATATTCCTATCCAAGAGGGAGATATTATCTTTATTTTTACAGATGGAATAACAGAAGTAAGAAGAAATACTAACGAAATTTGGGGTGAAGAAAATTTTAAAAACTTTATACTTGATCACCATCACTTGGATAAGGATAAGTTTACAGATAAACTCATGACAGCTTTAAAAAAATATTCAAACTTGAATCAAGGTTTTGAAGACGACTTAACTCTTCTCATTATTGAAATTGATAGCAAATTTTAATAAATTTCATAATCTACTAGGATTTTAGCTTTTTCCCAATTAAAATATACAAAATTCTTTTTTGGAATGATTAATTTTAATCATAATAAGAAAATTTTATAAATGATCACCCAGGAATTTACTCTATATTTAGTTTATTTTAAGCATATTATAGAATAATTAACCATTTTTAATACAAATCTCAATTTTTTTTACTATTTTTGTATTTTTTTTGAATTTTTGATTAAAAAATATTAAATTTGATTAATTTCAATCGACCAAAAACAATCCAAATAGTCTAATGTATGTAGAGAGAAACTCTCTACGAAATTTTTAAAAAAGGAAAACAATATGAAAACTTTAACAAAATCAATCATCCTAGCATTAACCGCACTTACGATTTCTGCAAGTTCAATCTCTGCAATAGATCAAAGTACTAAATTACAACTATTAGAAGAGGCTTTAGTAGAGTCTGCAACTACTCCGGCTCAACAAAATGTTGTTTCTGCTTACATGAAAAATGTAGCTCAAGAGAAACTTGAATTGGCTAAAGAATATCGTGAAAGAGCAAATGCACCTAAGGCTGGTAAAGTTGCTTATAAAAATGCAGAGAGAAAAGATCTTTTGAAAAAAGCTGCGAGACTTGAGAACGAAGCTAAAAGATACCAAAACTATTAGAAAGAATCTTTCTATTCAACTATTCAAGCACTGAAGACCAGGTTTTAACCTGGTCTTTTTTTATTAAACAATTAGATATCAAAAGATTTGATAGAAATTAATCTCGATCAAAAGTCAATCTTTCTCCACGAAGAGTATCATCCCAATTTCCATTGTCATATGCTATTCTCCCATTCACTATGGTTTTTTCAACCTTCGAATGAAAGTTCACACCTTCCATAGGAGACCAAGCACATTTGTAATTTACATTCGAACGATCCACTATCCAATTTGAATTCATATCAAGAATTACCATATCTGCAAAATATCCTGGCTTTAGATATCCACGATTATGAACACGAAAGATTTCAGCTGGAGCATGGCACATCTTATGAATGATTTTTTCGAGAGATATTTTCTTTTGATGATAGAATTCTAGCATGGCAAGTAGTGAATGCTGAACCATTGGAGCACCAGCAGGTGCTTTGAAATAGGAATTCTGTTTCTCTTCCAAGGTATGAGGCGCATGATCTGTCGCAATCACATCCAATTTATCATCAAGCATTGCTTGAAAAAGTGCTAAACGATCACTTTCTTGTTTAATAGCTGGATTCCATTTTATATACGTACCTTTTGTTTCATAATCTTTTGCAGAAAACCATAGATGGTGGATACAGACTTCTGCAGTGATTCTTTTTTCTCGAAGGGGAACATTTCCTTTTTCGAACAGAGACATTTCTTTTTCAGAAGTTAGATGTAGAATATGAATCCTTGAATTGTATTCTTTGGCAATTCGAACTGCAAGCGAAGAGGATAAGTAACAAGCTTCCGCAGATCGAAGTTCAGGATGCATTTTCATGGGCATATCTTCACCATATTTTTCCCTAAAAAGTTCAGTGTTCTTGCGAATACTTGCTTCATCCTCGCAATGAAGAGCAATAGGAATTAGCGGATGATTTTTCGAGAAAACTCTTCGAAGTGTTTCTGGACGATCAACTAACATATCACCAGTTGATGCCCCCATGAAGATTTTAACACCACACACATTTTTAGGATTCGTTTTAAAAACTTCATCAGAGTTCTCATTCGATGTCCCCATGTAAAAAGAATAATTAGCAATAGAATTCTTATTTCCTAATTGGTATTTTTCTTCTAGTAATTCTTGAGTAAGAGCCTTTGGGATAGTATTAGGCATTTCCATAAAGGATGTTGTTCCACCTGAAACAGCTGATCTAGAAGCATGCCAGAGGTCATCTTTCTGAGTAAGACCAGGTTCTCGAAAATGAACTTGGCTATCAATTACACCTGGAATTATATATTTTCCTGTGGCATCGATAACTGTTGCCTGAGAATCACTGATTCCAGCTTCATCTATTCGTGAAATAATCTTATCTTCAATGAGGATATCTGCATTCCAGATTCTACCTTCATTGACAAGTGTTCCATTTTTAATTAATATCTTTTTCATTTAATTCTATTCCTTTTTTAAAACATTCACTATGTTAAAAATTTCATTTTTTAGACTTTTAAAGATAAGTAAGACGCAATTAAAAGTTTATGGAAAACGATTAAGTTTACAGTAGCTTCTTAAAAATTCTTAGAAGTGAGATTCTCTTCATCGGTTTGAGACTTCTGAAAAAAACTGGATTTTTTAGAATTAATATTTTGGTATTCTGGTAAAAATCCAATCCATCTTTTATCACGCTCAGGTTTAGGAGGAAGATTAAAAGGTTTCGGTTTAATGCGTAAAATAGATTCTTCATCCACATTATCGATCAAATTAGAAGGCAGAAACTTACTAGCGTAATCCTTGTACACTCCTGAAGTAATAAAAAGATCAAGTAAATCAGGATCTAGATGATTGTCCTGCTTCATATAACCCATGATTTTCATTGTATCAGAAAGAGTTTTACCTTTTTTGTAAGGTCGGTCTTGTGCAGTTAAGGCTTCGAATACATCCGCTATTGCCATGATTCTTGCAGGCACAGACATATCACTTGCATATAAGCCTTTTGGATACCCTTTTCCATCCAATTTCTCATGGTGGCCACCCGCATATTCAGGAACTCTTTTCAAATTGCTTGGAAATGGCAAGGATTCAAGCATCTTTATCGTCTCTACCATATGACCATTGATTATCAGTCTTTCGTCTTCGGTCAAAGTTCCTTTACGAATTATTAAATTATCAACTTCATCTTTAGTAAGAAGATTTTGCTGCTTTCCACCAATATTAATTTTTATATTTGCAATCTTTTCAATTTCGGAAATGACATCATCCGCCAAAAATTCAGATCCATAATTAGTCGAAATAAGTAACTCTTCATAATCAGAAATCTCTTGGATAGATGCTTTATAATCCTCATCTAATTTACTTCGATTCCCATTTACTTTATTGAGTGATTTTAAATATTCAATCTCAATTTGATTTCTATAAATCTCCAATCTTGCTTTAACTAAATCGATACGATCAAATATAGTTTCTAATTTAGTCGCCTTGTCCATGACATGAACTGGAGTAGTAACCTTACCACAGTCATGCAACCAAGCTGCTATTCTAAGTTCATATCGTTCGGTATCATTCAAATCAAAATATTTAAAAACACCTTCCTCTGTCTTACATGCAGCCTCAGCAAGCATCATGGTCAGAATGGGCACCCTTTCACAGTGGGCACCTGTATATGGTGATTTAGAGTCAATAGCACCTGCGATCAATTGTATAAAACTTTCAAGAAGTACTTTCTGATCCTGTAATAGTCTCTGGTTATCAATGGCAACTGCTGCCTGACCTGCCATCGAACTTACGATTTCATAATCTTTTTCAGAGAAAGATATTACCTCATCACCTTGCATCATTTCAAGAGTAAGTTGTTTGTTGAAATTCTTCTTTCGATTGATTAACTGAATCACACCTATAATGTCACCGGCTGGATTGGTCATTGGCAGTGTCATCATAGATTTTGTATAATAGTTATGCATCTTGTCAAAATCTGAATTATAACTATATTCTGTGCCGTTTGGTAAATTATGAACATCATCAATGATCAATGGTTTACGAGTTAAGGCTACATAACCGGCGATAGATTTGGAATTAATAGGCAAAGAAAATTCATCAGCATCAAGCAATAGAACTGATTTCATAAATCGTAAATGAGTTGCTTTCTCTCCATTGCTTGGCCTTTCTGCAAGATAGATAGACCCACCATCCGCAGCAGTAAGCTCCCGAGCTTTGAGTAAAATCATATCAATAAGTTTCCCAAAATCATGCTCTATAGCTAAGGCTTGACCAACACTGGTAATTCGGCGAATATCTTGGGTATTAATAAATAAACTTGATTGGAGTTGGACATTTTTTATTTCCAAATCCATATAAGAAATAATTGAATGAGATAGAGAGATCAAATGTTGACTTGTTATTTCACTAGAAATACATCCAAATATTAAATCTCCAGGTAAACCAGATTGATTGTAGAATTCATCATTCTTATTAGTAATGACTAAAAATTTGATGTTTAGCTCAGGGTTGCTTCGAAATTCATTCCACAACTTTCTCCCCAGACGATTGATTTCTTCGGCGGTAATAACGACAATACCATACAAAAATCCATCAATTCTATATGAAGTTATGTCTTCTTCGAAATCAAACTTATGAACTCTAAATTCTTGTTGGGATCTTAGTACTATATCTATAGACTTGGATAAATAAATGGAGCAATTGCTTTTATCTAACGTAACCACTAGCTACCATTTTGGGCGCATGCAAATATTAAGCAAGAATTACTTGTTCTCGTATATTATACCAACATTGAACTTTCAATTAAAAATGAGGCTCTCTCAAACTTTAAGTTCAATAGAGAGCCAATAAAAATGCTTCTTAAAAAGGCTTAAAAATAGCAATGTAGGCTGTAAGTGTAGCTAAAAATGGAATCACAAGCCACATTACTTTTGCTACCGTAGGTTTTCTTGAAACTAAAGCATACAATCCACCAAAAACCAGCCACATAAATGTTTTTGCAAAAACCCAGGCTGGCCAAGGAAAGGAAGTAATCTGAAGTCTTGCAAGCATTCCAAAACCAGCAAGCAAAATTAGGAAAAGTCCCACCCCATGCATGATTCCTGCCCACATGCGAAATCGGTTGGTCGATTTGCTACCACCATTTGCTGTGTAGAGAGCAAGACCACTTAAGGATCCTAAAAGAAGAAAAATCCCAAAAAGATGAATGAGTTTATAAACCGGATAAGAAATCATATCTACCTACATTAATATTATACTCTTTCGACATTATAGAAAAAGCCTCTAGCAGGGAACTAAAATTCCCTACTCTTATGCAATTTTTAATTATAAAGCTAACTAAATATAAGCTATAAATATTATTTTTTTGGTATGGCTAATAATATTTCTTCTGGATTAGCTCTCTTTGTATAGTCCGCAGAAACAAAAGAATAAAGTATTTTTCTATTCTTTCCAACTACGAAGGTTGCGGGAAGAGGCAACTCCCATTCTGAACTATTTTGGTCTTTTTCTAAATCAATACCAAACTCTTTGTAAAGCTTTTTTATTGATTCATCTAATCCAAATACGAGTCCAAGTTTTTTCGAATACTGATTCTTTGTATCTTGCAAAATTATAAAATCAAATTCATCTCCAAAATTTTTATCATTCAATGATTTAGTAGTTTCTGGAGTTATAGCTACTAGCGTTGCGTTCTTAGCTTTAAATTGAGAGTGGTATTCTTGGTAATTTTTTAACTGAGCATTACAATAAGGACACCAGCTTCCTCTAAAGAAGGAAACTACTACTGGCCCCTTTTTTAGTAGAGAGTCGAGAGTTTGTCTTTTCCCTTTAGTATCCGTCAATTGAAAATTTTGAATAACTTGACCTAGCTTGGGAGCTTTTTCTTCAATCTTTGAAGCTTTTAATTTTTCAAGAGAGGCATCCATTATTTTTCTTTTATCTTCTGGAAGTTTTGATCTATTTTGTTTCTGCATAAGATCAAGTTGTTCAGATAGAGAAATTTTTCTCAACTTTTGAGTGATGAATTGGTTAATATCATCTTTAGAAGTTATCCCAATTATTCTCCCCGTCTCTGGACCTCCATAAAAAGCAACGAAAGTGGACTGGTCAGAAACTTTTAAAGAAGATTTGAACTCATCTTCCTTATCGAAATCCACTCGATAAATTTTTATCCCTTTTAACTTGCCTTCTAATTCTAAGGAATCTAAAGCCTTAGCCTGCGATTTACATGTCGGACACCATTCTGCGTGAAAATGCAAAAGGATTCTCTCATTGTTCTTCTGCGATGTAGAAAACTTTTCTTTTGTATATTCTTCGAAAGCCCAAAGATTATTTCCTTGTAGAAAAATTACTAAAAAAGTAACTATAAAACATTTAAAAATTCTCATATTTTCTCCTAAAATTTTGTAATAAAATCAATCCAGAAATCAGGTAATATCCCATTAATACTTGCTTCCACATAACGATGCATATTCGTATAAATTAAAATGCTAAAGATAAACATTAATAAACCAAAAACTTTTTTAGTATAATTCATAACATGCATATTCGATTTCATTTTTTTTAGGAGCGCTTGCGCCCCATAAGCAAAAGCAAGCAAGGGAATAACCGCTCCCATACCAAAAATGAAAAGCAAGGCCACAGCTTGCATCCAAGTCTCCTGTTGTCCTGCTAAGCCAAGGGCAATACCTAAACTTGGACCACTGCATGGAGTCCAAATAAATCCTAATATGAATCCCGTAAACCATTCACTTTTAAAGAAAAGAATTTGTTTCCAAATGTTAGATGGAACACTTGAATTATTAAGACGATTAAAATTTTCTTTAGATGACTCATTAGTAAATGAGGAATTATTTTCTGATTTTTTAGCCAGTTTTGATGTCCATTTAGATAACAAAATCGTAAGTAGATCCTGAGCATTCTGTGACAACAAGAAGAGACCACTCAAACCAAGCAAAATAGAGGATATTTTACGTATTAAATCTGGTGTGAGACCAAATATATATCCAGTAGAATTCAATACTATTGTACTACCAACAAAAGTTGTTAGAAGACCTAATCCAAGAAATAATGGACCTAGTTTATGTTTACTTAGCGAAGAAGACAATACAAAAGGTAAGACAGGAAGCACACAAGGTGAGAGAGTTGTGAGCGTTCCTGCCAAAAAAGAAAGAGTTAATGATGTGATACTCATTAACTCTCTATTCGCAATTTTTTTAAAAAGTTACTTGAATTTGAAAAATTTTGTTTATAGAAATATTATAAATATCTTGAAAAAACAAAATGAATAGTTTCCTTTAAAGTTTTTCTTTTTTATTAATAAATTTCTCATCCATACGTAAGCTTTTATGGATAGAGAAAATCAAAACAAAAATCAAAATAGCAAATGGCAATGAGGTGATGATTGCCAAAGATTGTAATGATTTCAATCCTCCATTGATTAACAAACCAGAGGCGACTAATGAAATCATCGTTCCCCAAATTAATTTTGAAATCAGACTGGGATTTGCATTTCCATCAGATGAGAGCATACCCAAGACAAAAGTCGCTGAATCCGCGCTGGTGATAAAAAATACCATCACTAAGGCAATAGCAATGATACTAATCCAATATCCCAATGGTAGTTTCTCAAGTGTAATAAATAAAATTGCTGAAGGATCCTGGCTAATTAAAGAGGAAATATTTAAGTCTTGGTATAATTCTGTGAAAATTCCTGTTCCACCTAACACGGAAAACCAAACCATAGAAAGTACAGTTGGAAGAAGCAATACTCCAATCATAAATTCTCTAATTGTACGACCTTTAGAAATACGAGCAATAAAGGTTGCAACAAAAGGAGCCCAGGATATCCACCATGCCCAATAGAATAGAGTCCAATTTTGTAACCAACCTGAATCTGTAAATGGTGCCATTCGAAAACTCATGGAAATAAAGTTTTGCAAGTAGTTTCCAATTGCTGTAAAAAGCAATTCAACTAAAAAGTTAGTAGGCCCAGTGAATAAAACAAACATTACTAATAAGCCAGCTAATACCATATTCAGATTACTTAGAATCCGTATCCCTTTGTCCAATCCCGTACAAGCAGATATCAAATACAATACAGTCGTTACAGAGACAATTGTCAATGTGACGCTCATTCCTGTAGGTATGTCAAAAAGACGAGTTAAACCAGAATGAATTTGGAGACTACCTAATCCTAAGGAAGTCGCAACGCCAAAAGCAACTCCACAGATTGATATAGCATCAATAAATTTTGCAAATAAGGATTCACTTTTAAGTCCAAGAGGCTTAAAGAGAGTTGATATCAATGATTTGTCTTTTTTCCTAAATTGAAAATATGCCATACTCATACCTAATAGAGCATAGATCGCCCAAGGGTGGACACCCCAATGAAAGAAGGTATATCTTAGAGATAAAAAAGCCGCTTGGGGAGTTTTGGGTTCGGCGAGTCCAAGTGGAGGATCTAAAAAATGCGCTAGAGGCTCTGAAATTCCATAAAAGACTAAACCTATTCCCATTCCTGCAGAAAAAAGCATAGCTAGCCAACTTTTAAAATTATACTGAACAGGATCAGAATCTTCACCTAACTTTATATTTCCATATTTACTTAATGTCAGATAAACACAATACACAAATACAGAAAAAGTTACAAGTAGATAGAACCATCCAAACTTTGATATAATAAAGCTAAGACTTAAGGAACTGTATACTTGGAAAGTTTCAGGTAGGAAAAATGCATAGGTAAGAAAGCTGATTAAAATAAATATAGAAAGATGAAAAGATTTCAAATTTCTAAGAATTTTTAGTTTTTGCAAAAGTGAAGGATTCCCCAAGAAAGGTAACCCTTGTTACCGCCTTCTACCCAATGACCCAATCCTTGGATCATTCGATCTAGGAATTCCTCTGAAATTTTGGATGTAAGTTGATCTTTTTCCTTTATTAAAGTCTGTCGAACTCTATCATAATGAATGGGAAGATACCTAGTATAATCCTTAAAATTGTTAAAGCTAAGTCCAGCTTTTTCACCTAAGGTTTTATACAAACTGACAGAGCCCAATGAATCCAAATGAATTCTATCATAAATAGGCTGGAGAACTCCATCTGGACAATCATCAGTTTGCATAGGATCAGTAAAGATGAGTTCACCAGATTTTGCTAAAACTCGATTTATTTCTTCGAATACCTTAGGTTTAGCGGAGCTGTGTAGAATCGCATCTTCAGACCAAACTACATCAAAAGACGAATCATCAAAAGGCAGATCTTCAAAATTTCCATCAATAACTTCAATCAAATGATCTAATTTAGCTTTCTGATTCATTTCTCGATTTCTTTGATTTTCAACTTCACTTAGATTAAAACAAGTAACCTTACATTGATAAGTATGAGCTAAATATCTCGCGGCTCCTCCGTATCCAGAACCTAAATCCAAAACTTTTGAATTTTTATTTAATAGGGAAGAAACAACATCAGCCATCGCTTGAACAGTCTTTCTAGATGCCTCGCGAATGGGAATTTCTGGTGGATCATATAGGCCTATGTGAATATCTTCCCCACCCCATACATGGAAATAAAATTCATCAGCATCTTTACTATTGTAATAGATTTTTGCTTTATCTGTTGAAGCAACTGTCATCTCTTACTTACCTTCACCAGCATAAGATTTCTCAGCAATATGTATATAGAAATCAGGATCTTCACCATGGTAGGTCTCTTGGAAATCACCATAAGTGTTCACTGTCTGAAATCCTACATCTTTAATTAAACCCCTAAGATAATCCTTTCTTAATGGAAACATATTTAAGTGATATTGAGAACTATCAGGGAATGTATAACAAAATCTAGCAAGGCCATCATCAACATGTTCTGGTTCTGCTTTTACATTATCGCCACAATAATAATATGTGTGTTTTGTGGAAAATCCGTTGTCTAAGATCGAATCATAATTTCTTTGATCAATTATTAAGACTCCATCATGTTTTAGAGCAGCATAGAATTCAGCTAATGCTTTTCTTCTATCATTCTCATCAAATAAATGAGTGAAAGAATTTCCTAAGCAAATAACAGCATCAAATTTTCCATGAACATCCTTATTCAACCATCTCCAATCAGCTTGGACAGTTCTAAGAATCAAATCATGCTTTCTGCCATTTTCAAAAGCTTTGGCAAGCATTGCAGGGCTACCATCAACTGAGGTAACTTCAAAATCTTCCTTCCATAGTCTAACAGAGTGAAATCCAGTTCCACTTGCTACATCAAGAATCTTATGCTTACCTCTCTTCTTTAATTCATCAATAAAGAAACTTCCTTCACTTTTTGCTCTAGCAGACCAATCAATTAGTTCATCCCATTTATCTACAAAAGAGTGAATGTATTCTTGAGTATAATGATTTGTATCTCGAGTTTTTGTTGGTTCTAATCCAAAATCCTGAGCTGGCATTGTTCCATTGTGATTCAATTTCATATATTTTCCTTATGTATAACTTATTAATAAAATTATATAAAGATTATTGTAAAAAAATTCAGAAGAAATGAGCAGAACAGCGGAATAAATAAACTGAACAAAAAATACTTCCGAAATAAATTAACATATTCTTTATATTGAACTAATCAATGCAATATTTAGCATATTCTAATCTATTTAGTAGTTAATAAGTCATACCTTCACCGAATAATTACTGCCAGATATGTCAAAGACTTTTTTTTGGTTTATTTAAATCTTATGGACGTTATATGATAAATTTATGCAATCTGAGGAATAAAAACCTAGATGTATGATTGCTCTCTGGTAATTTGAATTGTCTTGAAATGCTCGATACCTGCAAATATTTGATTAAAAATGGATTTGAGCATTAAAGGTCATCTGCAAGTCTGATCATTTATAAAGTAGAAAAAATCCAGGAGAAGAAAATTGAATCTTCAAATTTTTGGAACAAAAAAATGTTCAAATACAAAAAAAGCAGAGATGTTCTTCAAAGAGAGAAGAATCAAATTTCAATTGATAAATTTATCAGAAAAACCCATGTCAAAGGGTGAATTAACGAGTATATTGAGTTCGGTTACCTTAGATGATTTAATCGATATAAATTCTAAGCTCTATAAAGAAAAAAATCTTCAATATATGAAATTTGACAAAATGGAAATCCTTTTAGAATTTCCCCTACTTTTGAAGACTCCTATAGTTCGCGATGGAAAGAAAGCGACTGTGGGCTTTCAGCCTGATGTTTGGAAGACATGGATTGTATGATTTTCTAATTCTAAAATTTATTATGTATCATTAGTGAGACAGATACTATACTTAAAACTTTTCTTCTTTTACCAAATTGTAATAAAATCTGACTTGTTTTGAATGACACATAAGCCTTATAAGATTTCCTATACCTGAATACTTTTTATTGAGGCAAATCTATGGAAACCTCGAATTGGATAAACCTATTCGGCGGCTTAGGAATTTTTCTATATGGAATGAAATTAATGAGTGAAGCTTTGCAATATGTTGCAGGCGAGAACCTCCGTAACTTTCTTTCCAAAATGACCCGCAATCGATTCACAGCTATAATCAGTGGATTAATAATTACATCAGCGATTCAGTCCTCATCCGCAACAACAGTGTTAGTTGTTGGGTTTGTAAATGCGGCTCTACTCACCTTAGTCCAAGCAATTGGCGTAATCATGGGTGCTAATATTGGTACCACTATTACTGCCTGGGTGATTTCTTTTATAGGCTTTAAGATAAATATATCCTTATTCGCACTACCATCTATAATCTTTGGTATACTTCTTTATTTTTCCAAAAGAGATACATTGATTGGATGGGGGAACTTCTTTGTTGGTTTTGGACTCTTATTTCTTGGTTTGGATTATTTAAAATCCTCTATTCCTGATTCTGCCAAAAATCCAGAGACCTTCCTCTTCCTTGAACAATTTACAAATCAAGGATTCTATTCTATTTTCCTATTCATATTAATAGGAACACTACTTACAATTGTAGTGCAATCTTCATCTGCCTCTACAACCATAACAATTACTTTAGCCTTTAATGGTATAATTCCAATTGAAGCTGCCTATGGAATGATTCTGGGTGAAAATATTGGTACTACAATCACAGCGAACCTTGCCGCAATACCTGGAAATACCAATGCGAAAAAGGCCGCACTCGCTCATACGATTTTTAACCTTTTCGGTGTTGTATGGATGATGTTTCTTTTTATTCCTATGATTCAATTTGTTGATTATCTAGTTCCTGGAGATCCGGCTTCCAATTTAGATTCAACTCGGTTTCATATTTCAACTTTTCATACATTATTTAATGTTATGAATACAATAGTTCTTGTAGCATTCATTCCACAAATTGCAAAAATTGTGAATTCTATAATCAACAGAATCACAGGCAAAGATGAAGATGATGACCTTAGAGAGATTAAATTTCTTTCTGCTGGCTCTATCCGAACAACAGACATTGCAGTTGCAGAATTATCAAACTACACTAAGAAAATCATTCGTGAAACAAGGAATGTCTTTTTAGAATTAAAATCTTTGATAACAGACCCTTTTGATTCCAAGAAAGTAGCTGATATATTTGAAAAAGAAGAAGAGCTGGATAAACTAAGAGTCCAGATACTCGCCTATCTAAATGAAGTCCAAGAGGCAGGGGTTCAAGGATCCTATGCAAGAACCATCGTTGGAATCATGGAAAGAATAAAATCAATTGAGGAAATTGGAGATAATTTTGCATCAGCTGCTCGCAAGATTCGAAAGGCACATAGAGACGGAATCCAACTAGACAATAATTTATTGAATGATCTATCGGAGCAATTTGGTATAGTTCTTGAGCATTACGACCTGCTTTGCAATAACCAAGATAAAGATGATCATTTCTTAGCTCTCGCAAAACCTGAAGTTCGTACTGAGTCTCGTAGACTTCGTGAACAAGCAATCAAAACCATTAACAAAATGGAGAATAAGGTAAAGAAAAAGAAGTTCCAGAAAAAGGTTAAATTTCTTCCAATACTTCACTACAAAGATCTGTCTCGAAATATTGATAATGTATCCAGACAATTGAATGTGGCGATTTATGCTGATAATTAAAGTTTAGATTAATTGATTTGGGTATTTAAGTGTAGAACTAAAACTTAAATAAGTGTTATTTGAATATTTTAGTCTATATCTATTACTACTAATGTTAAATCATCTGTTGGATTTTCACCATCTAACCAGTCTATAGAATCACCTAGTATCGAATTAGCGGCGGATTCATTATCTGAATCGATTTGATTCTGAATGGAGTTTAGAAATCTTTCTTCTCCATATGGATCATTGGTTTTTGGCTGAATTCCTTCTGTCATACCATCTGTCCAAAGAATGATTCTATCCATAGATTGAATAGGAAGCTCTAATTCATGGATTTCTAAATTTTCGAAATATCCGATCAAGGAACCTTTTGGTCTGTACTGATTGATTTTATCCTCTGTTCTTCTATGGAGGATTAATGCTGGATGACCTGCATTTGCTATTTTCATTTTTTTCTTTTTCAAATCGATCTTTATAATAGAAGCTGTAAGGTATTGATTGTTGTAACTATGCTTTAAGATTTGGTTAATGGTAACAAGTAAATCTGCTGGTTCTTGAACCAATTCTTTTTCAACTGAAAAAGCAACTTTAAGCATAGCTGCTTCGAAAGCAGCAGGTATTCCATGTCCTGTAACATCCGCAATAAGAACTAAAATTGTATGTTCATCTAAAATATGGAAATCATAAAAATCTCCACCAACATAAGACATTGGATTGTATTTAGATGTAATCTTGAGACCTTTCATTTTAGGATTTTGCAAAGGTAGAGTTGACTCTTGTAATTTCTTAGCGATTATCATTTCATTCTGAAATGATAATAATTTTTCATTATCAATTTGAGATTTAAGTTGAATAATGCTATTTTGAACTTTTAAAAGACGAATCCGATCTGCTAGGGCAAAACTCATAAGAATGACTTCAAAATATTGAGCTATCTGGAAGGAATTTTCCGTTATAAAGTTAGATGGAAAGAATCCGTTGTATTTTAGCATAGTTGTTAGCCCACCAATTTCGACAAGAATGAATCCTGCAAAAAAATAATAAGCTGGCGTGTAACGCCTCAAGATTAATTTGAAAGTAATAAAGGTAAAAAATAATAATACAAATGCAGCGAATCCATCTAATATCTTATTCATTAAAGAATAAGATACAAAATAGTACATTGGGATTAATGAAAACAAGGAGATTAGTATAACATTTAATATTCGATTCAACTTAGGAGTCTGATGCTTGAGATTTAATAATGATTTAGCAAATGGAAAAAAGGCAGCAATAGAAATTAAGTAAGATAAATTATGAAAATATACAGTATAAAAACTTAATTCAGGAAGAACTAAGAGATGAATATAGCCATTAAAAAATAATTGAAATACAATACCTGTAAAAAATAAATAAACTATATAATGTAGATAAGATTTATCTCTTAAACTTACATACATAAAAATATTATAAATTAACATTACCAATAATCCACCGAAGTACATTCCTTGAAATGTTTGTTCAATCGCCACCGATTCATAAAATCCAGTATGTGAATACAAATTCAATGGTACATTCATTGAGGAGTTAGATTGAACACTGAGTAGTATGCGACTAGTGTCTCCTGGCTCAACACGAATTCGAAATGCTGAGCCTCTATATTTAACTTCTGCATGCATTGGATTTGTTAAACGGCCATGTTTCTTAGTTATAAAACTTCCTCTTTGGAAGTAGTGAAGATCAATATTCTCAAGTAGAGGATATCTACACTTCAATATTAATTGAATGGGGCGATCATGAGGATTGTGAATATTCAGACGCAACCAGAGAGTGCCTTTCGAAGCAGGAAAATTAATTACCTTATCGGAATTTTGAATAAAGCCATCTTTCGGAAATTTCAAATATGCAATATCCGAACTTAATTCATTGGTAGGATCTAAATAATATTCTATGTATGGAGAGACATCCAAACCATTTAACCTAGTTTGCCATTCTATAATTTCTGATTGTGAGTATATAGGACTTGAAATTAGAAGAATAGAAAAAAGAATTTTTGTAAGATCAAGTTTCATTTTTCTTGTGTTCATATAATGCTTTTTCTTAAGTCCAGTAGGTCATTTTATAGGATCCTAAATCTACTTTCTACCGATTTTTAACTCTTTACGGATTCAATATTTCTAAAAAGTAATAAGGATCAAATTTGACGAAATATTCGGACATAAAAAAACCCAAGAAAATATTATATATTCCTTGGGTTAATTGCATTTTTTAGAAAAGTTCTAAACTACTACTTGAATACCAGCTAATTCTCGCAATTCTTCATAAGCTTTATCTTTGGATTGAACCTTTGTTTTGTTCACAGCCTTGCGAATGATTACGTCCCACTGTTTTTCTGGGTGGTCTTCTTTCATATTTTCCAATATCTCAAGTATATCAACATCTTCCGATGAATTGAATATCTCTTGAGTATCGTAACGAAACAGATTAAAGAGTGCTTCGATATAATCTCCAACACTCATTTCTTCTCTTTCACCTTTGCCGCCAGGTCTACTTTTCTTCTCCATGCGACGGAGTTCCCTTTCTCTTCTTTCGAGTTCGGTACGCTTCATAAGTTTTCCCCCTGTTTTGGGCTATACATCCATGATCTAGAATGGCTTTTTCCTGAAAACAAAAATCTAATTGCCATTTGCATGACAAATTTTCCATTGGAAGAGAATGCGAGCAAAAAAAGAAATCATCTCTACTTTTGTAGTGTTTGCCGTGATTTTTCAATCCTTATTCGTTGCAAACGGATTGTTGGGGATCTGCATTATGGAAGCGAAAGCTCTATGTACCTGCAATCATTCTTCCAAGAAAGAAATCCATTCTAATCCCGAAGATGTAAATTTTTCCTCGAAAAGTATTCAATATAAAAATTCCAAAGCCCAATCCCTACCGCTAGTTAAAGAACACTCATCAATGGAATCTAACTCCGCCCCAGATTCCCATAATCAAAATGCTACTGCAAAATTACTTCCTGATTGCCACAGTGCGAA